>NZ_JBFBLH010000002.1:0-732076 GCF_040702585.1 Rhodococcus sp. NPDC079359
GTTCCTCGAAGACCTCGAGCGACAAGCCACCAAGTTCGAGGAGATGCGCGATCGCTCCCTCGCCCGCGAACGCGCGAAGGCCGAAGCACGCGCGTCGTAAGCTCAGATCGGCTGGTGTGCCCGGTACCGACTTCGGTGCCGGGCACCACTGTTTTCCGGCATCTGTCTTCCGACCGCTGCCCCCGGCCCACCGATGTCACCATGATCACGTTCCCTCCGTTCCAAAGGCTTCCCTCATGACACTGCAGATCGGCTCGCTCGAGTTGCGCAGCCCCGTCGTCCTCGCACCGATGGCCGGCGTCACCAACGTGGCGTTCCGCACCCTGTGCCGGGAGCAGGAGTTGGAGCGGGCCGGTAGTACCTCGGGTCTGTACGTCTGCGAGATGGTCACAGCGCGAGCGCTCGTCGAACGGCAGCCGGCCACGATGCACATGACGACGTTCGGCCCCACCGAAACTCCACGGTCGCTGCAGCTCTACACCGTCGATCCGGACACCACGTACGCCGCCGCGAAGATGATCGTCGACGACGATCTGGCCGACCACATAGACATGAACTTCGGCTGCCCGGTTCCGAAGGTCACCCGAAAAGGCGGTGGTGCCGCACTGCCCTACAAGCGAAACCTGTTCGGCCGCATAGTCGCGGCTGCCGTCAAGGCAACCGAGGGCACCGACATTCCCGTCACCGTCAAGTTCCGCGTCGGCATCGACGAGAACCACCACACTCATCTCGATGCAGGACGAATCGCCGCAGGCGAGGGCGCAGCGGCGGTGGCTCTGCACGCCCGAACCGCCTCGCAGCGTTACTCCGGAACCGCCGACTGGAACGAGATCGCTCGACTCAAGGAACATGTCTCCGGCATCCCGGTCCTGGGCAACGGCGACATCTTCTCCGCGTCCGACGCGGTCCGCATGATGGCGGAGACCGGGTGCGACGGCGTCGTCGTCGGGCGCGGTTGCCTCGGTCGGCCCTGGCTGTTCGCCGAACTCAGCGCCCGCCTCAACGGTCGGCCCGAACCCACTCCACCCACCCTCGGCGAGGTGGCCACCATCATCGCTCGGCATGCCGAGTTGCTCGCCGAGCATCACGGCGAGAAGAAGGGCCTGCGAGAACTGCGCAAGCACGTCTCCTGGTACCTGCGCGGATTCCCGGCCGGATCCGACCTTCGGGTCTCGATGGCATTGGTCTCGACCCTGACCGAGCTCGACGACCTTCTGGCGCAACTCGATCCGACCGTTCCGTTTCCCAAGGACGCCGAAGGCCCCCGTGGTCGACAGGGCTCACCGGGCGCGGTGTCGCTGCCCGACGGTTGGCTCGACGATCCCGAGGACGTCTGTGTCCCCGCCGGTGCCGACCTGATGCATTCCGGCGGCTGATTCGCAGCTGACCAGCCGCCCACCTCGCTCGAGTGGACCATGCCGCTCGAGTCAGTACTATGGCTGGGATTGCCGAGCAGGCGGCGCGTGCGTGTGATGGAAGGCCAGGTTCGAATTCGTGGGAGACGATCGAGAGTCGGGCCCGTCGGTGCCCGAGGGTCGCGCCCCATGGGAGCGCCCGCTGTCCTCAATCAGACAAACCGGTGCAATCGGACGGTCGGGGCAGCGCCCACCTCACTCCGAAGGCCCCGCAACACCGGACGAGGAGCAATCGCCTCAGCCCGAGGACAGCGGTAGGCTCGGCAAACGATCGCCGCGTAACGCCGACACCGTCTCGGTCGCCGAGTTGGTGGACAAGATGTCGCGCTCGGGATCGACTCGGCGGGCTCCGGACGACCGTCCCGAGGCCGAAGAGCCGACCGAGGTCATCGCCCCCATCACCGATTCCACTCCCCCGCCTGCCCGCGCAGTGCCGCCGACTCCGCCGCCGCACGCGGCACCGGAACCGGTGGGTGCGCCCGCGACGGATCGCCCGGCTCTGACACGGTTGGCGATGAGCCGGGTGCGCCGACGCCGCCGAGTGCGGATGATCGGCCGAAGCCTGGTCTCTCTCGTCGCGATTCTGGCGGTGGCCCTGACCGGGGTGGTGTGGGGATATCTCCGCAACACCGATCAGGGATTTCTCCAGGTCGCCGCACTCGATCCCGATTCGACCGACGTCGTCGACGCCGAAGGCCAATACGGCGACGAGACGTACCTGATCGTGGGCACCGACACCCGCACCGGGGCCAGCGGCGAGGTGGGTGCCGGCACCGTCGCCGACGCCGAGGGAGCCCGTTCGGACACGGTCATGCTCGTCAACATCCCGGCCGACCGCAGCCGCGTCGTCGCCGTCTCGTTTCCCCGTGATCTCGATGTGACGCGCCCCGAGTGCGAGCAGTTCGACAACGACACCAATACCTACACCGGAGAGATGTTCCCCGAGGCATACGGCGACAAGCTCAACGCCACCTATGCTCTCGGCGGCCCCAAATGTCTGGTCAAGACCATCCAGAAGATCTCGGGCCTGCGTATCGGACACTTCGTCGGGATGGACTTCGCCGGATTCGAGTCCATGGTCGACGAGGTCGGTGGTGTCGAGGTCTGCACCGCGCAGCCGCTGATCGATTACGAATTGGGTGACGTCCTCCCCAACGTCGGAACACAGCGCATCGACGGCCGCACCGCACTGAACTACGTTCGAGCGCGCAACGTCGAGTCCGAGGGCAACGGCGACTACGGCCGCATCAAGCGACAGCAGCGTTTCCTGTCGTCGCTTCTGAGGTCCGCGCTCTCGAACAACGTGCTGCTCGATCCCGGCAAGCTCAACGGATTCGTCAACGCGTTCACCTCGGACACCTTCGTGGAGAACGTCAAGACTCAGGACCTGGTGACGCTGGGGCGCTCGCTGCAGAACGTGGACGCCGGTGCGGTGACCTTCCTGACCATTCCCACCACCGGCACCAACGACTACGGCAACGAGATCCCCAACGACGACGCGATCGGTGCGATCTTCCAGGCCATCATCGACGACGCTCCGTTGCCCGGTGAGGAACGCGCGGAGCCGGTGACACCCGAAGAGCCCGCACCTGCCGCCGTACCCGACGCGCCGCTGTTGGCCGTCGATCCGGCAACTGTCTCCCTGCAGGTGTCCAACGCATCCGACATCGCCGGGATGGCTCAGACGGCATCCGACGAACTCGCGGTCTACGGCTTCCAGATCCTGACGGTCGGCAACTTCTCGGGCACCGCGGCTCAGACCGTGGTGCGCTACTCCCAGGATCAGGAGGCTGCTGCGGCGACCGTCGCGTCGGCGATACCCGGCGCGGCCATCGAGCTGGCACCGAGCCTGAACAACGTCGTCGAGGTGGTGCTCGGCTCGAACTATCCCGGATACACCCAGTTTCCGACGGCATTCGGCACTGAAATCGATCCCACTCAGGTCGAGGGCACCACCGAGAGTGCGCCCCTTCCGGAGGATCTCTCGTACACCAACGCCGCCGACGACACGTGCGCCTGAGTTCATTCATGCTCCGTTAACCCTCGGGACAGGGAACTGGTCGGTGTGACCCACTAAACTTCGCTCATGCGCGTCGCCTACAACGAACAGATGAACGAGCTTGCCGATCTCCTCGGAGAGATGGCGAGCCTGGCTGGTGCGGCCATGGAAAAGGCCACGCAGTCCCTCCTTCAAGCAGACCTGGTACTCGCCGAGCAGGTCATTTCCGAACACGACAGGATCACCGAGCTCAGTGCGGTGTGCGAGGAGAAGGCCTTCACCCTTCTCGCCCTGCAGGCTCCGGTCGCAGGCGACCTCCGTTCGGTGGTGGCCGGCATTCAGATCGTCGCCGACATCGATCGCATGGGCGCACTCGCACTGCACGTCGCCAAGATCACTCGTCGCAGGCACCCGAACCATGCCCTCCCCGAGGTCGTCAACGGGTACTTCGCCGAGATGGGTCGGCTCGCCGTTCAGATCGGCGCGTCGGCCCGTGAGGTCCTCGAGACCCGCGATCCCGAGCGCGCTGCGAAGCTGCAGGAGGAGGACGAGGCGATGGACGATCTGCACCGTCACCTCTTCACGGTGCTGATGGACCGCGAGTGGAGCCACGGCGTCGCTGCTGCGGTGGACGTGACTCTGCTCGGCCGCTTCTACGAGCGCTTCGCCGATCACGCTGTCGAGGTCGGCCGTCGGGTGATCTTCCTGGTGACCGGTGAGCTGCCGCTCGACCTGAGCCACAACAACATCCCCACCTCGTAGTACCCACCCTCGCCGAGACCGAGTGGCGCTGCGCTGCAGCGCTACTCGGCTTTCTCGTCGGAACAACGAGCGCAGACACGCACGAAAGAACCCCCGCCGAGCTTTCGCTCGACGGGGGTTCTCGCGTTCGTGTGTGCTTATCCGAAGCGGCCGGAGATGTAGTCCTCGGTGGCCTTCTGCGTCGGATTGGAGAAGATCTTCTCGGTGTCGTCGATCTCGATGAGCTTGCCGGGCTTGCCGGTCGCCTCGAGGTTGAAGAAGCCGGTCTGATCGCTCACCCGTGCGGCCTGCTGCATGTTGTGCGTGACGATCACGATCGTGAAGTCCTGCTTGAGTTCCTGGATCAGGTCCTCGATGGCGAGAGTGGAGATGGGGTCGAGAGCCGAGCAGGGCTCGTCCATCAGCAGAACGTCGGGCGAGACTGCGATAGCACGAGCGATGCACAGACGCTGCTGCTGTCCGCCGGAGAGGCCACCACCGGGCTTGTCGAGGCGGTCCTTGACCTCGTTCCAGAGGTTGGCACCCTTGAGCGAGCGCTCGGCGATCTCGTCGAGTTCCTTCTTGCCGCGGCCGCCCTGCAACTTCAGGCCGGCGACGACGTTGTCGCGGATCGACATCGTCGGGAAGGGGTTGGGGCGCTGGAAGACCATGCCGATGGTGCGGCGCACACCCACCGGGTCGACGCCACTGCCGTAGATGTCCTCGCCGTCGAGCAGCACCGAGCCTTCGACGCGGGCGCCGGGGGTCACCTCGTGCATGCGGTTGAGCGAACGCAGGACGGTCGACTTACCGCAGCCGGACGGTCCGATGAACGCGGTGACGCTGCGCGGCGGTACGGCCAGAGTGACGTCGGAGACGGCATGGAACTTGCCGTAGTAGATGTTGACGTCCTTGAGATCGAGACGCTTTGCCATGTTCTTCGTTCCTTAGGATTCGCTGGAGTCGGGTGGGTCAGAAGTTCTTGGGCGAGAAGAACTTCGAGACCAACTTCGCGCCGATGTTGAGTATTGCGACGATCAGGATCAGCGTCAGGGCTGCTCCCCACATGCGCTCAGCGGTGAGCACGCCGGTTCCTGCTTTCTGCAGGTCGACCATCATGAGCGGCAGAGACGTCTGCGGCCCCTCGAAAATGTTGAAGTTGATGGCGGTGGCAGATCCCACCAGGATCAGCACGGGTGCCGTCTCACCCATCACGCGGGCCAGAGCGAGCATGATGCCGGTGACGATGCCGGACAGCGCCGTGGGGATGACGATCTTGGCGATGGTCTTCCACTTCGGCACACCGAGCGCGTAGGACGCCTCGCGCAGATCCTGAGGGACGATGCGCAGCATTTCCTCGGCCGAGCGCACGATCACAGGGATCATCAGCAGCACGAGGGCGAAGGCCACGGCCAGGCCGGAGCGCTGGAACCCGAAGGTGGCGATCCACAGCGCGTAGATGAACAGGGCCGCGACGATGGACGGCACACCGGTGAGGATGTCGACCATGAAGGTGGTGACTCGGGCCAGTCGCGTGCCCACGCCGTATTCGACGAGGTAGATGGCGACGAAGATGCCGATCGGGATGGAGATGGCGGCGCAGAACAGTCCTTGCAGGAGCGTTCCGACGATGGCGTGGTACGCACCGCCGCCTGCGATGAACTGGGTGACGCCGGCCTGCGAGTTCTGCCACCACGTGGGTGAGACCACCGCGGACAGTCCACGAGAGATCACCGTGTAGAGCACCCAGATCAGTGGGACGAGTGCCACCAGCACCGAGAGGCTGACGAGGATCGTCGCCGAGAGGTTGGACGCCTTCCGGCGAGCGCTGACGCCCTGGAACGTGGGTTCCTTGACGGGCTTGTCCATGGTTGCGGTCATGGGTCAGTCCTTCTTTCCGGCGATGGCGGCGCGAGCACCGGCGTTGACGACGAACGTCAGGATGAAGAGCACCAGACCTGCGGCGATGTAGGCACCGGCTTGGAGCGGGTTGTTGAACTCGCCCGCGGCCAGCGCGATCTTGGTCGCGAATGTCGAACCGCCGTCGAACAAGGTTCCGCCGAACGTCGACTGGGTGCTGCGAATGATGATGTAGAGCGCGATGGTCTCACCGAGTGCGCGGCCGAGGCCGAGCATGGAGCCGCTGACGTAACCGGACTTTCCGAACGGAATGACCGTGGTTCGCACGACCTCCCAGCGGGTGGCCCCGAGTGCGAGAGCGGCTTCGATCTGACCCTTCGGCGTCTGCATGAACACCTCGCGGGTCACGGCAGCGATGATCGGCAGGATCATGACGGCGAGCACGATGCCGCCGGTGAAGATGGTGCCGCCGCCGGCGATGGAGACCGACCCGGTACCGAAGAGTGGGAACCAACCCAGGTTGGTGTTGAGCCACTCGGCGAACGGGCTGATCACCGGCGCGAGGACGTACAGGCCCCACAGTCCGAAGACGATCGACGGGACTGCGGCCAGCAGATCGATGACGTAACCGAGCGGTCCCGCCACTCGCTTGGGCGCGTAGTTCGTCAGATAGATGGCGATGCCGAGGGCGACAGGCATCGCGAGGACCAGCGCGAACAGGGACACCGTGACGGTGACCAGGAACAGATCGAGAACACCGAACACCATGGCCGAGGTGTTGGACGTGTCCCAGGCACCGTTGTAGGTCAGAAAGTTGACCGTGTTGTTCGACAGTGAGGGGATCGCACGCCAGACCAGGAAGATACCCACGGCGGCGATCAGCGCGATGATGAAGATGCCCGAGCCCGTGGCGAGGCCGGAGAAGATCCTGTCACCGGGACGTGTGACGGTCCCCGATTTTTTCTTGTCTGACAATTGTGGTTCTTCCGGTTTGTGCGCGGCACCCGCGGAGGGCACAGAAGCCGCGGAGGGGACGCCGGTCATCGAGTGGGTGTCGCTCATACCGCTCACTGTCTCGTGTGGAGGTCGAGGACGGTCCTGCTTCGGCTCGCGATGCCGCGAGCCGAAGCAGGACTACGTCTCATTTAATCAGGCGATTGCTTCGATAGCGGTGATCAGACGCTCCTTGAAGCGGTCCGGCAGCGGCACGTAGCCGGCTTCCTCGAGGCCCTGCTGGCCCTCGTTCGCGGCGCTGAGCAGGAACGACTTGACTGCTGCCGAGGTGTCGGCGTCGTAGCCCGCCGAGCAGACGATCTCGTAGGTGGCGAGCACCAACGGGTAGGTGTCGGCCTCGTTGCTGGCGTACAGCGTGTCGAGGTCGAGCACCAGGTCGTTGCCCTCACCGGAGAAGGTCACGGCGTCGATGGCAGCGGCAGCACTCTCGGTGCTCAGCTCGACCGGGCCACTGCCGAAGTCGATGTTCGCGGCGCTGAGGCCTTCCTGCTCGACGAAGCCGAACTCGACGTACGTGATCGAGCCGGGAGTCCCGGAAACGGCCTGGGCGACGCCCGAGGAGCCGTTGGCACCTTCGCCGACGCCGCCGGCCCAGTCGGAGCTGTGATCGAGGGTCCAGGCCTCCGGAGCAGCGTCGGACAGGAAGCGCTGGAAGTTGTCGCTGGTGCCCGAGGAATCGGAGCGGTAGACCGGGGTGACCGGGGTGGACGGCAGGTCGACGCCTTCGTTGAGGGCGGCGATCGCGGGATCGTTCCAGGTGGTGATCTGGCCGGTGAACATCCGTGCGGTGACATCGGGCGTGAGCACCAGGCTGTCGACGCCGTCGAGGTTGTAGGCCACTGCGACGGGCCCGAAGACCAGCGGCAGGTTCCATGCCGGGTTGCTGTCGCAGCGGGTGGCCGCCTCGGCTGCCTGCTCGTCCTTGATCGCGGAGTCGGAGCCGGCGAAGTCGACCAGACCGGCGACGAACTGCGTACGACCGTTGCCCGAGCCGCTGGTGGTGTACTCGACGGACTTGCCGGAGCAGACGCTCGAGTAGACCGAGGTGAAGTTGGACATCGCGTTCTGCTGAGCAGACGATCCTTCGCCCGTGAGCGGAGACTTGCCCTCGCACGAGGCGGAAGAATCGCCCGCGCCGACGGTCTCGACGTTCGCGTCGCTACCGCATGCGGTCAGCAACATGGCACTGATGGCCACTGCGCTCATGAGAGCACCGTTGCGCTTGAGGTTCACCTGTTTCCTCCGAGGAATCTTGGGCCGTGTCCACGGCTCGGACCTGATCGGCCGCGCTGTGACTGTGTGGGTGCCGGCTCCAGAAGAGAACCTCGCACCAGGCGGCGTAGGTTGCCACCCATGGAGAAAGGTAAGGGCAGGTGGTAGACGTTTACCCCCGCGTGGGTGAACGGAAGATGAACACCGCAGCCTGAAATGTCCGTTCAGACGCTGCGAGCGTATGCGGCATCCACGTGGTAGTTCTCGAAGCCCAGCTTGCTGTAGGTGTGCACGGCAGCGGTGTTGTCGGCCTCGACGTACAGCATGATCTGGCCGAGTTCTCTGCTACGCAGATAGTGCAGGCCGGCCAGCGTGAGCACTCGGCCGAGGCCGCGCCCCTGCGACTGGGGGTCGATTCCGACGACGTACACCTCACCGATGGCGGGTTCCGAGCCTTCGGCCGGATGAACCTTCGTCCAGTGGAAGCCGAGGAGGCGGTCGCTGCCCTCCTCGAAAGCCAGGAACAGTCCGGCCGGGTCGAACCACGATTCGTCTCGTCGTGCGGCGATGTCGCGATCGGTCCAGCCACCCTGTTCGGGGTGCCAGGAGAAGGCCGCATTGTTGACCCGCAGCAGCTCGGCATCGTCCTGATGCCCACGATACGTTCGAAGCGAAATACCTTCCGGCACAACCACATCCGGAAGATCGGGATGCGCGGACGCGCGACGCATCTGCAGCAGCTCGCGAACCACCTGCAACCCGAGCCGCGCCGCGACAGACTGCGCCGCCGGCAGGTTGCCGTGCGCCCAGATACGGGCACCGGAGCCGATTTCGAGTGCGCGAGAAACCAATTCGCGTCCCACTCCGTGACCGCGGAACGGCGGATCGACGACAGCCTCGGCCATCCCGTCGGCGATTCCGACGTAACCGACCACACGATCACCCTCGATGGAGACCAGACGAACGACGTCGTCACCTCGGTCGACAGCCTTCACGGCCTGCTCCGACAAGGGCGCAGTGCCGTCGACTTCCGTTGCACGGGAGAGGATCTGATGAATCTCGTAGGAAACGCGCGAAGACGGTGCGTCGCCGTCGATGGGGTGGACGTCGAACGCAGAATCCGAATTCATCTACGAGAGAGTACTCTCTTGCTCGAACTCGAAATCCGCATCGTCGGAATCCCCGCCGGCAGCGTCCGAGACCACCGGTCCACCCTTGGCGTTGCGCGCGGGTCGAACCGCCTTGTATCCCACGTTGCGTACCGTTCCGATGAGCGACTCGTACTCGGTGCCCAGCTTGGCGCGCAGGCGTCGAACATGGACGTCGACGGTGCGCGTGCCACCGAAGAAGTCGTAGCCCCACACCTCCTGCAGGAGCTGGGCGCGAGTGAAGACCCGCCCCGCGTGCTGAGCAAGGTACTTCAGCAGCTCGAATTCCTTGTACGTGAGGTCGAGCGGACGACCTCGCAGCCGAGCGGTGTAGGTACCTTCGTCGATGACCAGTTCGCCGAGCGTGATCTTGCCGGAGGTCTCCGGGCTGGCAACTCCTCCACTACGGCCGACCAGCAACCGCAGCCGGGCGTCGAGCTCTGCGGGGCCGGTACCGGGGAGCAGGATGTCGTCGAGACCCCAGTCGGAATTCACCGCGACGAGCCCACCCTCGGTGAGCACCGCGACGACGGGGATGGCCGATCCGGTACTTCCCAACAGGCGACACAGACCACGAGCGGCGGCCAGGTCCGTACGAGCGTCGACCAGCGCGATGTCCGCCGAGCCGGCTTCGAGAAGCGAGGACACCTCGGTGGGTACCGGGCGTACGTGATGCGCCAGGAGAGCGAGGGACGGCAGAACGCCCTCCGGATTGGGATCGGAGGTCAGTAGTAGGAGCTCCACTGCGTCTCCATTCTTACTGCTGGCCGGTCCAGTCCAGGCTGGACTTGAGTGATCGTCAAGGACACAGACTAGCTTGTCCGTACAACCGGCCGAAGAGGGCAGTGCGCGATTCGTCGGTCACAATGGACCCGTGCGCACACTTCTCATCGGACTCGCCAGCCTGCTGGCCCTCACCCTCGTGGTGGATTTCGGCGCTGCGGCCTACTCGGAGTATCGAGTCTCCCGCGCGATCCGCGCCGGCGGTGAGCTCACCTCGGACCCTCAGGTGATCGTGCACGGTTTCCCGTTCCTCACCCAGGCCGCGGACGGGCGCTACCAGAACATCGAGATCCGCGCGCAGGACGTGCCGACCGAGTACGTCGGCTCGACGACGATCGAGGCCAATCTCCGCGGCGTGCACATCGAGTTGTCCGACTTGATCGACAACAACGTGCGGGCGATTCCCGTGGACGAGCTCGACGGCCGCGTACGGATCGAGGCCACGGACCTCGGCCGGTTCCTCGGCATCGTCGACCTGCAGGTTTCCGCGCCGCCGGCCGACAAGTCGGACGGCACCGGCGGCTCCGGCGGATCGGGCATGACCACTACCGGGGGCGTCGTGCTGACCGGAACGGTTCCGGTCGGCCCGCTCGAGACGACGGTGAGCGTGCAGGCCGACCTGTTGCTCGAAGGTGACGGCGTCGCCATCGTGGCGTCGGACTTCTATTTCGGCCCGGAGGGTCAGGCGGACTTCTCGATCCCCGATTTCGCCAAGCCCACGGTTCTCGGACTGTTCACCAAGACCATCGAGCGTCAGAGCCTGCCCTTCGGGCTCGTCCCGACCGACGTCTATGCGGAGGGCTCGCAGATCGTCGTCGAAGGATCGGGCGAGAACGTGACCATCGACCTCAACGAAATCGAAAAGCCGTGACAGGGATCACAGTTCTCGTCGTCGTGGCGATCCTTGCCGTCGCTACCGGATTGTTCCTGCGCAGCCGATCGGGTGCCGTGCGGGCGGTGCGTGAGCCCGACACCGTGACCGACGACCTGTACCCGCTGCTGCTCGACGCGGGTGCCACGACCGACTATGCGACCGTCCTGCACTTCTCGGCCGACTGGTGCGGACCGTGCGCAGCCGTGCGACGTGTCGTCCAGCAGGTGCTGGACGACCGGAGCGATGCCCGCGAACTCGAACTCGACATCGACGCCCATCCGATCCTCGCTCGCGAATTGGGCGTGCTGTCACTGCCCACCACTTTCGTACTCGACACCCGATTGCAACGGCGCTCCAGAATCGCGGGTGTGCCGTCCGCTGCGGCGCTGCGGTCGGCACTCGACGCTCTCTGACCTCGCTTCTTCGGACCGGCGGTAGGACGCGCCGCTGGTAGCGGGTACGATGCTCTTCGTGTTCTCCTGCCGCGAGCTGATGCTCACCAGTCGTCGCACAGTCGATCTGTGCCGACTGGGCGGTTGTTGCTGTCGCTGCTGCTGATTTCCTTCTGCCGCCACGCCCATGCGTGATGACGGCCCGATGATCGAAATCCATGTCCGAGCACTGCCGATGCGGCGTGCCCCGACCTCGCTCAGGAGTACCTCTCGATGTCGACACCCGACACCCGGACCACCACCCCCACTGCCACGATCGACCAGGTGGACGTTCGTGGTCCACGCTTCGCGGCGTGGATCACCACCGCCGTTCTGGTCGTCGTTCTCCTCCTGACCACGTTCTCGGTCCCCGCGGCGGCAATCCTGCTCGGGCTACAGGCGATCGTGTTCGGAATCGGAGCCGTCCGCGGACCCAAGCGCAGTCCGTACGGCACGATCTACGCGACATTCGTCGCACCGCGGCTCTCCCCCACCAGCGAACGAGAGCCGGTGGCACCGTTGAAGTTCGCTCAACTGGTGGGCTTCGTGTTCGCCGCCGTCGGAGTCCTCGGCTTCGCGATCGGCGCTCCCGTCGTCGGAACCGTGGCGGCAGGCTTCGCGTTGTTCGCGGCCTTCCTCAACGCCGCGTTCGCGGTCTGCCTCGGCTGCATGATCTACCCCCTCGCCTCGCGGCTGCGCACCACCTCGCACACCGCATCCTGAACAGGGTCGCTTGAGCAGGCTGCAGTCCTGTCTCGACCTTCACCGATCCATAGAGAAAGACCGAAAGGAACACCATGGCTCGCTCCGACGTCCTGGTCTCTGCCGACTGGGCCGAGCAGAACCTGAACGCACCGAAGACCGTCTTCGTCGAGGTCGACGAAGACGCAAGCGCCTACGACGGCGGACACATCGAAGGTGCGGTCAAGCTCGACTGGCGCAAGGACCTGCAGGACCCGGTTCGCCGCGACTTCCTCAATCAGGAACAGTTCTCGGACCTGCTGTCGGCCAAGGGCATCAGCAACGACGACACCATCGTGCTGTACGGCGGAAACAACAACTGGTTCGCCGCCTACGCCTACTGGTACTTCAAGCTGTACGGCCACAAGGACGTCAAGCTCATCGACGGTGGACGCAAGAAGTGGGAACTCGACGGCCGCGCGCTGTCCAAGGACGTCGTCAGCCGTGAGACCACGCAGTACCGCGCCGAGGCACCCGACCTGTCGATCCGCGCGTTCCGCGACGAGGTCATCGATGCCATCGGCAACAAGAACCTGATCGACGTGCGTTCGCCCGACGAGTTCTCGGGCAAGATCCTCGCTCCGGCTCACCTTCCGCAGGAGCAGGCACAGCAGCGTGGCCACGTCCCGTCCGCGATCAACATCCCGTGGAGCACCACCGCCAACGAGGACGGCACGTTCAAGTCCGACGAAGCGCTCGAAGAGCTGTACAAGACCAAGGGCTACGACGACAGCAAGGCCACCATCGCCTACTGCCGCATCGGTGAGCGTTCGAGCCACACCTGGTTCGTCCTCAAGGAGCTCCTCGGCAAGGAAGACGTCAAGAACTACGACGGCAGCTGGGTCGAGTACGGCTCTCTCGTCGGAGCACCCATCGAGCTGGAGGTTCACTGATATGTGTGGAGCACCCGTACAGGGCCAGACCATCCCCGCAGGTGTCGACGTCGAGAAGGAAACGGTCATCACCGGCCGCGTCCTCGCCGGCGACGGTGAGCCCGTAGCAGGCGCATTCGTGCGGCTGCTCGACGGCAGCGGCGAATTCACCGCAGAGGTCGTCGCGTCGGGCACCGGAGACTTCCGGTTCTTCGCCGCTCCCGGACAGTGGACGCTTCGCGCGCTGTCGGCATCGGGCAACGGCGACACCGTGATCGCTCCCGAGGGCGCAGGCGTGCACTCGGCGAACGTCACCGTCGGAGTCTGATCCGACCGGCTCGCTTCGAACGAAAAAGAACCCCGCACCTGCTCGCAGGTGCGGGGTTCTTTCGGCTCGGTGGAGGCTTCTAGTTCGGGACGGGCACCGAGGTGGCGGGATCGGGGACCGTCGAATACTGCGGCGGGAACATCCCTTCCGGTACCGGAATGCCCTGCGATTCGAGGAACGCTCCGAGATCGCTCACCTGCGTGACCGTGCCGGGCTCCGGCAGCAGGCGGGGTTCGGGTGCGGTCTCCGGGGCGGGGGCTTCCGGTGTCGCCGTCTGCGGTGCGTTCTTCTTCTCGCGTTCGGTGCGCGCAAGGTCGGTGATCCAAGCGACCATCTTCTCGCTCTCCCACTCGTACCCGTCGTTGGGATCGTTGTACCAGTACGACAGGTGCTGCAGGAAGCCGAGCGCCAGGTAGGGCCCGAGCACGACATCGGCGATGCCCTTGTTGTTCTCCTCGAACCCGGTGGCCTCGGCGCGGAGCTTGGCTTCCACGGTCTCGGCACCGGGCCCCATCGCCCAGTTGAGATCGACGAGGAGCTGCTCCGGTGTCAGTGCGTCCACCGCCTGCTGATCGGCGACGGTGTAATCCACATCCGCCACCCTCACCAAGACCTGCAGCAGAGTCTCGTCGGAGGTGAACCATGATTTGTCGGTGGCGATATCGACGATCGCGCGCGAAGCAATGGTCGTCACTGCGCGCGCGAAGTCGGACACGGTCTGTACCGGGTTGAGGACGGTCAGCCGCATCTGCGAGATGACCTCGAGGGCGAGCTGTAGAAGTTCGATGTCGTCCGGAGCGTCGCACGCCAGATCCCACGGTCGGCACGACCAGGTGACCTTGTCGGTCAGTGTTCCGTAATCCCGCGGCGACTGGTCCATGAAGCCACCGAGCGATTCACCCGGCTCGTCACCGAAATTCGGCACACCGGCCGGGCGGTAGGGCGAACCGACCATGATCACGCCTGCGATGTCGTCGCCGTTGACCAGGGCACTCGCGTCACGCGCGCCGATCTCGGTGGACAAACGATCGAGTACCTCGCCGCCGACGCTGTATCCGAGGAGTACGAACTTGGTTCGGTCTCCACACTTGACCTTGTACTCGTCCATCAGACGATTGGTCGTTGCGACACCTTCCACGATCGACTCGTGGTAGGTCGGCACGTCGTCCAGAACGTCGAAGCCGTACGTCGAGGCGTACGGGACGTAGAGCCAGCCGACGGTACCCGGGCTGTCGGCATTCGCCTCACCGACCGGGACCGTCACATTCCCGACCCAGTTCGACGCGACAGTGGACGCCTGCTCGGCCAGAGGATTGCGGTCCGACGCCGAGTCGGTGGCACCGGACACCGCCAACACCAGCACATCGGGGCAGTCCTGCGCGTAGTTGTTGGGGTCGATGTTCGGACCCTGCGACGACCCGAAGTCGGACGATCCGGCGTCGGCGGAACCGGAGTCGGATGATCCCGACTCTGCCGAGCCCGACTCTGCCGATCCCGAGTCCGGAGCGGCGAATGCGGCTGCGGGAGCGGCAAGCGCCAACGCCAGGGTCACCACCGCCGACCTCATCAACAACGGACCGAACGACGATGTCAGAGCCCGTTTACGACGCAGCATTGTTGCGGAGACCTCCCCAGCCTTCGTGACAGAACACAGTGAACAACATCGGAAACTCACCCTCGAGCGCCCGACGCCCCCCGAAGAAGGTACCTGCTCGACAGGATTTCTCCACAGCTATGAGTGATCCAGCGCACTCGAGGCCCCGAATTCGGTTAGATGTCACCAAGGACACAGGCGGTATTCGGGCCGCTGTCCTCGACGACGATCGCTGCGGGTTAAACTCGCACTCGTGGTCATCTTCTTCGAGCTACTTCTCGTTCTTGCGGCAGTAGCCATCATCGCGTTCTCGCTCTACGTCGTCTACCGACTGGTCAACGACGAGTCGTGACAGAACCGGTTGCGGGGCAACCCGGCAGTGCTGACGAGGGGCTCGGCACCCCCGTCACCAGTGGCGACGAAGCAATAGCGGCTGCCGAACAGAAGTTCGCCGACGCGTCGACGCGGAACGTTCCGGTCCTGCCGGACATCCCGCACCCCGACGACACGGCCAATCTTCGCCTCGGCCCCGATCTGCACCCGTCGATGCTCGCTCTGCTGCCGCTCGTCGGCGTGTGGCGTGGCGAGGGCGAGGGCCACGACCCCGAGTCGGGTACCGACTATCCCTTCGGTCAGCAGATCGTCGTCACTCACGACGGCGGTAGCTACCTGAGCTGGGAATCGCGTTCGTGGCGACTCGACTCCGACGGCAACTTCGCACATCCCGACCTCCGCGAAACCGGATTCTGGCGGATGAGCGGAGGCCACGGGCTCAAGGGTTCCGACGACGAAGAGCTCGTCGAACTGCTGCTGACCCACAGCACCGGAGTCGTCGAACTGTATTACGGCCACGCCCTGACCAAGTCGTCCTGGGAACTGGCCACCGACGTCGTCATCCGTAGCACCTCGGGTGCGTTGGTCGGCGGGGCCAAGCGGCTCTACGGCATCGTCGAAGGCGGCGACCTCGCATACGTCGAGGAACGCGTCGTCGCCGACGGCCCACTGGCACCGCGGTTGTCCGCGCGCCTGTCTCGCTACATCGGCTGAGACACAACCACTTCGGTACCCACAGCGAACGGCCCCCGAGCCGTACCTGCTTTCAGGTCCCGACCGGACAGGTCGGGGGCTCGGGGGCCGGGTAGCTGCCTGGGATTCGCTAGCCGCTCGCGCGGTCTTCGCAGTGAATCCGTCAGCGATTGCGGCTAGCTGACAGCCACCTCACGCGTCCTAGAGTTCATCAACTTCAGACCACCTCCTCTCTCGTGTACTCCCAACGTACGCCGGAGATTCCGAGTCGGCAAAGGGTTTTTTCTTTGGGTCCGCACCCAGGTCGATCACCTGGTCGGCGTCGGTGTTCTCCGGCAGTTGATGAGTGACGACCACCACGATTCGATCGGCTCCGAACAAGCCGTCGTCGGTGGTGAGCAACTCTCGCAGTATCTGTTCGCCGGAGATTCGGTCGAGATGCTCGGTCGGCTCGTCCAGCAGCACGATCGGGGCCGTACTGAGCACAGCGCGAGCCAACAGCAGTCTGCGCCGTTCTCCGCCCGAGACGGCCTGCGCACCGCCGACCAGGGTGGTGTGGACCCCGAGAGGCTGCGCGTCGAGCCATGGGCCCAGGCCCACGCGTCGCAGCGCATCCGATGCCTGTGCTTCGTCGACATCGCCGCGCACCACACGCAGGTTCTCCAGAATCGAGGTGTCGAACAGATGCGCGTCCTCGGCGAACAGCGCTGCGTCCGAACCGCATTCCTCGGCGAACTCCCGCAGCATCGTGGACTTGCCCGATCCGCTGGGCCCGATGAGTGCGCTCCGCGCATGTGCACGGAAGTTCGTAGCAGGGGTCGAGTTTCTACTCACATGCGGCGGAGCCGCATCGAGCATCGCCATGACTCGAGTGGCCGCGATTCGTCCACGCATCAGGGCGATTGCCGCCCCGGGGAGTGCCGCGGTCGCCTCGAAGGCAGCGAGCGGAACCAGCACGATGATCGCCAGAGCCATCGGAGTCATGCCACCTGCGGTGCCTCCGGTCGGTCCGTACAGCCCGATGCCGACGAGAAAGGACCCGATCACCGATGCACCGATCGACAACGGAACGGCGGCATCGGCCAGCGCCGACGGTCGCGCCGCCCGGTCGCGGGCAGTGACCGAATCCTGCGCTGCGCCGCGGGCTTCGGCGAGCGTCGCGTCGAGGCACCCGGCGACCCGCAGTTCCGCGGCGTGGTCGAGTGCTCGGACGGCGGTCTCGGCGAACCGCGCGTCGGCGTCGGCTCCGGCCTCCTCGGCGATCCGTGCCGACCGCGCCGCCAGAATCGGTGCACCCACCCCGGCGATCAACAACGACACCGCCAGGATCGACGCGGCAGCAGGCGCGATACCGGCGAGCAGTCCCACGGCTACGAGCATCATCACGACGCTCACGCAGATGGGGACGATCGCGCGTATGACAACGTCGCCGAGCACATCGACGTCCGCCCCGGTACGGGCCAGTACGTCACCGCGACGCAGAGCGAGCGCGCCGTGTCCGTTCGCCAGCTGCTCGTAGATCCTCGTGCGCGCTGCCGTCGTACCGCGCAGGGCCGCGTCGTGCGTGGTCAATCGTTCGAGGTAGCGGAACACACCGCGCGAGATGCCCAGCGCCCGAACGGCTACCACTGCGACGGTCAGGTCCATCACCGGAGGCATCTGCCAGGCTCGGGTGATCAACCATGCCGACAGTGCGGCGAGAGCCAGTGCGCTGCCGAGTGTTGCCACGCCGGCCGCCACAGCCAGTGCCACCCTGCGCGGGGAGAGCTCGAACAGTGCCAGTGCGCGTCGTAGGTCAGACATGATCGAACTCCGGTACCACCGGCGAACTGCTTCGCACCTCGACGACGCGATCGGCGGCGTGCAGCACCGCGCGCCGGTGACCGACCATCACCACGGTGACGCCTCGGTCGGCTGCATCTCGAATGGCCTGCAGCACAGTCTGTTCACTCGCCGCGTCCAGGTGCGCCGTCGGCTCGTCCAGTACCATCACCGTCGCGTCGGAGACGAAGGTTCGGGTCAGGGCCAGGCGTTGCAGTTCGCCGAGGGACAGACCCACTCCGCCCTGCCCGACGCGAGTGTTCCAGCCGTTCGGGTGCTCTCGTAGTACGGCGTCGAATCCCGAAGCGCGGCAGGCTGCGTCCAGTGCATCGGCGTCGGGCACACCGTGGAGGGTGACGTTCTCGTAGAGCGTGCCGGGAAGCAGCACCGGACGCTGCGGGAGCCAGGCGACCTGAGCCCACCACCGGTCGAGGTCGAGATCGACCACGGGCACGCCACCGACGAGTACCGCACCGCTGGTGGGCGACGTGAGCCCCAGAACGGCCTGCAGCGCAGTCGATTTACCCGAGCCGTTGGGGCCGGTCACTACCGTGATGGTGCCCGCTCGGCACAGCGCACTCAGTCCGGCCGGAGCGTCGCCGTCCCGGCTCGCGACGGTGAGTCCGACAAGTTCGATGTCCGCGGTCGTCGCGTTCACGGTCCGGCCACGGGTCGGCTGTGTCGTACGCCGGTCCAGGACCCGGAAGGCTCGCTCCGCGGCCTCGACGCCGTCCTCTGCTGCGTGGAACTGGGTCCCCACGGCGCGCAGCGGGAAGTACACCTCGGGGGCGAGAATCAACGCGATGATGCCCGCTTCGAGCGTCATCTCCCCGAAGACCAAGCGCAAGCCGATGCCGACGGCCACCAGCGCGACACACAGGGTCGCGAGCAACTCCAGCACCATCGACGAGAGGAAGGCAACCTTCAACGCGCGCATCGTGGTTCGTCGATGGGCATCGCCCAACGCACGGATGCGAGCGGCCGGGCCGTGTTCGCGGCGCAGCGCGCGCAAGGTCGGCAGACCGGCCAGTAGATCGAGCAACTGCGCAGACAACCGGGTCATCGTCGTGAGCGTCGCCGCGGCTCGGCCCTTGGTCAGCAACCCGATCAGAATCATGAAGATCGGGATGAGCGGCAGGGTCACAGCGATGACCACAGCCGAGGTCACGTCCTGAGTGACGATGACGACCAGAACGAGCGGAGTGACGATGACCGCGGACACCAGCGCCGGCAGGTATCCGGTCAGGTACGCGCGCAGACCCCCGATGGCTCGGGTGACGACGACGGTCAACTCTTCCCGTTCGCGGTCGAGCTCTCGGGGCTCGAAATGTGTTGAAGCCGTGAGTACCTCGACTTCGACTTCGGCCACCACACGTGACGCCGACCGGTGCGCATAGCGGGACTGGGCTCCGGTGGCGAGCACACGGACGGCCATTGCGCCCGCCAGCACGGCGAGTTCCGTCGTCCAGGCGGACAACGACCGTGCCGTCGGGTCGGTGATGACCCCGGCCAGTACGCGGCCGATCGCAAGCGCGCCGACGATGATGCACAGGGTGACGACGGTCGACAGAGCGACAGTGACGATCAGGTAGCCCCGCGCCGATCGGGAGTACTTCCACAGTCGGGGATCGACGGGCCCCTTCGCCCGTCCCCGCGGCACAGCGGGGGCGGTCACGATTTCACCGTCAGTCCGATCGAGTCCGGGATCTGGGCACTCGAAATGCGCTGGCGGAAGACCCAGTACGTCCAGGCCTGGTATCCGAGGACGACAGGGGCGGCGAAGGCTGCGGCCCACGTCATGACCTTCAACGTGTACGGGCTCGACGACGCGTTCGCGATGGTGAGATCGAACGCGGCATCCGTACTGGACGGCATGACATTGGGGAACAGCGAGGCGAACAACAGCACCACGACGGCAACGATGGCAACGCTGGTGAAGACGAATGCCCAGCCTTCGCGCACTTTCGCCGTCAGCGCGACGACCAGAAGCAGTGCGACGGCGGCCACCGCGACGAGTAGCCACGTCCACGTCTTGCCGTGCGCGAGTTGGGTCCACAGGGCGAAGGTGCCGCCGACGAGAACTGCCGGAACCGACAGGCGCGCCGCAATTTTCACGGAATCCTCGTGCACGTCCCCGGAAGTCTTGAGCGCGATGAACACCGCGCCGTGCAGGGCGAACACCAACGCCATGGTGGCACCGCCGAGCAGAGCGTAGGGGTTGAGCAAATCGAAGAAGCCTGCGGTGACCTTCTTGTTCTCGTCGATCGCGACGCCGCGGACGATGTTGGCGAACGCGACGCCCCACAGCACCGCCGGAACCCACGAGCCGATGCCGATCCCGATGTCGCAGCGTCGACGCCACACCGGGTCGTCGATCTTGCCGCGCCATTCGATGGCGCAGATACGCAGGATCAGCGCCACCAGGATGAGCAGCAGCGGCAGGTAGAAGCCCGAGAACAACGTGGCGTACCACTCCGGGAAGGCCGCGAACAGTGCGCCACCTGCGGTGATGAGCCACACCTCGTTGCCGTCCCAGACCGGGCCGATCGTGTTCAGTACCGCACGCCTGCGCTTCTCCCCCGTGGCGGCGTCGGGATGCCTGCCCAGGATCGGCATGAGCATGCCGACGCCGAAGTCGAAACCTTCGAGCACGAAGTAGCCGACGAAGAAGAAGGCGATGACGAAGAACCAGAATTCGGGCAGTGACATGGTTTTCCCCTAGTACGCGAACGAGAGCTGTTTGGGCTCTTCGTCTTCCGATTCCGGTGGATCGACGTGCGGATGCGCGTCGTGGTCGAGAGGCCCTTCGATGACGTAGCGACGAAGAAGGAAGAACCAGACACCACCGAGGGCGGCGTACAGCAGTGTGAACGTCACCAGCGAGGCGAGAACGAGGCCGACGGGATGGTCGGACACGCCCTGGTCCACGGTCAGCCGTATCTGATCGACTCCCGAGAGGTTCGGCGCCACAACCCATGGCTGACGGCCCATTTCGGTGAAGATCCAGCCCGCACTGTTGGCGAGGAACGGCGTCGGAATCGCCAGCAGCGACAACCACGAGAACCACTTCTGGTCGGGAATCCGGCCACCCCGGGTGACCCACAGACCCGCGATGGCGAGCAGGGCCGAGCCGGCGGCCAGTCCGATCATCATTCGGAACGCCCAGTAGGTGACGAACAGGTTCGGCTTGTAGTTTCCGGGGCCGAACTGCTGCTCGTACTGCTCCTGCAGTTGGTTGACGCCCTGCACGGTGGCACCGAAGTCGTTCTCCGCCAGGAACGAGGTGAGTCCGGGAATCGCGATGAGGTGAACCACGGATTCGCAGTTGTTGTGGGTGCCCACGGTCAGGAGCGAGAAGCTGGCCCCGGTCTCGGTGTCGCACAACGATTCTGCGGATGCCATCTTCATGGGCTGCTGCTCGAACATGAGCTTGCCCTGAATGTCTCCGGTGATGGCGAGCGCACCGCCGGCAACGATCATGACGATGAAGGACATTCGTGCTGCGGATCTGAACATCGAACGCGAGTCCGTGGCCGGGAGCGGAGCCTGCGTAGCGACCCCAGTGGCTGGGAGCGGAGCCTGCAGAGTGGTGACCCCAGCGGCTGGGAGCGGAGCCTGCGGTGCGAGTCCGTTTTCGGACAGCGGAGTGAGCTCAGCCTGCTTCCTGCGAGCCTCACGCACCATCCACCAACCGGAGATGCCGGCGACGAAGGTCGCGGCGGTGAGGAATGCTCCTGCGACGGCGTGCGGAAAGGCCGCCAGCGCAGTGTTGTTGGTGAGCAGTGCCCAGATGTCCGTGAGTTCGGCGCGGCCGGTCTCTTCGTTGTAGATCGCGCCGACGGGATGCTGCATCCATGAGTTGGCTGCGATGATGAAGAAGGCGGAGGCGTTGACGCCGATGGCGACGAGCCAAATGGTCGCCAGGTGAACGAGTTTCGGGAGTCGGCTCCAGCCGAATATCCACAGGCCGAGGAACGTGGACTCGAGGAAGAACGCGACCAATCCCTCGAGCGCGAGGGGTGCACCGAACACGTCACCGACGAACCGTGAGTATTCGCTCCAGTTCATGCCGAATTGGAATTCCTGGACGATTCCGGTCGCGACGCCGAGGGCGAAGTTGATGAGGAACAGTTTGCCGAAGAACTTGGTCAGCCGATACCAGGAGTCCTTCCCGGTGATCACCCACATGGTCTGCATGGCGGCCACCATCGGCGCGAGGCCGATCGTGAGAGGTACGAGAATGAAGTGGTAAACGGTGGTGATACCGAACTGCCACCGCGAGACATCCAACGCGTCCATCGATACTCCGAACTCTCACACCCGAGCTGTGACGGGCAACACCGCAGGTCAGGGCGTTGGCCCGCGACAAACTCGAATGTACTACTACGGTTAGTAGTAGGGAAGAGTCTTTCGGCAGGGTCGTTGGACTCCTATCGAGTTTCGACCGCCTCCACGGCCGTATCGACCATCGTCGAAACGTCACCGGCACGCCTCCGAGTGCCCAGAGGAACGCCGTTCATCGCCGTGACCCGAGCCGCGAGGGTGACGCTCGAGACAAGCCAAACACCATCTGCGGCAATGAGATCCGCGGGATGCAGGTGCCCGTGTTCGCACGTCCAACCAGCGGACTCGGCCACGGCGAACAACCCGGCGACCGTGGTTCCGGCCAGGATGCCCTGTTCGACGGACGGTGTGACGAGAGTCTTACCGCGCGCGAGCACCACCGTCGAGCGCGGACCTTCGAGCACCCGCCCCTCGCTGCTGAGGTAGATCACGTCGTCGACACCCTGCGTTGCGGCATGTCGCAGCGCGGCCATGTTGGTCGCATACGACAACGTCTTGGCCCCCGCGAGCTGCCACGGCGCTCCCGACGAGAAGTCCACCGAGTAGCCGCGATCGAGCGTGATCACCGACACCCCGTCGGTGCGCGCTGCCCGCACTCGCTCGGGCAGCGGCCCCACCGTCACGTATGCGGTGGGGTCACCACCGCCCTCGCGTCCGCGGCTGAGGACCACGCGAAGAACCGCCTCGTCCTCCGACTCCTGCGCCCACAGACCCACGGACTGTTCGACGACGGCGCGCCACTGTTCGAGATCGGGGACGGGTAGGTCCAGCGCCTTCGCCGACGCCACCAGCCGGGCCAGATGCAACTCGACCGCACAGGCCGCGCCGCCGCGCACGAGCAGCGTCTCGAAGACCCCGTCGCCGCGCACCGCGGCCAGGTCGTCGGCGAACAGCAACGGCCGATTCGCGTCGTGCACTCGGCCGTCCAACGTCACCACTACCGACTCCGACATGCCCGCCACCCTAGAGGGGAGCGGACGCGTTCGATCAATCCGCTCGGTCGGCCGTTGCCAGCGCGTCGGCGTACTCGTCGAGGTCGAGATCCTCGGCGACGACGACCTTGGTGCCGTTGTAAACCTCGCGGTCGATCTCGTCGTCGGCGTTGGCGACGAGCATCGCGACGAATGTGTCTCCGTTCACGTTGAGGAAGGTACGGAAGATCCCGGCGAACCAGTCAACGGCGATCAGCAGGCCGACGGCTTCGAAGGGAAGGTCGAGCGAGGTCGCGAGGAACATCGCGACGACGGGGAATCCGCCGGGCACGGTGATGGTGCCCATGTTCAGCAGGACCGCCAGGCCCATGCCCAGCACGATCTGCCCGAGGCTCAGGTCGATGTTGCCTGCCTGCGCGAGGAACATCACCACGATCATGTAGTTGAGCACGGCGCCGTAGGAGCCCATCGTCAACCCGATCGACAGCGTGAAGTTGGCGACCTTCTGACTGACGCCGACCTTCTCGACGGTGTTGCGCAGCACCGTCGGGAACGTGACGGCCGAGCTGGTCGTCGTCACTGCAACGGCAGTCTGTTCGGTGAGCTTGCTGGGCAGCTTCCACGGGTTCAATCGGGTCCGCATCGTCACGACCACGACGAAGAGTGCGAACAGAATCAACACCCCGAGCAGCGTCGTACCGAGGTAGCTCAGCGCGGTGGACACCACGGAGAATCCGACGTCTCCGGCGAGCGCGGCGAGCAGGCAGAACACACCGACCGGGGCGATGACCATGACGAGCCGGATCATCGTCAGGACGATCTGCTGGATCTGGTCCATGAACGAGAGCACCTGGGTGTTGCCGGTCTTGGTGATGTGACTGCGCAGCGCGATACCGAAGAGCAGCGAGAAGACGATGATGGGCACCATCGTCGCCGTTGACATAGCGTCGAACACGTTGGTGCTGACGAAGTTCAGCAGTGTGTCCTGCCAGCCGAGCGCCTCGCTCGCCGACTCCTCGAGCGCCGGATCGAGCTGCTGGGTGAACACCATGCCCGCGCCCGGCCGAATGATGGTGCTCAGCACCCAGGCCAGCACAGCAGCGACGACCGAGAACCCGATCATCCATTTGAAGGTGCGAAACGCGATCTTGCCGGTTCCCGCCCCCGCCATCGACCCGGTGGCCACGATGACAGAAGCCATCACCAGCGGGACGATCGACATCTGGATCAGTCGGATGAACAGATCACCGATGAACTTCAGGTTCGCGGCCCACTCGCCGACCACCAACCCGAACACGATGCCGCCGATCGCGGCGAGGCCGATCTGCGCGGCCGGATGCGCCAGTTTCTTCATGGATCGACACGCTAGGTCCGTGTCGTCGCGTTGCCGTGTCGTCGCCGTTTCGAGGGTGTAAAGGGACCGGTCACCGAGTTGCTGCGCCGACGGGCTCCTACTATGGGGGATGTGTCCGACACAGTCACGATCAGCCCGAGTCCACTTCTGACACTCCCCGGCGCAGTGCCCTCCCCCGACGACAGCGTCGATGCCGGGGTGGCCTGGCATTACGGCAATCCGTTCGGCGAGCAACGCGACGCGGTCAGCGGCGCTGCCGTCATCGACCGTTCCCACCGTTTCGTGCTGGCCATCAGCGGAGACGAACGCCTGAGTTGGTTGAACACGATCTCGAGCCAACTCGTCTCCAACCTGCCCGACGGCAGCTCGGCCGAGAATCTGAGCCTGGACGTCAACGGCCGCATCGAGCATCACTTCGTCCAGACCGACCTGGCCGGCGTCACGTACATCGACACCGAGCGCTCGGCCGGACCGGATCTGCTGTCGTTCCTGAAGAAGATGGTGTTCTGGGCCAAGGCCGAACCCCGTGAGGCCGACGAACTCGCCGTTCTCACCGTCCTCGGATCCGACGCGGCGTCGGCGCTCGAGAAGGCCGGCCTGCCGGCTCCGAGCGAGGTCTACGGTGCGTCGCCGATCGACGGCGGCGGTTTCGTGCGGCGGATGCCCTGGCCGGGCGAGAATTCCTACGACGTGGTGATCCCCCGCGCGAGCCTGAGCGAGTGGTTCCTCCGACTGCGCGACGCCGGGGCCGCCCCGGCCGGAACCTGGGCGTTCGACGCGTTGCGGGTGGAATCGTTGCGTCCGCGCGTGGGCGTGGACACCGACGAGAAGACCATTCCGCACGAGGTTCGCTGGATCGGTAGCGCAGCCGAGTTCGGCGCGGTGCATCTGGAGAAGGGCTGCTACCGCGGGCAGGAGACTGTCTCGCGCGTGCACAATCTCGGTCGACCGCCTCGGCACCTGGTGCTGCTGCATCTCGACGGTTCCGCGGACGGCCGGCCCGGCACGGGCGATCCGGTGACCGCAGGCGGACGCTCGGTGGGCCGTCTGGGCACCGTCATCGATCACTTCGAGCTGGGGCCGATCGCGTTGGCTCTTCTCAAACGGACGATTCCGGTCGACACTGCCCTCGAAGCAGGGCCGTGTGCCGCGTCGATCGATCCGGATTCGATCCCGTCGTACGACGACGTCCAGGCCGGCCGCGCTGCGGTCGACCGCCTGCGCGGCCGGTGACCGGGAGGGTCCTCGCGGTCTGCGTCGTGCACGCCGATGTTCCGTTCAGACGCCGAGCGGTGGTCGACAGTGGTATCGACAAGCGGCCCGTCGACGGGCAGGTGGACGTGCACGAGCTCGGCATCGGCGGTGATCACTGTCGGGACACGAAATTCCACGGCGGACTCGATCAGGCCGTGTACGCCTACGACGAGGTCGAGGCGCAGCACTGGGCCGACGAGCTGGGGGTGCCGGTTCCACCGGGTCTATTCGGGGAGAACCTCCGCACCGAGGGTGTACCGGTGACCGACGCGGTGATCGGGTCGCGGTGGCGCATCGGCACGGTGACGTTGGAGGTGACGATCGCCCGCAAGCCCTGCGCGACGTTCGCACGGTGGATGGACCAGCCGAGATGGATCCGTCGCTTCGCGGACCGAGGCGATGTGGGTGCGTACTTTCGAGTTCTCGAACCCGGGGTCTTCGGCGGCGGTGACACGGTGACCGTGGAGTCGGTACCGCAACACGGGGTGACGGTTCGCGACCTGTTCCGAGGAACCGACGCGACCGCGATGTCCACTTTGCTCGATCAGCCCGATTTGGCACCGAAGGTCTACCGCGATGCGGCCGCGGCATTGAAATCGTTGCGGAACTGACCCCTGAGTGCGTCGCTCCCCATGACGCGCAGCACGTAGTTCTCGTGTCGCAACATGAAGATAGTTTGCCTGTGCACGGATTTCTGCAGGTACAGGCTGCGTCGACCCTTTTCCCGGGCGTGTCGCGCCCGTTCGCCCGGCACCGACACGTGGTGCCGTCTGCGCATCGCGGCGATTCGCGCGCTAGAGTGTGTCCCAGGAAGAAATACCAACTCTAACGGGGCCGCCAAATTTCCCCAGGCCGCCCCGAAAGTCCGCGAGGGGGCACCGCCATGGGCCGAGGCAGGGCTAAGGCAAAGCAGACAAAGGTCGCTCGTGAGCTCAAGTACAGCTCGCCTATTACGGACTTGGAGAGACTGCAGCAAGAGCTCTCCGGTGGTTCGTCGAACTCGCATCGTGGCGGCGTCGACTCGGACGCGCCTTCCCGAGTCGAAGAAGACGAGTACGAGGACTGGCGACGCTAGTACTGAGCACTGAACGACTGAGGGGGAGCCGCGGTGCGGCTCCCCCTCACTTGTTTGCCCGTCCTCGGGCGATCAGAACCTCGGGTGGTTACCCAGCAGCAGCGCACGCTCGTCGGCGACGTCCTTACCGGTCGCCTTCTTCACCGTGCCCAACGTCCAGCAGTCGATGTGGCGTGCGGTCAGCACGGCGAGTGCTCGATCGACGTCCTCGGGTGCCACGATGGCGACCATGCCGACACCCATGTTGAACGTCTGCTCCATCTCGGCCCGCTCGACGCGTCCGCGCTGAGCGATCAGCGAGAAGATCGGGGCAGGGCTCCACGTGGTTCGGTCGAGTTCGGCGACCAGGCCCTCGGGCATCACCCGTGAGAGGTTGTTCGCCAATCCGCCGCCGGTGACGTGGCAGAACGTGCGCACGTCGGTTTCGGCCGCGAGCGCGAGGCAGTCCTTGGCGTAGATCTTGGTCGGTTCGAGCAGCTCCTCGCCGAGGGTGCGGCCGAACTCCTCGACGTGTCCGCCGAGATCCATGTGGTTGATCTCCAGCAGCACCTTGCGCGCGAGGGAGTAGCCGTTGGAGTGCAGACCCGACGATCCCATGCCGATGACGACGTCACCGGGACGCACCCGCTCGGGTCCGAGGATCGAATCCGCCTCGACGACGCCGATGCCGGTGGCCGAGAGGTCGTAATCGCCGTCGGCCATCAGTCCCGGATGCTCGGCCGTCTCGCCGCCGAGCAGTGCGCAGCCGGCGATGATGCAGCCTTCTGCGATGCCCTTGACCAGTTCGGCGACCTGCTCGGGAACCACTCGGCCCACGGCGATGTAGTCCTGCAGGAACAGTGGCTCGGCACCGCAGACGACGAGGTCGTCGACGACCATTGCGACCAGGTCGAGGCCCAGGGTGTCGTGCTTGCCGAGCGCCTGCGCCACGGCCACCTTGGTGCCGACGCCGTCGGTCGAGGCGGCCAGGACGGGCTCGCGGTAGTCGCCCTTGAGCGCGAAGAGGCCGGCGAAACCGCCGAGACCGCCCATGACCTCGGGCCTGCTGGCCTTCTTGGCGAGCGGCGCGAACAGTTGCACTGCTCGATCTCCTGCGGCGATGTCGACCCCGGCCGCCGCGTAGGAGGCACCGCCCGAGTGAGTTGCGCTCGTGGGTTGGGATTCCTCGGTCATTCGGCTCCAGCCTGTGTACTCGATCATGTCAGCGCCCGTGACGGCACAGATAGCGCCCTAACGGTACCGGAGTGCCCGGTGGCGAGAAGAATTCACGTGTGCAGGCGCTTACCCGGGATCGCCGCCAACAGCTTCTTGGTGTACTCCGCCTCCGGCGATCGCAGGATCTTCCACGGTGTCCCCTCTTCCACGATTGCCCCGTTGCGCAGTACCACCACGCGGTGCGCAACGCGGTCGACCACCGCGAGGTCGTGACTGATGAACAGGCAGGCGAAGCCGAATTCCTGCTGCAGTGCCTCGAACAGATCGAGCACGGCTGCCTGCACCGACACGTCCAGAGCGCTGGTCGGCTCGTCCGCGACCACCAGATCAGGTCCCAGCACCAGAGCCCGCGCCAGGCTGACGCGTTGCCGCTGCCCACCGGAGAGCTCGTGGGGGTAGCGCTTGTCGGTGCCCGACGGCAGTTGCACGGCGTCGAGCAGCTCGGTCGTCCTCGCCGAGATCGCGTCCTTGGAGCCGTACTTGTGCACGATCATCGGTTCGGCGATGCATTGCCCGACGGTCAGTCGGGGGTTCAGTGATGCGGACGGGTCCTGGAAGACGAAGCCGAATCGCTTGCGTAGCGGCTTGAGCTTGCGTTCGCTCACGCCTGCGATGTTCTGCCCCATCACCGTCACGCTGCCGCTGGTCGGCTTCTGCAGTGCTGCAACACATCTGCCGATCGTGGACTTGCCCGAGCCGGATTCGCCCACCAGCCCGAGGGTTTCGCCGCGGTGGATGGTGAGCGAGACGTCGTCGACCGCCCGGAACGCAGGTGAGCCGACGCCGCCGGAGAACTGCACCACCAAACGCGAGACGTCGAGTACCGGTTCGCCGGAGGTGTCGACCGTCTTGTCGGACTCCACGGCGGCGAGTGTGGGCACCGCGGCCAGCAGCTTCTTGGTGTAGTCGTCGGCGGGTGCGTCGAAGAGTTGTGCCACCGGAGCTTCCTCGACGACGCGGCCGTTCTGCATGACGACGACGCGGTCGGCCAGGTCGGACACGACGCCCATGCTGTGGGTGATGAGCACGATCGCGCAGCCGAGCCGATCCTTGAGATCACGGAGCAGGTCCAGGATTTCGGCCTGCACCGTGACGTCGAGGGCGGTGGTCGGCTCGTCGGCGATGATGACCTTCGCCTCGCACGAGATGGCGATCGCGATCATGACGCGTTGTTTCTGGCCACCCGACAGCTCGTGCGGGTAGTACGAGAAGCGCTGCTCGGGGTTGGGCAGACCCACCATCGTCAACAGCTCGACGGCCCGAATCTTGGCATCCTTTGACGACATTCGCTTGCCGTCGTCGCGCGTGTGCGCCCGCAACGCCTCGACGATTTGATAGCCGATGGTGAACAGCGGATCGAGGGCGCTGCCCGGTTCCTGGAACACCATCGAAATCTTGTTGCCGCGCAACTGCGCCCACGCCTTGTTGCTCAGCGTCGTCACGTCCTGGCCACCGAGTACCACGTGTCCCTCGACGCGGGCGGTGTCGGGGAGCAGGCCGATGGCGGATCGGACGCTGACGGACTTGCCCGATCCGGACTCCCCCACCACCGCCAGTACTTCGCCGGGGAACACCTCGAACGAGACCTCGGTGACGGCATCGACTTCGCCGGCGTCGGTGAGGAACGTGACGGACAACGACTTCACCGACAATGCGGACTCGCGTGGAGTTGCAACACTCGATGTCATACCTTCACCGCCTTCTTGAACTTCTTGCGGGTGCGCAGCAGCGGATTGAGTGTCTCACTTGCGCTTTCGCCCACCATGGTCAGGCCGAGCACCACCAACACGATGCCCAGGCCGGGGAACACCGACGTCCACCAGATGCCGTTGGAGATATCGGGCAGCGCCTTGTTGATGTCGTATCCCCACTCCGAGGCGGAGGTGGGCTCGATGCCGAATCCGAGGAATCCGAGTCCGGCGAGGGTCAGGATGGCCTCGGCACCGTTGAGGGTGATGATGACCGGCAGCGTCTGCACCACGTTGGCGAGAATGTGGCGGAACAGGATTCGCGGAGTACCAGCACCGGTGACCCGGGCGGCGTCGACGTACGGTTCGGTCTTGACCGCCACCGTGGCGTTGCGCACGACGCGAAAGTACTGCGGGACGAAGATGGCCGTGATGGCGATGGCCGCGGACGCGATGCCACCGAAGCTCGACGACTGGCCGCCTGCGACGACGATCGAGATGACCACCGCGAGAAGCAGCGACGGGAATGCGTACATCGCGTCCATGAACAGCACGAGCACGCGGTCGAACCAACGGCCGATGTAACCCGAGGCGAGGCCGAGCGGAACACCGATGATGAGCGAGAGAATCAACGACGACGCGATCACCATCAATGCCGTTCGGGCACCGTAGATCACGCGCGAGAACACGTCCTCACCGCGAACCGAGGTGCCGAACCAGTGCTGCGCGGACGGGGCTGCTTGCCGGGCGAAATCCTGCCCGGCGTCGCTGGTCTGCGAGAACCCGTACGGCGCGAGAAGCGGGGCGAACACTGCGGCGATCACGAACGCCACCATCAGGGCCAACCCGACGATCAAGGTGACACGTTGCAACCCCGACGTGGACTTGACGAATGCGACGCCGGGAAATCCTCGACGGTGCGGACGGGTGGGAGGGACGTCGGACAGCACGACTTCGGTGCTCATCAGAACCTCACTCTCGGGTCGATGAGTGCGACGATCGCGTCGGTGACGAAGCTGACGACGGCGACCACGACGGCCAGGAACGTCACGATGCCCTGCACCGCAACGAAATCGCGTTGCTGGAGGTACCGGGCGAGTTCGTAGCCCAGGCCCTGCCACTCGAACGTCGTCTCGGTCAGTACCGCACCGCCGAGGAGCACGGCGATCTGCAGGCCGATGACGGTGACGATGGGAATCATGGCGTTGCGGAACGCATGCCGCCGCGTCACCGTCCCCTCGCTCAACCCGCGAGCGCGCGCGGCGTCGACGAACGGTGCCTGCAACGTCTGAATCAGGTTGACGCGCACCAGCCTCAGGAACACTCCGGCCGTCAACAGACCCAGGGCGAGTGCGGGAAGCACGGCATGCTCGAGCACGTCCACGATGTAGCTCGGCTCGCCGTACAGGAACGAATCGACGATCAGAATGTTGGTCTTGGGCGAGACGTTCTGCAGTGCCAGTTCCACATTGGTGCTGGCACGACCGGCCACCGGGAGCCAGCCGAGCTTGACTGCGAACAGCAGTTTGAGCAGCATACCGACGAAAAACACCGGAGCCGCGTACGCCAGGATCGCGAAGATCCGCAGCGAGGCGTCACCGAATCGGTCCCGATGGGTGGCGGCGAAGAACCCGAGCGGGATGCCGACCGCGAAGGCGACCAGCAGTGCCCAGAACGCCAATTCCAGTGTGGCAGCGCCGTTGACGAGCAGGACGTCGCTGATCGCGCGGTTGTCGGTGGCGGAGCGGCCGAAATCGCCGCGCAACAGTCCGGTCAGGTACTCCCAGTACTGCGTCAGAATGGGTCGGTCGTAGCCGGCCTCGGCCTTGCGCTGGGCGATCTGTTCGGCAGGTAGGCGACCACCGAGGGCCGCGGTGATCGGATCACCGATCACCCGCATCAGAAAGAACACGACGGTGACGAGAATCCAGGCAGTCGGAATGATCAGCAGAAATCTGACCCCGAGATAACGGGCGAGCGCGCCGTACCGTGACGGCGCGCTCACCTGCTGTGCTTGCTTCTCGCCCTCTACCGTCGTGCTGTCGGTAGTGGGCACGCCGGTCAGCCCCTGGCGAGAGTGACGAATCGGAACTTGAACGAGGCGTCGAGAGTCTCGTCCACGCCGCTGATCTCGTCGGTGGCGACGGCGATCTGCTTGCCCTCCAACAACGGAAGCGTCGGCAGGTAGTTCGTCGCGAGCTCGGTCTGAATCTGACCGATGATCTGCATCCGAGCATTCTCGTCGGCGGTCGTGCGCTCGAGATCGAGCAGTGACGTGATGGCCGGGCTCTCGAAGTGCGACTGCAGGAAGTTGTCCGGCCCGAAGAACGGCGTCAGGTAGTTGTCCGCATCGGGGTAGTCCGGGAACCAGCCCAGCTGGTACACCGGGTAGGCGTCGGCGACGCGTTCCTTGGTGTACGTGCTCCACTCGGTGGACTGCAGGTTCACGTTGAACAGGCCCGTCGCGTCGAGCTGGCTCTTGATCGCGGCGTATTCCTCGCTCGAGCTCGAACCGTAGTGGTCCGGGTTGTACTGCAGGTTGAGCTGCACCGGGGTGGCAACGCCTGCGGCAGAGAGGAATCCGGCTGCTTCGTCGCGGTTCGGGGTGGTGCCGTAGACGTCGCCGTACGCGGTGTTCGCACCGGCCAGACCGGTGGGGACTACCGAGTACAGCGGGGTGTAGGTGCCCTTGTAGACGCCGTCGGACAGCGCCTGGCGATCCACCGAGGCCGCAATTGCCTTGCGCACGGCCAGCTTCTGATCAGGGTTGTCACCGGGCATCGTGTTCATGTTGAAGACCATGTAGCGCGATTCGCCGCCGGGTCCCTCGTGCACCGTCAGACCGTCGACGCTGCCGAGCGATTCGACGTCCGTCGGGGTCAGCGATCGCCACGCGACGTCGATGGCCTTGTTCTGCACGTCGAGCTTGAGGTTGTCGGAGCTGGTGTAGTACTTCGCGTTGATCGACGAGGTCTTCGGAGTTCCGAGGATGCCCTTGTAGTCGCCGTTCGCGGTGAAGCTGACGAGGGAGTTCTTGGCGTAGCTCGAGATGGAGTACGGGCCTGCGAACGGGGTGCCCGCCACGATGGCGTCGTCGTCGAGAATCGAATCTGCCGGAAACACGGTCTGGTCGACGATCGGGCCCGCCGGTGTCGCCAGAATCTGCGGGAACGTCTGATCGTTCGCGGCCTTCAGCGTGAACTCGACGGTCTTCTCGTCCGGAGTCGCGATGCTGTCGAGGTTCGTCAGCAGCGACGCGGGTCCGTTGGGATCGTTGATGGCGACGATGCGATCGAAGGAGAACTTCACGCTCTCGCTCGTCAGCGGGTTGCCGTTCGCGAACGTCAGATCGTCCTTCAGCGTGCACGTGTACACGGTCGGCTCGGTGAAATCGCAGCTCTCGGCGACATCGGGCTCAAGCTCGGAGCTACCGGGCGCAAAATTCATCAGGAAGGGATACGTCTGGTTCATCACCATGAACGAGCCGTTGTCGTACGAGCCCGCCGGGTCGAGTGACGTCACCTGGTCGGTGGTACCGACGGTGATGGTGTCGCCACTGCCCTCACCGGAGCCACCGGCTTCGTCGGTGCGGCCCGAGCCGCAGGCTGCCGCAGTCAATGCGAGTACCGACAGTGCTGCCACTGCAGCAACTTTCTTGCCGTGCTTGCGTCCCGCTGTGCTGGGTGCAGCGGTCTTCGATGCCGCGCTGTAGCGCTGCATGCGTCCGTCGTCGGGCGACAGGGTCATCTGAAAGCCTCTATCCAATCGGTGTGTCCTATGTAACTGAAAGGACAGTACCGACGGACTGTTTCCAATATGTGGCATTGAGAAAACCCTGCTGTTCCCTCGCAGGAACGCCCTGCTCAGGGACGACTCAGGGCACTCACGTTCGCGTCGTTGTCCACCGGCTGCCCGGCGGCCGAGGCCAGCAGACCCTCGAGGACGTGCTTGCCGAGTGCGTTGTCGGCCGGCAGATCGATCGGATACTTGCCGGTGAAACATGCTGCACACAACCGGGATTCAGGCTGCTCGGAGGCCGCGATCATGCCGTCGATGGAGATGTACCCCAACGAATCGGCACCGATCGCCTGCCGAACACCCTCGAGAATTCCGTCCTCGGAATCGACACCGTTGGCGATCAGCTCTGCGGGAGAAGCGAAGTCGATGCCGTAGAAGCAGGGCCAGCGCACCGGCGGCGACGCGATACGCACGTGAATCTCCAGCGCACCGGCCTCGCGGAGCATCCTGATCAGGGCGCGCTGGGTATTGCCGCGAACGATCGAATCGTCCACCACCACCAGCCTTTTGCCCCGTATGACCTCTTTGAGAGGATTGAGTTTGAGCCGGATGCCGAGTTGACGAATGGTCTGCGACGGCTGAATGAACGTGCGTCCCACATAGGCGTTCTTCATCAAGCCCTGGCCGTAGGGGATGCCGGAACCCTGCGCGAAACCGACCGCAGCAGGAGTTCCGCTCTCGGGCACCGGGATGACCAGGTCCCCCTCGGCCGGATGTTCCTTCGCGAGACGACGTCCGATCTCGACTCGCGTCGAGTGCACCGAACGACCACCGATGACGCTGTCGGGACGAGCGAGGTACACGTACTCGAACACGCAACCCTTGGGCTCGGGAGCTGCGAAGCGCGAGGACCGAACACCGTCGGCGTCGATCGCGAGCAGTTCACCGGGCTCGATGTCGCGGACGAACGCGGCACCGACGATGTCGAGTGCCGCCGTCTCGCTGGCAACCACCCAGCCGCGATCGAGGCGGCCGAGGCACAACGGTCGAACGCCGTGCGGGTCACGCGCGGCGTAGAGGGTGTGCTCGTCCATGAACGTCAGACAGAAGGCACCCTTGAGCAATGGCAGCAATTCCATCGCCGCCTGCTCGATGGTGCAGTCGGCCGCCTTGTGCGCCAGCAGCGCGGTCACCACGTCGGAATCCGACGTGCCGTTGCCCTGCAGCCGGTCGTTGATCAGGCCTGCGTCGCGCGCCTTGGTGGCGAGCTCGGCGAAGTTCACCAGATTCCCGTTGTGGCCGAGCGCAATCCCCGTCCCGGCGGTGGTGGTACGGAAGATGGGCTGCGCGTTCTCCCACGTGACCGAACCACTGGTGGAGTAGCGGCAGTGACCGATGGCGACGTGCCCGGGCATAGCGCCGAGCGTCTGCTCGTCGAACACCTGGCTGACGAGACCGAGATCCTTGAACACCAACACCTGGGAACCGTCGGACACTGCGATGCCGGCAGCCTCCTGGCCACGGTGCTGCAGTGCATAGAGGCCGTAATACGAGAGCTTGGCCACATCCTCGCCCGGTGCCCATACTCCGAACACTCCGCACTCCTCGCGCGGCTCGTTCTCCGGTTCGTCGAGGGGTTTGCTTACCAGAAGATTCGGACTGTCGACCGACAAATCGGCGTTGGTCACGGGCATTGCTCCCTTGGGGGACGGGGCGGGGGGCCGTGCCTGAGTCTACGGGCACACGGCCGGAGTCAACGCATCGTGTGGACGGGAGATTCCCAGTAGGTGAACGTGTGTCCGATTCACACCGATCACCTGATGGACAACAGCGGCAGCCAGCGACCCACTTCCGCCGCTCTACTGCCCGACGCATCGATCGAACCGTCGGCGAGAGCCTCGGCGAAATCGCGGATTCCGGTGACCACCTGCAGCCACGTCAGCGCGTCGGTTTCGACGACGTTCGGCGGTGTCCCCCGGGTGTGACGCGGCCCCACGATGCACTGCACCGCGACGAACGGCGGTACCCGCACCTCCACCGAGGATCCCGGCGCATTCTGGCCGAGAGTTCTGGCAGTGGTGCGTACCGCTGCGGCTATCTGCGCCCGCGCAGGCTTGTCCGCCTCACCCTTGATCCATTGCTCGACGGCCAGAACGGCCTCGCGTACCTCGGCGGGGCCGACTTCCTTGTGCGGTGGCACTGCGCCTAACTCCTGTCGTCCGCTGCGAGATGCGCCAGCACAGCGCCACTGGCGTTGAGAAAGTAGTGCAGCAGCGCCGGGGCGAGCACACTGCCGCTGCGGGCTCGAAGCCACGAGAACACCACACCGGCCGCTGCCGTCGCCACCACCGTTCCGACCACGGTGTCACCCGCCGCGCGGGCCGGGTGAATGTGCCAGAGCCCGAAGAAGATCGGCGACAGAGCAGGCGACGCGGCGTCGAGCACACCGCGGAAGAGCAGTTCCTCGGTCAGTACCGTTCCCACTGGGATGCGAAACAGGACCCACTCGGCCAGTTCGTCCTCGGACGGCCGGACGCGCCGACGCAACGCAGGAATCGCAGCGACGACGGTAGATCCGAGAACGGGAATGGCCGACGCCGCAGCGCCCCACTTCAGCCCGGCAGCGAAATTGCGCAGGCCGAGCTCTGCTGCGCTCGTTCGAGACAGTGCAGCCACACCGACGGCGAACGACGCGTTGGCCACTGCCCGTCCACGGGCATCGAGACCGAGAGCGGGAAGGAGGTAGGTACTCCACGCCGTCGTCGCGAGTCCGGTGAGAATGGGTCGTTCCGCAGGCTCCACTCCGGCCAGAATGGGTCGTTCCGCAGGCTCCACTCCGGCCGTCACTGCGGTTCTCACTTCTCCGGACCGTCCCGGCCGGCGAACTGCTCCATGACCCCGCGGACTCGTTCGGTGTCGCGGTCGGTCCACCCCTCGGGCGCGGCAACGGCCACCCAGCCGTCGAGCACGAGGGTTCCGTAGTTGTGGCCGTGTCCGTCGGGAACGCCCGCGGCGTTGGTCAGATCGGCGGCCACCTGCCAGAAGGTCACGACCGGGAACCATCGCATGCTCGGCAGCCGGTCCGGCCCCGGTGGCTCGGACAGCCAGTCGGGACGCTCGAACAACAGGTCGGGTGACCACCAGACCACCGGATCCGACGCGTGCTGAACGTAGAGGATCCGCGGCTCGTACCAGGGCTGATCCTCCGGCGGGATGCCCGACGAGTTGTCGGCGAACCGGACCGTCAGTCCCTCGGAGTAGACCGGCCGCACCTCCGGGCTTCCCGGGTCGCGTCGGCTGACGAACTGACTCCAGATGCGGTTGTTGTTCGGCGGTCCAACCCACAGGACGCCGTCGGTAGTGGCCCGGATGTCGGCCAGACCGTCGAACGCGCCTTCACCCGCCTGGGTACCGAGGCTCTCGCCGTAGACGTAGAACTTGGGGCGCGTGGCCTCCGGTTCCTGCAGCCAGCGGTCGTGCACCTTGTCGATCAGAGCTCTGCCTGCCTGCGCGGCCTTGTCTCCCTCCGCGATGAAGGAGATCCAACTCGGCAGGTACGAGTACTGGGATGCGACGGTGGCGACATCGCCGTCGAACATGAGCTCTTCGGCTTCGATGGCGGTGGGGTTGACCCATCCGGTTCCGGTAGTCGGGACGACGACGAGAGCCGCGCGCTGGAATGCCCCGGTGCGTTCGAGTTCGGCGACCACGATGTTCAGTCGCTCGTCCTGGGTCTCTGCGGTTTCCAGGCCTGCATATGCCCGGATCGGTTCGAGGCTGGGGCGGCCCGTGGCTCGCTCCATCTCATCGGCGCGAAGTCCGCTGGAGACGAAGTTGCGACCCTCGAAGCCGAGGGTGTCCCACGGCGCCAACGAGTTCGGGCTGCCGGAGCGTTCGTCGGCGACGGGTTGTTCTGCGCCGTCCCGGGTTTCGTCGTTCTGCAGACTGAACACGGAATTGGTGACCTCGGAGACCGCGCGCAGCAGGACACCCTGAACCAGGGCGACGGACAGCACGACGAGGACGACGACCCCGAGCGCATTGGCCACTTCGCGCGGCATCTTCACGATGCGGTTGATCTGACGGGCGAGCAGACGAACGAAGTCACGCAACACCCGCCACACCGAGATCAACAGCGCTGCCATGGCGATACTGAGCGCGCCGGTGCGGAAATACCCCGTTGTGGTTGTTCCCTCCGCGTCCATCAGAGCGGCCAGCTCACGCTGCCATTCCGCCGAGATCGCCAGCATGACCATCGATGCCGCGATAGCGAGGACAGGAACGGCGACCTTGACGGCCAGCTCGACCTTGCGCGGCAACGGCCACCACGATCGCGACGAGAGCCACCAACGAGTCACGGCCCAACCCACCGCGACGCCGAAGGCGTAGCCGATGGCCGCGTTGATACCGCCGATGATGCCCTGGAACAGCCATCCACGAGGGAGCAGAGACGGAGTCAACGACCAGCAGAAGAACAACGCGCTGAACGCAATTCCGGTGAAGTCCAGGCGCAGCAGGCCCCAGGCCCACATGACGAACGGATGCTTGGCAGGTGAGGGGACGGCGAACTCGACCGAGGGCAGGTGGTACCGATGATGCTGGTCCTGCTCGAGTGTCGCGTCGACCTCGCCCCGGCGCTGCTCCGATGTGCGTCCCCCCACCTCGGTCAGCCGAAGAGTCTGGGAAGAGTGCTCTCGAACGTCTCGCGCAGCTCCGTCATCGGGACGGAGAACTGCCCTTGCACCTCGATCGAATCCGAGCCCTCGTCGACGACGCCGATGCGCGCCCACGGCAGACCGCGGGCGGTGCACATGCCGGTGAAGCGAGTTTCTTCCGTGCGCGGTACCGCGACCAGTACGCGGCCCGAGGACTCGGAGAACAGTGTCACGAACGGATCGGCACCCTCGGGAAGGATGATGCGGCAACCGGTTTCACCGGCCAGAGCGGCTTCGACGACGGCCTGAGCGAGGCCGCCCTCGGACAGATCGTGTGCAGCCGAGACCAATCCGTCGCGCGAGGACGAGAGCAGAATGTCTGCCAGCAGTTGCTCGCGGGCGAGATCGACCTTGGGCGGCACGCCGCCGAGGTGATCGTGCTCGACCTGTGCCCAGATGGACCCGTCGAACTCGTCGTGGGTCTCGCCGAGCAGGATCAGCGTCTCGCCGGGCTCGAGACCGAGGCCGGTGGGGATGCGGCGATGCACGTCGTCGATGACGCCGAGTACACCGACGACGGGTGTCGGCAGGATCGGCTCGGCACCGGTCTGGTTGTAGAAGCTGACGTTGCCGCCGGTCACGGGGATGCCGAGGGTGACGCAGCCGTCCGCCAATCCGCGCACGGCCTGCTGGAACTGCCACATGACGCCCGGGTCCTCGGGTGAGCCGAAGTTCAGGCAGTTGGTGACGGCCTTCGGGGTCGAGCCGGTGACGGCGACGTTGCGGAACGCCTCGGCCAACGCCAGCTGCGCACCCCGATACGGATCGAGTGCGGTGTAGCGACCCGACGCGTCGGTGGCCAAAGCGATTCCGCGACCGGTCTTCTCGTCGATGCGGATGACGCCTGCGTCGGCGTGCTCGGCGAGGACGGTGTTGCCGCGCACGTAGCGGTCGTACTGCTCGGTGATGAAGCGTCGGCTGCACAGCTGCGGAGAGCCGATCATCTTCAGCAACGTCGCCTTCAGCTCGTCCCCGGTTTCCGGACGCTGCAGCGACGCCGTGGTGTTCGCGACCAGATCGTCCTGGGTGGCGGGACGCTGCACGGGACGGTTGTACACCGGTCCCTCGTGCGCGACGGTCTTCGGCGGAACGTCGACGACCGTCTCGCCGTGCCAGGTGATCTGCAGATGCTCACCGTCGGTGACCTCACCGATCACCGTGGCCAGAACGTCCCACTTCTTGCAGACGGCCATGAACGCGTCGACGTTGTCGGGAGTCACCACGGCGCACATGCGCTCCTGGGATTCGCTCGAGAGCACCTCGGCGGGCGTCATGCCGGTGGCGCGCATCGGCACCTTCTCCAGCTCGATGTGCATGCCGCCACTGCCCGCTGACGCGAGTTCCGAAGTGGCGCAAGACAATCCGGCACCGCCGAGGTCCTGGATACCGACGACGAGCTTGTTGGAGTACAGCTCGAGGCAGGCTTCGATGAGCACCTTCTCGGTGAACGGGTCGCCGACCTGCACTGCCGGAAGCTTCTTGCGGCCACCGCCGGTTTCGTCGCCATCGAAGGTCTCCGACGCGAGCACGGACACGCCGCCGATGCCGTCGAGACCGGTGCGTGCGCCGAACAGAATGATCTTGTTGCCCAGGCCCGACGCGAACGCGAGATGCATGTCCTCGACGCGCATGACACCGGCACACAGAGCGTTCAGCAGAGGGTTACCGGCGTAGGAGGCGTCGAACACCGTCTCGCCGCCGATGTTGGGGAGGCCGAGGGAGTTTCCGTAGCCGCCGACGCCTGCGACGATGCCGCTCAGGACGCGGCGCGTGTCGGGTGCATCGGCGGCACCGAATCGCAGCTGGTCCATGACGGCGATCGGGCGAGCGCCCATGGCCATGATGTCGCGGACGATGCCGCCGACGCCCGTCGCCGCACCCTGATAGGGCTCGACGTACGACGGGTGATTGTGGCTCTCGACCTTGAACGTGACGGCCCAGCCGTCGCCGACGTCGACGACGCCCGCGTTCTCACCGATACCGGCGAGCATGGGCTTGCGCATCTCGTCGGTGGTGGTCTCACCGAAGTACTTCAGGTGCACCTTCGAGGACTTGTACGAGCAGTGCTCGCTCCACATGACGGAATACATCGCCAACTCGGCGTCGGTGGGCCGACGGCCGAGGATTTCCTTGATGCGGACGTATTCGTCGTCCTTGAGTCCGAGTTCCTTGTACGGCTGCGCTACGTCGGGGGTTGCGACGGCGTTGGAGACAGTGTCTGTGGGTACAGAGCTAGCGGACACGAGGAATAGGTCCCTTCGATGGAGCGAAATGCCAGGGGGAGTCTATCGGGACCGTGCGACATGTACGGCATCGGTCGTGCGGGGTCTGTAATCGGTCGTGCGAACATCACCTGATGGACATCGCGCTGACCGAGAACGATCTGGACGAAACGGGCGTCATCGACCCGTCGATGGTGGCCAAGGGAGTCGACGTACCACCCAAGGCCGTCGTCTGTTTCTTCTCCGAGGTGATCGAGAGCATCTGCGCGAAAGGCGACGCCAGAGTCGTCTCGATCATGCGCTCCGAGCACGGCGAACACCCCGTCTACGAGATCGAACGGAACGGGGAGAAGCTTGCCGTCTTCCACCCCGGCGTCGGCGCTCCGCTGGCCGCACTGTTCCTCGAAGAGGCCATCGCGATGGGATGCACCCAGTTCGTGGCCGTCGGCGGCGCGGGGGCACTGTCCGACGACCTGGGCATGGGACACGTGATGGTGGTCGACAGCGCCCTGCGTGACGAGGGCACCTCGTTCCACTACCTGCCGCCCGGACGGATCGTCGACGCCGATCCCGCAGGCGTGGCTGTGCTGCAATCCGTGCTGACCGACGCCGGAGTCGACTTCGTCACCGGCCGCTCCTGGACCACCGATGCGCTCTACCGCGAGACCCGTGCGCGCGTTTCGCGCCGCGTCGAGGAGGGCTGCCGAACCGTCGACATGGAGGCCTCCGCCTTCTGCGCCGTCGCCCGATTCCGCGGAGTGCGATTCGCGCAACTGCTGTACGCGGGTGACTCCCTCGCCGCCGACTGGGACCACCGCGGCTGGACCAAGGCCACGACAGTGCGCGAACAATTGTTCTGGCTCGCAGCCGATGCGTGCCTGCAACTGAGCCCGATCTAGCCGGGGTCGCGGGGTTGCCGGTTCACTGGGTTGCTGGTTCGGGTTCACCGGGTCTCTGACTCGCCTCCGCCCCCGCCCCCTCCGCCCCCGCAAATGCGCGCGCGTTTGCCATACGCGCGCGAAATCGCCCAGCTCAGGTCACGAATCCGCGAGCACCTGGCGAATGCGCGCGCATTTGCGACCACCGGACAGGGAACGGGGAACGCGCGGGGAACGATGTCGCGCCGCGGTATTCAGCCTCCGCCCACACCCTCCGCCGACACCCTCCGCCCCCGACCCCGCGCAAATGCGCGCGCGTTTGCCACACGCACGCGAAATCGCCCCAGCTCAGGTCACGAATCCGCGAGCACCTGACGAATGCGCGCGCATTTGCGACCGCCGGACGGGGAACGGGAAACGGTGTCGCGCCGCGGGGAACGGTGTCGCGCCGCGGTATTCAGCCTCCGCCCCCGCCGCAAATGCGCGCGTGTTTACCACACGCACGCGAAATCGGCCCAGCACAGGTCACGAATCCGCGCGCACCTGACGAATGCGCGCGCATTTGCGACCCCCCGATCGGGCTCAGGCTGGGGCCAGGAATGCCGCCAACGCGTCGGCGTAGGACTTCACGTCACTGGCTCCCATCAACTCTCGCGACGAGTGCATGGCCAGCTGCGCTGCGCCGACGTCCACCGTGGACAGGCCGGTGCGTGACGCAGTGATGGGTCCGATGGTCGAGCCGCAGGGCAGATCGGCTCGATGTACGTAGCGCTGCAAGGGAACTCCAGCCTGATCGCAGGCGAGCGCGAAGGCACCGGCACCCGCGGAATCGGTTGCGTAACGCAGGTTCTGGTTGACCTTGAGCACCGGTCCCCCACCGAGTGCGATGCGATGCGCGGGCTCGTGCCGATCCGGGTAGTTGGGATGCGTCGCGTGCGCCATGTCGCCCGAGGCACAGATGGATCCGGCCATCGTGCGGAGGAATTCCTCACGGCCACCGCCGCGTCCGAGCACGATGCGCTCGAGCACGGTGTTCAGCAGATCCGAGAACGCACCGCGGTCGGACATACTGCCGACTTCCTCGTGGTCGAACAGGGCCAGCACCGGCGTGACGGCGGTCGGATTGTCCACTGCGGCAAGCAAAGCCTGGGTCCCGGCGTAGCAGGTGCCCTGATTGTCCAGACGCGGCGCGCTGACGAGTTCGGACTCGACACCCACGACGGCACTGGGCGCCAGATCGTGCGTCATCAACTCCCAACCCAGTACCGAATGCGGGTCGACGCCTTCTCGCTCGGCGACGTATGCGATGAACGATTGTGGCGAATTACCCACGCCCCAAATGGCATTGACGTGTCGCTGTGGATCGAGGGTGACGCCCTTGCGATCCTCGGAGAGGTGAATCGCGAGCTGCGGGACTCGCAGAATGGGCTCGTCGACCTTCACCAGAACCTCGCGCACCGCGTTTCCGTCGCGCACACTCAGCCGACCGGAGATGCCCAGATCGCGATCGAGCCACGAGTTGAGCCAGGCACCGCCGTACGGTTCGAGGCCCACCATCTGCCAGCCCGCGGATTGCAGATCGGGATGTTGCTTCACGCGAAGGTTGGGACTGTCGGTGTGTCCGCCGACGATACGGAACGGACCATCACTCTCGGTACTCCAGGCAACCAGCGATCCGGCGCGGATCAGGTAGTAGCGGCCTGCTTCCGTAGGCCAGGTATCGGTCTCGTCGAGCCGTACGAATCCTGCGTCGTCGAGTTGGACGGAGACTGTCCGGCACACGTGGAACGGTGACGGAGAGACGTCGACGAAGTTGCAGAGACCGGTTGCGGAGGCGTGAGTCGACATGGGAACCATTGTGGCAGCCGCCGCGTCGAACACCTCGAGAGCACACACCGACCGGGGGGACGACTTCATGAAATTTCATTCTCTGCCTGATTACGGCGCAGTTCATGCGACCACATTCGCCATCGTGCGGATGAAGACGATCGAAGCATTTCGCAAGCGTGGGGTGGTGGTTCACCGCGAGGATGCGACAACTTTGGCGGTGGGCTCGGGCGTTCGCATGTCACTGAACAACTTGTTCGCCCGGTGCTCCGGGGTGAGTCGATCGGCGTGGGACGGCATCATCGCCGGCTATGTCGACCTCATGATCGAGACGATGCGGGAGGCGGATCCCACGTTCTTCACCGGATTGTCGGACGACGAGTTCTACTCGAGGCTGCGCGAGCGCGTCGTCGCTCCGTCCGCCCTGGCGGCTATGGGTGAGTGCGAGTACGAGTATTCCGTCCCGCTACTCGACGTGCCGGGCGCACCGCGACGGGTGCTGAACCTGTCTTCTCCGAATCGCGCTGTGACACTGGCAGATCGGCATCTCGTCGGCCGAGACCTGGACGCCGCCTGGGCAGCCGGCCGAAGGAACACCGCAGCGCTGAAATTCGAGGACGGCCGAATTCTCAGCAGGAACAGCGTCGACATCGAGGTCCTCAGCGGTGATTCGATCTACCTCGCGTCGAAGGTCGCCGATATGACCACGCTGATCTCCGCACACCTCGGCGAATGTCTGTACGGCGTATTGTTCGTCGTTCCCAATGCCTACGAGTTCATTTTCCACCGGCCGCGCAACGCCGACGTGGCGCTCGCGGCAGCAGCCGAGCTCGCCGAGCTGGCAGATATGTTCACTCGTGACACGCCGAGCCCACTGTCACGCTCGGTGTTCTTCTGGCGAGACGGCGAGTACTGCGACGTATCGGGCGGGCCCACGGGAGTTTTCGCCTCTACCTTGGCTGAGCTGCCGGCGGCCGCGGCCTGACCGCCGTCACGTGCCGGTAGACCCGCTGTTCTGACGGCGGGGTGGTGGGCCGTCCCGCAGCAGCGACGCAAAGACGTCCCAGCCGACCACGAGCATCACCCACGCTTGGGCGGGCATCCGCTACTCAGTGCGAACCGGACACGCAGAACGAGTTTCCGTCGGGATCGGCCAGTGTCACCCAGCGAAAGTCGCCCATGGTGTGCTGCGCAATTTCGCGTGCACCCGCCTCGACGAGCCGCGTGACCTCAGCGTCGAGGTCACCGGTGGTCATGTCGAGGTGAACGCGATTCTTGCCGGGCGTCGGGTCGTCGATCTTCTGGAAGGCCATTCGATACGGTGCCGACGCGAGTTCGACGACGTAGAACCAGCCGTCGTTCTCTTCCACGATCGTTCCGTCCGCCTGCGCGGCCCACCAGCGGGCGATCGGTCCCGGGTCGGTCGTGTCGAACGTGATCATCGCCAAGTTCAGTGTCATGGCGGCACAGTAACTGCGACCACCGACACGTTCGGGTCAGGCGTTGACGATCGTGTCCAATGCCGAGTAGAAGATGCCGAGACCGTCGTCGCTCGGACCGGTGAGCGGCTCGGTGGCGTGCTCGGGGTGCGGCATCAAACCGACGACCCTACCGTTGGCCGAGGAGATCCCGGCGATCCCACGCTGCGATCCGTTCGGGTTGCTGCCGCTGTAACGGAAGACCACCCGGCCCTCGCCCTCGAGCTCGTCGAGCACGTTCTGCGGTGCCTGGAATCGACCCTCGGCATTCTTGACCGGGATCAGAATCTCGGCACCGGGCTCGTATCGCGACGACCACGCGGTGTCGGTGTTCTCCACTGCCAGCCACTGATCGCGGCAGACGAAGTGCAGCCCTTCGTTGCGGGTCAGCGCGCCGGGGAGCAGACCCACCTCGCAGAGCACCTGGAATCCGTTGCAGATACCGAGAACCGGCATACCGCCCTCGGCGGCCTTGACGACGGACTCCATCACGGGGGCGAAGCGAGCGATCGCTCCGGCGCGGAGGTAGTCGCCATACGAGAATCCGCCGGGGACCACGATGGCGTCGACGTTCTTCAGATCGGCGTCGGCATGCCAGAGGCTGACGGCTTCGCCGCCGGCGAGGGTGACCGCGCGAGAGGCGTCGACGTCGTCGAGAGTTCCGGGGAAAGTGATAACTCCTACGCGGGCGCTCATGCGGCGGGCTCTACCGATACGCGGGTGACCGTCCAGTCCTCGATGACGGTGTTGGCCAGCAGCGATTCCGCGATCTTCTCGAGCTCGGCGTCGTCGACCGTGTCGTCGACCTCGAGTTCGAAACGCTTGCCTTGGCGGACGTCGGACACACCGGAGATGCCAAGACGGCCCAGTGCACCGGCGATCGCCTGACCCTGCGGATCGAGAATCTCGGCCTTGGGCATGACATCGACAACGACTCGGGCCACGAAAGCGCTCCTTGAAATACGTACGGCTGGTTACCGGCAGGTGGGAGTCTACGCAGCCCTGGCGGGAGGCGCGAAACCGCGCTTACTGTGGGGACCATGCGGCTGACACACTTCGGACATTCCTGCGTTCTCGTCGAACTCAACGGCACCACCGTGCTGTTCGATCCCGGCACGTTCTCTCACGGGTTCGAGGGCATCACCGGACTCGACGCGATCCTCGTCACCCATCAGCACCCGGATCACGTCGATCTGCAGCGACTTCCCGCTCTGGTGGAGGCGAATCCGCGTGCGGCACTGCATGCCGATCCGATGACCGCAGGCCAACTCGGCGGCCAGTGGACTCCGGCTCCCGCGGGTCAGGCGTTCACGGTCGGCGGCATCACGGTCACCGGCGTCGGCGGCACCCATGCCGTCATCCATCCCGAACTGCCGGAGATCGACAACACCGGTTACCTGCTCGGCACTCCAGAGAATCCGGGGCAGCTGTTCCACCCGGGTGACTCGCTGTTCGTCCCCGAGCAGCAGGTCGAGGTTCTCGCGCTCCCCGCCGCCGCACCGTGGTCGAAGCTCTCCGAGACCGTCGAATTCCTGCGAGCAGTGAACCCGAGGATGGCATTTCCCATCCACCAGGCCATCGTCGCGGAGCAGGCCAGGGGCGTCTACTACGGCCGCTTCAAGGACATGTCCGACGCCGAAATCCGCGAGCTTCCCGAGGAATCGTCCGTCTCGATCTAGCCGGTGACCTCGGGCGGGAGGGTGCCGATCATGGTCACCTGCGTCCCGTCCCACTGATAGTCGATCGTCACCGGGCCGCCGGTGGGATTGGCATTGGCATCGTTCGCGAGCGGCCAGCGGTAGTTCACTGTGATCGTGTCGGCGGACTGGGCCGCCACCGACGTGAACCCGTACGGCTCCGACGTCGCAGTGCCGAGGTACTCAGCGTCGTGGAAGAACAGCAGATGTGTCGGCGAGCTGACCGTCGCGCCGTACGGAAGAGCTTCGACCCAGGTGAACGACGCACAGGGATCGCCCATGTCGGTAGCGACCCACGGTGAATCTGCGAACACGAGCGGCAGCGAGTCCACGGCCTGCGGTACCTGCCCCCACGTCAGATCCAGGCACAGTGGCTCGGCTTCCGACGTACCCATCGGAACCAGGTCGCTGGCCTCCTCGGGTGGCGTCCGCTGCGGCTGCGCTCCCTCGGTCACGGTGGCCGGGTCGGGTGTCACCGGTGCCGGGCTTGCCTGAGTGGTTGCCGGAACGGCCGGGGACGGTGCTGCCGCGGGGGTTCCTTGCTCCGCTCCGCCGCAGGCGACGAGGGCTGTTGCACTGACTACGAGGAGTAGAAGTCGTTTCATGAAGACCACCTGGTTCGATTTGCCCGACGCCAGGTATGTCCGCTCGCAAACATGCTCCGTTACATCACGTTTCGGTCAAGAGGGCGTTACCTTCGCAGCGATCTGCATTTTTCGCACCACTACGCGCACATTTCGCGACATTCCCGCGGATAGTGCGGCACAGTGGAGCGCGGGTTGCACACGTCAGACCGTGTCGAGCCGAACCAACTCGCGTAAGACCGACTCGTCCACCGCATCCAGGCCGTCGAGGAACGCGACGGCGAAGGACCCCGGCCGCGATGTCGACCGCGCAGCGATCTCCGACGCCACCGCGACATGCGCGTGCGCCGCGACGGCACCGATCAAAGCACTGGGTGACACCGCGCAGTAGGCAGCCGTCAGCGCACCGAGGGCACATCCGGTCGCGGTAACCCGCTGCAGCAGTGCACTTCCGCCGCCGACCTTCACCATGACATCCGGGCCGAGAATGTGATCGGTCTCCCCCGATGCCGCCACCACGTCGGCTCGATCCAACAATGAACTCGCCGCATCGACCGAATCCGCCACCTGCGCAGACGAATCCACTCCGCGCGATCCGCCGTCCGCACCTGCCAGCCCCATGATCTCCGACGCATTGGCGCGAATGACGCTGGGCCGGTTGACAAGTAGCTCGACGGCCACCTGGGTGCGCCACGGCAGACCACCTGCTCCCACCGGATCGAGAACCCACGGCTTCCCCGCTGCCCTCGCTGCGGCCGACGCCAGGTGAGCGCTTTCGACCTGCGCGGCTGTCGGAGTCCCGAGATTGACCAGGACCGCGTCGGCGATCTCGGCGAAGCCGGCCGCTTCCTCGGGGTTGTCCACCATCGCCGGAGCGGCCCCCGCGGCCAACAGCGCGTTCGCGACGAATTGCACCGACACGGTGTTGGTCAAACACTGGACCAGCGGATTACGTTCGCGTAGGAGTCGATGTGCGTGGACGACGTCGTCCAGGGTCACGCTAGAAGCACTCATCGATCCGAGTCTACGACCGCGGTCGACGGATACGATGCCCTGGTGGCCACACTCCTCAAGCCCGAGCGGCACTTCCGAATCCTCGAGCTACTGCGCACGACGGGCAAGATTCTGTCTTCCGAACTCGCCGTCACGTTCGACGTCTCCGAGGACACCATTCGCCGGGATCTGGACGAGCTCGGAGCGGAAGGAAAATTGAAGCGAGTGCACGGCGGAGCGCTGGTGGTGTCCACGTTGCACCAGGACTACCGGGATCGGCGAGGCCAGGAGGCGTCGGCCAAGTCGCTCGTCGCCCGTGCTGCCGCAAGCCTGCTGCAGGACGGCCAGGTGATTCTCATCGACGGCGGTACGACGGCAATCGAGGTGACGAAACAGCTCGACCCCCAACTTCGCGCGACGTTCGTCACGCACAGCCCGTCGACCGCGGTGAACCTCGCGGAGCATCCCCACTGCGAGGTCGTCGTGGTCGGGGGTCGCCTCCTGAAGAACGCCATGGTGACGGTGGGCGCGCAGACTCTCAAGACGTACGAGTCGATCAATGCCGATGTCGCGATCCTCGGCATTCTGGGCATCAACGTCGACTCCGGTATCACTCATTTCGAGTACGAGGAAGCGCAGATCAAACGGGCGATGATCGAGGGGGCCCACCGCTCGATCGTCCTGTGCACCAGCGACAAGCTGGGCTATTCCGGTGCATTCCAGGTCGCTCCGCTCGCGGCGATCACCACGCTTGCGGTCGAGCCCGGCCTCGATCCCGCACTTCTGCGGCAGTATCGCGACAGCGGCGTCGAGTGCATCTCCGTCGACGACATCGAACAGGGCGGTCAGGCATCCGCAGCGACGACGGACCGATCGCAATAGCGATCGTCGACCGAATACCCTCTGCTCCAGACCTCAGCCAGTGCTGTGGTCGTTGCACGATGGCGCGCGTATCGAACAGCCATCACCGCCACCTGCTGCGGATCGGGTTCGTAGGATCGCAGCGTAGGCGTGAATGCCGATGCAGCGGCGGCGAATTCAGGAAACATCCCGATTCCCACCGCAGCTGTGATCGCAGCACCACGGACCCCGATTTCCCCTCGGTCGGCGACGTCCACGCGCAGTCCGAGAACGTCGGCGAATATCTGCGGCCAGATCGGGCTGAGCGAGGCACCCCCCGACATCCGGACGGCGCTCGGCCGAGCTGCGTCCTCGCCCTCGAGGAGCGACTCGATATCCGCTCTGTGCGCGTAGGCAATTCCCTCGTACACAGCCAGCGCCGCCTCGTCGAACCCGTCCTCGGCGACAGCCCCGAGCAGGCCGGCCGGCGCACCCCCGGGTCCACCGAACAGATACGGAAAGAACATCATGTCGCCCAATCGATCTCGGGCATACGCGCGAGTCACGGCCTCGTCGCACATCCGATAGAGGTCTCCCCCTCGGTTCCTGGCGTCGTCGGCCGGTCCGCCGAACAGCGAGCGACAACACCATTCGAGGTTGCTCGCCGACGTGATCCCGCCTTCGCTCGCGAGATACACCTCCCCCGTGACGTACCGGCACTGGAGCAACGGGGGCCTGCTGGTTCTGGGGCGTCGATGCAGCGTTTGATCGATTCCGAATGTTCCTGCGACAACGGACATGTGACTTCTGTCGAGCACTCGTGAGGCGACCGCGCACGCGGCAACGTCGACCACTCCCCGAACCACTGGGGTGCCCACCGCGAATCCGGTCAGTTCGGCGGCCACGGCGGTGACCACGCCGACCTTCTCTGCGCCCGGCCCGATACTCGGCAACACGGCGCGCCACTGCGAGAGTCCAAGCAAGTCGAGTGCGTCCTCCGACCATGAATTTCGCTCGATGTCGCACAAGCCGGTCAGCCCGGCATCGGTGTGATCGGTGGACATGTCCCCGCACAATCGAGACCTGATGTAGTCCTTGCAGGCAAGGACGCGATGCACCCTGGGCAGCATCGACGGCTCGTGCTCGCCGAACCATCTCAACAACGCCGCGGTCTGTCCGCTCCACCCTCGTTGCGACACCATGTGCGCAACCCGTGCCGCCGTGACCTCGTCCAGTGCTGATGCTGGTTCGAGTTCGGTCCTGACATCTGTCGAGAGGATGCCGTTCCCGAGCGCCGCGCCGTGCTCGTCGACCAGCCACAACCCGCTGCCGTAGCCGGTGACCGATATCGCGGCTATGTCGCGCGGACCGATGCCCGACGAGCGGAGCAGGGCCTGCGCCGCGGAGCACACGGCACCGAACAGTGCATCGGGATCTTGTTCACGCCTGCCGCCGCTGGACGTCGAGTGCGGGCTTCGTTCCTTCGATGCGGCCAATTCGTGCCCGTTCGCGTCGAACAGCCCCGCTTTGACGAAGGTTCCGCCGGCGTCGATGCCGACGATGTATTGCTCCATGACCACCATCCCGGCTGCGGATTAATGCAGCTCTTGCGATCCTGTGCGGAGGGCTACTGCCTCAGGACTAGATGACAAGGATCACATAGTTTCACCAAGTTGCCTAGTGAAATGGGGTTTGAAGTCGTAAATATTACCGCCCGGTAGATGTTGACTGCCACTCCACCGTGAGTTAACTTCGTCACTAAGCCGCACAAACCGGCATAAACACGAAGTCAGTTCCTCTCAACCCGGCGCCGCTCGAACACGAGCTCCCTCGGTCACCGTCCCCGCCTGGTGCGGCCGATGGCTTTCGAAGAGGTTTCGCCCCGCATTCCCACCCGTCACCTCGGGCCAGGAGTGGACGGGCTCCACCACGAGGACCCGTGAACGGGCACCTCACCGTCTCGAACAAAGGACTCTTGCCGTGGATCTTCAACTGGTCGCGTACATCGCCGCATTCGGCGGTGGGTTGGTCGGCGCTGCCCTCGGCGGACTGTTCGTCTTCAGTCTCTGCGGCATCTTCTGCATCGTCGGCGTGGTGGCTGCGCTGGCCGGTTCCGACTACGACTTCCTGGGGCAGTTGGCATTCGGGCCCTTTCTCGGCCCCCAGGTGGCGTTCGTCGGGGCGGTTGCGGCGGCGGCATACGCCAAACGCACCGGCAAGCTGGACGACGGCAAGAACATTCTCTCGCCGCTGGTCGGCCTGGGTAGCAGCAGCGTGCTGCTCGTCGGCGGCGCATTCGGAGTTCTCGGATTCGCACTCGAAAAGGCGCTCAAATCCGCCGTGAGCATCGACTCGACGATTACCTCGGCGGTGGTGCTCACCGATACTGTCGCCCTCACGGTCGTGATTCTTGCTGCGGCAACGCGCCTTTCGTTCGGACGCACCGGACTGGTGGCATCGAACCGAGGTGGCCCGGGCGCACAGATCGCCACCCGGTGGCACCCGACCGCGACGCAGGCCTGGCTACCGTTCCAATCGCACCGGCTGCAGGTTGCCACCGTCGCTGTCGGCTTCGGACTGGCTGCGGGCTGGCTGATCGTCAGCCTTCCGGAGTCGGCCCGAGCACTGGGCCCCATCCTGCTCTTCGGATTCAGTGCCACGACACTCCTGCTGCTGCAGATCGGCCTGTCCGGTCCGGTATCGCATCACATCACGTTGCCCGCCGGCTTGGCCGCCGTCGCCGTTCTCTCCGCAGGTGCGCCCAGCACGATCGCACTGGTGGCGGCCGTCGGAGTGGGATTGTTCAGCGCTTTTCTCGCAGAGCTCAGCTCCCGCATCTTCCACACGCTCGGAGACAGCCACTTCGACCCTCCGGCGTGCGCCATCGCCGTCACGACATCGCTGATCGTCGGCACCCAACTGATATTCGGACAAATCTGAACCGGCCCGTCGGCCCCACAGCGGTAACTCGATCTCACCCGAAACACCAACCCCATCTCGCCACGACACGACGGAAAGAGCGTCAGCCATGACTCAGTACATTCTCGGAATCGACGAAGGCACCACCAGCGCAAGAACTCTCATCTTCGACGAGAAGTGCGAGGTCCGCGCGGTAGCGCAACGCGAAATCACTCAGATCTATCCAAACTCGGGATGGATCGAACACGATCCCCTCGAAATCCTCACCGCACAGCTGGAAACGATGCGCGAGGCACTGCGGAGCGCCGATCTCGAACCGACCGACATCACCGCGATCGCACTGACGAACCAACGGGAAACGGCCGTGGTGTGGGACAAGGAGACCGGGCGGCCGATCCACAACGCGGTGGTCTGGGCGTCGCGCCAGAGCAACGGCGTGATCGAGCGGTGGCGGGAACGCGGACTCGACTCCGTCATTCGCGAGCGCACCGGCCTGAACTCGGACGCCTACTACTCCGCGTCCAAGATCGCCTGGATTCTCGAGACCGTGCCGGGAGCGCACGAGCGGGCCGAGAAGGGTGAACTGTTGGCGGGCACCATCGACACCTGGCTGATCTGGAACCTCACCGGACGGTGCGCCCATGTCACCGACTACTCCAACGCCTCGCGAACGATGATGTTCAACATCCACACCCGTGAATGGGATCAGGATCTGCTCGACGCCTACGGCATTCCGCGCTGCATGCTCGCGAAGGTCGTCTCCTCGGACACGATCGTCGGCGACGCCGGTGCCACGTTCGGGGCACCGATTCCCATCGCGTCCAACATGGGCGACCAGCAAGCCGGGCTCTTCGGGCAGGTCTGCTTCCGAGCCGGTCAGGCCAAGATGACGTACGGAACAGCAGGGGTGCTGACGATCAACTGCGGCGACACCCCGCAGATGGTCGAGGGCGCAACGACATCCGTGGCCTGGGGTGTCGGCGACGATGTCCGCTACGAGAACGAGGGCGTGCTGTTCAGCATGGGCAAGACCATGCAGTGGCTGCGCGACGACATGAAACTCATTCACGGAGCTGCGGATTGCGAATGGTACGGAGGCCAGGTGGCCAGCACCGACGGTGTCTACCTGGTTCCCGCCTTCACCGGACTCGCCGCACCGACCTGGGATCCCTACGCCCGTGCCTGCATCGTCGGAATGAGCAGCTCCACCAACAGATTGCACATCATCCGCGCAGCCGTCGAATCCATGGTCTTCCAAACCCGCGACGTCGTGGATGCGATCACCGCGAACGGTCAGGTCACGTTGCCCGAGCTGCGGGTCGACGGCGGCGCGGTGAACAACAACATGCTCTGCCAACTCCAGGCCGATATCCTCGGCATCCCCGTGATCCGGCCCGCCATCACCGAAGCCACTGCGCTGGGGGCGACGCTGATGGCCGGATTGAGCACCGGGGTATGGGAATCCCTCGACGAGATAGAGGCACTGTGGTCGGTGGACCGCACCTTCGAGCCCAAGATGGACCGCACCAAAGCCGAGGAGATGTACGCGGGCTGGATCGAGGCAGTCGAACTCTCCAAGGGTTGGGCCCGCAAGGTGACGACCCGATGACGCCGACTTCGACACTCACACAGTCGATTCTGCACAGACCGACACAACTGTTCGAGTCCTACGTCTTCGACCTCGACGGCACGCTCTATCTCGGCGACGAACTGCTGCCCGGTGCAGCGCACCTGATCGAAGCGCTCCGCGACCATGGTCGTCGAGTTGTGTTCTGCAGCAACAACCCCACCCGTGCGCCGCAGCAGTACGCCGACAAGCTCACGTCGCTCGGCATACCGGCGCAGGTGTCCGACGTGATCACCACGTCGATGACGACGGTGCGGTGGTTGGCCGAGAATGCCTCGAAAAGCAAGATCTTCGTCATCGGTGAACAGCCGCTGAAGGACTCGATCTCGGCGGCCGGCCTCGAACTGAGCGAGGATCCACGGGAGATCGACGTCGTGGTCGCGAGCTACGACCGCGGATTCGACTACCGCAAACTCAAGATTGCCTTCGAGGCACTCTCCGTCTACCGTCGCGCGATTCTCGTCTCCACCAACCCCGACCGGTTCTGTCCTCTCCCAGGAGGATTCGGCGACCCGGACGCGGCGGCGGTCACGGCGGCCATCGAGGCGAGCACAGGACTCGTTGCCGTTGCGCAGATGGGCAAACCCAGCTCGTTCATGTTCGAGACCATCAGCGCGCTCACCGGGATCGATCCGGCCACCACGCTCGTCGTCGGCGACCGGCTCACCACCGACATCGCCATGGGGGTGGACGCCGGCACCTCGACGGCTCTCGTGCTCACCGGCGAATCGACTCTCGACGATGTCGACCGGGCAGAGCCAGAGGGTCGGCCCACGTACATCGTCGAATCGGTCGATGATCTGCTGCCTGTTCGATCGACTCGGAGCGCAGGATGAGCCGGCCGCAGACCGTCGGCGCGACGACGGACACAGCGCGTTATCTCGCGCAGATCGGCATCGACCACGCCGCGTCGACGCTCCGCACGCTCGTCAGTGCTCCGGGGGCGTTGGCGGAGTTGAACTCCGTTCTGGCAGAACTCGATGCATCGGGTACGGCGGTGATCCTGCACGACGGCACACCGATCTCGGTGGGTTCACGCGACGTCCTCGCCGAGATCGAGAGCACTGTTGCCCGACACTTCACGGCCATGGTGTCGGTCCCGAACCACCGGCACGGGACGGTGGTTCTCGACGAAACAACGGTGGACGGTTCCACCGCCGCCAACGCGGGGTGTGCGGCCATCGTGGCCGTCGGCGGTGGCACCATCGTGGACCTCGGCAAGGTGCTCTCCCATCGGCATGGCGTTCCCCTCGTGGTGATCCAGACATGTGCGTCGGTCAACGGCTTCTCCGATCCACTGTCGGTGCTGGTCCGCAGCGGCACCAAGAGCACGGTTCCCACCGCCTGGCCCGTCGCGTTGATCATCGACCACGACGTGGTCGCCCACGCACCTGCCGCGCTGACCAGAGCAGGATTCGGAGATGCGGCCGCGATCTGGTGCGCGCCTGCCGACTGGTATCTGGCGTGCACTCTGGGCATGGACACCGAGTTCGACGCCGACGTTCTGGCCGTGATCGGTGCAGCGGCGGAGCGACTTCGAGATGCACCGTCGCTGACGGAGCTGGATCTCGAAGCACTACTCGATACCCTCACCTACGGGGGTCTCGGCATCGGTGTCACCGGAACGACGGCCGTGGTGTCGGGCTGCGAGCACCTGATCAGCCACCTGATCGACATGGCGGCAGTGGCCCGAGGTACCGACCACGACTTGCACGGCGCTCAGGTGGGTGTCGCCGCGGTGATATCAGCGGCGTTGTGGGAGAGTGCAATCGAATCCTTCGATGCTCTCGCCATCGACGTCGACGACGCGATCACACCGATACCGGACCTCGACTCCTCGGTCATCAGGGCGTGGGAATCGATCGATCCCTCCGGCAGGGTCGGAGAGGCCTGTGCCCGCAATGTGGCGACCAAGATGGCCAGATGGTCGAGCGCGCGTAGTGAGCTCGAAGATTTCGTGGCGAACTGGGCTGATCACCGCCGCGCGTTGGTCGCCCTTCTTCGAACCGCAGCCGACATCGCTGCCGATCTGGCCGCCATCGGCGCACCGACCAGGTTCTCGCAGCTGACACCGCCAGTCGACCGCGAGACTGTTCGGTGGATCATGCGCACACTTCCGCTCATGCGGGATCGGTTCACGCTGTGCGATGCACTGCTCGTATCCGGCCGCTGGACAGACGAATTCATCGACCGCGTACTCGACCGGGCCGCCGAGTCCGGTGGCGGACTCTGAACCGAAGACCATTCCCTCTACGCACCAACAACTCTCGACCCGACAACAAGGAGCGTGTCTCATGCCACACGGTGGCGATCTCGTCGCAGAAATTCTGCGCAAGCACGGAGTGACACAGGTGTTCGGACAGCCCGGCGGCCAGACGGCTGCGTTCTACCAGGGTCTGTCGAACAGGAAAGACATGTCCCATCTCGGCTGCCGTGACGAGCGTTCCGCGGCCTATGCCGCCGACGCCTATGCACGAGTGAGCGGTAAGCCGGGAATCGTGGACGTGACCGTCGGCCCCGGCACGACGAAGCTTCCCGACGGACTCATCGAGAGCATGAACGCCTCGGTGCCCATCGTTGCCATCGTCGGCGAACTCCCACGGTCCTGGGTTCCGCTGCGCGACGGTGGAGTCGGTTCCCAGGGATTCGATCAGATGCCGTTCCTGCAGACCATGACCAAACAGTCCTGGCTGGCACCGGACCTGGAGACGGTCCCCGATCTGGTGCGAGCGGCGTTTCGCACTGCCACCACCGGCAAGCCCGGCCCGACGGCCGTGGTGATTCCCCACGATGTGCTGGACGAGGAGTGGGAAGAAACAGATCTCCAGGTAGAGGAAAGATTCAACTCCGCACCTGCGTACCGAAGCAGGCCCTCCGACGACGAACTGCGCACCGCCGCAGCGCTGATCGCGAAGGCCGAGCGTCCGTACATCATTGCCGGTGGCGGCGTTCTGGGTTCGGGAGCAACCGCGGAGCTCGCCGAGTTCGCCACTCGCGTCGGTGCCGCAGTGGGCACCAGCTTCACCGGCAAGGGCTCGGTCACCGAGACCGAAAGCTACTCGGTGGGCGTACTGAACCCTCTCGGATCACAGGCCGCGCGTGAGCTGGCCGGCGAGGCCGATCTCATCATCTGGTTGGGATCCAAAGTGGGACAGAACACGTCGCTGAACTGGGCCCTGCCCCGTCCGGAGCAGATGACCATCCAGGTCGACGTCGACGGCAGTCAGCTCGGCCGAACCTTCGGGCCTTCGTCCGGACTGCTGGGCGATGTCAAGGCCACCCTCGAAGCGCTCGTCCCGCTGGTGGAACCCAAGTCGGTTCCGGAGTGGCAGAAGCGAATTGCGGAGTCGAAGATCGCCGCATGGGCATCGACCGAACCACTGAGACTGAGTGAGGCGAGCCCGGTCATGCCGCCGAGGGCCATGACCGAACTGGCCAAGCATCTGCGGCCCCACGACATCGTCGTCTCCGACGCCAGCTTCAGCGCCGGCTGGATATCGAACTACCTGAAGAACCCGGTGCCGGGACGCAACTTCCTGTTCGCACGCGGACAGGGCGGGCTCGGTTACTCGACCCCGGCGTCGATGGGTGCCGCGAAAGCCCGCCCCGAGGCGCGCATCGTCACCGTCTCGGGCGACGGCGGATTCAGTTACTCGGTAGGCGAATTGGCCACCCAGGCCGCCCACGGGATGAACATCGTGCACGTCGTCCTCAACAACGGAACCTGGGGATGGCTCCGCATGTGGGAGCACCTGCACTACGAGGGCCTGCGCTACTCCGTGGACCTGGAGAGCGAGAAGGCCAGCACCTCGTACGCCGCGGCGGCGGCAGGTCTGGGAATGCAGGGAATTCTGGTCACCTCGGCCGACGAGCTGGCCAACGCATTCGACAAGGCCTTCAGCACCGAAGGACCCACCGTCGTCGAGATCAGAATCGATCCCGACGCGACGCCGATCGACAGCTACACCCGCCGGTTGGCGTCGGGCAAATTCTATCCACGCCCGGGAACGGTCTACCAGGCTCGCCCGTGGCAGCAGTCTGCGGGCCGAAAGTAACTGCACAGCAACAGGTCCACAGACCGAGCGGAACGACGAGAAGGACAGACATGAGTAACACCACACGACTGGATCTCGACGAGGTGGCCGCGCACGAGTACGACCTCGTCGTGATCGGTGCGGGCATCAACGGGGCGGCGATCGCCCGCGAGGCCGCACTGCAGGGCACCCGAACCCTCCTGATCGACAAGGGAGATTTCGGGGGCGGCACGTCCAGTTGGTCGAGCAGGTTGATGCACGGCGGACTTCGCTACCTCGAATTCATGGAGTTCGCATTGGTGCACGAGTCACTGCGCGACCGGGAAGCACTGTTCGACATTGCTTCTCATCTGGTCAAGCCGTTGCCGTTCGTCGTTCCGCTCTACGGCCACAACCACAAACCGGGTTGGATGATGCGGGTGGGCATGGCGATGTACGACGCCTTGTCCTGGAACAAGTCGGTGCCTCGACACCGCAGATTGAACAAGAAAGCCATGGCCGTCGAACTCGGCGGTCTGGACACCTCGTCACTCGCGGGCGGTCTGCACTACTACGACGGCCAGGTCGAGTTCGCAGAGCGATTGGTCGTCGAGAATGTGCTCGACGCGGCGCGGCACGGCGCGACGGTGCGTAACCACACCCAGGCAATTGCGTTGACCACACAGGGATCCACGGTCACCGGAGTCGAGCTCCTCGACGTCACGACCGGACGATCGGCCACGGTTCGGGCCACGGTCGTCGTCAACGCAGCCGGGCCGTGGGTCGATGACGTGCTGGTCGGCTCCGCACCCTCGATGCCTCGATTGATCGGTGGTACCAAGGGAACTCACGCCGTCGTCGGACCGTTCCCCGGCGCTCCGACATGCGCGGTGTATTACGAGGCCCGGTCGGACAACCGCGCCGTGCTCGTCATTCCGTGGCGCGGGCACTTCCTCATCGGAACCACCGACGACCGCTTCGACGGCGACCTGGACACCGTGGCGGCAACGCAGGACGAGATCGACTACATCCTGGCCGAGACCAACGAGCTGATCCCCGGTGCCGGATTGACGCGCGAGTCGGTGGTGATGACGTACGCGGGTGTTCGGCCCCTCCCCTTCCAAGCCGATGGGGACACTCGGGCCATCTCCCGCAGCCACGACATCGTCGATCACGACGAGCTGGAGGGGCTGATCTCGGTCGTCGGCGGCAAGCTGACGCCGCACCTATCGCTGGCCGAGGAGACGCTGACGATGGTCTACCGGAAGATGAAGCGCCCGAAGCCGACGTTCTGTGCACGCAGCACACCACTACCCGGTGCAGGCCCCGATCCTGCTCGCGGATTACGAGCGGCTGCAGACGATCTGGGTCTATCCGAACATCTCGTCGACCGATTGGTGGCCGTGTACGGCAGCCGCGTGGACGAACTGCTCGAGTTGACGCGCACCGAACCGACACTGGCAGAGGTGGTCGGACACGGTCGCGGCGCGTTCCTGGCCGCCGAAGTGATGCTGGCAATCCGAGAGGAATACGCGGTCACCCTGGCCGACATCCTGCATCGGCGCATCATGATCGGCATCGAACCCGGCGCGCAGGACGGTGCCGCCGAGGCCGTGGGGCGAATCCTCGAACAGCACGCGGGATGGTCCACCGACCACGTCGCGCGGGATCTTCGAGAAAACCAGGAGTACGTCAAACGCTTGACCTCCTGCACGCGCCACACCGTTGCGTCGGAACTCGAAGCCCAGGCGTCGTACTCGACGACCAGCAGCTGACCGACCCTCCCCCGGGGCCCCACCCCCACCCCGTTCGCGTCAATGGACCACTGCATACGTCTGAGGCGTGCAAGGGTCCATTGACGCGGGGTGGGGCCGGGCGGGGGTCGGGCGGGGGTGGGGGCAGCGAACGGCTTGCTAGGCCACGCGAGAGTTGCTGCGCGGCAGCCATTCGTACACGCCGGCCTCGGCTCCGTGGTGCAGGGAGAGGTCGATGGCGTCGAGGATTGCCTGTCGCGGTCCCGGGCGTCCGAGTTGCTTGGCACTGATGGCCAGGCGCACCACTCCGTCACGTCGGGCGGTGCGGCCTGCGCCGAGTACCAGTGCCTTGAACCACCAGGGTTCGGCTTTGAAGCCCTCGCCGATTCCCCATACTCTGGCACGTACCACGCCGTCCCGGTCGAGGTCGTGAATACCGTTCAGCGCGGCCAACATTCGGAAGCCGGCGTCGGGGAGGGCTTCGACGGCTCCGGGTGAGGCGATCCACCGCGGAGCGGCGAAGATTCGGGTGCGCAGGCCCGTCTGTTCCATGACGCGGTCGGCGGCCATCAGACGCAGTCGTGCTTCGTGACGCGGCAGCGAGGAGAACTCGGATCGTCGACGCTTCGTCGCGGCCTGGTCGTAGCCGTGCAGCACGACCGCGTCACCGCCGTCGCGTCGCGCCCGCAACCATTCCTGGGTGGGCACGTCGGCTGCGAGGCGGTATTTGTCCTTCAACCGAGGTGCGACGAGCAGCGACAGCGGAACGCCGCGACCGTCGAGGATCCGCGCGAACTCGGCGGCGTGCTCGTAGGTGTCGTTCTTGATTCCGCTCACCGACACGATCAGGCGTCCAGACATGACTCGAGCCTCGCACACCAGCGTGAACGAGGCTCGACGTCGATGCAGACAGAAGCTAAACGGCCATCGTGTCCTTCGGCAGGATCTTGTCGATCGCTGCGAGCACCTCGGGTGCGTCCGGCTCGGTGCGCGGACGGAAACGATCGGTCACGACGCCGTCGGGCGAGATCAGGAACTTCTCGAAGTTCCACTGGACGTCTCCGGCCTTGCCGTCGGCGTCTTCGATCTTGGTCAGTTCGGCGTACAACGGGTGCTGGTTGTCACCGTTGACGTCGACCTTCTCGGTCATCGCGAATGTGATGCCGTACGTGGTGGAGCAAAAGGTCTCGATCTCTTCTGCGGTGCCGGGTTCCTGGCCACCGAACTGATTGCAGGGCACTCCGACGACCGACAGGCCTCGCGCCGAGTATTCGTTGGCGAGCTTCTCGAGCTTTTCGTACTGCGGGGTCAGTCCGCACTTGGAGGCGACATTGACCACGAGGACGGCTCTTCCGGCGTACTCGTCGAGCGTGGTGGGCGCACCACCCAGCGTGTTGATGCCGATGTTCTGAACTTCAGTCATCATCCGAACTTACCTGTGAGTACCGACAGAATGGAACCGACGTACGAAAAACAAGAACGACCCCGCTGGTGGCGGGGTCGTTCTTGGTTCTTCCGAACCGGGCGACGGGGGGATGCGCGGCGCCCGGCAGGTATCACGCCTTGGCGGCGTGCTTTTCGATGATGACCTGCTTGTCGGCAGGTCGCTCGTCCTCGGGGAGGTGGTCGTCGACCATGGTCTCCTCGTCGAACGGCAGGCCGCCGTCGAGAACGGTGTTGACCCGATCCTTGTCGATCGTCTTGGTCCAGGTGCCGACCAGCAGGGTGGCGACGGCGTTACCCGAGAAGTTCGTCAGCGCGCGGGCCTCGGACATGAAGCGGTCGATTCCGACGATGAGGCCGACTCCGTCGAGCAGTTCGGGGCGGTGGCTCTGCAGGCCGCCGGCCAGGGTGGCCAGGCCGGCTCCGGAGACTCCGGCCGCACCCTTCGAGGCGATGATCATGAACAGCAGCAGCGAGAACTGCTCGCCGATGGAGAGCGGCATGTTCATGGCGTCGGCGATGAAGATCGAGGCCATCGTCAGGTAGATCGCCGTGCCGTCGAGGTTGAACGAGTATCCGGTGGGGACGACGATGCCGACGGTGGTGCGCTCGACTCCGACGTGCTCCATCTTGGCGATCAGACGCGGCAGTGCCGACTCGGAGGAGCTGGTGGCGACGATGAGCAGGTACTCACGGGCCAGGTACTTGACCAGCTTGAAGATCGAGAAGCCGGAGACGAAGCGCAGGATCAGGCCGAGGAAGAAGAAGACGAAGATGAAGCACGTGATGTAGAAGGCCAGCATCAAGGTGCCGAGCTGGATGACCGCGTCGAAACCGGTCTTGCCGACGACACCGGCGATGGCACCGAAAGCACCGATCGGGGCGAGCCACAGGATCATGGTCAGGATGCGGAAAACGAGCTTCTGCGCTGCGCCGATGCCCTTGAGAATACCTTCACCCTGCTTGCCCATGGCCTGCAGCGCGAAGCCGACGAGGATGGCCACGAAGAGCGTCTGCAGTACGGATCCGGCGGTGAGCGACGACAGCAGGCTCTCCGGGATGATGCCGGCGATGAAGTCCATGGTGCCACCGGCACCCTCTGCGGTTTCGGCGTACTCATCGCCGCCGCCAGGCACGATGTTGAGCCCCTCACCGGGCTGGATCAGGTTTCCTACGACCATGCCGATACCGAGTGCAATGGTCGACATCGTGATGAAGTACGCCAGGGCGAGGCCACCGACGCGGCCGACACTGGCTGCGGCTCGGACCGATCCGATACCGAGGACGATGGTGCAGAAGATGACCGGGCTGATCATCATCTTGATCAGGCTGACGAAGAGCGTGCCGAGGACCGCGAGCTCGACGGCGAAGTCCTTTGCCGTCAATCCGACGATCACACCGGCAATCACCGCGATGATCACGGCAATGTAGAGCCAGTGAGTCTTGTCGCGCTTCTTCTTGGGCTCGGCTGGCGGATTGTCGAACCGCTCGGCATCGATGGTTGTCATGAGTCTTCCTTCTGGTTCAAATGAAGCGCGAGTCGAACTGCGGACTTCGTGACTACTGGGAGTGGAGTGAGGTGCATCACCCCTGCTGAGAGATGATGTTGCTCGACGCCGTGACAGGAGTCACCTATACGTTCATTTCGTTCACACCGACTGTTCTTGCGCGAAAGGAATCCGTTGTCCGCCAAACGTCCGCTGAGCGTCGCCGGCCAGGTGTTGGTGTTGCAGCTCGTCGTCATCGGGGTCGTCGTCTTCGCCGGCGGCATCCTGACGGTGCTCAACGAACGGTCCAACAGCGACGACGCGACCCGACGCGAAGTCACGGCGATCGCGGTCAGTATCGCCAACGAACCGTCGACGCCCATTGCGATCGAATCCGACGACCCGACGTCACGTCTGCAGCCGGAAACGGAGAAGATCCGTCAGGTCACCGGCGTCGACTTCATCGTCGTGATGGCCCCGGATCGCACGCGGTTCACGCACACCACCGTCGACCTGATCGGTAAACCGTTCAGCGGCAACATCGATCGCGCGCTACAAGGTGAGACGTTCACCGAGACCTATGTGGGATCTCTCGGGCCGTCGATCCGTTCGGTCACCCCGGTCACAGATACAGAAGGCGACATCGTCGGCCTCGTTTCCGCCGGCGTCACTCGCCAGAAGATCAGTGATCAGTTCTTCCAGGGCCTCCCGCTGATCATCGGGGTCGTGCTCGCTGCGTTCGTCGTCGCCGCAGCGGGATCGACGCTGCTCAGCCGCCGGCTTCGGCGTCAGACACTGGGAATGGCACCGGCGGAACTGCGCACGATGTACGAGCATCACGATGCCGTCCTGCACTCGATCGGTGAAGGCTTGTTGGTGTTCGGCCGCAGCGACGAGGCGGAGTTGGTCAACGACGAGGCCCGACGCCTGCTCGATCTGCCGGAGGGCCCGGTCTCGCTCGCGTCGTTGCCGGAGTCGATGCAGCAGATGGACACCGGCATCGTGCGCGGTGAGTTGCATCTGACGAAGGATCGGGTGCTCGTCGTCAATCAGGATCCGGTGATGTGGGAGGGCCGACGCCTGGGCAATGTGCTGACGATTCGCGATCAGACCGAATTGCGTTCTTTGATGGGTGAATTGGACTCGGTGCGCAGTTTTGCGGAGTCGCTGCGTTCGCAGGCGCACGAGTCGGCGAACAGGCTGCACACCGTCATCACCATGGTCGAGCTCGGCCGGCCGCAGGAGGCCGTCGAGTTCGCCACCGCCGATCTCGAACTCTCGCAGACGCTGATCGACCGCCTGATGAACTCCGTCGGCGAGCCTGCACTCGCGGCGCTGCTGCTGGGCAAGGTCAGTCAAGCTGCCGAGCAGGGTGTGGAGCTCACCATCACCGACGACACGGCGATGGAGGACGAAGGAGTGCTGACGGCCCGCGAATTGGTCACGCTGGTAGGCAATCTGATAGACAATGCCATCGATGCCTCGAAAGAATCCGATCAGCCGTGGGTCGAAGTGACCGTCCGTGACGCCGACGCCGAACTCGTCGTACGCGTTGCCGACAGTGGTCCCGGAATGCCGCCCGAGACGCTGAAAGCTGCTCTGCGGCGCGGCTACTCGACCAAGTCCGGTTCACGCGGTCTGGGGCTGGCGCTGGTGGCCCAGGTGATCAACCGCCATCGGGGCACTCTGACGTCGGAAGTGACGTACGGATCTGTCATGGTTGCCACCATCCCGGGCTCGACGTCGTGATCCGGGTGCTGATCGTCGACGACGAACCCTTGATCGCCGAGGCCCACAAGACGTACGTCGAGCGCACCCCGGGCTTCGAGGTGGCCGGGGTGGTGCACACCGGCGCTTCGGCCATGCGATTCGCCAGTACCGAGGCCGTCGATCTGGTGTTGCTCGACATCGGGCTGCCCGATGCGAGCGGTATCGACGTAGCGGCCGCACTCGGTGGTCTGCGGCCGAGTCCCGACGTCATCGCCATCACCTCCGAGCGGGATCTCTCGGTGGTGCGTTCGGCGGTGGCACACGGCATCGTGCTGTATCTGCTCAAACCGTTCACGTTCGCCGCGTTCCGCGACAAGCTCGAGCGCTACCGCGAATTCCATGCTGCGTTGCCGGCCGGGGAGAACGCGTCGAGTCAACGCGACATCGACCGCGCCATGGCACATCTACGAACAGCCGACGAACGCGTCTCGACACCCAAAGGCATTGCCCCACAAACCATGGACGGCATCACCGCCAGCGTCAGAGAAGCCGCTGACGGACTCAACGCATCCGAGGCCGCCAAGGTCGTCGGAGTTTCCCGCGTGACCGCGTGGCGGTACCTCGAGCGCCTCGCCGACGACGGCCTGGTCACCCGGCACACCGAATACGGCAGAGCCGGGCGACCGCAGGTCCGCTACGTGTGGCGTTAGAGCGGCTGGCGCCGCATGTGAGCGGAAACTCGTAGCAGGCTACGAGTTTCTATGCACGTGCGCCGGAGGCGCTCACGATCCACGCGTACTCGAAGGCCGCTTCTTTCCATTTCTCGTATCGACCGCTGACTCCGCCGTGTCCGGCGCTCATTTCGGTCTTGAGCAGCAGGTCGGAGTCACCCGTCTTAGTGGCACGAAGGGCCGCAACCCATTTCGCGGGCTCGACGTACAGAACGCGGGTGTCGTTGATGGACGTGATCGCCAGGATCGACGGGTAGTCCTTGGCCTCGACGTTCTCGTAGGGGCTGTACGACTTCATGTAGTCGTACACCTCCTTGCTGGCCAACGGGTTTCCCCATTCGTCCCATTCGATGACCGTCAGCGGCAACGACGGATCCAGGATGGAGGTGAGCGGATCGACGAACGGCACGTTGGCGAGAATGCCGTTGAACAGCTCCGGCGCGAGGTTGGCCACCGCACCCATCAGCAATCCGCCCGCGCTGCCGCCGTCGGCGACGAGATGCTTCGGCGAGGTGCGTCCGGTGTCGATGAGATGCTGTGCGGCAGCGATGAAGTCGGTGAAGGTGTTCTTCTTCTTCAGCGTCTTGCCGTTGTCGTACCAGTGCCGACCCATCTCGCCGCCGCCGCGTACGTGGGCGACGACGAAGACGATCCCGCGGTCGAGCAGCGAGAGCCGCGCCACCGAGAACGACGGGTCCATCGAGGCCTCGTACGATCCGTAGCCGTAGAGCAGCGTCGGCGCGGGGCCTTCGGGCACGTCCTTGCGTGCGATGACCGACAGCGGAATCTGCGTGCCGTCCGGCGCGGTGGCCCATTCGCGATGCTGAACGTAGTCACCGGCGTCGAACTTGCCCAGAACCGGCTGCGATTTGCGGAGCAGCAGTTCACCACTGGCGATGTCGAGGTCGTAGACCTGGCCGGGGGTGATGAACGAGGTGTAGACCATTCGCAGCAGCGGCTGATCCCATTCCGGGTTGGAGCCGGCTCCGACGGAGTAGAGCTCCTCGTCGAATTCGAGCTCGCGGTACTCGCCGTATCCCTGATCGGTCAGCGGCCAGATCGCCATGCGGGTCAAGGCTTCTCGCCGGTACGTGAAGATCAGATGGCCGGCGAAGGCGTCGATGTCCTCGACGCGGACGTCGTCGCGATGCGGAACGAGGATGCGCTGATCGAGTGGGTCCGAGACCGGAGCTTCGGCGAGCAGGAAGTTCTCGGCCTTCTCCCCTTCGGTGCCCCAACCGTTGACCGAACCGTTGTGGGTGATGAGGAATCGATCCTCACCGGCCACGACGGCGTGTTCGATGCTGTATTCGACGCCGTCCGTGCGGGGCAGTACGACGCGGAACTCGCCCTCGGGATCGGTGGACTCCAGCACGAGGCATTCGGAGGTGATCTTCGAGCCGACCCAGATCATCAGGTACTTCTCGCTGCGGGTGGAACCGAAGCCCACCCAGTAGCTTTCGTCGGGTTCGTGGAAGACCTTGACGTCCCCGGACTTGCCGAGCGTGTGCCGCCAGACGGTGTCGGGACGCCAGGATTCGTCGACCGTCAGGTAGAATACGTGCGTGGCGTCGGCAGTCCAGGTGGCCCCGGGCGCGACGTTCTCGATGGTGTCGGCGAGCAGCTCGCCGGTCTCCAGGTTCTTGAAGCGCAGCGTGTAGCGCTCGTCGCCCTCGGTGTCGGTCGAGTACGCCAGCAGCGTGCCGTCGAGGCTGATCGAGAACGCGCCGAGGGAGAAGAAGTCATGACCCTCCGCTTCGACATTCGCGTCGAGCAGAACCTGCTCACCGGGAACGTCCACGTCGGACGACAGCGTGGGCGGGGTCCAGTCGTCGGGAGAGTCGACGGGGCAACGGCATTGGAGACCGTACGACTTCCCCTCGACAGTGCGTGAGTAGTACCACCACTGCCCCATACGCGTCGGCACGGACAGGTCGGTTTCCTGGGTCCGCGACTTGATCTCGTCGAAGATCTTGCCCCGCAACGATTCCAGGCCGGCGGTCTGCTGCTCGGTGTAGGCGTTCTCGGCTTCGAGGTAGGCGATCACCTCGGGATCTTCCTTGGCGCGCAACCATTCGTAGTTGTCGATGAAGGTGTCGCCGTGATGGGTGCGCTCGAGTGGCACCTTCTTGGCAATGGGTGGGGTGATCGTCATGGCGTGACCCAATCGTCGAAGTTCAGGCCCGAGATGCGCTCGTAGGCCTCGATGTAGCGGCTGCGGGTTGCGGCGACGATGTCGTCCGGCAACGGTGGCGGTGGAGTGTCGGAGTTGCGATCCCAACCGGACTCGCCGGTCAACCAGTCTCGGACGAACTGCTTGTCGAAACTGGGCTGAACACGACCTTCCTCGTACGAATCGGCCGGCCAGTAGCGCGAGGAATCGGGCGTGAGTACCTCGTCGGCGAGGACGAGGTTGCCGTCGGCGTCGGTACCGAACTCGAACTTCGTGTCCGCGAGAATGATTCCGCGTTCCAGAGCGAAGTTGGCTGCCCGCGTGTAGATCTCGATGGTGTCTTCACGCAACTTGAACGCAAGTTCGGCACCGACCTGCTCGACGGCCTGGTCGAAGGTGATGTTCTCGTCGTGGTCGCCCAGTTCCGCTTTGGACGCGGGGGTGAAGATCGCCTCGCTGAGCTTGCTGGATTCCACGAGCCCCGGCGGAAGTTCGACGCCGCACACCTTTCCCGTCGCGTTGTAATCCGCCAGCCCGGAACCGGTGAGGTACCCGCGCGCGACGCATTCGATCGGAACCATGTTCAGCTTCTTCACCACCAGGGCGCGGCCGACCAATTCGGCGGGGATGCGTTCGTCGAGCGGATCGCCTGCCAGATGGTTGACGCCGCCGAGCTCCTCGAAGAAGAACACGCTCATCGCCGTCAACACGCGTCCCTTGTCCGGGATCGGGGTGTCGAGGATGTGGTCGTAGGCCGAGATTCGGTCGCTCGCGACGAGCAATAGATGCGCGTCGTCGATCGTGTACAGATCGCGGACCTTGCCGCCGGCCAGATGCTCGTAGCTACTCAGTGATGGTCGCACGGTGTTCAACACTATCTGGGCCGGTGGCGGCGGGGGTGTCGGCAGGCATCAGACTGGTAGCCGTGGCAACGAACAACACGACATCGGAAGTCGGATTCCGCTCCGAACGCGGGCCGATACTGATTGCGTTGATGCTCAGCACGTCGCTGGTAGCCCTGGACGCGACCATCATCGCCACGGCGGTGCTGTCCATCGTCGACGACCTGGGCGGCTTCACGCAGTTTCCGTGGCTGTTCTCCATCTATCTTCTGGCACAGGCAGTATCGGTGCCGCTGTACGGAAAACTGGCCGACCTGTTCGGCCGCAAGAAGATCATGCTGTTCGGCATCGCGGTGTTTCTGCTCGGCTCGATACTCTGCGGCCTGGCCTGGAGCATGCCCGCCCTGATCGCCTTCCGAGCAGTTCAGGGTCTCGGCGCGGGCGCCGTGCAGCCCATGGGCATCACCATCGCCGGCGATATCTACACCCTGGCCGAGCGCGCCAAGGTGCAGGGCTACCTGGCCAGCGTATGGGCCATGTCCTCGGTGCTCGGGCCCGCGCTCGGCGGAATTTTCTCCGAATATCTGTCGTGGCGCTGGATCTTCTTCGTCAACATTCCGTTGTGCGCGCTGGCCGCGGGAATGCTGTGGCGCAAGTTCGACGAGGGAGCCGTGGAACGCACCAAGCCCAAGATCGACTACCTCGGTGCCGTGCTGCTGACGGTGGGCGCAGCCCTGGTGCTACTGGGACTGCTCGAGGGCGGCCAGTCCTGGGCATGGAACTCCCCCGTCAGCATCGCCATCTTCGCCGCCGGAGTCTCCTTGCTCACCGCTTTCGCAGTGGTTCAGACCAGAGTCGAGGAGCCGATCCTGCCGCTGTGGGTGTTCACCCGTCGTGTCCTGGTGGTCAGCAGTTTCATCTCGCTGCTCGTCGGTGCGTTGATCCTCGGCCTGACGTCCTACGTTCCGACGTTCGTGCAGGGCGTGCTCGGCACCGGCGCGATCGTCGCAGGCTTCGCACTGTCGACCCTCACTCTCGGCTGGCCCATCGCGGCATCCCTCTCCGGGCGGGTGTACCTCCGGTTCGGTTTCCGCACCACAGCGCTGATCGGTGCCTCCATCGCGGTCGTCGGAGCGGCATTCGCCACCGGCCTCGGTGCCGGTTCACAGGTGTGGCAGGTGGGTGCGGTGTGCTTCGTGATCGGCCTCGGTATGGGCCTGATCGCCAGCCCCACCCTCATCGCCGCCCAGTCGAGCGTCGAATGGTCCGAGCGCGGCGTCGCCACCTCGACCAACATGTTCGCCCGCTCCATCGGCAGCGCAGTCGGGGTCGCAATCTTCGGTGCCATCGTCAACTCACGCATCTCCGACGACCCGAGCCCCGAACAACTGTCCGACGCCATCCATCCGGTCTTTCTGGGTGTCCTGGCGGCGGCAGCGGTGATGGCCGTCGCGGCACTGTTCATGCCCAAACGTGCGAAGGAACCGACGCGATAGCCCTCAACTCACCTGACGCGGAAACCAGTGCACCGGAGACGTCACGGAAACCTCCACGGCGGTACCGGGGGCGAATCGGTCGGCGGTACGGGCGATAGCCCGAAGCCGCAGCCCGGTGTCGTAGTGCCGCAGAGTGACCGAGGATTCGGGGCCGGTGAAGAACTCGTGCTCGACGACGAATGCGCCGTCCTTGCGTTCCGAGACCACCAATTGCTCGGGCCTGAGCAACGCCTGCCCGTTTCCCGTTGCTCGGGTGGTGGACTCGAGACGGCCGAGGACGGTGTCGACGTAGCCACTCCGCGCTACGGCGTCGACGAAGTAGGCGTCGCCCACGAACCGCGCGACGGCGGGTGTGGCGGGCCGCTCGTACACCTCCCGCGGTGTGTCGATCTGGGCGCAGCGACCACCCAGCAGCACGGCCACCCGATCGGCTGTTCCGAGCGCCTCGGCCCGGTCGTGGGTGACGAGGATCGACGCGGTCTTGCTGGACTGCAACAACTCTCGTACGTCCTGTCGAATGGAGGTACGCAGCCCCGCGTCGAGGGCGGCGAACGGCTCGTCCATCAACACCACCGACGGAGCCGGTGCCAGCGCACGCGCCAACGCGATGCGCTGCTGCTGACCGCCCGAGAGTTCGCTGGGCTTCACCCCACCTGAATCTGGCAGTCCGACGAGCTCGAGCATCTCGTCGACGCGTCGTGCGCGCTCGTCGCGACCGGACAGGTAGGGTCGCAGAAAGCCTGCACGCAAACCGAATTCGATGTTCCTTCGTACCGTCAGGTGCGGAAACAGTCCACCTTCCTGTGGCATCAGGCCTATGCCCCGCTTCTCCGGTGGCACCTGAATCTGCCCCGCCACCGAGATGTCCCGTCCGTCGGAGGTGATCCGGCCCGCGTCGATGCGGTGCAGTCCCGCGATCGATCGCAACAGGGTCGTCTTGCCGCAGCCGGAAGGGCCGAGGACGGCAAGCATTTCGCCGTCGCCGAGGTCGAGATCGATACCGTGCAGCACCTCCGTACTGCCGTACGAGGCGACGAGACCGGAAATCACCATGCTCATGGCAGTGCTACTCGCTTCCGCGTCGTGCGTCCCAACGCTCGTGTCAGAACGACCGTCGGGACCACCGAGATCAGGATCAGGGCCAGGGCGTAGGGAGCCGCCTCGCCGTATCGGAACGCCTCGGTGGTGGACCACAGCGTGGTCGCGAGCGTGTCGACTCCCCGGGGGCGCAGCATCAACGTCGCAGGCAGTTCCTTGGCGACGGTCAGAAAGACCAGAGCGGCCCCGGCGGCGATGCCGGGCAAGGCGATCGGAATCGTCACGCGAAGATCGGTACGCAGCCGGCCCGCGCCGAGGGTTCGTGAAACATCTTCGAGAACAACGGGAGTGGCGTCGACGACTGCTCTTGTGCTGCCGACGGCCAACGGCAGGAACAGCACCACGTACGCCAGTACCAGCAGAACGGCCGTCTGGTAGAACGACGGCAGGAACCGGATTCCGAGAAAGACCGTGGCGAGTCCGACGGTGATTCCCGGTAGTCCGTGCGCGATGTAGGTGGACAACTCGGCACCGCGAGCGGCCCTCGACGTGGATCGGGCCGCGAACAGCGCGACCGGCAACGCGAGTACGGCCACCACCACGGCGGCGGTGGCGGAGTACTGGACGGTCTTGGCTGTCACGGCCAGCACGTCCACCCAGTCGACGGTGAAGCGCAGCGATCGACTCAACCACCGCGCCAGGGCCAGAATCGGTACCAGCACCGAAACACCCAGGGCAGCAACGACTACGGCCAGAGCGGGCACGCGCCACCGGCCCAGAACGACAGGCTCGGCCATCCGGTCGGTTCCCGATCCCACCCTCGCCGTGGCACCGCGTCGGGCACGCCGTTCGAGGAGGGTGAGCATTAACGCGCCCACCACGAGCACCAACCCGAGCACGGCGGCTGCGGTGCGATCGAGTCCCCCGCGGTAGGCACTGTAGATACCGAGTGTGAACGCGTCGTATCGCATCAGAGCCACCGCCCCGAAGTCACTGATGGTGTACAGCGCGACCAGCAGTGCGCCCGCTGCCGCGGCCGGAACGACGCGACGGCACTCGACGGTCAGCGCCGTGCGCACTGCGCCTCGACCGAGGGTTCGCGAGACCTCGGCCAACGAGGGGTCCGCGGTGGCGAACGCCGCGGACACCGGCAGCATCACCAGCGGGAAGCAGGACAACGTGAGCACGAGTGCTGCACCGGAAAAGCCCGCCAGCGAGGGGAATTCGGCGATCCACAGGTACCCCGAGACGTAGGACGGGATGGCGAGTGGAGCTGCGAGGACCATGGCGAAGAAGCGTCGTCCCGGTAGATCGGTACGGACGGTCAGCCATGCCAGCAGCGTCCCGACCACGACCGACGCGAGGAGCACGGTGATCGTCAGTGTTGCCGTACGGATGGCGAGGTCGAGTGTGCGCTGCCGCAGGAGCAGTCGCAGCACCTTCTCGGTTCCGCCGTCGAACGCTCGAACGAACAGGTACAGCAGGGGTGTCAGCGTCAGCGCTCCCACGCACAACGCGGTCGTCCCGAGAACGGGACGACCGCCGAAGTGGCGCCGCCGAAGCGGCTGAAGTGCAGACGCGAGCACCCGACTAGATGATTCCGACGTCGGTGAGAAGGGTCTGCGTGGCCTCGAGCGACGAGAGCTGACCGAGATCGAGATCGGTCGAGCCCAGCTCGGACAGCGGCGGCAGGTCGTAGTCCGAGGTGACTCCGTCGATGACGGGGTATTCGGCGGTCTCGTTCGCGAAGTACGTCTGCGATTCGGTCGAGAGCAACTCGCGCACGAAATCGAATGCCGCTTCCTGGTTGTCCGAGGCAGCCAGCACACCGGCACCGGCGACGTTGATCAGCGCACCGGGGTCACCGGGCTCGAAGTAGTGCAGCTCGACCGGGGCGTCGTCGCCGTTCTCTTCCTTGAAGGGGTACCAGTAGTAATGGTTGAGCAGGCCGGTGGCCACCTGTCCGTCGTTGACGGCGGTCAGCAGCGGGCCGTTGCCCTCGAAGGCGACGGGCTCGTTGGCGACGAAGCCTTCGAGCCAGGTGCGAGCACCGTCCTCGCCGCGCTGCACGCGCAGGGCGGTGACGAACGCCTGGAACGACGCGTTGGTCGGTGCGTAGCCGATCTGTCCGCGCCAGCGCGGGTCGAGCAGTCCGTCGATACCGGTGGGCAGGTCTGCGGCCTGCACCGAATCGGAGTTGTAGGCCAGCACGCGGGCTCGCGCCGAGGTGGCGACCCAGGTGCCGTCGGCACCGCGGTACTGCTCGGGAACGAGGGAGAGGATGTCCTCGGGCAGCGGCGCGAGAGCACCGGCCTCGTCGAGGGCACCGAGTGCGCCTGCGTCCTGACCGTAGAAGACGTCGGCCGGGGTGGCGTCGCCTTCCTCGAGGATCTTGGCTGCCTGGGCGTTGGTGTTACCCGAGTAGTCGACCTCGATACCGCCACCGATGCGCTCGATCAGTGGGTCGACGAGCTCTTCACCGCGGCCGGAGTACACCACGAGTGAGGACTCTGCGGTGGCGGACTCGGAGGTGGACGTGCCTTCGTCGGAGGAGCCTTCCGAGCTGCATGCGACGAGACCGAGGGCGAGGGTTGCGCTGAACGAGAGCAGCGCCAGACGGCGAACGGTGAACACGGTTCTCCTGACGAAAACGGGTCATTCGGACAATTCGATGAAAGTACACCACAAAGGTGAGGCTCAGCTACTTTCCCTCCGGGATTGAACGGCCACAGGCCCGGGCACTCCCACTCCATGACCTCTCGCGTACTCGTCACCGGCGCCAGCATTGCCGGCCCCACCGTGGCGTTCTGGCTGGACCGAGCCGGCTTCGAGGTCACCGTCCTCGAACGCTCACCGCACCTGCGACTGGGCGGCCAGAACATCGACGTCCGCGGCTCCGGCCGCGAGGTGCTGCGGCGCATGGGTCTGGACGCGACCCTCGTCGCGAACGGCACCACCGAGAAGGGCACCCGATTCGTCGACGACGCCGACGCCACCATCGCGGCATTCCCGGCCGGCGACGGATCCCACGACGGCCCGACGGCGGAGTTGGAAATTCTGCGCGGCGAGTTCGCGCGGATTCTGGTCGAATCCGCCGGCCCACGGACCGAGTATCGCTACGGCGATCGCGTCGTCGGGGTGACTCAGGATGCTGCCGGCGTCGATGTCACTTTCGCAACGGGCACAACGGACAGGTTCGACCTCGTTCTCTTCGCCGATGGAATACGTTCCAGCAGCAGAGAACTGGTGTTCGCCGGCGAGGCCGAGACCACCCCGGTCGGCCTGTACACCGCCTACGGCGTACTGCCGAAGGGACCGAGCGACGACGGCTGGTGGCGCTGGTACAACGCCCCCGGATCCCGAGTGGCCAATCTACGACCGGACAACCTCGGCACGACGCGATTCAGCCTGTCCTGGGTGTCCGAAGACAGCGGCTACGAGGGCGCGTCCACCGAACGCGTGATCACCGCTCTGCGTTCGACGTTCGCCGGCGTCGGTTGGGAAGTGCCCCGAATCCTGGACTCACTGGGACCGGACTCGGAGCTGTACGTCGACTATCTGGCGCAGGTGAAGGCCCCGCGCTGGTCCGAAGGCAGAATCGGCATGCTCGGCGATGCCGCTTGGTGCGCAACGCCGTTGAGCGGCATGGGCACCACGTTGTCGGTCACCGGCGCGTACGTTCTCGCCGGCGAGCTCGCGCGGGCGAGTGATCATCGCGCCGGGTTCGAGGCCTTCGAGACGCGTATGCGTCCGTTCGTCGATCAGGCGCAGAAGCTACCGCCCGGCGTGCCTCGCGTCGCTCATCCGAAGACGTCGGTGGGAGTCGCCGCATTCCGCACCGTACTGCGGCTGGCCGGATCGAAGCCGGTACAGGCCGTGAGCAGCAAGTTCCTCGGTCCCGACGCGGCGACACTCGAGCTGCCGGACTACGAAATCGACAACGCAGATTAGAGCCCCACCCGCTCGAGCAGCGCATCGAATGCCTCGCTGGCTTCCTGCTCGGAGCGGCCGGACTCGATGACGCCGTTGTACACCGCGAGCGCCTCCTCCTGGTACTGCTTGTATTTCTCGAGCCACTTCTCGGAGTCGGCGCGCCAGTACCCGATGATGTCGAAGTACGCGATGTCGTAGCCCAAGTCCTTGCGGAAGTACTTGCGCACCCGACGCGAGGACGACGCCTCGCCGGCGAACCACACATAGCCGCGTCCGTCGGGCAGCGGGTACGCCAACGCCGCGTCGTCGAGAACGCTTGCGCTGTCGCCGTTTCCGGATCCGATGCGCCAGTCGAACGTGACGTCGGCCTGGGTTTCGAAGGATTGGATGTCGCCGCGTTCGAGAACCTCGACGATCGCGTGCGCACGCATTCCGGCGGGCAACTGCTCTACGAGTCGGCCGAGTGCGGGCAGCCCGGTCATGTCCGCGACCAGCAGCAGCCATTCGACGTCGGCGGGCGGTGAATACCAGGATCGCGGCCGGGTGAACAGCACCGTCTGCCCCGGGACGGCCTGCTGCGCCCAGGTGGATGCGACACCACCCTCGTGGGCGAAGAAGTCGATGGTCAGCTCACCGCGCTCCTGATCGAGACGGCGGATGGTGTAGTTGCGCCCTTCGGGAGCGTCGTCGAGACCGTGGAACCACCAGAACCCGTCGACCTCGGTCATCGGCGGCGGGATCGCCTCGCCTGCCCTGGGGAAATAGACTCCGACGCATTCGTCGGGCACACCGAGCGTGCGGTAGCCGGCAACGTGCTCGCCGCCGAACGTCACGCGCACCATGTGCACCGTGAGACGTTCCACTGCAACGACGTCGGCGTAGTAGTAACCACGCGGTTGTTCGTTCATCTTCGCCCTCGATACATATCTCGACGTGGCTCTCGAGAGAACCCGCAGGCCGACTCGGCAGCCATTCCTCCTCGATTCTAAACTAAGCCTTGCCTAGCCTGCGACCGCCCGCCTTGGGAATCACCAACGGTGTGTGCGATTCCGGGTCGTCGATGATGCGGCACGGCAGCCCGAAGACCGCCTCCACCAGCTCGGCGGTGACGACGTCGGCGGGCGCACCCTCGGTGACCACTGCGCCGTCCTTCATCGCGATGATGTGGTCGGCGTACCGGCAGGCGTGATTGAGGTCGTGCAGCACTGCGACCAGAGTGCGACCGTTCTCGCGGTTCAGAGTGGCCAACAGGTCGAGAAGCTCGATCTGGTGGGCGATGTCGAGGAAGGTCGTCGGCTCGTCCAACAGCAGCAGCGGCGTCTGCTGCGCGAGAACCATTGCCACCCAGACGCGTTGCTGCTGACCGCCGGACAGTTCGTCCACCGGACGAGCGGACAGTGACGTCACTCCGGTCGAATTCATGGCCTCGATCACCGCGGCCTCGTCTGCGGTCGACCACTGCCGGATCAGCTTCTGATGCGGATAGCGGCCCCGCGCAACCAGATCGGCCACCGAAATACCGTCGGGTGCGATGGAGGTCTGCGGAAGCAGGCCGAGGCGTCGGGCAACTTCTTTCGCCGGATACGACGAAATCGCCTTCCCGTCCAGCAGAACGGTTCCCCGAGAGGGCTTCAGCAGCCGCGAGAGTGCTCGCAGCAGAGTCGATTTGCCGCAGGCGTTCGGTCCGACGATGACGGTGAACTTGCCGTCGGGAATCTCGACGGTCAGGTTCTCGCTGACCACGCTCTTGTCGTATCCGACCGTGATGTCGTCGGCGTGCAACCGAGGCTTCGTCACTGCTTCCTGCCTTCCCGCGCCAGCAACCACACGAAGTATGCGCCGCCGACCGATACGGTCACCACACCCACCGGGAGCTGCGTGGGAGCGAAGACGCGCTGTGCAACAACGTCGCTGACGACCAGCAGCAGCGCTCCCATGCACGCGGCGGGCACCATCGCCACTGACGAGGTGCCGGTGAGGCGGCGAGCCAACTGCGGAGCGGCGAGCGCGATGAACGAGATGGGCCCCGCGGCCGCGGTGACCATCGCGATCAGCGCAACTCCGAGGAACACCAGCATCAGACGGGTCGGCTCGGCGCGCACACCGAGCGCCCTCGCCGCATCGTCCCCCATCTCCAACATCGGCAGCCGACGCGAGAGCACCGCCAGGCACGACGCGATGACGATCGACACTGCCAGTACCGGTCCCACCTGCGACCAACCCAGCCCGTTGAGGGTGCCCGCACCCCAGACTGCGGCCGCGATCGCGTCGTCGAGGTCGGCCCTGATCACGAGCCAGGTGTTGACCGAGGCCAGGACGGCGCTGACGGCGATCCCGACGATGATCAGCCGAAAGCCCTGCACCCCGCGCCGGTACGCGAGCAGGTAGACCACCGCCGCCGTCGCGAGTCCGCCGACGAGCGCGCCCGCTCCGGTCCGGTAGTAGCCACCACCGAGAGCGAGGATGACGACGAGCGCGCCGGTGTAGGAACCGGTGGCGAATCCGATGATGTCCGGGCTGCCCAACGGATTTCGCGTCAAGGATTGAAAGACCGCGCCCGATACACCGAGGGCGGCTCCGAACAGGAAGGCCAGCGCCACTCGGGGAAACCGCCACTCCATCACCACGATCTCGGTGAGGCGTGGCGCGTCGCCGAACACCGCGGCGATCACCTCGTTCGGCGGAATGTAGAAGTCGCCGGTACCGACCGCGACGACGGAGACCACCACCGTCACGAGCAGCAAGGCCGCGCAGACGCCGACCGTTCGAATGTCGATGCGGCCGTCCACTCGATCCCGCACTCGCACGATCCACAGCGTTCGGCCGAAATCGATGTCGCCGCCGCGTTGTTCACGGGTCACAGCCCGCTCGCCTTCTTCCGGCGAACCAGCAGGATCAGCACCGGTGCGCCGACGAACGCGGTCACGATGCCGACCTGCAATTCCCCCGGCCTGAGCACGACGCGTCCGACCACATCCGAGAGCAACAGCAAACCCGGTGCCGCGACCACCGTGTAGACCAGAATCCATCGTTGGTCCGGTCCGACGAACCACCGCACCATGTGCGGAATCATCAGTCCGACGAATCCGATGGGCCCGGCCGCGGCCGTCGCAGCGCCGGCGAGCAGGGTCACTGCGACGACGCCGATGACTCGCGTACGAATCACGTTCGCCCCCAACGACTGGGCCAGATCGTCGCCGAGCGCGATCGCATTGAGAGGACGAGCGATCAGGGCGGACAGAAACACTCCGAGCGCGATGAACGGAGCGATTTCGGACGCGATGTCCATACCTCGACCGGCCAACGACCCGGCTCCCCAGAACCTCATCCTGTCGAACGCATCGGGATCGAGCAGCAGCATGCCCGAGGTGATGCCGCCCAGTACAGCTCCGAGCGCAATTCCGGACAGCGTCAACCGAATCGGAGTGGCTCCCGCTCGCCCCATCGCCCCCAGCGCGTACACCGCGATCGTGGCGACCACCGCGCCGGCGAACGCGAACCAGATGTAGGACCCGATGCCGGTGACACCGAGCACGCCGACGGCGATCGCAACGAAGAACGCCGCCCCGGCGTTGACGCCGAGAATTCCCGGGTCGGCCAGCGGATTTCGCGTCATCGCCTGAATCAGCGCACCGGCCACCCCGAGGGCGATTCCCACGAGCAACCCCAGAACGGTACGCGGAAGCCGCAGTTCACGAACGATCACCGATTCGGTGGATCCGTCGGCGAAGAACAGACCGTGCCACACCTCGCCGATCGGGATGTACTCGGTTCCCACCGAGATGCTCACCAGGCACAGCGCCGCCAGCACTCCGGTGACGAAGAACAACCCCGCGGCCCGACGGGCATCGGTGCGAGCGAGACCACCGACTTCGGCCGGAACGCCTCGCTGTTCCGGCTCGTCGCCCACGCTCGTCCTCACCCGATTCACACCACCGATCGCACCCTCGCGCCCACAGCGGACTTCACGATCTCACCGCTGCGGACAGCGATGTTGGACAGCAACGACGAGGTCAGGCCATGCGTGTGCTCGGTGCCGCCCTGCAGGTAGATCGAACCCGCACTCGGTTCACGCGTCACGAGTCGGTAGTCACGCGTCACGCGAGGCCCGCGGGAGTCGTATTCGACGTCGTCGAACAGCGGACCGAGGATCTCGGGTAGATCGAGGGACGTGAAGCCGGTGGCATAGACGACAGCGTCGCACAGTATGTCCTCGGCCAGCCCCGTCGGGCCGTGCTCGACCGAGACACGAACGCCCGACGGCTCCTCGGTGGCTCCGACCAACCGGGACGCTCCGTGCACGAACAACCGGCGCTTCCCGCTGACTCGTTCGGAGTACTCGCGTGCGTACAACTCCTCGATCAACGGCAGGTCGACAGCGGAGTAGTTGGTGCCGCGGTGATAGTGCAGCAGTTGCTCGCGCAGTGTGTGCGACGACGAATAGAAGTCGTCGACGGCCGTCGGATCGAAGATGCGATTGGCGTAGGGGCTGTCGTCGGCCGGGCTGTATCCGTACTTGCGCAACACCGCGTGCACCGACGCGTCGCTGTACGTCGAGTGCAGGTAGTCCACCACCTCGGCGGCACTCTGCCCGGCACCGACCACGACGAAGGTGCGCTGCGTCCTCGACGGCAACCGATCGAGCTCGCCGAGAAGATCGTGGTTGTGGAACTGTCGCGCCGACGCCGTGACCCCGTCGGGCAGGCTGGCGGTCAGTCCTCCGGCGAGCACGATGTTGCGTCCTCGCACGGTCCCGGTGCGCCGCCCCTCGGTGCGGACGCCGTAGCCGTCGCCGGTGTCGACGACGTCCAGCGCCCGGGTGCCGTAGTGCACGGTCGCGTCGACTTTGCCTGCGGCCCAAGCCAGGTAGTCGTGGAACTCGAGCCGGCTCGGGAAGAACGTCTGCAGATTGATGAAGTGATTGAGCCGACCCTGTTCCGACAGATACGCCAGGAAGCTGTACTCACTGCTGGCATTGCGTTGGGTCGCCAGGTCTTTGAGGAACGAGATCTGCATGGACGTCCCCGGCAACAGCATGCCGGGGTGCCAGGCGAACTCGTCCTTGGATTCGACGAAGCAGGCCGTCAATCGCTCTGCCGGCGAGCACATTCGATTGTGCTCCTCGATCGCGATGGCCAGGCCCAGATTCGAGGGCCCGAAGCCGACCCCGACGATGTCGTAGGCGCCGTCGGAAAGATCGTTGTGCGAGGTCATCGACGGCTCGCCCCCGTCATCCGATCCAGTGTTCCCCGAACCGGCTCGGCCGCCTCCGTGTCTTCGACAAGGTTCATCGTGTGCGCTCCTGAGGGTGATTCGGTCCGTGACCGGGTATCGCGCGCAATGTCGTGCCACAGGCATCGACTCGCGCCTTGCGGAAGGCAACGCTAACCTAACTAGCCTGGGTACACAACGGCTTCGAAGACACCACACACGGGCAGCAATTCGAGCAGGGCGAGAGCTCAGCTCAGCAAGGCCGCGATCTCCGCAGCCTGCCGGTCCAGTTCGGATCGTTGCGGCGACGACGGCCGAGCCCGCAGGCCGAAGCCGTCACCGATCATGCGGGGGATGACGTGCAGATGCACGTGGAAGATTTCCTGACCGGCGACCGTGCCGTCGGCGAGGAACAGGTTGACGCCCGCGACACGCGGGTTGCCGGCACGCAGAGCGGCAGCCACCTTCTGCCCCACCACGAACAGGTGCGCCCCGACCTCCGGCGGCAACTCCGCCAGCGTCCGATACTGCTCCTTGGGCACCACCAACACATGTCCGCTGGTGAGCGGCCTGATGTCCATGAACGCAATCGCTGTCTCGTCCTCGTGGACGCGAGAAGCCTCGGCCGTCCCGGCAATGATCTCGGCGAAAATCGTATAAGGGTTCACAGTCACGAACTCTAAGGTCCGCCGCAGTTCACCCCACCGTCACCACGATGGTCATCGCGACGGCGAAGACGACCGTCGGCACAGCCATGCCCGCAAGAAACCCAAGACCGAAGCGACGCCCACCTGAAGTGAAGGCCAGCACACTCTTGACCAGTAGGTTCGTTCCGAGCGCAGCGGCGATTGCCTGCAGCGCGCTGTCGACCGTGATCGTGCCTTTCGCAGCAAGGCTCGCAGCACCGAGAGCACCGGCGTGAGCATCGGCGAGACCCGCCGCAGCTGCGGCGAGCACCGCTCCTCGCGAACCGAGAACGTCAGCACCCCATCGGCCGACAAACAGGGCGAAGACGAGAACAGCAGCCAAGACGAGTGCCGGCCGCAACGAAAACGGCCGCGCCGAGGTGTGCGGCTCGACGCCTGCGCTCGTCACCTCGGCGTCTCGTGGAGCCACTGCGGCACCGCGGTAGACGACGGCAGCGACTACAACGAGCACCATGGCTCCCACCACCACCGGGGGCCACAGTCGTCGAAGCACCTCCGGCTCGACGAACCCGATGACGACGAGCAACTGTATGAAAGTGGCAAGGCTGGCAACGAGCGCCCCGGCGAGCGGTGCCCGTATCTCATCGGCTGTCCGGCTCAGCCGGCCCATCGACGCAGTTGTCGCACTTGCGGATACGAATCCGCCGGCCAGACCCGTGACGAGCAGACCACGCTGGGACCCAAGCGTACGGACGCCGATGTATCCGATCCATCCGATACCGGTGAGCAGAACGACGAGGAGCCACACCTTGGCCGGGTTGAGCACGCCGTAGGGTCCGATTCCGCGATCGGGTAACAACGGCAGGATGACAAACGCCGCCACGAGGAACTTGATGGCGTCTTCGAGTTCGATCTCGCTGACCATCTGACGGGCGAAGCGATGAATGCGAGACTTCGACGCCAGCAGTCCGGCCACGATCACGGAAAGGGCTACGGCCACCGACGGGTCGGTAAAGGCGAGGGCGCCGAGCAGATAGGCCACCAGCGCGGCAATCTCGGTAGTGGTCCCCGGGTCCTGCTCGCTGGTGCGGAGATAGGCAAGCGCCATGAGCAGCCCGACGACGACGATGCCGGCCGACACTGCCCAGTTGTCGAAGCTGGCGGCGACGGCTCCGGCAAGAGACAGCAGTGCGAATGAACGCGACCCGGCCGGGAGCGTGCGGATATGGCTACGTTCACGCTCGAACCCGAGCAGCAGCCCGATGGCGAGCGCCACCAGGAAGGGCTCGACGTCCGTCCAGCTCACGACTGTTTCTCCGATCGCTCACTACTGGAACGGATTTGCCGCAACGAGCGACTACTACCGGTCGAGTCGACGACGGATCCCGAAGTCGGATCGGATTCGAATCCACGGCCGGTCCAGTTTCGGACCAGTTCGCCTCGAGCGGCGAACACAGCCGAGCCCCATCCGTCTCTGCTGCGGTCCGACGTCTCCGTCACGGCGTCAGCTCTCAGCGTCGCAGTAGGTCACAATCCAATTGTCGTGACTACACAGTCGAAGAAACAGGGCAGAAGGTCCCTCACGTCATCGCCATAGGTGCGGTCCGTCGATGTTCCGACATCACCGAACGAGCCCTACCTGTACCGGGCGCTGCCGACGCTACGTGGGCAACATGGCTGAGGCTGCAGGCGTTCGGTAACCCGACTACTGTTTGCCGATGAGCATCGGCGGGGTTCTCTTCGACATCGACGGCGTTCTCGTCACGTCGTGGCAGGCGGTGCCAGGGGCAGCAGAGACTCTGAAGTACCTGGACAGCAAGGACATTGCTCGCGCCTTCCTGACGAATACGACGTCCAAAACCCGTGGACAGATCGCTACGGCGCTGCGCGAGGTGGGACTCGACGTGCACTCGGACGAGATCGTCACGGCCGCGTCGCTCACCGCGGATCATCTGCGTGAGAACTATCCGGACGCGCGGGTGGTGCTGATCAACAACGGTGAGATCGCAGGCGACATGCCGGGAATCGAGTTCGTCGACGAGACGTCCGAGGATCCCGATGTCGTCGTCGTCGGCGGGGCAGGCCCGGAGTTCACCCACGAGCGGCTCAGCCGCGTCTACGACTGGCTGTGCCGGGGCATTCCCGTGGTCGCGATGCACCGTTCGTTGATGTGGAGCACCGGAGCCGGACTGCGCATCGACACCGGCATGTACCTCGGGGGTATGGAACAGGCGTCGGGACATACCGCGAAGGCCATCGGCAAGCCCGCTCCGCTGGGATTCCGGACGGCGTCCGAGCGGATGGGCGTGGACCCCGACGACGTCGTCATGGTCGGCGACGACCTCGACAACGACGTCCTCGCCGCCCAGGTCGTCGGGATGACCGGCGTGCTCGTTCGCACCGGGAAGTTCCGTCAGGACGTGCTCGACCGACGCATCACCGACGAATTCGCGATGGAACCCGACCACGTGATCGACTCCGTGGCCGACCTCCCCGGTGTCCTCTCCTGACTACAGAATCGGCGACGGGCTGTACGACGCCCCGGCGGGGAACTTCGCGATCAGACGCTCCACTGCCGAGACGACCGCACTGACCTGAGCGTCGGCGGCACCGACGAATGCCGTCTTGTCGGCCAGTGCAGCATCGAGGGCAGCGCGGTCGAGTGGCAGCCGATCGTCGGCGGCCAGACGGTCGAGCAGGTCCGGCTCCAGTCCCTGCTCACGCATCGCCAGCGCAACCGCGACGGCGTGCTCCTTGATCGCCTCGTGCGCCGTCTCGCGTCCGACGCCTGCGCGCACGGCGGCCATGAGCACCTTGGTCGTCGCGAGGAACGGCAGGTAGCGGTCGAGTTCCTTGGCGATGACGGCCGGGTACGCACCGAACTCGTCGAGCACCGTCAGGAAGGTCTCGATGAGGCCGTCGATGGCGAAGAAGGCGTCGGGCAGCGCGACGCGGCGCACGACGGAACAGAAGACGTCGCCCTCGTTCCACTGCGCTCCGGCGAGCTCGGCGGCCATCGAGCCGTAGCCGCGCAGCACCACCTGCAGTCCGTTGACGCGCTCGCACGAGCGGGTGTTCATCTTGTGCGGCATTGCCGACGAGCCCACCTGGCCCGCCTGGAAGCCCTCGGTGACGAGTTCGTGGCCTGCCATCAGGCGAACGGTGTGGGCGAACGAGGACGGTCCGGCACCGATCTGGACCAGCGCGGAGACGACCTCGTGGTCGAGCGAACGGGGGTACACCTGGCCGACGCTCGTCATCGTGTGCCGGAAACCGAGGTGATCGGCGACTATGCGCTCGAGCGCGACGAGCTTGGCCGAGTCGCCGCCGAACAGGTCGAGCATGTCCTGCGAGGTACCCATCGGGCCCTTGATGCCGCGCAGCGGGTAGCGCGCGATCAGCTCCTGTACCCGGGACAGGGCCAACAGCAGCTCGTCGGCGGCCGACGCGAAACGCTTGCCCAGAGTGGTCGCCTGAGCTGCGACATTGTGACTGCGACCGGCCATCACCAGCGAGGAGTACTCGGCAGCGCGCTCGGCCAGCCTCTTCGCGACGGCGACGCCGTGCGCGTGGACGTGCTCGAGGGAGCGCAGAATCTGCAGCTGCTCGACGTTCTCGGTGAGGTCGCGGCTGGTGAGCCCCTTGTGGATGTGCTCGTGGCCGGCGAGGGCGTTGAACTCTTCGATGCGGGCCTTGACGTCGTGCCGGGTGACGCGCTCACGCTCGGCGATCGACGCGAGATCCACCTGATCGACGACGGCTTCGTAGTCCGCGATGGCCGCGTTGGGGACGTCGACTCCGAGGGAGGACTGCGCGCGCAACACAGCGATCCACAGTTGGCGTTCGAGGGCGATCTTGTGCTCCGGCGACCACAGCTCCACCAGTTCGGGACTCGCGTAACGGGTGGCCAGGACATTCGGGATGCTCACGAGCGTCCAGCTTACGTGGCGCAGTTGTCGGTCTCGGAAGACGACTGCACTGTTTCGGAAAAGGACTGCAGTACCGGCCTCCCGGGATCGCGTACGCCGCCCTTTTCCTGGTGCCAGCGGCTGCGCGCCGCGTGGAATAACCGACGCGCGCTCCGATGTTGGAGCCGTCGTGAGCCGAACAGTGAAGGTCGACATCTGGTCCGACATCGCATGCCCCTGGTGCTTCGTTGGCAAGCGCCGTTTCGAGGCAGGCGCTGCGGAGTTCACCGCCGGGGGCGGAACGCTCGAGGTGGAGTTCCACTCGTTCGAGCTGGCACCCGACACACCGATCGACTTCGATGGCAGCGAGGTCGACTTTCTCGTCTCGCACAAAGGTATGCCGGCCGCCCAGGTCACGCAGATGTTGGCGCAGATGACCGAGCTGGCCGCAGGCGAGGGGCTCGCGTACGACTTCGATGCCGTGCAGCACACCAACACCGTCAAGGCGCACGAGCTCCTGCACTTCGCGAAGTCGAAGGGCATGCAGGTCGAGATGAAGGAACGGCTCCTGGCGGCCTACTTCGAGGAGGGCCGCCACGTCGGCCGCACCGATGATCTCGCCGACCTGGCCGCGGAGGTCGGCCTCGACCGTGACGAGGCGGCCCGGGCGCTGAAGTCCGAGGAGTTCCTGCCGGCCGTGCGGGCGGACAAGGAGCAGGCCATCGCCTACGGAATCAGCGGCGTACCGTTCTTCGTGATCGACGGACGGCTCGGTGTGTCCGGCGCACAAGAACCGTCGGTGTTCGTAGACGTGCTGCAGAAAGCCGCTGCCGGGTCATGAGCGGTCCTTTGGAGATCGTCGGCGACGACGGCCCCGTCTGCGAGGACGGCGTGTGCGAGGTGCCACCGATCCACGACGCAGACTTCGGCGAGACCGGCCAGCAGTCAATCGGCTTGCACCTGTTCCGCCGGTGCCACGATGTCGATGACGGCCAGCAGCATGCTTCGTGCCATGTGACGGGGGTCGGGGTCCACTTCGCTGAGCGCTCCGACGACGGCTCCGTCGACCACTGCCACGAGTCGTCGTAGCTGCTCTTCCTGCACGGTTCGGCCCGATCGGCGCAGGACATCGGTGAGCAGGTCGTCGATCTGGGCGCGCAGCCGCAGCTGCACTTCTCGTAGTTCGGGATGCCGGGCCGAGGCGATGAAGCGTTCGTACCGTGCGATCAGCTGCTCGTGCCCGTCCTGTGGCCCGATGAGCAGGTCGACGATGAGGTCGACCGTCGATTCCATTTCGTTCGAGCACTTGCCCTCGTCGTCGATGCGGCCGCGCATGACGTCGATCTCACGGGTTCCGACGACGTCGACCGCCGCGGCCACCAGGTCTCCGAGGGACTCGAAATAGTAGGTGGTCGACGCAAGAGGAAGCCCGGCTCGCGCGGCCACCGATCGGTGCCGCACCGCGTCGAAGCCGCCCTCGACGAGAAGGTCCGCGGCCGCAGACGCCAGTGCCTGCCGGCGGCGCACCCCCTTCGGAGTCGCACCCGACACCTTGTGCTGCGACTCGGTCGGACCTGCGGACATTCAAGTCATCGTGCCAGCTCGAGGCCGTTCGTCGGACTGCTTTCGCGCTATGGAATTGTCGTTGCTCGTGGCACCTCGAACGATCGACCTTCGCTCCGACACCATCACCCGACCCGATTCGGTCATGCGAAAAGCCATGGCCGACGCCGAAGTGGGCGACGACGTCCTCGATCACGATCCGACGATGGCAGCGCTGGAAGAAGCGGTGGCAGCTCTGCTCGGGTTCGAGTCGGCACTGTGGGTTCCGTCGGGGTCGATGGGCAACATCATCGCGCTGATGCTGCATCTGCAGCGCGGCGATCGCTTCCTGGCCCCCGAACATGCGCACGTCCTGGGGTCCGAGCTCGGTACCGCCGCATGGCTGGCAGGCGGGATGCCCGACGCCCTCCCCCACGACGGCGGTCCCGGCCGCCCTCTGGCGTCGACGGTGCGTGCGAAAGCGGGCGGTGCAGGACCGTACTTCTCGCTACGGACCACGCTGCTGTCGCTCGAGAACACCCACAACTTCGCCGGCGGGACCGTGATCGGACCAGACGAATGGGCGGAACTCGTTGCCGCCGGACGTGATTGCGGGCTGAAGGTCCACCTGGACGGCGCGAGACTGTGGAATGCCGCTGTCGCCCTGGATGTTCCGATCGCGTCGCTCGCTGCCGGTGCCGACACGGTGCAGGTATGCCTGAGCAAGGGCCTCGGCGCACCCGTCGGCTCGATGCTCGTCTCGGATTCCGCACGTATCCACGAGGCGCGACGCGTCCGAAAGATGTTGGGCGGCGGCGTCCGTCAGGGTGGCGTGCTGGCCGCGGCCGGGCTCGTCGCATTGGGTCGCATCGGTGATCTCGCCGAGGATCACGCCAACGCGTCCACCCTCGCTTCCGGGCTGCGCGAGCGAGGCTGGGAGGTGGTAGAGCCGGAGACCAACATCGTCCTCGCGACGGTTCCCGACCCGGCGACGACGGTCACCGAGCTGGCCGAGCTTGGGATCGCCGCGGTGACCGTCGCGGGCAAGGTGCGCTTCGTGACCCACCGCGACGTCGACGCCGCCGATATCGCCGAGGTACTGGAGCGTCTGCGCCGCACGTGAACGCAGCGCCTTCCTGTCGTTCCGCAGGCTCCACTCCTGCCTCGTAGCCTGCTACGAGGTTCCACTCACGACCCGAAGCCGCTCGAGCGCCTCGGCGACGTCGGACGTGGTGCCTGCGAACGAGAATCGCACCGTGTGATTGCCGCGCACGGTGTCGAAGTCGACACCCGGTGCCAGTGCGACGCCGGTCTCGGACAGCACTCGCGCGCACCAGCTCCGCGAATTCTCGGTCAGGTGCGCAATGTCGGCGTACACGTAGAAGGCACCGTCGGCCGGTGCGAGGTCGGTGATGCCCATGGCCGGCAAACCGTCGAGCAGAATTCGGCGGTTGACGGCGTAGCGCTCGACGTGTGAATCCAACTCGATGCGCGACTCCTCGGTGAACGCCGCGATGGCGGCCACCTGGGAAATCGCCGGTGGGCACACCGTCATGTTCGACGCCAATCGTTCGACGGCCCTGCGCAATCGGGTCGGAAGTAGCATCCAGCCGAGCCGCCATCCGGTCATCGAGAAGTACTTCGACACCGATCCGATGGCGACGGATTCTTTCGATGTCTCCCAGGCGCTCGACGTGCGCGCGTCCCCGTAGGCGATGCCGTGGTAGATCTCGTCCGAGATCAGCAGAGTTCCGTGCTCGTCGCACCAGCGCGCGATTGCCGCCAGCTCGTCGGCGTCGATGATCGTGCCGGTGGGGTTGGCGGGGCTCGCGATGATGAGACCCGCGGGCGGTTCGGGCAGTTCCTCGAGCATCGCGACGGTCGGTTGGAACCGTGTCTCTTCCACACAGTCGAGCTCGACGACGCGGCAGCCCAACGCCGCCAACGTGTTTCGATACGCCGGATAGCCGGGCCTGGCCATCACGACCGTATCCCCCGCGTCGAACGCTGCGAGGAACAGCAACGTGAACGCGCCCGACGAGCCGGTCGTGATCACCACGTCCGCGGCGTCGACGGTGATGCCGTACCGCGCGCTGTGGTGCTCGGCGATAGCGCGACGCAGCGGCAAAATCCCCAGCGTCTCGGTGTACCCCAGCAGATGCGAATCCAGAGCCTCGCGGGTAGCGCGCAACACCGGCTCGGGCGCTCGGGTGGAGGGTTGACCTGCAGCAAGAGAGAGCACGTCGCCATGAGTGCGCGCCCGCTCGGCCGCCGCGGCGAACACATCCATCACATGGAACGGCTCGACCTTCGATCGCTGCGATTCACTGTGCATTGTTTCGACACTACTGATCCCGGTTCGCTCGGTACCTCTGACCTTTGCAAACGCGCGCGTTCGCCAAGTGCGCGCAAGATCGACTGGCAACGTCCGGCAATTCCGCGCGCGTCTCACGAACGCGCGCGCGTTTGCTGGAACACGCCGGCCGACGCCCGCCCACTCACCGCACCTACAGCGAGATGCGACCCTCCACGGCAGCCAGCCCGATGTCCGTACGAAAGTGACTGCCCGGCAATCGGATTCCCGCGATGCGTGAGTAGGCGTCGTCCCGGGCGGCGGTGAGGTCGAATCCGGTTCCGACCACGCTGAGCACGCGTCCACCCGCGGAGACGACCGCGCCGTCCTTCACCGCGGTGCCGGCATGCAGCACGCCTTCGCCCTCGGAGCCGAGGATTTCGTCACCGGTGCGTGGTCGACCGGGGTAGTTCTCGGCGGCGATGACGACGGTGACGGCCGCGCCGTCCTTCCAGCGCAGCGGCGGAAGTGACGCAAGTGTGCCGGTTGCCGTCGCGTTCAACGCTTCACCGAGAGGTGAGTCGAGCAGCGCGAGCACCGCCTGGGTCTCGGGATCGCCGAAGCGGCAGTTGAATTCGACGACCGCCGGACCGTCGGCACCCATGGCAAGACCCGCGTACAGCAGACCGGAGAACGGCACACCGCGCTCGACCATCTCGGCGGCAACGGGTTTCACGACATCGCGAACGATCTCCTCGACCGCGCCCTCGGGCAACCACGGCAACGGGGTGTACGCACCCATGCCGCCGGTGTTGGGTCCGGTGTCTCCGTCGCCGACGCGTTTGTGGTCCTGCGCGGGCAGCAGCGGCACCACGGTCTCGCCGTCGACGAGGCAGAAGAGGGAGACCTCGGGTCCGTCGAGGAACGATTCGAGCAGTACCGGGTGACCGTTCTCGAGGAGCTCCGCTGCGTGATCGCGAGCGATGAGGCGATCGGTGGTGACGACGACACCCTTGCCTGCGGCCAAGCCGTCGTCCTTGACCACCCAGTGGGGTCCGAAACGGTCGAGGGCTGCGTCGAGCAGGGCGGGCGAGTCGACGATTTCGCTGTGCGCGGTCCGCACACCGGCCGCTGCCATCACGTCCTTGGCGAAGGCCTTGGACCCTTCGATGCGCGCAGCCTCCGCGGAGGGGCCGAACGCAGCGATGCCGGCCTGACGGAGGGCGTCGGCCACGCCGAGGACCAGTGGAACCTCCGGTCCGATGACGACGAGATCGGCTTCGACCTTCTTCGCCAGCGCGGTCACCGCCTCACCGGAGGCGACGTCGACCGCGTGTTGCTCGGCGAGCTTCGCGGTGCCTGCGTTGCCGGGAGCCACGAAGAGCTTCTCGACCGACGGATCGGCCTTCAACGCAAGGAGGAGGGCGTGCTCACGAGCACCGGAACCTATGACTAGTACGCGCACAGTGCATCAGACTATCTGCTCGACGCGAAAGCGCCCCGCACCTGTCACGGCGCGGGGCTCTTTCGTGGTGGTTCGGTGTTACTGCGTGAGGTCGTAGAACGTCACGTTGTCGACCGTGGTCGCGGTGAAGTTCTCGGTGACCCAGGCGGAGATTTCTGCCGAGGTCCCCGACTCCATGCCCGGCATGCCGCCGCCTCCGATGAAGTAGTGGATCTCTCCGTCGGCGACGTACTGCTGGAATTGGGCGAGGGTCGGCGAGGGGTCGGTGCCGTTGAAACCGCCGACCGGCATGACGGGATCCTCGGTGGCCAGTTGGTAACCCGCAGCGGTGTTGGCTCCGATGGCCGCTGCCACCCAGGTGTACGAGTCGGCGTCCTGCTCGAGCATCTCGGTGATGGCCGCAGTCGGTGCACTGCCTTCGAGCAGACCACCCATACCGCCGCCCATACCCCGACCCGTCCCGCCCATCTCGGCCCCGCCGGCAGCCCCGGCCTGACCCGGGAAACCCGCAGGCGGTTGCATTCCGGCAGGTATCTGAACCCCGGCCGGCAACTGCATCCCGCCCGGACCGCCTCGGCCTTCGCCCATACCGCCGAATCCGCGCATGCCGGTGTTGGGACCGGCCGAGACGATGGCTCCGGTATGCGGCGTGCCGATGGTGTCGACCGCATAGGCGGTCGGTCCGGCGAGTCCGGCGAACATCACCGCCAGGATCGATGCCGCAGCCAGCCTGCCGCGAGTCAGTGCCGGGATCAGCAGCGCGACGACCGCCACGATTCCGACGACGAGAATCGCCCACTTCAGCCACGGCACGAAACTCTCACTGCGACCGAGCAACACCCACGCCATCACGACGGTCGACGTCACCGCGACGGCCATCGCGATCCGCACCCAGTACGTCTCGCGTCGACGCCACAGCACCACACTGCCGATGCCGACGAGAGCAGCGACGGCGGGCGAGAGCGCAACGGTGTAGTACGCGTGGAAGATTCCGGCCATGAAGCTGAACGTCAAACCGGTGACCAGCAACCACGATCCCCAGACGATCAGCGAGGCTCGTTGCACGTCTGTCCGAGGAGCTTTGCCGCGCAACACGAGTCCGACGACCAGCAGTATCAGCGCGGCCGGAATGAGCCAGGCGATCTGGCCGCCCTGGGAGGCGTCGAACATGCGGAGGATGCCGGTCTCACCCCAGATCCCGCCGGGCATCCCCCCGGCCATGTCGCCGCCCATACCGCTGCGGCCGGGGGTGACACTTCCGGTCTCGTCACCACTGAGGCGACCGAATCCGTTGTACCCGAGCGTGAGTTCGAGAATCGAGTTGTTCTGCGAGCCACCGACCCACGGCCGGGAGGACGCCGGCCAGAATTCCACGATCAGAATCCACCATCCGGCCGAGACGATCATCGCGCCCAGCGCGCCGAACAGCTGCCACAGCCGGATGAGGAACTTCGGCGGCCCGGCGATCAGATAGGTCAGAGCCAGCGGCGGTACGACGAGCATGACCTGGAGTTGCTTGGTGAGGAAGCCGAATCCGACGAACATGCCGGTGATCAACAGCCACTTGGTCTTTCCGGTCTCGACGCCTCGCAGCAACGCCCACACCGCGGCGATCATCAGCAGCACCAGCAACGCGTCAGGATTGTTGAACCGGAACATCAGTGCGGCAACCGGAGTCACGGCAAGTACCAGGCCTGCGAGCAGACCGGCCGCGCCACCGAATCGACGCTTGACGGTAGCGCGCAGCAGCGCCACGGAGGCGACGCCGAGAAGAGCCTGGGGTACGAGCATCGCCCAGGTGTTGAGCCCGAAGATGCGTACCGACAACGACATCAGCCACAGCGACATCGGGGGCTTGTCCACGGTGATCGAGTTGGCGGCGTCGGAGGATCCGAAGAAGAAGGCCTTCCACGACACCGAACCCGCCTGTATCGCAGCGGAATAGAAGGAGTTGGCCCAGCCCGACGCGCCGAGTCCCCAGATGTAGGCAATGCCGGTTCCGAAGAGCAGGGCCACCAGCCCGACCAATTCCCAGCGCGGGGAGGTCACCGGTGCAGAATCGGCAGCCGCGGAGGGCCGCTCCATCGTCGTCGTCACAGGCTCTTCTCCGAACTCGCGGACTCCGAGCCTGCGTCCAGTGCGCTACGGAAGACCCACCGCAGGGCGACGAATCGGCACACGGTGGCAACGAGATTGGCGACAATGAGGACGGCGAGTTCGACGTGCCGGGACACATCGGGAACCCAGGCGTGCAGCACGGCGAGCGATCCACTGGTGACGAGAAGAGCGAAGCCGAAGATCGCCAGCCCCTGCAGTTGGTGTTTGCCCGCACCGTCCGGCCCCCGGACGCCGAAGGTGAAGGCACGGTTCGCCGCGGTGTTGAGCACAGCGGTGATCAGCAGCCCGAAGAAGTTCGCGGCCTGCGCGCCGATGAGAGAATGCAGCATCAGGTACAGCAGTGCGTAGGCGATGGTGCTGGCGATGCCGATGATGCCGAATCGCACCATCTGGCTGATCATTCCGTGCGGTACTCCTGGCACGAGCGGCTCCCGTCCCAGGCTTCGGCGAAGTTCGGCGACCGGAAGTACACCGGTGGCGAGGGCACGCCCGACGCGCCAGCAGCCCTGCAGGTCCTTGACGGCGGTGTCGACGATGTTGACGCTGCTGTTCGGGTCGTCGACCCAGTCCACGGGCACCTCGTGGATGCGCAGGCCGACTTTCTCTGCGATGACGAGCAATTCGGTGTCGAAGAACCACCCGGTGTCTTCGACGAGCGGCAACAGCTGTCGGGCGACGTCGGTACGCATGGCCTTGAAACCGCACTGCGCATCGGAGAAGCGTGCGCGCAGCGAAGTACGCAGAATGAGATTGTAACTACGCGAGATGAATTCACGTTTCGCGCCGCGAACCACTCGGGACGATCGGTTGAGCCGCGAGCCGATGGCGAGGTCCGAATGACCGGACATCAACGGTGCGATCAGCGGCATCAGGGCATTGAGATCGGTGGACAGATCGACGTCCATGTAGGCCACCACATCGGCGTCCGACGCCAGCCACACTGCTTTGAGGGCCCGGCCCCGCCCTTTCTCGTCCAGGTGATGAACCTGGACTCCGTCGATCTCGTCGGCGAGTCGACGTGCGACAGCGAGTGTTCCGTCGGTACTGGCATTGTCGGCGATCGTGATCGAGGACCGGAACGGGATTCGGTCCTCCAGATGCTCGTGGAGACGACGAATGCACTGTTCGAGATCGGCCTCTTCGTTGTATACCGGAATGACCACCTCGAGAGTGGCCGTGGCGTTCGAGCCGGGCCGCTGGCCTGCTGCTCGTGCGAGGGAATTCGTTGTCATGACGACAACGATCGGGCCCGGACCTTGAATCGCCCTGCGACCGACCTGGCAATTACCTGGGAGCCACGCCCACTGGTACGGCCCCGGTCGAGTCGGGTAGGGCATCCTGTTCCCATGGCTTCCATTTTCAGCAAGATCATCGCCGGTGAGATTCCGGGGCGTTTCGTGTGGCAGGACGACGACGTGGTTGCGTTTCTGACGATCGCGCCGCTCACCCCGGGCCACACGTTGGTGGTTCCGCGTGAGGAGATCGACCAGTGGCAGGACGTCGACGGTGCCGCGTTCGCCAAGATCACTGCCGTCGCGCAGATCATCGGTCAGGCCGTCAAGACCGCGTTCGATGCTCCCCGCGCCGGTCTGTTGATCGCCGGACTCGAGGTCCCGCACCTGCACCTGCACGTGTTTCCGGCGTACGACATGGGCAACTTCGACATCTCCGGTGCCGATCCGAATCCGTCGGCGGAGTCGCAGGACGAGGCCGCAGCCAAGCTCCGAGCAGCGCTACGCCGGCTCGGCCACGAGGCTCACGTCCCGAACTGACGCATCTCGCTCAACGCAGCGGCGTCAACAGCCGCCGACGCGTCCGAAGCTGCATCGAGACCTCGTCGGATCGGGTGTCGGGGTCGTAGCCGGGGCCGATGTCGGTGTCGATGTCGTGCGGCCCCGGCGCGACTCCGCATTCGGGGCACATCCCCAGTGGCCCGAGGTCGGTTCCGCAGTCCGCGTGCAGGAATCGTCGACGCTTCCCTGCGGGTTTCGCGGTCTGTTCCTCACCCCAGTAGCTCAGGGCGAACACCGCGGGCCACAGTCCTTCGAGGGCGGTGGTCGGAACGTAGTTCTCGCGCCCGCCCTCCGATGAGCGAGCTCGTCGTTCGAGCAGCCCGGCGTCGACCAGCGCGCCGAGTCGTTGTGCGAGGACTGCTTTGGAGATGTCGAGGTGGACCTGGAAATCACCGAAGCGTCGGACGCCGAAGAAGCAGTCGCGCACGATGAGCAAGGTCCATCGCTCACCGACGAGTTCGAGGGCACGGGCCAGGGAGCAGTCCTGGCGGGCGTAGTCGATTCCGAGTGCCATGGGGCGATAGTACAGTCTGTTGACCGAACCAAGTTGGGCGTTTACAGTTCGATCACCAGACCACAAGGACGACGATGACCGATACTGCACCCTCGCCCACCGGCACCGCGAACAGCGCCCGCGCGCTCACCATCGCAGCGCTCGGCACCCTGCTGACTCTGATGGCGTTCACCGCACCGCTCGCGACCATCAACAGCACCGCAGCCGATCTGATGTCCGACGCCGCAGGACGCACCTGGATTCTCAGCTCCATGAGCATCGGCCTCGCCGCGGCGTTGCTCACCACCGGTACGGTCGCCGACGACTTCGGACGTCGGCGCACGTTCGCTCTCGGCGCGGTGGTCCTGGCCGTCGGCGCAATCGTCTGCGCACTCGCCCCCAACACGCTGATCTTCGTTCTCGCCCGCATCCTGCAGGGCCTCGGCGGCGCGGCCGTCGTCGCCTCGAGCTTGGGCATCATCGCCCACACCCACCCGGCCGGTCCGGTGCGCGCGAAGGCCAGCGGGGTCTGGGGTGCGAGCGTGGGTGCAGGCATCGCTCTCGGGCCCTTGCTCGCCGCCGTGCTGGATCGCTCGGCGAGTTGGCGTACGGCCTACGTGGTGCTCGCGATCGCCACGCTCGCACTCGCCGTCGCCGCGCATGTGCTCGTCGAAGAATCCAGGTCCGACGCCCCCCGCGGCCTCGATCCGGTCGGCGCGCTGCTGTTGGCGACGGGCATCGCCGCGTTGCTGGCGGCCTTGGTCGAGGGCAGGCAGGGCTGGACAGCCATGGCCCCGATCATCTTGTTCGTGCTGGCCGCCCTGTTGCTGGGCGCGTTCGTGGTCCTTGAATTGCGCAGTGCCGCTGCGATGCTCGATCTCACCCTCTTCCGACACCCACCGTTTCTGGCCGCCACCGTCGCCGCGCTGGCCACCGGCGGCGGCATCATCGCCCTGATGTCGTACATGCCCGGATTCCTCGGAACCGTACTGGGAATCGACGCGCTCGGTGCCGCCCTGCTGCTGTTCGGTTGGTCGGCCACGTCCGTGGTCACCGCCTTGCTGGCCCGCAGGCTGCCCGCGTCGCTGAGCGGTCGAACGCAACTCGCCGTCGGGCTGGTGGGCGTCGCGATCGGCATGCTGATGCTGACGGGGCTGTCCGAGAACGCATCCTGGCCACGGTTGCTTCCCGGCCTGCTCGTGGCCGGAGTCGCCAGCGGCGTACTCAACGCTGCGCTCGGCCGCGAGGCGGTGGCCAGCGTTCCCGCCGGACGAGGCGGCATGGGCAGCGGTGCCAACAACACTGCGCGCTACGTCGGGTCCGCTATCGGGGTCACCGTCGTTGCGGTGGTTGCCGTTCCGGTAGGTGCCGACCAAGCCGGCGGACTGGTGCAGGGCTGGAACACCGCGGCCCTTGTCACCGCTGCGATCTCGGTTCTCGGGGCCGTGGTGGTGTCGTTCTCACGCGCCGGGCGCTAGCGAGTATTCCTGCTCCGGCCTCCCGGTCGATCCGTAACGCAGCTGCATGCGCAACCGGCCCTTGGACACCAGGGTCGCCAGATAACGCTGCGCTGTCGCGCGTGAAATGCCGATGGCTGCAGCAACTTCGCCCGCGGACATCGGGTCGGCCGTCGTGCGCACCGCATCGAGCACCAGGTCACGGGTCACGGACTGCGAGGACGGCAGCGGCGCGGCCGCGCGCGGGCGCAGCGCGTCGAGTCCGCCGTCGATGTCGGCCTGGGTCAGCTCCTCCGAACGGTCCAGAGCAGTCCGGTACGTCAGATACCCGGTGAGGCGGTCGATCAACGCCGATCGCGGAAACGGCTTGATCAGATACGTCCAGGCACCCGCGGTCATGGCCGCGCGCACCGTCTGTTGATCGGCCGCCGCCGAGAGCACCACTGCGTCGCACTCGAGTTCGCGCACCAGGTCGATTCCCGATCCGTCGGGCAGATAGACGTCCACCAGCGCCAGATCGAACGACTGCGACGACGCCAACTCCCGAGCCTGAGCGACACTCGTCGCGACTGCGGCGACCTTGTAGTTGTCGAGTGAATTCACCAGTGCCGCATGCAGATCCGCAACCCGGAAATCGTCGTCCACGACCAGCACTCTCATTGTGAGACCTCATCTGCCTGTAGCGCATCCGGTATCGACGCGATGAACACCGCGCCTCCTCGTTCGTTCTCCTCGGTGATCTGCCCACCGGCATCGGCCAGCGTCACGTCGCCACCGCGGGTGCGCGCGATCTGCCGACTCAGCGCCAGGCCCACTCCCCGACCGCCCGGCGATTCTTCGGTCGACTTGGTCGAGACTCCCTCGACGAATACCTGCTCGGGTGCCAGGTCCACCCCGTCGCCGGAATCGAGAACCACGATGTGCAACGTCGAACCGTCCTGCACCAGTTCCACTTCCACCTCGGCCGGCCGCCTGACTCCCAGCCTGGCAGCATCGATCGCATTGTCGACGAGATTGCCCAGCACCGTGGTCACGTCGACGGGGACGGCCACTTCGCCGCCGACCCAGGTGTTCTCGCCCAACACCAACCGCACTCCGCTCTCCCTCGCATGCGCGGCCTTCGCCGTCAGAAACGACCGCAGATAGGCGTCGGAGACGGCGTCGATGCCCTCGATGGATTCCGATCTCGGTCCGACACCGAGGATCTCGTCGATGTACTGCGACGCCCGATCCGGGTGACCCTCGTGCAGCAGTCCACTGACCAGATGCATCCGATTCGCGAACTCGTGACGCTGCGCGCGCAGCACAGCGGACATCGACTGCACCGCGTCGAGCTGACGCGTCAGCGTCTCCACGTCGGTTCGGTCGCGCACGGTCAGCACCGTACCCAGATCACGATTGTCGCGCAGCACTTTTCGGGCGGCCGCAATGACCACGACCTCGTTCACGGCCGCGAGAACCGGCTCGGACGTCGGCGATTCGATGACCTCGAGCAGCCTCGGGGTCAGACCGATGTCCTCGATGCGCATCCCCGGCTTACCGTCGATCGAGAGCAGGGTGCGCGCCTCGTCGTTGACGACCGTGACGACTCCATCGGGGTCGATGGCGACGACACCCTCACCGATTCCGTGCAACACCGCCTCTTGTTCCCGGACCAGTTCGGCGAGCTCCTCCGGCTCGAGCCCCAGAGTCAGCCGTTTCCATCTGCGCGCCAACAGAGTCGAGCCGATCAGCCCGAGCAGCAGTACGGCACCGGTCACCAACGCGCCGTTGATCAGATCTTTCACCAACTCGGTGCGCACGGCCGTCGTGGAGATGCCCACGCTCACTTCACCGATCACCACGTCGGTCGAACCGAGAGCCAGTACAGGCACTTTCGCGCGTACGGAGTCGCCGAGGGTGCCGCGCTCCTGCTCGACCACCTCGTTGCCCGCCAGCGCCCCCGACGGATCCGTACTCACCCGCTGACCCAGAACTGTCGGATCGGGATGCGCCAACCGCAGACCCCGATCGTCGGTGATGACGACGAACAGTGCGTCGGTGCGCATTCGGGCACCCTCGGCTGCACGCTGCAGTGCTCCGCCTGCCAACACTCCCGCAGGCGCGGCGTCGGTGCCTGCGGTGTCCACGGCAGAGAACTGCTCGACGAGCGAACGCACCTCCGGGTCCGACGCCACCGTCCGCGCAACGGCCAGTGCACGTTCGCCGTATTCCTCGCTCGCCTGGCTGCCACTGCTGATGGCGAAGACCCCGAACGCCACCGCCAGAGCCACCGCCACCAGCGCTGCCTGCAACAACAGCACCTGAGTCCTCAATCGCACCCAACCAGGCTATGCGCCGAGCGGGCTCGAGCACAATGCGCAAAAGGCTCTTTTCGTTGCTTGCGCGGGTAGTGCGCACAACAGCGAACATGTGATGCCGGTTACGTAACTTCAGTCACAACACGTAGTCCAACCGGACCCACCTCACACATTTCGAGAAGGAGTGCACGATGTTGGTGATACTCGGCTTCCTCATGGTAGCCGCCTTCATGTTCTTGATCCTGACCAAGAGAGCCACGCCCGTCGTCGCACTCACCCTCGTACCCGTCATCTTCGGTCTGCTGGCCGGCGCCGGGCTCGGCATCGGTGACATGATCACCGACGGCATCAAGTCCCTGGCCCCCACTGCAGCCCTGCTGTTCTTCGCGATCATCTTCTTCGGAATCATGATCGACGTCGGACTGTTCGACCCGCTGGTGCGCGGCATCCTGCGCCTCGTGCGAAACGACCCGATGAAACTCGTTGTCGGAACAGCCATTCTGGCCATGGTCGTCTCGCTCGACGGTGACGGCTCCACCACGTTCATCATCGTCACGTCCGCGCTGCTGCCGCTGTACCTCAAACTCGGTGTCAGCCCGGTCATTCTGACCGTCGTCGCCGGTCTCGCCAACGGCACGATGAACATCATCCCGTGGGGCGGCCCGACGGTGCGCGCCGCATCCGCTCTCGGTATCTCCCCGTCCGACGTCTTCGTTCCGATGGTTCCCTCGATGATCGTCGGCCTGATCATCGTGCTGCTGTTCGCCGTGCACCTGGGCATCATGGAGCGTCGTCGCATCGGCAAGTTGATCTACGAACCCGAACTGGTGGCCTCCGGTGGCGGCGGCAGTATCCGCAAGGGCGGCAAGGGAACCGGCGGATCAGGCACCGGCGGATCGGACGACTCCGGCGAATCGGGTCAGTTCTTCGACGGCCTGGACCCCAATCGCGACACGCTGCGCCCGAAGTTGCTGTGGTTCAACGCTGCTCTGACGGTCATCCTGCTCGTCATCCTCGTCATGGACATCCTGCCCATCCCGGTGCTGTTCATGATCGCTGCCTCGATCGCTCTGACGGTCAACTTCCCCAAGGTCAAGGAACAGGGCGACGCGATCGCACGGCACTCGTCCTCCATCGTCTCCGTGGTCGCCATGGTGCTCGCCGCAGCAATTCTCACCGGCGTCTTCCAGGGCACCGGCATGGTCGAGGCCATGGCCGAGTGGCTGCTCAACGTCATCCCGGCGGGCATGGGCCCGTACCTGGCCGTCATCACCGGCATCCTGAGCATCCCGCTGACGTTCTTCATGACCAACGACGCCTTCTACTTCGGCATCCTCCCGGTGTTGACCGAGACTGCGAGCAAGTACGGCATCGACCCCGTCGAGATGGCCCGTGCGTCGATCACCGGTCAGCCCGTCCACCTGCAGAGTCCGCTGGTTCCGGCCATCCTGCTGCTGGTCACCCTCGCCGGAGTGTCGCTGGCCGATCACCACAAGAAGGTGCTGTGGCGAGCGGTGGTCGTCTCCCTCGCGATGCTGGCCGTCGGCATCCTCCTCGGCCAGATCCCGTTCGGCTGATCCCCCACCCCACTCGTCGTAGGAGAAACTGTCATGACCGTTGGCGTACTGCACAACAATTCACCCGAGGGCCGCGCAGCGTTGGCGGCCGCAGTGCGAGAAGCCCGCATTCGAGAGACGGACCTCGTCGTCCTGCACGCACTCTCCGGATCGGCCGAGCCCTCCGCCGAGGCGGCCGAGACGCAGGCGGTATCCACGTCGGTGGAGACCGCTCTGGCCGATATCGATCACGCCGACGCCGTCTCCTGGACCGTGGCGGTGGGCCGGCCCGATCCCGATGCCGTCAACACCCTGCTGACCTTGGTCGAAGAGCAGAAGTCCGAGATCCTGGTGGTCGGCTCCCGACACCGCTCGGCGGTCGGAAAGTTCCTGATGGGACAGACCATTCAGCGCCTGCTCCTCGAGATTCCGGTCCCGGTTCTTCTGGTCAAGTCCGGAGCGTGAGTGCTCCGAAACGGATGAGACGAATACTGGGGAACAGCCTCCGATGGATCGGCCTCGCGGCCGTATCCGTCGGGGGCTGGGCCCTTTTCGCGGCCCTGGGCCTGACGGCACCGTCGTTGTTCGCGGCCCTCGTCGTCGCTGTGGTGTTCGCTCTGACCGGCCTCGGCCCGGCTGCGGTACCGCGCCCGGCGTCGATGGCAGCGCAGGGCACGCTTGCGGTGACCATCGGTCTGATGCTCGACACCGACACTCTCGGCGCGTTGGGCGAGAACTGGATTCCCGCCGTTCTCGTCGGTGCCGGGACGCTGGTCGTCAGCGCCGGTTGCGGCGCACTGCTCGCCCTGCATCGCGACGTCGACCCCGTCACCGGAGCACTGTCCCTGATCGCCGGTGGCGCAACGGGTCTGGTGTCCATCGCCCGAGAACTCGGCGGGGACGAGCGGATCGTCGCCGTGGTGCAATACCTGCGCGTCGCGCTCGTGGTGGTCACGATGCCGCTGATCGTCACGTTCGCGTTCCACACCGACACCGGCGGCGGAGCAGGCGCGGACGATACGGCGACGACGCCCTGGTACATCGGCACGGCCTTTCTGATCGCCGCCGTCATCGCCGGAATCGTTCTGGCGCGGCTCATCCGACTGCCCGCGCCGGCGACACTTGGACCGCTGATGATCGCCGGTGCCTGCGAACTGCTCGGATGGCCCGTCGACATCTCGGTACCCACGGTGCTGCTGCCGGTGGCGTTCATCGTCATCGGATGGCAAGCGGGGCTCGCCTTCACCGTGTCGAGCCTGCGGGCCATCGGTCGCATCTTCCCGTGGGCCGCGCTGCTGGTGCTCTCGATCGGGTTGGTGTGCGCGCTGTTCGGCTGGGCGCTGTCTGCGATCACCGGGGTCAGCATGCTCACCGGGTACCTCGCGACCACACCCGGCGGCCTGGCCGCCGTGCTTGCCGTGTCCGCGACCACGGGGTCGGATGTCACCTTCGTCGCATGTGTGCAGGTGATCCGACTGGTGTCGATGCTCGTGGCCGCGCCACTCGCCGCAGCCGCGTACACGAAACTGGCCGAGCGCAAGAAAGCGAGGACGGCAAGCGAATCAACTGTCGGCGCGGGGTAATTCGACCCGGAAGGTCGCACCCTGACCGGGGGCACTCTGCACCCGAACGGTGCCGTTGTGCGCCGCCACCAAAGCCGCGACGATCGAGAGCCCGAGCCCGCTGCCGCCGCTCTCGCGCGTCCGGGAGGAGTCGGCTCGATAGAAGCGCTCGAACACGTGCGCCGCCTCTTCCTCGCCCAGCCCTGGACCGGTGTCCTGGACTTCGAGCAGCACCGAGGACTGGGTGGTCCCGACGCAGACGGTGATCGACGCCGATTCCGGTGTGTGCCGCACCGCGTTTCCGACGAGGTTCGCCAGTACCTGCCGCAGGCGAGCGTCGTCGCCGCTGACCTCGGGTATTCCCGGCCCGGCCAACACTTTCAGCGAGATGTCCCGCGCGGGTGAGACCGCCTTGGCGTCGTGCACGGCATCAGCGGCGATGGTCAGTAGGTCGACGCGACGCATGTCGAGCGGGCGTTGCGCGTCGAGTCGCGCGAGCATCAGCAGGTCTTCGACGAGCAGGCCCATCCGCGCCGATTCGCCCTCGATACGCGTCATCAGCAACGAGATGTCGCTCATCGCGCCCTGCCGATACAACTCGGCGAACCCGCGGATCGTCGTCAGCGGGGTACGTAGTTCGTGGCTGGCGTCGGCGACGAAGCGGCGCATCCGATCCTCGGACGCACGAGCCGCCTCCTCCGAGGCCGCAGTTGCCGCGAATGCCCGCTGAATCTGCGAGAGCATTCCGTTGAGGGCCAACGACAATCGGCCCACCTCGGTCTTCTCACTCCACTCGGGAACCCGGCGATGCAGATCTCCGGCAGCGATGGCCGCGGCCGTCGTCTCCACTTCACGCAACGGTCGCAGACTGCGTCGCACCACGAAGTAGGCGATCACGGCCAGGGCAAGCAACACGGCGGCACCGATGTAGAACTGCAGCACCACGAGCCGGCTGACGGTCTGTTGGTTGGCGCTGAGCGACATGCCAACGGTGGTGGAACCCTCGCTGTTGGTCACCGTGATGACCCGCCACTCCTTCGACGGGTCGCCCTCGGAACCGACGGTCTTCGGAGTTGCCGACGGCGCACCGGACAGGTCCGGAACACTCTCGGCCACATCGTTGATCGGGCCCCGGACGGTACCGTCGTTGGCCACGGACCGAACGAAGAAGTTCGTCGGCGGCCGGTTCGGGTTGGGCTCGTCGATCGGAAAGGGCGGGCGTTCGCCACCCGGTTTCGCCCATCCCTGGGACGCTTCGACCAGTTGACTGTCCAGGCGACGCATCAGGGAGGACTCGAGCGACGACGTCACCGCCACACCGGACGCCAGCAGGCCCAACCCGACCAGGAGCAGCAACGCCGCGACCAAGGTGAAACGCAGCGGCAGGCTCCGAATCCGACCTCGAACGGCCGTCACCGGGGCTGGCGCATGACGTAGCCGACGCCTCGCAGTGTGTGAATCAAGCGAGTGTCTCCGGTATCGACCTTGCGACGTAGATACGACACATACGACTCCACCACTCCCACTTCACCGCCGAAGTCGTAGTGCCACACATGATCGAGGATTCTCGGCTTGCTCAGCACGGTTCCCGCGTTCACCATGAAGTACCGCAGCAGCGTGAACTCGGTGGGCGAGAGCGAGATCGGCTCGCCTGCCTTCCACACCTCGTGGGTGTCGTCGTCGAGTTCGATGTCCGCGAACGCAACTCGCGACGGCTGCGCGTCCTCGCTCTTGCCCGACCGGCGCAGGATCACGCGGAGTCGGGCCACCACTTCCTCGAGCGAGAACGGCTTGGTGACGTAGTCGTCCGCACCGAGAGTCAGCCCGGTCACCTTGTCTTCCACCGAGTCACGCGCGGTCAGGAACAGGGCAGGCGCATCGATTCCGTCGGCCCGCAGTCGACGCAGCAGACCGAACCCGTCCATGCCGGGCATCATCACGTCGAGAATGAGAGCCTCGGGCCTGAAGTTGCGCGCCTTGTCGAGAGCCTCGGGGCCGGACGACGCCGTCGCCACCTCGAATCCCTGGTACCTCAGGCTGACCGACAGCAGTTCGACGATGGTCGGTTCGTCGTCGACGATCAGGACTCTGGCCTCGGGTGTCTCGCTCACGGTGTCCATCTTCGCGCGAGATGCTGCTCGTTCGCTGGACTCTCGCTGTGAGGTTGCTGTGAGCCACCGACACGAAGTTGCCGCGAGCCACCGACAACACAGCCCGGCCACAGGGGGCATGATGGCAGCGATGCTCGACGCGAAGACCGACGGCCGAATCAGGACTCGGCCTCCCGTGTCATCCATGCACGTATTCGCAACTCTGCTCGTATTGGGCATCGTCTTCGGTGCCGATATCGCACGGTGGGTCGACTCGTCCCCCGCGCTGAAGACCGGCGCGACGGTGTTCACCGGGATCTTCGTGCAGGCGACGCCGTTCCTGGTGCTCGGAGTGCTCGTCAGCGGAAGTATCGCCGCGTTCGTCTCGCCGTCGGTGCTGCGACGAGTGGTCCCGAAGAACGAAACGGCTGCCGTCGCAGTGACGGGACTGGCCGGAATGGCGCTGCCCGGTTGTGAGTGCGGTGCCGTTCCCGTCTCGCGTCGGCTGATGGATCAGGGTGTTCCGGCATCGGCCGCCCTCGCGTTCCTGCTGTCGGCACCGGCGATCAACCCGGTCGTCCTGGTCTCGACCGCGGTGGCTTTTCCCGGCGAACCCGGCATGGTTCTCGCGCGGTTCCTCGGCTCGCTCGCCACTGCACTGGTGATGGGTTGGCTGTGGACCCGGTTCGGTAAGGCGGAGTGGATCACCGCGCGGCTGGCCGATCGCGGGCACGATCACGACCGCTCGAAGTGGGAGACGTTCCGCGAGTCGGCGCGTGCGGACCTGCTTCAGGCCGGGGCATTTCTCGTGTTCGGTGCCGCGGCCGCCGCCCTGCTGCATCTGGTGATTCCGGACTGGGTGTTCGCCCATCTCGCCGGGCAGTTGCTGCTGTCGATCCTGGTGATGGCCGTACTCGCGGTGATTCTGGCTCTGTGTTCGGAGGCCGATGCGTTCGTCGCCGCCAGCATGTCGATGCTGCCGCTGCTGCCGCGGTTGGTCTTCCTGGTGGTCGGACCTGCCGTCGACGTGAAGCTGATGGCGATGCAGGCGGGCAGTTTCGGACGCGGGTTCGTCGCACGTTTCGCCCCGCTGACGTTCGTCGTCGCGGTCGTGTGCGCCTCGGTGTGCGGCTACCTCGTTCTGGGAGCGCGATGAAGCGCGAGGTGCAGAACCTTCTGCTGTTTCTCCTCGGCGGAGCCATGGTCAAGATTTCGTTGGACGGCAGCTTTGTGCGATACGTCAAACCGTCGCTGCATCCGTATCTGCTGACTGCCGGCGTGTTGATCGTGCTCCTGGCGGCCGCGTCGATCGTGGCCGACATCCGCCGCGGGGGGCCGGCCGACGACGGGCACGATCATGATTCGCGTCCGTACTGGCTGCTGTTGGTCCCGCTCGCGGTCATCCTGTTCGTCGCACCGCCCGCGCTGGGTGTCTCCGCGGTCGGCGATCGATCCGTCACCTCGGCGGCCGACCGTCAGCGGACAGCGTTTCCACCTCTCCCGGACGAGCGCGCGCCCGAGGTTCCGTTGCTCGATGTCGTACAACGCGCGGTCAGAGACACCGAAGGCAGCCTCGACGGACGGGAGATTCGCGTCACCGGATTCGCCGTCGCCACCGCGAACGGAGGCTCACCGCGCGCCGACGGCACGACGGACGGCATTGATCTCGCTCGCATTCTCATCATCTGCTGCGCGGCCGACGCCAGGTCCGTTCGCATCCACCTCGACGCAGGTAGCGCGTCTCTCGACGACATTTCGGACGGCACCTGGCTGCAGATATCGGGGACCGTCGACGCGGCCACAGCGACGGAGGACACCGCGTTCACACCCACGATGACCGTCTCGACGGTCGAGCGAATCGACGCGCCCGCGAACACGTACGCGTACTGACAACCCGAAACCCATGGCCACTACCGACCCGAATTGGTACGATCGTACAAGTCACTTCCGACAATCGGACGAGCGCACCGTACCCGAACAGCGACAAGACGGTGCAAGGAGTGATTTTCGTGGCTTGGCTCATTCTCGTCGTCTCCGGCGTTCTCGAAGCGATCTGGGCGACAGCGCTCGGTAAGTCCGAGGGCTTCACCAAACTCGGACCGTCCGTCGTCTTCGGAGTCGCAGTGGTGCTCAGCATGATCGGTCTCGCGGTCGCGATGCGGTCGTTGCCCACCGGTACCGCCTACGCCGTCTGGGTGGGAATCGGTGCCACCCTCACCGTCGCGTACGCCATGATCACCGGCGAAGAAGCTGCATCACTGCTCAAGGTGGCACTTCTGGTCGGCATCGTCGGATGCGTCGTGGGACTGAAGGTTCTTCACTGATTTTCCGAGCTACGAGCAGTTACAGTAAAACGATGAATTGGGTGTCAGCGATCACACTGCCCGCGCGCGCCGGAATTGCCATCGCCGAGCAGGCGATCGGCGTCGCGGAGGTCGCGTTGGCCACCACCAGGATGGCCTTGGCCACCGGTGCATCCGGCACCGCAGGTGTCGCCTCGCTCGCCAATCCACGCGGCGGCACCATGCAACTGCTCGCCCAGCTCGGCCAACTCACCTCCGACGACCGCGCCCTGGGCAACGCACTCAAGGAAGGCGGACCCTTGGACCGCCTTCTCGCCCAGGGCGGCGTCGTCGACCGCCTCACTTCCGAGGACGGCACCCTCGAGCGGTTGCTCTCCCCGGGTGGCCCGGTCGAGCGAATTCTGGCTCCGGGCGGACCCTTGGACCGGCTGCTCGCCGAGGACGGACCGCTCGAACGACTGCTCGCCGAAGGCGGTCTGCTCGACCGCATCACCGCCACCAACGGACCGCTCGAACGACTGACGGCCAAGGACGGCCCGCTCGAGGTGCTCACGCGTCAGGACGGCCTGATCGAGCGTGCCATCGCCGAGGAGGGCATCCTCGAAACGCTGCTCGCCGAGGACGGTGCCGTCGAGCGACTGACAGCCAAGGGCGGACCGCTCGATCAGCTGGTCAAGCTGTCGGAGACACTGACGTCGGTGGCCCCGAACATCGAGCGGATGAGCATCTCGATCGACATCCTGCAGGATTCCGTGGAGATCCTCTCGGCTGCGGTCCACCCACTGGGCGAGCTGGTCGGCCGACTCCCGAGTCGCTGGCTCAAGAGCGGGAAACAGTCGGTTCACGAGTTGCACTGACGCCCCGGCCCCTGCGGCGAAATTCTCGACTCTCGGGGCTGCGGCGGTGACTCGTTGTTAGCGCTCACACTGGTTAGCGGGGGTGCGGAAAATAAACTTTGACAATGCCCATGTTATCGCTCACACTTTCGTCTTGATGTGATGTGCGGCACAGACGAGGCCACTCTCCACCAACTTCGAGATCTGATTTCACCGAGCAGGGAGAAACGATGAAGTTTCGACATCTACCCATGGCCGCGGCCGCGGTGGCACTGGCCATCACGGTCACCGCATGCGGATCGAGCACCAAGACGGCGGACGTCCAGCCGGCCGACGGCGGAAGCACGGCGGGCGCGCTGATCGGCGTGACGATGCCGACCAAGTCCTCGGCTCGATGGATCGCCGACGGCGACAATCTCAAGAGCGCGCTCGAGGGACAGGGCTACAAGGTCGATCTGCAGTACGCGGAGAACGACATTCCCACCCAGGTGAATCAGATCGAGAACCAGATCACCCAGGGCGCAAAGCTTCTCATCGTGGCCTCGGTGGACGGCACCGCGATCACCACCCAGTTGCAGGAAGCCAAGGACAACGGCATCGGCGTCATCGCGTACGACCGCCTCATCCGCAACTCCCCCAACGTCGACTACTACGCGACGTTCGACAACTACAAGGTCGGCGTCGACCAGGCCACGTCTCTGCTCGTCGGCCTCGGATTGAAGAACGAGGACGGCACCGACAAGGCCGACGCCCCAGCCGGTCCGTTGAACATCGAGGTCTTCGCCGGTTCTCCGGACGACAACAACGCCACGTTCTTCTTCGACGGCGCGATGGAGACTCTGCAGCCGTACCTGGACGACGGAAGACTGAAGATCGGCAGCGGCGAATCCGACTTCGAGACGGCCGCCACCCTGCGCTGGGATCCGGCGACCGCGCAGAAGCGCATGGAGGATCTGCTCACCAAGACGTACTCTTCGGGCCAGAAGGTTCAGGGCGTGCTTTCGCCGTACGACGGCCTGTCGATCGGAATCCTCTCCGCGCTCAAGAGCAACGGCTACGGCACGGCAGGGCAGCCCTACCCCATCGTCACCGGTCAGGACGCCGAGGTGCCGTCGGTGAAGTCGATCATCGCCGACGAGCAGTACTCCACGATCTACAAGGACACCCGGCAACTGGCCGAGGTCACGATCGCGATGGCTCAGTCCATGCTCGACGGTCAGACGCCGGAGACGAACAACACGACGGACTACGACAACGGCGAGAAGGTCGTCCCGGCGTACCTGCTGCAGCCCGAGATCGTCAACAAGGGCAACTACGAGCAGTTGCTGGTCGAAGGCGGCTACTACACCGAGGATCAGTTGAAGTGAGTTCGGAGATGGCGAGCCCGATCTTGGAGATGCGCGGCATCACCAAGACGTTTCCCGGCGTGAAGGCGCTGCAGGATGTCACTCTCTCGGTCAATCGCGGCGAAATCCACGCGATCTGCGGTGAGAACGGCGCCGGAAAGTCGACGCTCATGAAGGTGCTGTCGGGTGTGTATCCACACGACACATTCGACGGCGAGATCGTGTTCGACGGTCGCGCCTGCGAGTTCTCCGACATCCGGAGCAGCGAGGCCGAGGGCATCGTCATCATCCATCAGGAACTCGCGCTGAGTCCGTACCTGTCCATCGCCGAGAACATCTTTCTCGGCAACGAGCGGTCCAGGCGCGGGTTCATCGACTGGAACCGAACCAATTCCGAGGCCGCAGCCCTACTGAATCGGGTAGGGCTGCGGGAGAACCCGGTCACCGTGGTCAACGATCTCGGTGTCGGCAAACAGCAACTCGTCGAGATCGCCAAGGCGTTGTCCAAGGACGTCACGCTGCTGATTCTCGACGAACCGACTGCAGCACTGAACGATTCGGACTCGGCTCATCTGCTTGACCTGCTGCGCGGTCTGCGAGACGAGGGAATCACGTGCGTGATCATCTCGCACAAGCTCAACGAGATCGCGGCCGTCGCCGACCGCACCACGATCATTCGCGACGGCCGCACCATCGAGACGTTGGACATGCGCAGCCCCGAGGTCACCGAGGATCGCATCATCTCGCTGATGGTCGGCCGCGATCTCGAGCACCGTTTCCCACCACACGAATCCACTGTGGGAGAGGAAGTTCTGCGTATCGAGGACTGGACCGTGCACAGTCCGACCCAGCACGGCCGAACCGTCGTCGACGGAGCGAATCTGACGCTGCGCCGTGGTGAGATCGTCGGCCTGGCCGGGCTGATGGGTGCCGGACGCACCGAATTGGCCATGAGTGTCTTCGGACGCAGTTACGGCATCGACATCTCGGGGCGACTGTACAAGTACGGCAGGGAAATACACGTCAAATCCGTCAGCGACGCCATCCATCACGGAATCGCGTACGCCACCGAGGACCGAAAGCGCTACGGCCTCAACCTGATCGACGACATCAAACGCAACATCTCCACTGCGGCACTCGACAAACTGGTGACCGGTGGCTTCGTCGACGACAACCAGGAATACAAGGTGGCCGAAGGCTTCCGGAAGAGCATGAACATCAAGGCACCGAACGTCTCTGCCGTCGTCGGCAAGCTCTCCGGCGGCAATCAGCAGAAAGTCGTGCTGAGCAAGTGGATCTTCAGCGATCCCGACGTGCTCATCCTCGACGAACCGACGCGAGGAATCGACGTCGGCGCGAAGTTCGAAATCTATTCGATCATCAACGATCTCGCCGACGCTGGCAAGGCAATTCTGGTGATCTCCTCCGAGCTACCGGAACTGCTCGGGCTGTGCGACCGGATCTACGCGCTGTCCGCAGGCCGGATCACCGGTGAGGTGACTCGCGAGGACGCGACACAGGAATCCCTCATGCACCTCATGACCCGTGGAACAGGAGTACTTCGATGAACCAGCTGTCGACCGTACGGGGGCTGCTCACGCGAAACCTCCGCCAGAGCGGGATCTTCATCGCGTTCGCGTTGATCATCCTGCTGTTCACCGTTCTCACCGGCGGCCAACTGCTGGTCCCGCAGAACATCAGCAACATGGTGGTCCAGAACTCGTACATCCTCATCCTGGCCATCGGCATGGTCGTGATCATCATCGCGGGCCACATCGACCTGTCCGTCGGATCGGTTGTCGCGGCGACCGGAGCGATCTCGGGTGTGCTGATGGTTCAGCAGAACGTGCCGTGGCCTCTTGCGGTGCTCATCACGCTGATCATCGGCGGTCTGATCGGAGCCTGGCAGGGCTATTGGGTTGCGTACTTCGGCATTCCGGCATTCATCGTGACCCTGGCCGGCATGCTCATCTTCCGCGCGGTCACCCTCATCGTTCTCGGTAACCAGGGCATCGGACCGTTCCCCGGACCCGTACGTACTCTCTCCAACGGCTTCCTCCCCGGCTTCCTGGGCAACGTGGGACTCGGGCCGCTCGGGGGTGCGGACATCTTCACCCTGCTCGTCGCGATCCTCGCCGTTGCCGGAATCGTGTTCACGCAGTGGCGTTCTCGGACTGGTCGGCAGAAGTACGGCCAGGCCGTCGACGCGATGCCCCTGTTCCTGCTCAAGATGGTTCTGGCCGGCGGTCTGGTTCTCGCCGTCGCCGTCCAGCTGGCGCGCTTCAAGAACCTGCCGTACGTGCTGATCCTTCTCGCCGTACTGGTGATGGGTTATTCCACGCTGGCAGGCAGGACGGTGTTCGGTCGGCACGTGTACGCCATCGGCGGAAACATTCACGCTGCGTCGCTGTCCGGTATCAAGGTCAAGCCGGTGACCTTCTGGATCTTCGTCAACATGGGAGTGCTGTCCGCCCTCGCCGGAATCATCTTCGCCGGCCGCCTCAACCAGGCCGGTCCCACTGCAGGCAACGGCTTCGAGCTCGACGCTATCGCCGCGGCCTTCATCGGTGGCGCAGCGGTGCAGGGCGGTGTCGGCCGCATCGTCGGTGCGCTCACAGGCGGACTCATCATCGCCGTAATCAACAGCGGAATGTCGCTCATCGGTTCGCCCAGCGAACGCGTTCAGCTGGTCAAGGGCCTGGTACTGCTCGCCGCAGTGGCATTCGACATCTGGACCAAGCGCCGAGCAGCGAGCGGCAAGGGCAACAAGGGCGACAAAGCTGCGCCTCCGAGCAGCTATCTGGGAGTGCCTGTGCCGGCCGAGATGTTCTCCGGTGCCGAGCCAGGCAAGCCTGCGCCCACCACGACCGGTTCCGCGGTGACAACACCCACGTAATCCACACAGTCGCGGGCACCACCGGCCCGGGCATGCTGTGATTGTCTTCGATCACGAAGGGAGGCTCGAAAGATGACACCCACTCGCGGACCCGCCATGACCGATGTCGCCCGTCTCGCCGGCGTGTCCCATCAGACCGTCTCCCGCGTCATCAACGGTCATCCCAACGTGACCGAAGCGACGAGAACCAAAGTGCATCAAGCGATCTCGGAACTCGGCTACCGACCGAACACTGCTGCTCGCGCTCTGGTGACCGGCCGCAGCAAGACCATCGGAATCGTGGGGACCGGAAACGCTCTCTACGGTCCGGTGTCGACGCTGTACAGCGTCGAGTACGCAGCCCGTCACGCCGGCTACTCCGTGGTGGTCGGCGTCCCCACCTCGTTCGACGAGGCAGCCATCATCACCTGTGTGCGCCGGTTGCAGAAGCAGGGTGTCGACGGCGTCGTCGTCATCGCGCCTCTGCGCACCGACGGCGGCGACATCGCCGATCTGGCCGGGGAACTCCCACTCGTCGCCGTGGAGGGTTCGCCTGCCGGTGATCTGGCCGTCGTCTCGGTGGACCAGATCGCCGGAGCCAGGGCCGCAACCAGTCACCTGCTCTCGCTCGGACACAGCGCCGTGTGGCACGTTGCCGGACCGCTGGGGTGGTACGAGGCCGGCGACCGCGTCACCGGATGGCGGCTGGCCCACGAGGAAGCAGGCATCGAACCGCCGCCCACCCTCGGCGGCGACTGGACCGCGAAATCAGGCTTTCGGGCCGGCAGCGAACTGGCCGGGAACGCCGCCGTCACCGCAGTGTTCGCAGGCAACGACTCGATGGCGCTCGGGGTGCTCCGCGCGCTGAACGTCCACGGAAAGCGAGTACCGCAGGACGTCAGCGTGGTCGGCTTCGACGATGTTCCCGACGCGGAATTCTTCTCACCGCCCCTGACCACCATTCGCCAGGAATTCACCGACGTCGGCGTACGAAGCGTCGAAATTCTGCTGGACCAGATCGACACCGGAAACCGAAGCACCAGGCGTTCGAGCATCGAACCGACCCTGGTGATCCGATCCAGCACCGGCACCCCACGTGCATGAAACTTCGTAGCCTGCTACGAGTTTTCGCTCACTTGGGTCGTTCCGCGGGCTCCACTCCTGCTCACGTGCGGCGAAGCCGATCACAGACGCAGTTGGATTTCGACGAGTAGACGTGCGTCGGAATCGGTGAGATCGAGGTCCAGGATCTGCTCGACGCGGCGAATGCGGTAGCGCAGGGTGTTCGGGTGAATGTGCAATCGCTCGGCGGCAGCCCGAACGTCGCCGAAGCACGCCAGGTACGTCTCGAGACTCTCGCGCATTCTGGACTCGTTGGTGGCGTCGTATCGGTCGAGGGCGGCGATGCGCGGGTCTCGCAGCTGTTCGTGATTGGTGATCAGTTCCAGGATTTCGCCCAGCAACACCGAGGTTCTCGACTCCTCCAGCGTGGTGACCCGCACCTCGCCGGTGGTGCCGTCGAGTACTCGGTCGACCTCGAATCTGGCCACGGCCACGCCCTCGAGGTCTGCGATCGGGGCTGCGACCGCAGCGCGCAACGCCAGCGAGGTACGCGTCTCGATTCGTCCGACGGCGTCAGCGGTCCACCCCGCAATCCCCGTGCCCGACGCCACCCCGGGAAACAGTGCGTAGATTCTCTCACCGATGGTGGTGACCAATGAGTCTCGTCGAAAAGCGCTGGCATGCAGTCGAACAGACGGTGCCAGGGCGCTGATCTCGAAGTCTCCGCAGGCCGCGAATCCGACGACAGCCGCGGATCCCGAGGTGGGTATCGACAGCGCAGACGCCAGCGACGGTACGTCGACTCCGCCGCCCCTTGCCCCGAGCAGGCGCTGAATCTGCAGGGCCTCGTTGGTCGGGGCGTTCGCGATCCGGGTGATCAGTCGGGCCGCGACGGCGGAGGCACCGCGCAGTACCGCGTCGGCGTCGGCGGCGAGCGGGGCGGCACCCTCCTGTACCCAGATCGTCCCGAGAGTCGTCCGGCTGCCGTGCATGCGACGAATCCCGACCGCGAGGCGTCGACGAATCTCCAGTTCGGTATCGGCCGGCACGTCGATCACGTCGTCGGTGCGGCGGAGTCGATCGAACACGCCACGCTCGTGCAGTCTGCGCAGATAATCGGCCGGCCCTTCGCGTCCGAGGATCGACAGGGTGCGCAGCTCGTCGGCCGCGTCGTCGGATGCCGAGTAGGCCAACACATGCGAGCGCTCGTCCTCGATGCTCACCATGCCCTTCGTCAGCGACGCCACCGTCTGCGCGAGTTCGTAGAGGTCGGTGTCGGCTCCGAAGAGTCCGTCGTCGGGGCTCTGCGATCGGGCCTGATCGAGAACTCCGCGCATCATCGACAGCAACAGCTCCCACCGTGTCTGCTGGTGCACTGCGACCAAGGCGATGCCGGTCTCCCGGGCACCGTGGGACAGCGCGGTCGAGGCGGCGACTTTGGTCAGCACCGCGAGTGGTCGGTCTGCGACCGGACGCAACGCGAGATCGTCGAACCACCGGATCACATCGGCCTCGGTCACGCCCACCAGCAGCGTCAGATCGGAGGATGCTCCCGGAGGTAGCCGCAGGTCGTCGGCATCGAGCAGCGCGACGGACTCGACGCCCATGTCCGTTCCGGCGGGCGCGAGGACGAGTTCGACGACGGCGCTGTGCAGCGAGGTCAGCATCGAACGCAGCGACACCGCATTGGCCATGAGGACAAGTAGATCACAAATTCTTTGGCCGATGAGCTGATTGAACGCGGTGTGGATCGGACTTCAATGAGCAGCACACACCGAAGCCGAGGAGCAGCCATGGACGCCGTCACATCCGTCCCCACCCCCACCAACGAGCCGGTCAACACCTACGCCCCGGGTAGTCCGGAGCGCACCCGCTTGCGTTCCCGCCTGAGCGAACTGCGTTCCTCCCCCGTCGAGATCCATCAGGTCATCGGCGGAGTTCATCGACAGGCCGACGGCCCACGCGAACACGTCGTCGAACCGCACAAGCACTCGTCGGTCATCGGCAGTTTCGCCGGTGCCGGCCACCAGGATGTGCGCGACGCCATCGACGCCGCGACGGCAGCCGCGCCGATGTGGCGCGATCTTCCCTTCGACGAGCGCGCCGCGGTGTTCCTGCGGGCCGCCGATCTGCTGTCCGGTCCGTGGCGCGAAAGAATCTCTGCTGCAACGATGCTCGGTCAGTCCAAGTCTGCTTATCAGGCGGAGATCGACGCACCCTGCGAGCTCATCGACTTCTGGCGGTTCAACGTCACGTTCGCCCGGCAGATTCTCGCCGAGCAGCCGATATCAGCACCGGGAGTGTGGAATCGCGTCGAATACCGTCCGCTCGAGGGCTTCGTCTACGCCATCACTCCGTTCAACTTCACCGCCATCGCAGGCAACCTGCCCACCGCGCCTGCGTTGATGGGCAACACCGTGCTGTGGAAGCCCTCGCCCACCCAGGCCGTGGCCGCATATCTGACGCTGCAGTTGCTCGAAGCCGCAGGGTTGCCACCAGGGGTGATCAACCTCGTTCTCGGCGACGGGCCGATGGTGTCCGAAGTCGCCCTTGCCGATCCACGGCTGGCCGGCATCCACTTCACCGGATCCACCGCGACATTCCAGACGCTGTGGCGTCAGGTGGGCAACAACATCTCGAACTACCACTCGTATCCACGGCTCGTCGGGGAGACCGGCGGCAAGGACTTCATCGTCGCGCACAGCTCGGCCGATCCGGATGTGTTGACCACCGCCATGATTCGCGGTGCGTTCGACTTCCAGGGACAGAAGTGCTCGGCAGCGTCCCGGGCATTCGTACCGAAATCGCTGTGGGCTTCGATGGGCGATTCGTTCGTCGAGCAGGTCTCGGCGCTGAAGTACGGTGACGTGACCGATCTGTCCAACTACGGCGGTGCCGTCATCGACCGAAAGGCGTTCGACCGCAACGCAGCTGCCCTCGACCGAGCGAAGTCCGTCCCCGGCCTGACCATTGCTGCAGGCGGTACCTGCGACGACTCGGAGGGCTACTTCGTCTCCCCCACCGTTCTTCTCGGCGACGATCCCACCGACGAGGCCTTCACCACCGAGTACTTCGGCCCCATTCTCGCCGTCCACGTCTACGACGACGCCAGGCCCGACGCCTATGCCGAGACCCTGCGCGCCGTGGACAGTGGCTCGAAGTACGCGTTGACCGGAGCGGTCATCGCCACCGATCGCACCGCCGTCGAAAAGGCCCATGCGGCACTGCGATTCGCCGCCGGCAACTTCTACGTCAACGACAAACCGACCGGCGCAGTGGTGGGACAGCAACCGTTCGGCGGAGCCCGTGCATCGGGCACCAACGACAAAGCCGGCTCACCGCAGAACCTGCTGCGGTGGACCTCGGCCCGCACCGTGAAGGAAACGTTCGTCCCGCCGACCACCCACGGCTACCCCCACCAGGAAGGCGAGGGCACGCGATGACCACCCTGCTGAGCAATCCGCTGCGGCCGGCGCTGCTGGCGGCGGCGCGTTCACCGAAACTGCAGGCGACGGTGACGCGGCTGCGCGCCACCCGATCCCTCGTCGACCGATTCGTCGCAGGTGAATCCGAGCCCGCGGCCGTCACCGCAGTCGACGCCCTACTGGCGTCGGGCCGGTTCGTTTCGGTGGACTACCTCGGTGAGGACACCACCGACCGAGTCCAAGCAATGGCGACGGTGGACGCGTATCTGTCACTGATACAACGCTTTTCGACGCGAACTGCCGATGCGACAGCGCTGGAGATCTCACTCAAGCTGTCCGCGCTCGGCCAGGGAATCGACCGAACCCTGGCGCTGGAGAACGCACGGACGATCTGCACTGCTGCCACTGCGGCCGGGGTGTGGGTGACGGTGGATGCCGAGGATCACACGACCACCGATTCGACCCTGTCGATCGTCCGCGAACTGCGCGCGGACTTTCCGGATCTGGGCACGGTGCTGCAGGCGTATCTGCGACGCACCGAGGCCGACTGCCGGGACCTGTCCGGGCCGAGATCTCGGATCCGCCTGTGCAAGGGTGCGTACAACGAACCGTCGTCGGTGGCGTTTCAGAGTGCACGCGAGGTCTCGGACTCGTACCTGAGGTGCCTGCAGGTCTTGATGAACGGTCGCGGCTACCCGATGGTGGCCTCACACGATCCGGAGATGATCGACGCGGCGGAGCAGTTCGCGGCGTCCGCGGGCAGGTCGTCGGAGGAGTTCGAGTTCCAGATGCTCTACGGCATCCGCGATCCCGAGCAGCGCCGACTCGTCGATGCCGGGCGGCACGTTCGCGTGTACGTGCCCTACGGGTCGCAGTGGTACGGCTACTTCATGCGCAGACTGGCCGAGCGTCCGGCGAACCTGATGTTCTTCGCGCGATCGGTGCTCTCGCGCACGTAGCGGGTGCACTCGACAACTCGCTCGCTCACCGCACAAGCGCGCGCGTTTGCCAGCTGCGCGCAGAATCGCGTGGTTTCCGAGGCGATTTCGCGAGCATTCGACGAATGCGCGCGCTTTTGTACACCACCGGAGTCGGCCGCCCTCTCGCCTCGGCGTTCCAGCGTGGATTAGGTCGTGCGACATCGGGGCATCCCGACGTCATGGCAAATTACAGAGTTATCGATCCGCACGGAACCGTCGTCGAGACCAAGGACATCTCCAGTTCGGAGGACGCACACGCCTGGTTCAAGGACAGCAAGTCGGACAACGAGGAATTGGGATGGCGACTCGAGGTCGAGCACGACGGCGAGTGGGCCTTCTTCAGCGCCTCGGAGGGAACCGAGGACTAGTTCTCCTGGGCTGCAACAACTTCGAACGACCCTGTACACCGGCTACGCCGTTCTGCAGGGTCGTTCGTTCGTTCGGGGACAGGCAACTCGGGGGCAGACGACTCGAGAACGACGAACAGTGGGCAGCCCCGTACTGGAGCTGCCCACCTCTTGTCGCGGCGATGATCGCCGGAGTATTACCGGTCGTTCGAGGGACGAGCCGTCGGAATCGTGGACTCGAGGTCGGCGACCTGGATCAGACGTGAGACCGAGCGTCCTGCGACGATCGACCATGATGCGCCGATGCCGGCCGTGTAGTCACGGACTGCATCGAAAACTGTGAGACCTGCGATGCCGAAGAATTCGACATTGGACAGATCGAGGGTGACATGCCTCTTGCTGGACACGCGGCTGCAGACGAAATCGGAGAACATCGGCGCGCTGCGCATGTCGATGTCGCCGTGGACGGCGACGACGAGTGAGCCGTCGGGGCCGTCGTGCGCGGTGAAGATTGCTCCGGTTGCTGCGACGGACACGGACTTCTCCGCGACAGTCACCGGGGTGGTTCGAACTTTGTTGCCTGAAGATTCAACACTCATGGCAGATCCCATCGATCGGTCGAACTGAGGGGGAAACCGATTGACGCAGCGGGAGCAGAATTTTAGCCTGACCCGGACGCCGACTTCGCTGCGTTTCCCCGTGACCGGCTGTTAGCTCAACCGTGGCCAACCCTACGGCACTCGCACGCTCGGAGTCCAGCATTGGCCAGAACAGGCCACCCACCAGCGGTTCGAACATCGCGCCGGGCGCGGCCCCTACGCGCGACGGCTGTTTCCCAGGTCCGCGTGATGTTCGCGCATAGCGCCGATCAGCGCTTCGAACACCCGATGGGCGGCGGCGAGATCGCCATCGGGGAGGTCCGCCAATGCGGCGCTCGTCCGCTTACCGAGGGGGCCGAAGAAGCCGCGAGCGACCTCCATCCCGTGCTCGTCGTACCGCAGAATGACCTTGCGTCGATCGGATGCGTCGGATTCGCGGCGGATGTGCCCGGAGGTGATCATGCGCTCGACGAGGTAAGTCATCGCCGCCGAGGACAGCCCCAGCATCGTGCCCAGTTCGCCCGCCGTCAGCGGCGCACCCTCGACATCGGCGACCATGACGTGCAACAGAGCCCGAAAGTCGTTGGGCCGCAGGCTGTGTTGAGCGCCGAACACTTGGCCGATCTGTTCGGAGACCGACGACAGCGCTCGTAGATCCGCGGAAATCGCGGATTCGAGGTGGTTTCGGTCGGCCATGTCGGTGGTAACTCCTTCGCTGCGGTCACCGTCAGACTACTGCCCGCAAGAGATTCAGTTGCTTAATATCTAAGTAAATGAGATTGTTTCTTCGTGGACAGCACTCGAACCGAGAACAAGACCGTCTGGGACCGCGTCGCGGTCGCGGCCACCGGGCGCAGATCCGGGGCGCTGGCGGCAGCGATCTTCATCCTCGCCGTGGCCGTGATGGGGTTGGTCGGCAGCAACGATTCCGCCGACCAATCGCCGAATTCGTTGCCGACGTCGGCCGAGTCCTACCAGGTCGACGAGCTTCTCTCCCAGTTCCCGGATTCCGACTCCGCACCGGTGATCCTGGTTCTGAGCCGGGCCGACGGCGGCGACCTGACAGCCGCCGACATCGAGGGCGCAGCTGCCGCACAGAGCAGGCTGCTCGCCGTCGATCGCTCGGTGCCGGACGAGCCCGGCCCGCCCCCGATCGTCGCTCCCGACGGCAAAGCTGCGATCGCGCTGGTCCAGGTCGATTCCGAGTTGTCGGGCTTCACGCTCAACGAACTGATCACCGAACTGCGATCCGCTGCGAGCGACAGCCTCTCACCCGATCTGATTGCCCAGGTCACCGGCGGACCCGCTTTCGGTGCCGACATCGCGAACTCGTTCTCCGGAGCCAACTTCACGCTTCTGGCCGTCACCGCGCTCGTGGTGGCCGTCCTCCTCATCGTCACCTACCGATCACCCATCCTGTGGTTGGTGCCGTTGGCCGTCATCGGTTTCGCCGACCGATTCGCCACCACCGTCGGCACCGTGCTGGCCCAGGCCACCGGGCTCTCCTTCGACGGTTCGACCTCGGGAATCACCAGTGTGCTGGTGTTCGGCGCAGGCACGAACTACGCACTGCTGCTCATCTCTCGATACCGCGAGGAACTGCGTCGCGAGTCCGATCATCGCCTCGCCCTGCACCGCGCCGTTCGCCAGGCCGGGCCCGCCATCCTCGCCAGCAACGCAACCGTCGTACTGGCCCTGCTGACCTTGCTCCTCGCGATGCTGCCGAGCACCCGCAGCCTCGGGGCGCTGGCCGCGGCCGGTCTCGTCGTCGCAGCAGTGTTCGTCCTGTTCGTACTTCCGCCTCTACTGAAACTGTGCGGCCCGAAGCTGTTCTGGCCCTTCGTTCCCAAGGAATCGGACCGTGACACCACCACGGAGGGCGTCTGGCACTCGATCGCCGCGGGAGTCGCCCGACGCCCCGTGGCTACCGCCTCGATCACGATCGTCGCACTGCTGGCCTGCTGCGCCGCACTGTTCGGGACTCAGATCGGACTCTCGCAAACCGAGCAGTTCCGTGTCACCGCCGAGTCCGTCGAAGGCTTCGACACCCTCTCCCAGCACTTCCCGGCCGGATCGGCCGATCCGATGACGGTCCTCGCTCCCACCGCCGACATCGATGCAGTCATCAGCACCGCCGAGGGCATCGACGGAGTCGTCTCGGTCGATCGCGTCGCAGATTCCGACACCGGACTCACCCGCCTCTCGGTCGTCACCGATGCGGCTCCCGCATCCGACGAGTCGTTCGCCGTCGTCGAGGACCTCCGCGCCGCACTCACCGGCGTGGACGGAGCAGCGCCCGAGGGTCGTTCCGCAGGCTTCACCCCTGTGGTAGGCGGCAGCGACGCCAAGGCACTCGACACCACCGACGCAGCGGCCCGCGATCGCCTCGTGGTCATTCCCGCGATTCTCGCGGTCGTGCTCGCCGTGCTCCTGGTGCTGTTGCGCGCCCTGGTCGCGCCCCTGATCCTGGTCGCGACAACGGTATTGAGCGCAGTGGCCGCTATCGGGATCGGCAGCTGGGTGAGCCTGCACGTCTTCGGATTCCCCGCCCTCGACGACAACACTCCACTGTTCGCGTTCCTGTTCCTGGTCGCGCTCGGCGTGGACTACACCATCTTCCTCGTCACTCGCACCCGGGAGGAGACGCCCCGGCACGGCACCAGATCTGCCATCGTGCGGGCGGTTTCGGCCACCGGAGGTGTCATCACGAGCGCGGGAATCGTTCTGGCAGCCGTGTTCTGCGTGCTCGGCGTCCTGCCGCTGATCACCCTGACCCAACTCGGAATCATCGTCGGACTGGGTATTCTGCTCGATACCTTCGTTGTACGCACAGTCGTGATTCCCGCCCTGTTCACCCTCATCGGCCCGGGGATCTGGTGGCCGAACAGGATCGACTCGAACAAGAACACATCCGCAACCCAAGGAGCGAACACATGAAGATCCGCAACGCATTCGGCCGCACCGCACTCGTCGGTGCCCTGGCCGCAGGCGCACTGCTGACCGCGGCCCCCGCTCAGGCGCAGCCGGTCGGACCGCTGGGATCGGTCGGACTCGAGCCGCTGGCTCCGATCCCGTCACTCGATGTCGAGCGCTACCTGGGCACCTGGAACCAGGTCGCCGCGGTGCCGCAGCCCTTCAACCTGATCTGCGCCCGCGACACCCAGGCGAACTACCAGATGATCGACGACGCCAACATTCGCGTCGAGAACACCTGCACCACCTGGACGGGCCAGGAGAACCGCATCGTCGGCAACGCACGAGTCAACGACACCGTCACCAATGCCCAACTGCACGTGAGCTTCCCGGGCGTTCCCACGCAGGAGAGCCAGGAGGGACCGACCAACTACATCGTGGCCTACATCGCCGACGACTACTCGTGGGCGTTCGTCGGAAGCCCAACCCGCACGTCCGGATTCGTGCTCAAGCGCACGCCCGACGTCAGCGTCGAGCAGTTCCGCGAGATCCGTGGCGTCGTCGAATCGCTGGGTTACGACTCGAACTTCATCACCACGACACCCACCCCGGGCGGCGCGACGACGATTCAGCAGCTCTCGACGGTGTAATGCCTGCGGCAGTGGTGCGGCTCCGTTCCCGGGTCGTTTCGCGGGCTCCACTCCCGCGTGCCCCTTGGGGCACTCGACCGCACCACTGCGGCTACGCCGCGCTGAGGATCGAGATCGCGAAGATCAAGCTGTCGCCCGGCTCGATTCCGGCCGCCGGATTGCCGCTGGCGTAGCCGTCGGCCGAGGTGACCGCAACGGCGACGGTCGAGCCGACGGTCTGTCCGGCGATGGCCTTCTGGAAGCCTGCGACAACTCCGTCGAGCGGGAAATCGACCGGCGCGCCCCGCTCGAAGCTGCTGTCGAACGTTTCCCCGGTGCGTCCGTTGACGCCCATGTAGCAGACGGACACCTCGGCGTCGGCTGCGACGACCGGTCCATCTCCCGCCATCAGCGTTTCGACCTGTGTCTCGCCGACGGCGAACGGTGCGTCGACGGTGACCGCGGGCGCGGCCGTGTCGGTGGATCCGACAACGGCCATGCTGCCGGAGTCCCCGTCCAGCGTCCATTCCGGAATGGCTGCCGCGTCGGGTGCTTCCGTGGGGCAGGTGCTCGAGGCGGCCGGAGCACCGGCGTCCGACGACGCGGAGGACGTGGAAGGCGCCGGGGACGAGGTGTCCTCGTCCGAGCTGCACGCGCCCGTCAGCACGACGAGCGAGACGGAGGCGGCCAGGAACATGGTGCGGGTGTAGGAGTGATTCACCGCGCCCACGCTACAAGTACCGCCCCCGATGTCCGTCACACTGCGGCGCGGAGTACTTCTGCGACCGGGGTGGACGCTCGACCGATCAGGGCCTGCAGGTCTCCGGAATCGGTGTCGAGTTCGCCGCGGGCAATCCCGGCATCCGCGCTGGCCAGCATGGTTGCCACGAAGTCGGGCAGTCCTGCGCCCTGGAGAATCGCGGCGTATTCAGACTCCGAGACGTCCTTGTAGGCGATCGGCTTGCCGGAGAGTTCGCCGATGACGGCCGCAAGCTCGGCGTAGGTGAGGCGTTCGTCGCCGCCGAGCTCGTAGATCTTTCCGCCTTGATCGTCGAGTGTCAGCACGGCAGCGGCCGCGGCGGCGAAGTCGACGCGAGACGCGGCGGCGAGCTTGCCGTTGCCTGCCGCGCCGAGGAGCACTCCGCTCTCTACGGTCTGGGCGAGCGAACCGAGGTAGTTCTCCCAGTACCAGCCGTTGCGCAGGAACACCGCGGGGATGCCGGACGCGGCGAGGCGCTCCTCGGTGGCCTTGTGCTCGGGCGCGAGGCTCACTCCCGAAGTGTCTGCGGCCAGCAGGCTGGTGTAGGCGATCAGGCCCACTCCGGCGGCCTCCGCTGCCTCGATCACGTTGGTGTGCTGCGCAATTCGCTGACCCACCTCCGAGCCCGAGACGAGCAGAAGCTTGTCGACGCCGGCGAGAGCCGCCGTCATCGCGGTGGAATCGGAGTAGTCGGCGACCCGAACCACGACACCGCGTTCGGCCAGCGGAGCGGCCTTGTCCGCGTTTCGGACGACCGCCACGATGTCGGCGGGTTCGACACCACGCTCGATGAGTGCGTCGACGACGAGTCCGCCGAGATTGCCCGTTGCTCCTGTTACCGCTGTGGTCATGATCGAACTCCTGAAGTCGAGGTGTCGAGTACCCCTTCACTATGCACTTACTTTTCGTGCAGTGCAACCCTTCTAGTTATTACTGACTCTTTGATATGCGCTAGCATGGCGATATGTCCGAGCCCGCAGAATCTCTCGAAGCGTCCGTCTTCGCGCGTGACTGTGCGTCGAGGCAGACATTGCAGAACGCCACCAGCAGGTGGGGCGTGCTCGCCCTCGCCGCCCTCACCGAGGGCGACTATCGATTCAACGCGTTGCGCCGACGCGTCGACGGCGTCAGCGAACGCATGCTCTCGCAGACCCTCCAGACCCTCGAGCGGGACGGCCTCGTGGTCCGCACCGTCCTCGAGACCATTCCACCGAAGGTGGAGTACAGCCTCACACCGCTGGGACGCGACGTCGGTACCCGATTGGCCGATCTCATCGAACTGATCGAGGGCAACATGCCTGCCGTCCTCGAGTCACGCGCCGAACACGACGCCCGCTGATCGGCCGGGCTCAGGCGGGCGGCGTCACCAGGCACCACTCGTTGACCTCGGGATCGAGCAGCACCTGGAAGGTTCCCGCCGCGTCGGAGTGTCGGTCGCCGAGCACCCTCGCGCCCAAGGCGACGGCCGACCCGACGGCACGGTCGATATCCGATACGGCGACGTCGAGGTGGAGTCGATTCTTACCCGCTTTGCTCTCCGGGACTCGCTGAAATGCCAGCCGAGTGAACCCGGAGACGTCGACGAAGTGCCATGCGGCGTCACGCACCATCGGCTTTCCGCCGAGTATCGCGGCCCAGAATTGCGCCAGCGATGCCGGGTCCGTGCAGTCGAAAACCACCTCGTCGATGCGTCCGATCACGGTCCGATCCTAGAGGCCGCGAACACCCACCAGCGCGTTATTTCAGCGTGATACTACCGAGACGTTTCCGTGATGATGCCGAACCCGTGCCGCGTTCGGACCCGTCGAGACTCGACTTCAGGCGTGCGGGTCCTGCGCAACACCGGCCCGACGACCGAGACGCTCGGCACACCGGTGTCGACGCACTGATCTGGGGAGGCATTCATCATGTTCCACACCAAGAGGATTGTTGGCGGGGCGGCAGCATTCGGATTCGCGTGTGCATTCGCGGCACTGGTACCCGGCACTGCATCCGCAGCACCGGTCGCCTGCACCACCGCACCCGGAGGGGCCGATGTCGCTGCGCTCGTCGGAGGATCGCAGTGCGACAGCTCCGCCGACGTCGCGAGTGCGGCGGCCGGCCTCGGCCTCGAGGGCTGGGGTTCGGCCGAGGCGATGAACAACGCAGCCGCCCTTGCACTGGGACTGAACGGTGGAACTGCAGTGAGCAACGGCAGTTTCGGTGGCGCGCCTGCAGCTATCGCCTTCGGCCCCGGTGCCGTCGCACAGAACACCGCAGCCGGTCTCGGGCTCTCCATCGCGGTGGCAGCACCGGGCTCCACCATCACCCTCACCCCGAACGGCGCGGTGTGCAACGGTGCCGGAATCGCGGGCAGCTTCACCACCCTGCAGGGCTGCATCGGCTGACGTGCGCCACGGGGGGGTGCGAGTGGGCGATATGGATGTCACCGAAGGCTGTGTGATCTACAGTCTCAGTGACCGGCAGTCTCGGTCACCCACAATCTCGGAACGCGAGTCGGAAACGGCACGCTGAACAAGGAGTTCGACGGCAATGATGTCCTACCTGCTCTACGACGTTCTGCTCCCCCAACTCGGCCACGACGTCGCGTCGTACTGGGCACACCTGCTGGTTGTCGCCCCGATCTGAGTTCTTTCGACCCGTCACGACGAAGACATCCCCGCTCGGCCTTCTCGGCCGGGCGGGGATGTCTCGTTCGAAACCGGAATCGAATCAGACCGGCTGGGGCAACAGTCGGGTCAACACATCCGACAGGGTCACGACGCCGACGCTGCGAGCCGGATCGTCCGCCGCCGCCGAACCGTCGACCACCAGTGCCAGGTGATGCCGGGTCTCGCGCATCGACTGCAGGGCAACGTACACCGGCGTCGTCGCCTCCAGCGTGTATGCCGGACGCGTGATCTCGGCGAGGGTCTGCGGAGCGGTCAACGTGTCGCGCACGTGCACCACGCCCTTGACCACGTCCGCGTCGCTGACCAGGATCCGCAGATGCCCCGAGCGACGTGAGGCCTCGCGCACGTCGTCGATGGTCGCCGTCGACGGTACCGACGTGGGCTTGCCGAACTGACGCACCAGGTCGCCGACGGTCAATTCCTGCAGTTCGAGCGCACTGGAAATCTGCGCCTGATAGCTGGCATCGAGGGCACCGACGTTCACCGAATGCTCCACCAGCTGCCGAAGGTCGTCCGCGTTCTGGCCCGTACCCACGGTGTCGGCCGGCTCGACGCCGACCCGCCGCAGGCACCAGTTCGCCATGTTGTTCAGTGCCGTCAGCACCGGACGGGTGAGAAACATGAACGCGCGCATAGGGATTGCGAGCATCGTCGCGGACTTCTCCGGATGGGCGATGGCCCAGGACTTCGGAGCCATCTCACCGACCACCAGGTGCAGGAAGGTGACGATGATCAGCGCGAGCACGAAACCGAGGACGTCGGCGAACCAGTACGGCAGGCCGCCGCTCTCGAACAGGGGCGTGAGCCAGTAGTGCACGGCCGGCTTCGTCGTCGCACCGAGACCGAGGGTGCAGACGGTGATGCCGAGCTGGGAGCCGGCGAGCAGAACCGTCAGCTCGGACGAGCTGCGCAGCGCCGCACGAGCGGAGCGTGAATTGGGTGCCGCGTCTTCGAGCCGATGCCGCTTGGCGGCCAGCAGCGCGAACTCGACGGCCACGAAGAAGGCACTGGCAGCGATGAGGCCGATCGTGACGGCCAGGAAAATCCAGATGTTGCTCATCGGTGCACACTTTCCTTCGACTCGGCCGACTCGTCGTCGTGTTCGGGGTCACGCTCGCCGAGCGTCAGAGTCAGCAGGGACGGGACGTGGCTGTCGATCTCCTCGATCTCGAGGATGACGAAACGAACGGGACTCTCCTCGTCGTTCGCCAGATCGGCGTTGTCCGGTGGTAGGTCCACTTCGATCCGTTCCCCGACATCGGGGAGAGATCCGTTGTGCGCGATGGCGAAACCGGCAATGGTCTCGTAGTCACCCTCGGGCAGATCGATGCCGATGGCACGTTCGACCTCGTCGACGTGCACCTCGCCGGCCATGGTCCAGCTGCCGTCGTCGGCACTGACCGGGCTCGGATCGGACAGGTCGTCGTCGTGCTCGTCGGTGATCTCGCCGACCAGCTCCTCGGCCAGGTCCTCGATCGTGATGACGCCGGTCAGACCGCCGTATTCGTCGATCACACAAGCCAATTGGTTCTTGGTCGAGCGCAACTCGCGCATCGCGTCGGGCAGGGTCTGGATCTCCGGGAGGATCAGCGCGTCACGCGTGAGCTCGGAGATCGGTGTGGAACCCGGCACCGTCGCGGACAGGACGTCCGCGAGATGGACGACGCCGACGATACCGTCGTCCTCGTCGAGCACCGGATACCTCGAGTGCTCCTGCCCCATCAGGGCAGCGACCTCGCTGAGAGTGTCGGTGTCTCGGACCGTCGCCGATCGTGAGCGCGGGATCATCGCGTGTTCGACTGTGCGAGTGGGGAAATCGAGGATTCGATCGAGCAGCGTCGACAACTCGTCGGGCAGATCGCCGGTCTCGCGGGAATCCGAGACGATGTGCTCGAGGTCGCGCAGGCTCGCCGAGTGCTCCACGTCGTGCACCGGCTCGATCTTGAGAGCCTTGAGCAACAGGTTCGACGACTGGTCGAAGATGGTGATCAACCACCCGAAGAGCTTGAGGTAGATGGTCGTCGACAGCGAGAGCCATCGAGCCACCGGCTCGGGGCGGGCGATGGCGAAATTCTTCGGGAACAGTTCACCGAAGAGCATCTGCACGAACGTCGCGAACGTGATCGCCAGAACGGCACCGAGGCCGACACCGACAGCCGTAGGAACTCCGACGCCGCCCAGTATCGCGCCGAAGGACTGACCGATCAGCGGTTCGGCGACATAGCCGACCAGCAGGCCGGTGACCGTGATGCCCAGCTGAGCACCGGACAGCATGAAGGACGTGCGCTTGGTGACGGTCAGGGTACGAGCGGCGACGGCGTCACCGGCCTCGGCACGTGCCTTGAGCCGGGACCGGTCGACGGTCATGTACGCGAATTCCTGGGCTACGAAGTAGCCGGTCGCGACGGTGATGAGGAAAACGACGAGCAGGCCGAGCAGAAGAGTGAGCAGAACGCTCATTCGCCGGACACCGCCTCGCACGTAGTAGCTGTGGTGCGGGGGGCCGTGTCCGGCCCGGGTTTATCGCTGTCCATGATTCCTCGAGGTTGTAAGGGTGAAGTTTGTCCGATACTACCGGGTCGAAGTCAGTGTCGGGTCACGGAGCCTTCACGACCAGGACGGGAACCGGGCAGTCCAAGAGCACTCGCTGCACGGTGCTGCCCATCAGGAACTTGCCCACCGCGGAGCGACGCTTGGAGCCGATGACGACCAGGCCCGCACCGACGTCTGCGACGAGATCGACCAGCGCGCCGGCCGGGTCGCCGCCGTCGGGCTCGACGCGCACGGTGGTGGCAGTTCCGGGAAGGGTTTTCTCCACCTCGGCCTGCGCTGCCGCGCGGTCCTCTGCCGATACGGAATCGCGGTCCACCACGGACAACACGATCAGCTCGGCCTGACGCAGCTCGGCCTCGGCGGATCCGCGTCGCAGCGCTTCCTGCCCCTCGGGGGTGTTGCTCATCGCTACTGCCACTGCGCTCGCTACCGACACGTTCTCTCCCGTTGCTCGTTGCTCGTCTTCACCGAGGATCACCCTCGGGGATTTGTGAACTGGACTAATCAGACAAACTGTATCTAACCTGACGCTGTGACACCCCACACGAAAGGTCTCTGATGGCGATATCGCCCACACTGCTACGAACGGCCGGAGCCTTGGTGGTGGTGGGAGCAGTCACCGTTGCCGGAATCGACGCCGCTCGCAGTGCCAGCGGCTCCGACGCCCGAGCCAAATTGACACTGATCGCACCGGCTGCCGCGGGCGGCGGCTGGGATCTGGTCGCCCGCGAATCGCAGCAGGCGCTGCGTAGCGACGGCATCGTCAACAACGCTCAGGTCGTCAATGTCCCCGGTGCCGGCGGCACTATCGGCCTGAGCCAACTCGACAACCTCAGCGGTCAGCCCACCACCGTCATGATCACCGGAACCGTCATGCTCGGCGGCATCGCGATCAACAACTCCGAGACCACACTGGCCGACACCGTCCCGATCGCCAAGCTCGCCGAGGACTTCGAGGTCTTCGTGGTGCCCAAGGATTCACCCATCCAGAATCTCGAGGACATGATCGAGGCATGGCGGGCCAATCCCGGTGGACTGCCGATCGGCGGCGGCTCCCTCGGCGGAATCGACCACATCGTCGCGGGTCAGTTGGCGCAGGAAGCCGACATCGACCCGGCCGCAATCAATTACATCGCCTACTCCGGAGGCGGCGAGGTCCTGACATCGCTGCTGTCGAACACCGTCGGCGTCGCGGTCAGTGGGTTCAACGACTTCCGCGACCAGATCGAGGCAGGCAACGTACGCGCACTCGCCGTGGCCGCGCCCGAGCCGCTCGAGGGATTCGACGTGGAGACGTTCATCGAGCAGGGCTACAACGTCGACCTGGTGAACTGGCGCGGAATCGTTGCGCCGCCGGGAATCTCGGACGAGGACCGGCAGACTCTCGTCGACATCGTCACGGAGATGGTCGAGACCGAGCAATGGGCGACGGCCGTCGAACGCAACCGCTGGAAGGAATCCGTCCTGACCGGAGACGAATTCGGCGAATTCCTCGAGGTCGAGCAGACACGCATCACCGGAATTCTCGAGGAATTGGGGCTGGTATGACAACGACGACCACAGACACCGACACGGGTACGTCCCGGTCGTTCTGGACCGGCCGCAGCGGCCTGATCGTTCCGGCACTGCTCGTCGCACTGGGATTGTTCCTGGTCTACGGAACCGTCACGATGGATGTTCCGTCCACCGCCACCTCGCCTGGCCCACAGGTCTTTCCGGCCATCGTCGCCGGCGGCTGCTTCGTCGTCGCCCTGTTGGTCACCATTCAGTTGATGGTCAAGCCCGACGTGATCGACCGCGGGGTCGACGCCGACGGAAAGCCGCACACCGGCACCGTCAGCAACTGGCGAACCCTGTCGATCACCGTCGGATCGGTGGCATTGTTCATCGCTCTGCTCGACCCGCTCGGCTGGGTCCTGGCCGGCGCACTGCTGTTCTGGGGCGTGTCGGTCGGATTGGGCGGTCGCCGTTACGTGTTCGACGCGGCAGTAGCACTGCTGGTCTCGAGCACGATTCAGATCGCATTCTCCGCTGGCCTCGGGCTGACCCTGCCCGGCGGCGTCCTCGCCCAAATCTTCTGACGGAGCTGAACTTCTGATGGATTCATTGAGCAATCTCATCGACGGATTCGGCACCGCGCTGACTCCGATGAACCTCGTCTGGGTGTTCGTCGGCGCGCTGCTCGGAACCGCCGTGGGCGTCCTGCCCGGTCTCGGCTCCGCCATGGCCGTGGCCCTGCTGCTGCCCGTCACCTTCACCCTCGACCCCACCGCGGCGCTGATCATGTTCGCCGGAGTGTATTTCGGCGGCCTGTTCGGCGATTCCATCTCGGGCATTCTGATGAACACCCCCGGCAACAGCACTGCGATCGCAGGCACGTTCGAGGGCCATCGAATGGCCAAGAACGGCCGCGCCCCACAGGCTTTGGCCACCTCGGCGATCGGCGCATTCATCGGCGGTATCGTCGCGACCACCCTGGTGGTGTTCTTCGCCCCGACGCTCGCCGCCTTGGCGACCAACTTCGGTCCCGCCGAATATCTCGCCCTCGCGGTGTTCGCATTCATCGCCACCTCGGCGGTGGTCTCGGACTCCGCACTCAAGGGCCTGACCGCACTGCTGATCGGCCTCACCCTCGCCGTCATCGGTATCGACGGCCCCTCGGGCGCTTCACGATTCACGTTCGAGGTTCCTGCCCTGTTCGACGGCATCCACATCGTCGTCATCACCGTCGCGATGCTCGCCCTCGGTGAGGTCATCCACATCGCGTCGAAGATCGGTCGACCCGAGGACCGTTCGCTGATCAAGTCGCAGGGACGACCGTGGCTGAGCAAGGCAGAGTTCCGCGATGCGTTGCCGGCATGGATGCGCGGTACGGCATTCGGTGTGCCGTTCGGTGTGATCCCCGCGGGCGGTGCCGAAGTGCCGAGCTTCCTGGCCTACGGCACCGAGCGCAGGCTCGATCGCAAACGCGAGAAGCCGATGTTCGGCAAGGGTGCCATTCGCGGCGTCGCAGGTCCCGAGGCCGCCGGAAACTCCACGGCCGGAACAGCGATGGGCGCGCTGCTGGCTCTGGGTCTGCCCACGTCGGCGACGGCCGCGATCATGCTGGCGGCTTTCCAGCAGTACGGCATGCAACCCGGGCCCCTGCTCTTCGAGCGCAGCGGCGACATCGTCTGGGCCCTGCTGGCCAGCCTGTTCGTGGCCATGATCGTGCTGTTGATCCTCAACCTGCCGTTCGCACCACTGTGGGCGCAGCTGCTGAAGATCCCGAAGAACTACCTCTACGCCGGCATTTCGGTGTTCGCAGCCCTCGGCGTCTACGCGTCGAGTGCGTCGATCGTGGACCTGATCTTCATGCTCGGACTCGGCATCGTCGGATTCATGATGCGGCGCTACGAGATTCCGCTCGCACCGGTGCTGATCGCGGTGATCCTCGGCCCGCTCGCCGAGGAATCACTGCGACGCGCACTGGCCGTCAGCGAAGGAGATCCGTCGATTCTGATCAGCAGCGGCATCACCATCGTGCTCTACGCACTGATGGTCATCGCTGTGGTGTTCTCGATCGTCAGCAAGATCCGCGCCCGTAAAACCGCAGACTTCTAGAGCTCTGTGTGCCCACAGATTATTCAGATGCCCACCTGTGACGGTGGGCATCTGAATATCTGGTCGGCAAACGCCGGGTACTGCTAGTGCTGCAGGGCCGGGTAATCCGTGTAGCCCTCGGCACCATCGGTGTAGAACGTGCTCGGGTCGGGCTCGTTCAACGGCAGATCCTCGCGCCAGCGGTAGGCGAGGTCGGGGTTGGCGATCGCCGGACGGCCGACGACAATTGCGTCACCGATTCCGTTGTCGAGAAGTGAGAGCGCCTCGTCGCGGGTGGTGATCTCACCGAAGCCACTGTTGACGAGCACCGGGCCGCCGAATGCCTGTCGCAGATCCTGGACCAGCTCGCCCGACGGATCCTTGTGCAGCACACTGAGGTACGCCAATCCCAGGGGTGCAATTCGATCGACCAATGCGCGGTAGGTTGCGCGCACGTCATCGGCGTCCGTCTCGAGCGCGTCCTGGATGTTGTGCTCGGGTGAAATGCGAATTCCGACCTTGCCCGCTCCGAGAGCGGCGACCACTGCTTCCACGACCTCGGCCACGAAGCGCGCCCGATTCTCCGGCGAGCCGCCGTACGAGTCGTCGCGCTGGTTCGAGGCGGGCGAAAGGAATTCGTGCAACAGATATCCGTTGGCACCGTGGATCTCGACGCCGTCCATTCCGGCGGCGATCGCGTTCTTCGACGCCTGCACGAACTCGGCGATCACCGAGGGCAGCTCGTCCTCGCGCAGCGCACGCGGGGTGGGGTACGCCTTCTTGCCCTCGTAGGTGTGGGTTTCGCCCTCGATGGCAATGGCACTGGGCCCGACGACCTCGCGGCCACCCGTCGTCGCCTCGTGGGTCACGCGACCGGCGTGCATCACCTGCGCGAAGATCCGTCCGCCGTCGGCGTGCACTGCATCGGCGACGTTGCGCCAGCCCTCGATCTGCTCGTCGGTGACCAGACCGGGCTGACCGGGAAAGCCCTGGCCCGCATGGCTGGGGTACGTACCTTCACTGACGATCAGACCCAGGGATGCACGCTGCTTGTAGTGCTCGACCACCAGCGGGCCCGGTACACCGTCCTGGCCGGAGCGCGTCCGCGTGAGCGGGGCCATCACCAGCCGGTTGTCGAGCTTCAGGTCACCGAGCGCCAACGGGGTAAACAACTTCATGGATCTCTCTCCTCACGAGTGCGTGCACAATCTTTGCCACTGCTCACTCCGAACTCGAAAGATCCACCGAGCTATTCCGCCTCGAGACATTGCTCACGCCGAACGCAGCAGTGGTGCGGATAGGTGCCGCCTGAGGCACTTATCCGCACCACTGTTCCATCTGGTCGTTCCGCAGGCTCCACTCCTACGCGCAGGCACTCACAAAATGTAGAGCATCTCCTGATACGTCGGCAGCGGCCACAGATCGTCGGCCACCATGGCTTCCAGAGTGTCCGCCGCAGATCGAACGGCGGCCATCGCGGGCAGCAGTTCGTCCTTGGCGTGCGTCGCCTCGGCGAGGGCCTCGCCGCCGGGGTCGGCTTCGAGCGCGGCCTTCAACGTCGCCAACGCGGCGCGCAGCTCGGCGAGCGGTGCCGACACCGCCTGCAGCGCAGTCATGTCGACGTCGTCGACGCCTGCACCCTTGAGTGCACTGACGTTCTGCGCCAGCTCGGTCTGATAGCGCACGGCTGCGGGCAGAATGGACGTCTGGCCCATCTCGAGTGTCAGACGCGCCTCGACGAACACCGTCAATGCGTACTGTTCGAGCCCGATCTCGTAGCGCGAGTGCATCTCTCGGTGGTTGAAGACCTTGTACTTCTCGAACAGTTCCATCGCCGAGTCCGAAATGAGTTCGGGCAACGCGTCGAGCGTCGTACGCAGGTTCGGCAGGCCGCGTGACTCGGCCTCGATCTGCCAGTTGTCGGAGTAGCCGTCGCCGTTGAACACCACCGCACCGTGCTCGGTGATGATCTCGGTCAACAGGTTCTGCACCGCGGTGTCGAAATCTGTGCCCTCGGCGACGGCCAGCTCGAGGTTGGTCGCCATGTAGTCGAGAGCCTCGGCCATGATCGTGTTGATCGTGACCATCGGGCCGTTGACGGTCTGCATCGAACCGGGTGCACGGAACTCGAACCTGTTGCCGGTGAACGCGAACGGACTGGTTCGGTTGCGGTCGCCGGGGTCGGTCGGCAGTACGGGCAGGGTGTCGGCACCGATCATCATGGTGCCCTTGCCCTTCGACGACGTCGCCGCGCCCTTGGCGATCTGGTCGAACACGTCGGCGAGCTGATCGCCGAGGAAGATCGAGATGATCGCGGGCGGAGCCTCGTTCGCGCCGAGGCGGTGATCGTTGGTCGCCGACGCCACCGACGCGCGCAGCAGACCGCCGTACTTGTGCACCGCGCGGATGACGGCAGCACAGAAGACGAGGAACTGCGCGTTGTCGTGGGGGTTGTCGCCGGGCACCAGCAGCGATCCCAGATCGGAGTTACCGAGCGAGAAGTTGACGTGTTTGCCGGAGCCGTTGACGCCTTCGAAGGGCTTCTCGTGGAACAGGCATTCCATGCCGTGCTTCTTGGCGATGGTCTTGAACGTCGTCATCAACAGTTGCTGGTGATCGGCTGCGATGTTGCCGCGCTCGAACATCGGCGCGATCTCGAACTGCCCTGGTGCGACCTCGTTGTGCCGGGTCTTGGCCGGGATGCCGAGCTTGAACAGCTCGCGCTCGGTGTCCATCATGAAGCCGAGCACACGCTCGGGAATGGCTCCGAAGTAGTGATCGTCGAACTCCTGGCCCTTCGGCGGCTTCGAGCCGAACAGGGTGCGGCCGGCATTGAGCAGGTCGGGCCGGGCGAGGAAGAAGTGTCGGTCGACCAGGAAGTACTCCTGCTCCGGACCACAGAACGAGACGATGTTCTCGATGTTCTCGTGCCCGAACAGCTTCAGGATCCGCTCGGCGTGCCCACCCATGGCCTGCTGCGAACGCAGCAACGGCGTCTTGTGGTCGAGGGCCTCACCGGTCATCGAGACGAACACCGTCGGGATGCACAGGGTGTTGCCGTTCGGATTCTCCAGTACGTACGCCGGGCTGGTGACGTCCCAACCGGTGTACCCACGAGCCTCGAACGTGTTGCGCAGGCCGCCGTTGGGGAAGCTCGACGCGTCGGGCTCGCCCTGAATCAGCGTCTTGCCCGCGAATTCCGCGAGCGCGCTGCCGTCTCCGACCGGGTCGAAGAAGCTGTCGTGCTTCTCGGCCGTCAACCCGGTGAGGGGATAGAAGACGTGCGCGTAATGCGTCGCGCCCTTCTCCAGTGCCCAGTCCTTCATCGCCGACGCCACCGCGTCGGCGACCAGGGGGTCGAGCTTCTTGCCTTTGTCGATGGTCGCCATCACCGACTTGAACACGGATTTGGGCAGTCGCTTCTGCATGACGACCTTGCTGAAGACGTTCTCTCCGAAGATCTCGCCCGGCTTCTCGTCTCCGACGAAGCTGACCGCAGGCGGCACATACGCCTCGACGTCTTTGATCGCCTGCAGGCGTACGGTATTTCCACTCATGGCTACCCCTTGACAAGGTGCTGCTCCACAGCTGGATTTTGTGGAGTCCGACCCGGCGACTGTACGAATGCGACGTGGCGGTCGTGTTTCGTCGCTGTGTCCACTGCGAGGCAAAAACGGCGACCGGAGTTTCCTTCCACGCAGACGGGGTAACTCCGTAGCCAGCGTAAACAACCGAAAGCGAGCCCCATGAGCGACCAGCTGACCGTCCGCCGCGTGATCGACGCTCCCCCGGCCTCGGTGTTCACCGCACTGGCCAACCCCGAGGTTCAGGCCGCGGTCGACGGCTCGGAGATGTTGCGTGGTGCGATCGAACCGACACCGCTGCGCGCGGTGGGCGACACCTTTGCGATGGACATGTATCAGCCGGAGCTGGGCGAGTACGTCATGGAGAACACCGTGTTCGTGTTCGAGCAGGATCGACGCGTCGGCTGGATTCCCAATCGCCAGGGGATGGGACCGCGTGGCACGCGGTGGTCCTGGGAACTCGAAGAAGTTGCCGAGAATCGGACAGCTCTCACACAGGTCTACGACTGGTCCCGCGTCACCGACCCGGAGTTCCGCAAGATGGCCGGCTTTCCCCGGGTGACCGAGGAACAGATAGTCGGCACCATGCGCCGGCTCGCCGAGCACCTCGGCGTCCCGCTCGAAGACTGATCCCCGACGACAGGAAATTCTCATGGTCGACGTCACCCGCACCTTCACCGCCGCTGTTCCGATCGAGAAGGCGGCCGCCTTTCTACGCGACTTTTCCCATGCGCCGTCGTGGGATCCCGGAACCCAGAGCTGCACACAGATTTCCGACGGTCCGGTCGCCGTCGGAACGCAGTGGCACAACGTCTCGAAGCTGTTCGGTATCACCACGGAGTTGACCTACACCTTGGTCACCGACGAGCCTGATCACATCGTGCTCGAGGGCGAGAACAAGACGGCCACCAGCGTCGACGACATCACGTTGACCGCCGAAGGACCGCACGCCACCCGAATCGACTACCACGCGAAGGTCGAATTCAACGGTGCCGCCAAGGTAGCCGGCCCGTTCCTGAAGGCGGGGTTCGAGGCGAAAGTCGCGCCGGACACCGTGGAGAAGATGACCGAGGCGCTCGAGCGACTGGGCTGAGGCCCTACTTGCGTGCGAAAACGGTGAAGTTGTCCGCTGAGCTCGCCAGAACGTCGGGTGCCACGATCGAACCGTCGTCGGCGAAGATCTCGGAGATGGTGAACCCGGCATCGGTCACCAGTCGTCGCACGTCTGCCACGGTGGTGAAGTGCATGAACGGAGCGAAATCGTGCGCAGCGAGCGGCGCTACGGCCCACGTTCCGCGATCGACGACCCGAGAGCGCGCAGACCACCAATTGGCAACGCTACGAACGACTCCGGCGGGATCGAGCAGTCGTCGTCCGACAGCCGTCACGATGCGCGCGAGTGAGAACGTGAACCGCTGGGTCGGTCTGCTCAACTGAAACGGCTTCTCCCCGAACGACGGTCCGTTGCGGTTGAGAGTGGAGAACACCAGAATTCCGGACTCGCCGAGAACTCGGTGAAATTCTGCGAGTACTCGAACTCGTTCGTCATGCGTCACGGTGTCGATTCCGTTGTTGCTGAACACGATCAGACCGAACTCGCCGTCGGAGAAGTCCGCCAGATCACGCGCGTCGGCCACATGCGCCTGCAGGTCGGGAAAGTTTCGCCGAAAGGCGTCGACCATGGTTGGTGCGTAGTCGATCGCAACGTAGCGGTCGCTGATCAGCCGAAGCAGCGCCGTGGTTCGTCCGCTGCCGACTCCCACGTCCAGTATCGGCGTTCCGCGCGCAACCGAGGCCGCAGCGACCAGCGCCGCCGCCTCCCCGCGGTCCAGAAAACCGTCGGTCGGACCCGCATACTCCACGTACGCCGCAGCCACCCGCTCACTGTCGAACACATCCCGATTGTGGTCTGTGGACACCAGATCACCTTCGCTTCCCACCCTGCGGACACAAGCGTCGCTCCCCTGGTGTCAGACGGTACCGGCGAACCCTGAGGTGCGCCTGAGGTCTCGTGCGTTCACCACACCCCCATCCGGGGGTATTCATCGCGTGACTCGGATCACTACCGTTCGTCGCACTCGGTATCGCGCATTCACCCGATACCCGACAAAACGGAGGAACCATGACCACTGTCTCACCCGACGACCCGGGTGTGTCCGCATCGACGCCACCTACGGTGCAGACCAAGACCAGTGTCCGCCGGGTCGCTGTCGCCAGTGGCATCGGCACGACGATCGAGTTCTACGACTTCTTCATCTACGGCACCGCGGCCGCCCTGGTCTTCCCGACGATCTTCTTCCCGGCCCTCGGCTCCACCGCAGGCACCGTGGCCTCGTTCGCGACGTTCGCGGTCGCGTTCATCGCCAGGCCCGTCGGCGCAGTGCTGTTCGGACACTTCGGTGACCGCATCGGTCGCAAGAAGACCCTGATCTCGACGCTGCTGCTGATGGGGGTGTCCACGTTCGCCATCGGTCTGCTGCCCGGCGCGGAGACGATCGGCGTGGCTGCGCCGATCATCCTGGTGCTGCTCAGGTTCGGCCAGGGGTTCGCAGTCGGTGGTGAATGGGCAGGCGCGACACTGCTGACGGCCGAGTACGCGCCTCCCGGCAAACGCGGCTTCTACGCGATGTTCCCTCAGCTGGGACCGTCCGCCGCGTTCATCTTCTCGAGCGCGACCTTCCTCGCGACCGGACTGCTGCTCGGCGACACCAACGAGACGTTCCTCAACTACGGTTGGCGAATCCCGTTCCTGCTCAGCGCCGTTCTGGTACTCATCGGCCTGTACATGCGGTTGGCCATCGAAGAGACCCCGGTCTTTCGTGCCAACAAGCTCGCCGAGGAGCAGGCACCGGCGAACGCAGCACCGACGAAACTGCCGATCTTCGACGCCTGGCGCATCCAGAAGCGGGAAATCCTCACCGCTGCAGGCGCATTGGCGTCACTCTTCGCCTTCTTCTACATGGGAACCGCATACCTGACGAGTTACGGCACCAAGACCCTCGGATTCGACCGCCCGTTCGTGTTGGTCACCGGAATCGGTGCTGCGGTGATCTTCGGAGTCGCGATCGCGGTGTCGGCCACCTACTCCGATCGTGTCGGCCGACGGCGAGTGATCATGGCGGCGTGCATGGTCGCGATCCCGTGGTCGATCGCTCTGTTCCCGATACTCGACACCGGTTCACCCGCAGCCTTCGTGATCGGCATGTGCGTCACGCTGGCCATCTTCGGTGTTGCCTACGGACCGACCGGAGCTTTGCTCCCTGAGCTGTTCCAAACCCGATTCCGTTACACCGGAGCAGGTTTGGGCTACAACCTCGCAGGCGTTCTCGGTGGCGCGATTCCGCCGATGCTGGCCGCACCGCTCACCGCCGCGTTCGGCAGCATCTCGATCGGAGTCATGCTGGCCCTGCTGTCGGTACTCAGTCTGGTGTGCACCAAGCGGTTGATCGAGACCAAGGACGTCGACATGACCTGACACCCGCAACGCAGAACCGCGGCCACCCGGTAATCGGGTGGCCGCGGTTTCGTCAGCTCTTCACGGGACGAACTCAGTCGTCGCCACGGGGCGGCGGCTGAACATCGACGCCGCCGGAGTTGTGCTCCGGTCCGGCCGCCGGATGCCCTGCCGGTACGCGGCCGCGAGTCTTGGCGGCCTCGCTGTCCTTGGTGGCACCTTCGGCGAACTTACGACGCCAGCTCTCCTCGGGACGGTAGGGGCCCGGCTTCGGCCGAGCCTTGCCGCCCGGGAACGCCAGCCGTGCGATGGTGCGCTGGACCATGCCCCACTGCTGAAAGAACGGTCCGGTGTTGTAGGGCAGTTCGTAGCGCTCGCAGATGTCCTTGATCTTCGGCGCAACGTCCGCGTACCGGGTGCTGGGCATGTCCGGGTACAGGTGGTGCTCCACCTGGTAGCTCAGGTTGCCGCTCATCAAGTGGAACAACGGGCCACCGTCGATGTTGGCGGCTCCGACGAGCTGACGGACGTACCACCCACCGCGGGTCTCGTTCTCCACCTCTTCCTGGCTGAAGGTGTAGGCCTGGTCCGGGAAGTGTCCGCAGAAGATGATCGCGTTCGACCAGACGTTTCGAATGATGTTCGCGGTGAAGTTCGCGGCCACCGTCGACAGGAACGTGCTCTCGATGCCACTGAACCGGCTGTCCAGCAGAGCCGCGGTCCGACGGTTCTTACCGAACCGGGCAGACCCACGCAGCTTGGACGCGAGCCTGGAGCGCTTGCTCTCGGGCAGACGACCACCCGATGCGACCTGCGCCAGCGCGAACGCACCGGCCGAGATCAGCGGCCAACCCACGTAGTCCTTGACGAACTGCTTGCGTGCCTTGACGCCGATGCCCTTGAGATCCTCGACGAGATCCTTGACCGGCTTCTCACCGCGACGAATGGCCTCGATGTCGAGATCGTGCAGCGCGACACCCCACTCGAAGAACGCCATCAGCAGCACGTTGTAGAACGGCTGCGCCAGGTAGGCCGGGTGCCACTTCTGCCGCGGGTCGATACGCATGATCTCGTAGCCGAGATCCTTGTCCTTGCCGCGGATGTTGGTGTACGTGTGGTGCACGTAGTTGTGCGAGTGCTTCCACGAGCTCGCGGTAGACGCGGTGTCCCAATCCCACACGGAGGAATGAATTTCCGGATCGTTCATCCAGTCCCACTGGCCGTGCATGACGTTGTGGCCGATCTCCATGTTCTCGAGAATCTTTGCGATTCCGAGGCACGCGGTACCCGCCAGCCATGCCGGCTTGCTGGTCGATCCGAGCAGCAACACTCGACCCGCGACCAGCAACTGCCGCTGGGCTGCGATCACCGAGGTGATGTACTTCCGATCCTTGTCACCGAGGCTGGCGTACACCTCGTCATGGATGGCGTCGAACTCCTTGGCGAGTTCGGCGATCGTGTCGTCACTCAGATGCGCCAGCGGGTTCACCGGCTCGTCGGAGACCGTGACACGCCTGGTGGTTTCGTCGATAGACATTCATTCCCCTGTTCGATGTGAAGATCAGAGTTCGATTTCGATGTCGCCCTCAGCAGTGTTGACACAGATCCGAACCGCTTGCCCCGTAGGTTCGGAGATATCCCCGTTACGTAGGTCACGTAAACGCCCCTTCTTCAGGGTACCTACGCAGGTGTGGCAGATGCCGATCCGGCAGCCGTACGTCAAATCCAGGCCGGCTTCCTCACCGGCGGCGAGAATCGTTGTGCCGCCGTCGCATTCGACGTCCTTCTTGCTGTTGATAAACTTTACGGTGCCGCCCTCGCCTGCATCGTCGCCACCACCGATGACCGGCTGAAAACTCTCGTGATGGAACCGGTCGTAGTCACCCTGGTCTTTCCAGTACGAGCGCAGATCATCCAGATGTTCACCCGGACCGGAGCAGAATGCCTCGCGCTCACGCCAATCCGGGACCAGCTCGTCCAATTCGGACGCCTTCATCCGACCCTCGTCGCTGGTGACCCGCAGCTTCACCGTCAGCCCGTCGTGCTTGGCTTCGAGTTCGTCGAGGGTATCGGCGAACATCAGCTGGTCGCGATTGTGCACCGAATGCACCACCACGACGTCGCGTACCTGATCGTGGTGATCGAGGGCGCGCAACATGCTGATGATCGGCGTGATGCCACTGCCTGCACTGATGAACACCATCTTGTCCGGAATCGGATTCGGCAGAGTGAACTCGCCCTCGACCTCACTGAGCCGGACGATGTCACCGGTCCTGATGGTTCCCACCAAGTACGGCGAGACCGTCCCCGACGGCACCAACTTGGGACTGACGCTGACCAATCCGTCCACCGGGTCCGGATCGGAGGTGAGCGAATACGCCCGCCAGTGGTACCGACCGTCGATCAGTACTCCGAGTCGGACGTACTGCCCGGGTGTGTGGCCCTGCCACTCGAAACCCGGACGGATGTACACCGAGACGGCCTCCGATCCCTCCGGTGTCACCCGCTCGACCTTCCCCCGAAGCTCGCGGGTGGTCCACAGCGGATTGATCATCGACAGGTAGTCGTCAGGCCGGAGCGGATTGAACAACGATCGGACTGCGCGCAGCATCGTCCGTCTTACAAAAGAAACCTGGGGCTTGGCCCCCCGTTCAGCCATACTCAACGGTAACCCTGTACGCCGTGCTACACATCCGAATCGCTCAGAACTGAATGAGACTGCTACACAAGGTGAACAGAACCGGGCTGTTCCGACCGGTCAGCGCGCTCTGGAAACGCGGTCGCCCAGGGCGGCACTCACTTTTCCGTACCAACCGACCGGACGGGCAAGCCCGCGCGTGGGCACATCGGCCAGTAACGCCTCGGCCGTTTCCTCCGCATCGATCTTGTTGTCGCCGATGCCGCCCGTGGCACCCCGTTTGGCCCACCCGACGACGTAGCACCCCGGAACCGGAGTGCCGTCGGCAGCGGTGATGCGACCGCCGACGTTACGAATGGTGCCGCTGATGTCGTCGAACGGGATTCCCGGTGACGGGGTTCCGCGATAGCCGATCGCGAGCAGAACCAACTCGGTCGGCAGCTCGACGGCATGCTCACCGACGCCGACCTCGATGGACTGCACCGAGCCGCTGCCGTGGAGAGCAGCCGGAGCTCGGCCGAACGCGAAGACGATGCGGCGCGCGTGTGCCTGCGAGCCCAGTTCGACTCGCGTCGCCCCGGCGAGAGCCGACGCAGGAGCGGACAACGGCAGGCGATCGATGGCGTCGACGATTCCGTCCGGTCCTGCCACGACGACGTCGACGCCGGCGCGATCGACGAGAGCCTTGCATTCGGACCGGGTGAACGCCGCGAACTCGGGGCCACGACGGGCGAGGACGACGACCTCGTTCACCCGATGCCGACGCAACTCGGCCAGAGCGTGCGGGGCGATCTCGGTTCCGTCGAGCCGGTCCGGGTCGGCCGTGAGGATACGAGCAGCGTCGAGTGCGACGTTGCCGTTTCCGATGATGGTGACGCGGTCGACGCCGGTGAGATCGATGGCATCGGCGGGAACGTCGGGGTGGCCGGTGTACCAGCCCACCAGGGTGCGCGCGCTGACGGATCCGTCGAGGTCGATACCGGGAATCTCGAGGGCTCGGTCCTTGTCGGCACCGACGGCATAGACCACCGAGTCGAACTTCCGAGCCAGTTCGACGTGGTCGACATCCTTACCGACCTCGACACCGAGCTTCATCGTCACCCGCGGATGGACGAAGATTCCACGGAAGTGCTCACTGATGCGTCGGGTACCGAGGTGATCGGGAGCGACGCCGTAGCGGGCGAGACCGCCCGCAGTGGGCAGCCGGTCGTAGAAGGTGACGTTGGTGCCGGGGACACGCAACAGCGCCTGAGCGGTATAGCAGGCAGCCGGTCCGGTCCCGACGATGGCGATGTCGATCGGCGGTAGGTCGTTGACCGTCGCCACCGGGAACCGAGGCGCGCCCCACTCCGCCACGGCGGGCTTGTCCTTGTAGTAGTCGGCGTTGATGTCCGCGTAGATCTGCTGGTCCGGTGTCAGACGCGAGACGCGAGTGATCGCGTCCACCGGGCACGCGTCCGCGCAGGCACCGCAGTCGATGCACGAGCGCGGATCGATGTAGAGCAGCTCGGTCTTACCGAAATCCGGCTCGTCCGGCGTCGGATGTATGCAGTTGACGGGGCACACCGACAGGCAGGATGCGTCGTTGCAACAGTTCTGCGTGATCGCGAACGGCATTGTTCTCGGATGTCCTTCACGGCCTCGAAAAGAGTGGTCAGAGCATGTGCAGACGACGGTAGATCATCTCGGCCGGCTTGGTGACCAAACCGCAGTCGAGAAGAAATGCCATCAAGTGCTCGCTCGAGGTGCGCATCATCGTGTGGTGATGGGCGTTGTTCTTCGCTTCCTTCACTGCGCGGTCGACATCGAGGCCGGCTGCTGCGTAGACCTCCTTGTTGACCATGTTGGACACGATCATGCGGGCGGCGATCGCGACGACGAGCGCGCTGGCCTTACGGCGAGCCGGGCTCTTCTCGGCGATCTCCTCACGCATCTGAGCGCGCGCGAACGTCATGTGCCGCGACTCTTCCACGACGTGGATCTTGCTGGTGGTGCGCACGAGTGGCAGCACGTTCTCGCCGCGCATCCAGTCGCGCTGCATGACGTCGAGCACCTCTTCGGCGACGAGGATGCCGCCGTAGGCGACCTCGGCGGACGCGAGAGCCTTGAAGCCACGGCCGAGTTCGATGCTCGATCGACGCGGCAGGTATGCCTTGATACCCATCTTCTGGCAGGCGCGGGCGAACATGATCGAGTGGCGGCACTCGTCGGCGATCTCGGTGAGCGCGAACTGGAAGTCCGAGTTCGACGAGTCCTTGCAGTACTGATCGCGCAGAACCATCTGCTGCAGGATCATCTCGAACCAGATGCCGGTGCTCATGATCGAGCAGACCTCGTGGCGGGTGAGCGTGATGCGCTGCTCTTCGCTCATCTCGTCCCACAGCTTCGTGCCGAAGAGGGTGCTCCACTCCGGGTTGAGTCCGTAGAGGGAGGGATCGAGATCGGCTTCCCAGTCGACCTCCTCGGAGGGGTCGTACGACAGCTGGGCGGCGGAATCGAGCAAACGAGCGGAGACATCCTCGGGCTCGAGAACGTCGTTCCTGGAGAGTGTGCTGGTCATCGCCGTGGTTCCTTCCATCGTCGAAAAGCTCTATGTAACTGTTACGGAGATTACCAGGTACTCGGGGACACAGGTAGTCACTCGAGGAGAAATCTCGTCGAATCTTTTTCCGGACCCCTACAGTTCGAGCGAACAGAGAACGGAGATTCATCGGTGATCGCAGCTCTACGGTCCGCCCTCACCCGCACCCCGATGCGCCTCTACGCGGCGGGCATGGTGTCGGCCAACGCCATCGGAGCAGTCATCGTCTTCGTGTTGGCCCGCTTCATCCTGCCGTTGCCGGTCGGCTCGGAGGAGATCCTGTCGGACCGAAATTACGTCGCCTTCTTCGTGTATCTACCGGTCGCGATCGCCATCGGGATCGCGCTCGGCCTCCGCGTTGCGAAGCCCCTCGTGCTGTGGCTGCACACCGGCGGTACGCCCGCGGACGCCACCGCGATCGCCATCGTGAGGCTGCCCCTTCGTCAGCTCGGCGTCCACGTGCTGCTGTGGGCACTCGGCGTCGCGGTGTTCGTCGCGGTCAATGCGTCCGCCGGCGCGGCGCTGTCGATCATCGTCGCGATTGCCGTCAGCTTCGGCGGCCTGGCGACCTGCTCACTGGGCTATCTGGTTGCCGAGAGAACCCTTCGGCCGACCACCGCAGCGGTGATGGAGGTCAGTGCGGTCACCGATTCCGCGGCACTCGGCGTGAAGCTGCGCGTCGTTCTCATCTGGGTCCTGAGCACGGCCATTCCCATTCTCGGCCTCGGTCTCATCGGCCTCGGCAGACTGATCGACACCGTCATCCCACCCGACGTCGACCTGTCTCCCGCGATGGTGTCGCTGTCCGCGATCGCCCTGGTCGTCGGATTCGGCGGCATGTTCCTGGTCGGACGGTCCGTATCGGATCCGCTACAGCAGGTCAGCACGGCCATGCAACGCGTCGAAGCCGGAGCGACCGACACCCGCGTCGACGTCTACGACGCCTCCGAGATCGGCCGGTTGCAGAACGGGTTCAACAAGATGGTCGTCGGTCTCGACGAGCGCGAACGCCTGCGTTCTCTCTTCGGTCGCCACGTGGGCCACGACGTGGCGCAGCGGGCGTTGGCGAGTGCTCCTCGCCTCGGCGGCGAGAACCGAACGGTGGCCGTGCTGTTCATCGATCTGGTGGGTTCGACGGCCATGGCCGAGCGAGAATCCGCGGAAGCGGTGGTCGATCTTCTCAACCGCTTCTTCGCGGTGGTGGTCGAGCACGGCGAACGCAACGGCGGCTTCGTCAACAAGTTCGAGGGCGATGCCGCACTGTTGATCTTCGGCGCCCCGGTCGACCACCCCGATCCCGCGACGGCGGCACTGCGCACCGCACGCACCCTGGCCGTCGCCCTCGCCTCCGACGGCGGCTTCGAGATCGGTATCGGCGTCACGTACGGCCCGGTCATCGCCGGAAACATCGGAGCCGAATCCCGATTCGAGTACACGGTCATCGGCGACACCGTCAATCAGGCGGCTCGGCTCACCGATCTCGCGAAGGACGACCCGAACACCGACGTGCTCACCTCGTCGATCGTGCTCGATCACGCCTCCGTCGACGAACGCTCGCACTGGACGACGGGCGAGGCGGTCACCCTGCGCGGCCGGTCGACACCGACGACTCTGGCCGCGCCCGTCCGGCATCGCTGACGTCCGACCGTTCTGCCGAAAAATTCGAAGGTTTCCCGTTCGGTGCCGATGGGGCATACCCCCCGAACCAACTCACCCATCGCGCATGCGCGAGACATTGACTGGTACAACGTCTCTCGCTCCGAAAGGCATCCATGTCCGCAATTCTGTTCGGCTCGATCAGCACTCTCGTCGACACGTCCGAACTGCAACGTCGCTCGTTCAACGAGGCGTTCGCAGCACACGATCTGAACTGGAACTGGTCTCGCGAGGATTACCGGGCCATGCTCGGATCCAACGGTGGTGCCGACCGAATCAGCGAATACGCGTCCGACACGGGTACCGAGGTGGACGCCGCCGCCGTGCACGCGACGAAGTCCGAGATCTTCCAGCGTCTGATCGGCGAATCGGACGTGAAGACACGACCGGGCGTGGCCGACACGATCGACTCGGCCAAGGCGAACGGCATGAAGGTCGGCTTCGTGACGACCACCTCGCGGGACAACATCGACGCCCTGCTCGCTGCTCTGTCTCCCGAACTCACCGCCGACTCGTTCGACATCATCGTCGACGCGTCCTCGGTCGATGCCGGCAAGCCCGATCCCGCGTCGTACGAATTCGCCTTGAAGTCGTTGGGCGAGAACGCATCGGACAGCGTCGCCATCGAGGACAATGCCGGCGGTGTCCAGGCGGCGGTTGCCGCGGGCATCACCTGCGTCGCATTCCCCAACGAGAACACTGCAGGCACCGAGTTCGGCTCGGCCACCGACACCGTCGATGCACTCGATCCCGAGAGTGTCCGCGCTCTGATCTCCGCCTGAGCGAAGCCTGCGCAGCGAGCGTTCAGTCAGACCCTTCATCCAATCCTCCAGGAGTAACCAGTGAGCAATCTTCAGGCCCAGGTCGTTGCCGGGGACAGGTCGTTTCGCGTCGAAGGCTACGAACGCATCGAGTACGACCTGATCTACGTCGACGGTGTGTTCGCAATCGAGAACACCGAATTGGCCGATAGTTACCGGCCGTACGGTCGCGCGCTGATGGTCGTCGACGAATCGGTGCACGAGATCTACGGCGACCGGATCAGCGCGTACTTCGATCACTACGACATCGCACTGACGGTGGTTCCGGTGCACATCGCCGAGACCGCGAAGTCGCTGGAGACGTTCGAGCGCATCGTGGGCGAGTTCGATGCGTTCGGTCTGGTCCGCACCGAGCCGGTGCTGGTGGTCGGCGGCGGATTGACCACGGACGTAGCGGGTTTCGCGTGCGCCAGCTACCGACGGAACACCCCGTACATTCGCATTCCCACCACCCTGATCGGCCTGATCGACGCGAGCGTGTCCATCAAGGTGGCCGTCAACTACGGAAAGCACAAGAACCGCCTCGGTGCGTACCACGCGTCGCAGAAGGTGCTGCTGGACTTCTCGTTCCTCGGCACATTGCCCGAGGATCAGGTGCGCAACGGCATGGCCGAGCTGATCAAGATCTCCGTCGTCGGCAATCTGGAGATCTTCGAGATGCTCGAACAGTACGGTCCCGAACTGCTCCGAACCCGATTCGGTCATCTCGACGGAACAGCGGAATTGCGTTCGGTTGCAGATCGACTGACCTACTCGGCGATCGCGACGATGCTCGAACTCGAGGCACCCAATCTGCACGAGATCGATCTCGATCGCGTCATCGCCTTCGGCCACACCTGGAGCCCGACGCTCGAGCTGACTCCGCCTGCCCCGTTCTTCCACGGCCACGCGATCAACATCGACATGGCGCTGTCGACGACCGTCGCCGAACAGCGTGGACACCTGTCCACCGCCGATCGCGATCGAGTGCTCGGTGTCATGTCCAGCATCGGGCTGGCCCTGGACAGCCCGTACCTGACACCCGAGTTGCTCTCGGAGGCAACGGCATCGATCCTCAAGACCCGCGACGGCATTCTGCGCGCGGCGGTGCCGGACCCGATCGGCACGTGCCGCTTCCTCAACGATCTCGACGCAGCCGAGTTGGCCGATGTGCTGACTCTGCACAAGAAGATCTGCCTCGACTTCCCGCGCGCAGGCGAGGGTCTCGACATGTTCACTGCACCGACGCCGTGACCCAGACCCCGCGACCGGTCACCCCGACCACCATTCTGGCGCGCGAGCTGAGCGAGATAGCCGATCTGCTCGACGCCGGTAACGGGGCGACCGACGAGCTGATCACTCGTGTTCATCGAGCCCGCGATCTCGCGGCGGGACTCGACCCGTATCTCGACACCTGCACCACCCCCCAATCCGCAGCGCTGGCGACACTGGCATCGCGGACCCGCACCGAGGACTGGAGATCACGTGACGTCGTCTCCGGCTCGGGGCCACTGGAGATGGAAATGCTCTCCGGCCACGTGGAGGGACGCTTTCTTGCGTTTCTCGTGCACATGACCGGGGCGAAGCGGGTGCTCGAGATCGGTATGTTCACCGGCTACTCGGCACTGGCGATGGCCGAGGCTCTGCCCGCGGGCGGCGAGGTGGTCGCCTGCGAGGTGGATCCGTACGTGGCCGAGTTCGCGCGGTCCTGTTTCGCGGATTCGCCTGCGGGCTCGTCCATCACGGTGGAGGTGGGGCCTGCACTGGACACCCTCCGCCGGTTGGACGGCACGTTCGATCTGGTCTTCGTCGACGCCGACAAGACCGGATACCGCGCGTACGTGGAGCACCTGCTCGGTAGCGAGCTGCTGGCCGACAACGCCGTGATCGCCGTCGACAACACCCTCCTGCAGGGTCAGCCGTACAGCGAACGCCCCACCGAGAACGGCCGGGCCGTCGCCGAATTCAACGAGTACGTGGCGAACGACCCCCGCGTGGAGCAGGTGCTGGTGCCGTTGCGCGACGGCGTCACCTTGATCCGGCGCACATGATCCGCACTGTCGCAGCGCTTGTCGGACTCACTGCCACCCTCCCCGCCGACCTCGTGGCGGCGGGGGTGGCTGCCGTCCGCGGCGGACGGCCCGCCACGCGCCGAACCGAATCCCCCAAGACGGTCATGATCAGCGGCGGGAAGATGACCAAGGCCCTGCAGCTCGCGCGGTCCTTCCATCTCGCCGGGCACCGGGTCGTCCTGGTGGAATCGGCCAAGTATCGCTTCACCGGCCATCGGTTCTCGCGGGCGGTCGACCGCTTTCACTGTGTACCCGACCCAACGGAATCCGGCTACGCCCGAGCACTTCTGGATGTGGTGCTCCGCGAAGGCGTCGACGTCTTCGTCCCCGTCGCGAGTCCGGCTGCGAGCATCCACGATGCCGACGCACGGGCACTACTCGATTCGCACTGCGAGGTCCTGCACGGCGACGGCGCGACGGTTCGCATGCTCGACGACAAGTCCAGGTTCTCCGAACACGCTGCGGCACTCGGCTTGCGCGTTCCCGATTGGCGACGCATCACCGACGTCGAGCAGATCGCGGAGTTCGACTTCCCACCGGGCCGTGAGTACATCCTCAAACGCATCTCGTACAACCCGGTCGGCCGCATGGATCTGACGCGATTGACCCGCGACACGCCTGCCGAGAACCTGCGATTCGCACGCAGTCTCGGGATCTCCGAGGACGATCCGTGGATCCTGCAGCAGTTCGTCGCCGGGCAGGAGTACTGCACCCACGGCACCGTCCGCGGTGGACGGTTGCAGGTGTACGGCTGCTGCGAATCGTCGGCGTTCCAGGTCAACTACGAGATGGTCGACAAGCCCGACATCCTGCGCTGGGTGGAAACATTCGTCTCTTCGCTGGACGTCACCGGCCAGCTGTCGTTCGACTTCATCGAGTCCGCCGCCGACGGCCACATCTACGCCATCGAGTGCAACCCCCGCACCCATTCGGCCATCACGATGTTCTACGACCATCCCGACCTGGCTGCCGCGTACCTCGAGGACGGCCATCCCGTGATCGTGCCGCGTACGACGGCTCGCCCGACCTACTGGATCTACCACGAGGTGTGGCGTCTGCTCACCGAGGGTAACCGAAAGGCCCGCTTGCGCAGCATCTTCGAGGGCAAGGACGCCATCCTCACCGGCTGGGATCCACTTCCCTATCTGCTGGTGCACCACCTTCAGATTCCGTCCCTGCTGGTGCGAAATCTGCTGGCCCGACGCGGATGGTCACGCATCGACTTCAACATCGGCAAGCTCGTGGAGAACGGAGGCGACTGATGACCCTGTCGGTCCTGGTACTGGTCGGATCGTCGGTGGACGAATTCCACTGCGATCTGTCTCGGGTGTATGCGGGCGGATTCCTCGACGCACTCGGTGGAAATCCCGACTATCGATTCGAGGTGGCGTTCGTCTCCCCCGGCGGGCTCTGGAGCTTCCCCGGTGGCATCGACGCCGCCAGTGTGGCGTCGGCACACCAGATGTCGTTGGCTCAGGCAGTGGACGTCATCTCGTCGTGGCACTTCGACGTGATGGTGCCGCAGATGTTCTGTCTGCCCGGAATGACGACATACCGCAGCCTGTTCGATCTGTTGGGCGTGCCGTACGTGGGCAACGGTCCGGACGTGATGGCGATGACGGCCGACAAGGCTCGCGCCCGAGCCGTGGTCGCGGCGGCCGGGGTCGCCGTTCCGACCGGTGTCGTGGTGCGGTGCGGCGACGACATCGACGTCGAACTGCCGGTGGTCGTCAAGCCCGTGGACTCGGACAACTCGATGGGCGTCACACTGGTTCGCGAATCCGACCGGTTGGCAACCGCAGTGAGCGAGGCTCTGACGTATTCGTCTGCGGCACTGGTGGAGTCGTATATCCCCCTCGGCCGCGAGGTTCGTTGCGGCATCATCGCACGGGGCGACGAGCTGATCTGCCTTCCACTCGAGGAGTATGCCGTCGAGTCGATTCGTACCAGCGCCGACAAGTTGAATCGCACCTCGGACGGGGATCTGTACCTGGTCGCGAAGGAGCAGACCAGGGCGTGGATGGTGGACGTCTCCGATCCGATCACCGAGAAGGTCTGGGCGGCAGCACGATCGTGCTATCGATCTCTCGGCTGCCGGCACTACGGTCTGTTCGACTTCCGGATCGACCCCGACGGCCAACCGTGGTTCCTCGAAGCCGGTCTGTACTGCTCGTACTCGCCGTCGAGCGTGCTCGCCGTGATGGCCTCGGCGGCAGGTATCGCCGTCGACGAACTGTTCGCACGAACGCTCGACGAACTGTCGGTGAAGGAGTTGTCCTCGTGACGTTGGGAATCGAGATCGACGAGCTGGACCTGAGCTCCACCGAGACCGAAGAACTGCGAACGCTGTTGGCCGAACACGGCGTGCTGATTCTGCGCAGACAGCCCATGGACGACGCGGGCTTCCTGGCATTTCTCCGGCGGTTCGGCGAGATGATGTTCACCGAGGGCGAGACGCCGGTGCCGGGCTTTCCCGATCTGAACGTCATCAGCAACGTCGGCCGCACCACACCGCCCAAATCGACGTTCCACGTGGACACCACGTACGTACCGAATCCGCCTGCCTACACCGCATTACGTGCGGTCGAGGTACCGGAGGCCGGGGGCAGCACGCTGTTCAGCGACCAGTACGCGGCCTACGACACCTTGCCGGCCGACCGGAAAGCGGACCTGGCCGGAAGAACGGTGACGCACCGAGTGACCGGGGTGGCGTCGGACACCGATTCCTGTGCCGAACATCCCTTGTTCGCAGTGCATCCCGTGACCGGGCGTACCGCACTGGCGTTGTCGGCACCCGCACGGTGTGTCGCGATCAGCGGCCTTTCCACCGAGGAGGCACAGGAGACCGTGCGATACCTGTTCGAGCATTCGACCCGCGAGACCAATGTGCTGCGACACGCGTGGGCACCGGAGGACGTCGTCATGTGGGACAACCGATGTGTGATGCACAAAGCCGATCACAGCGGGGTCGTGGGAAACAGGGTCATGCACCGGGGAATGGTTGCCAATGGTGAATCGCCGTCGGTTATGTGACCGACAACTCAAAGATTTGCCGGTTCACCCGTATTCCGGACAATCGAGTCATGACTTCCCCATTGACGATCAGCCGCGAAACAGCCGTCGGTGCCGAAGCTCGTCTGTCCTGGATATTGTCGGGACTGGCAGGGATGGTGGGTGCAGTTGCCTTCCTCCACTCCGCCGGCTACTTCGTGACCTTCATGACCGGCAACACCGAGCGAGCAGTCGTCGGACACTTCGGGCATCCCGAGGGCAAGGAGGTCACCCCGGGCGCGTCACCGATCGCGGCACTGGCGCTCATGGGCTCCTTCCTGGCAGGCGTCGTGATCTCGTCGATCTGCCGTCGTCGCTACTGGTCGAACCACCCGCACGGAGCAACGGTGCTCACCACGATCGCCCTCGCCGGAGCAGGCGCGATCGACATCGCAATCTCCGGATGGTCGTCGGCCAACGTGAACTTCTACCCGATTCTGTTGGTGGCCTTCGCACTCGGTGCCCTCAACACCGCGTTCACGAAGAAGGAAGAGACCTACATTCCGCTGAGCTACGTCACCGGCACCATGGTCAAACTGGGTCAGGGAATCGAGCGGCACATGTTCGGCGGCGGAACGCGCTACGACTGGCTCTGCTACACAGCGCTTCTCGGATCGTTCGCCTTGGGAGGCGCGATCGGAGCCTTCATCGGCGTCGTCATCACCGGCCCGCAGGTACTGCTTCTGACCGCACTGATCAGCTTCGGCGCGACGATCTTCACGTTCACCCACACCGAGCGTCGTTCGCTGCTGGGGTGAGGCCGCCGGCCCGGGTCAGTTCTCGACCAGCGGCGAGGCCACCACGATCTTGCGCAACATCTGCTCGATGAAACCCGGGGACAGGCGTGACCCGATCAGCACTTGCCGCTGCACCAGCCCCTCGATCATCACCACGAGGGTCTCGGCGTCGGACGGCGGATCCTCGGAGTCCAACGAGGCGACGATCCACTGGGTGTAGGTGACGAATGCTGCTCGTTGACTGTCGAACAACTCGCGAATTTCGTCGTCGTGCTGCGCCTCGCCGAGCATGATGTGGCGAGCGATGACCCGTTGGACGGCATCCCCGGTCGTCATGGCGTCGATGAAATCGATGATGCGCGACACCACGATATCGGCGGTGAGCGGCTTGACGTCGACGAGACTGCCGAAGGTCGCTCCGGCCACCTCGAAGTCGCGGACGAACAGCTGACCGAGAGCCAGGTGAAGCAGCCGACTCCGGGTGGGCGCGTGGTAGTTCACCGACCCGGGTCCCAGTCCCGCTGCGGCGTCCACCGCCCGGTGCGTCAAGCCGCGAAGACCTCGGGTGGCGAGCACCTCGATCGCGGCCGTGGCGATCTCGTCGCGCCGACGCACTCTCGACTCGTCGTCCCTGGGGTGTGCCGGACTCATACCGCGCAGTGTAGTGCCCGGCTGTTGACATACATCGATTCCACGACCTAGCCTCAACGAATGTTGAGAGGGGTGGTCGCATGACCCGGGGGCCGACACGACGCCAGATCATGATCGGAGCGGCCGCTGCGGCCACCGTCGCCGTCGTCGGCCCGGTAGCCAAGGCGGTGGCGGCCCCGGCAACCGGTTCGGCGGACGAGTGCGGTGAGCGCTACCAGGGCTACCGCGACGCCGATCGAGATCTGCCGTACGCCCGATACATGGCACAGCGAACGACGCCCGCACCGACCGCCGTCGCGGACGCCTGTGCGGGCCCGGCCCTCGCGCCGGATTCGATTCCTGGATTCGATTCCATCACAACCGATCTCGCGCCCACCGGCTACTCCACGATCGAGACCGGATACGGTCGACGCGCCGATGGAGTGACGTTCGTGGCGGTCCGCACGGTGATGCCGCGCGTGACGGCAGCGATGTGGGACTGGTGGTTCGGCTGGCATTCCACCGAGGCCGCACGCTACAAGCTGTGGCATCCCGACGCCCACCTCTACGCAGCCCTCGCCGAGGATCGAACGGCACTCGACATTCCCGACAAGGCCAAGTATGTCGGCAACACGACTTTCGTGGACGAGTACGTCGGACCGAAGCTGCAACAGCTGGGCATCGCTTTTCGCGATCCTCTTGCGCACGGCTTCGACGTCCCCGCGGATCAGACGATCGTCTTCGGCCGAGTGGGCAGCTCCATCGCGCCGGTGGACCTGGGCTGGCTGGCCCACCAGGTGCGTCCCGTCGACGGCGGTGCCGAGATGCGTAGCCGCTTCTTCCTGAACCTGCGCGGGTTGCACGTACCGGACATCGGGCAGGCCGTGTGCGCCGTCCGCCGCGGGGCGTCGGTCGATCCGACGGACCTGGATCTCGGAGTCGATCTCGCCCGAGATCTGCTGCTGCACTGCGGACAGGAGATGAACCACCTAGCCGGCTTCCTGCCGGAGTTGTACGCCGAGTTCGGGAGTTAGTGCCCCAGAAACACCTTGGCCAAGACGATGAGTGCGGCGACCGCAGCGGTGGCCAGGCCACCCAGAAATGCGCGGAAGGTCAACGGGTTGCCACGAATTCGTTCCGTGACCATCTGAATCGTCGCGATGCGTATCACGATGACACCGCCGGCCAGCAGTTCCGACCACTGTCCCGGGAGCACTGACAACCAGCCGAGGGCCAGCATCACCGCAGGGACCGTGCCCGAGCTCAGGATCGGCACGGCGTCACGGAATTCCTCGACGGCCTTGAACTTCAGCTGATCTTCGGTGGCATCGCCGTGCGCCTCGGGGATTTGACTGTTGGCGACGAAGTCCGCGAAGACGTGCGCCAGGAACGTCGTCACCGCAGTGGCCAGAACCAGAACAGCAGCCGTTCCGTTCTCGATCGAGCTCGGCGTCGATGCTGCGACCGCCGCCAGAACCAGGATGTTTCCGTAGACGTAGGCCGACAGCCTCTTGGCCGCCCGCGCGGGCTCGAGCGGGCCGTCCGCGCGGGTGACCAGACGGCGATACAGCCGTGTTCTGCGAATACGGGGTTCGGCGTCGCTCATGCAGGAGATCGTTGCACGGCCGAGACGATCATTCGACGGGAACGCCGAGCCGACCGGCCTGGTAGTCCTCGAACGCCTGCAGCACTTCGGACTTGGTGTTCATGACGAACGGGCCTGCCATCGCGACGGGTTCCCTGATCGGCTTGCCGCCGAGAACGAACACCTCCAGCGATTCCCCCGCCGTAGACGCGGACATCTCGATGGTGTCGCCGCGGCCGAACAGCGCCGTCTGCCCCATCCTGAGGGGACGCTTCTCCGCACCCACGGTGCCCTCGCCCGCGAGAACGTAGACCAGTGCGTTGAACTCCCTGTTCCACGGCAGCGTCAGCACCGCACCTGGCGCGATGGTGCTGTGCGAGAGCGCAATCGGAGTGTACGTAGACCCGGGGCCCTGCATGCCTGCGATCTCACCGGCAATGACGCGGACCAACGCACCGCCGTCGGGACTCGACGCCAACGCCACCTTGCTCCCGGTGATGTCCTGGTACCGCGGATGCGCCATCTTGTTCTCGCGCGGCAGATTGACCCACAGCTGTACACCGTGGAACAGTCCGCCCGAGAGCACCAGATGCTCCGGCGGGGCCTCGATGTGCAGGATGCCACCGCCCGCGGTCATCCACTGGGTGTCGCCCCCGCTGATGATTCCGCCGCCGCCGTGAGAGTCCTTGTGCTCCATGATGCCGTCGATCATGTAGGTGACCGTCTCGAATCCGCGATGCGGATGCCACGGCGTTCCCTTCGGCTCACCGGGCGCGTAGTTCACCTCGCCCATCTGATCCATGTGGATGAACGGGTCGAGCGACGCCATGTCCAGTCCCGCGAATGCGCGACGGACCGGAAAGCCCTCCCCCTCGAACCCCGTCGGTGCCGTCGTGACGGACCGGACCGGGCGGGGGACGGCGGTGGCGTCGGGCATGGGGATTCGGGGCAACGCGAGGATGTTGTCGACCGTCACTGCAGGCATGGCGTCCCTTTCGGCAATGTAGTTGACTCTGCAACTACTCTGATCGCCTCAACCCGCCGAAGCCCGACGGTATTCCCGCGGTCAGGCCTGCCGGTCGGCCAGCCATTGCCGGATCTCGTCGGTCGGTTGCTCCACGATGTCGTCGAATTCCGAGTGCTTGCCGACGAAGGCCGCTACCAACTCGCAGATCGGCACGATCCGCTTGGCATCGTTGCGGGTGGCGTCGAGCGCCTGCTGCACGAGAATCGTCGCCAGACCACGTCCGCCGTACGCTGCGTCGACCTCGGTGTGGAAGAAGATACGTCTGCCGTGTTCGTCGTCGGCGAACTCGGTGAACCCGACCTGCGAGCCGTCGGCCGAAACCGTGAAACGATCTGCTTGCTGGGTGATTTCGACCTGCGCACCCGTTTTGTCGACCGTCATGTCGCACTCCTCGTTCCAGGAAGGCGCGCACCGCACCTCGTCGATCGTGCACGCTACCGAACACCTGGATCCGGCGCGTTTCCGATCCACAGTCGCATACAGGGGTGCCCGGTGACCGATACTGCCTCTGTACGGTGGAGCGAAGGACCTCGACCGATGAATCATCTAGGGGAAGGAACTTCATGGCTCAGCCAGACAGGCTGGAGAAAGACCCGAACAAGGGTTTCGTGGCCCTGCTGGGGTGGAGTTTGGCCGCGGTGGAAGCACTGGACAAGTTCGATCGGCGCTACGTCGTCGTCGCCCCCGAGTGGGCCGAGGCGTACTGCACCGAGCACGACATTCCGTACCTCCCGTGGAACTTCGAGCGACTCAACGATCGCTCACTGGAAATCGCCGAGACCCTGCAGGACAAGGGCGTCGACGTCGCGATCCCGCTCTACGAGGAGACTGTCGAGTGGGCCGGTGCCATCAACTCGGTACTGCTGGGCAACCCGCGACTGTTCGGTCAGGCGATGCTGCTGCGCGACAAGTCCTTGATGAAGCGTCGCGCCCAACTCGGTGGAATCCGCGTCGGCATCTTCGAAGAGGCCCACGACCGCGAGGACGTCATCCGATTCCTCAAGCGAGTCAACCAGACCTTGCTCAAGCTCGACGGCGATCCGAACGATCCCATCCATGTCAAGGCATTCGACAAGGCAGGCTGCCTCGGCCACCGTGTCATTCGCACCCCCGACGAGGTCGACTCCATTCCCGACGAGGAATTTCCGGCGCTGATGGAATCGCACCTCGACGGTTGGGAGTTCGCTGTCGAAGCGTGGATTCACAACGGCAAGATCAAGTTCCTCAACATCTCCGAATACGTCACGCTCGGCTATTCGGTGTTCGTTCCGGCCACACCGGAACTGGAGAAGTATCGTGAGCAGATCACGGTGCAGATCGAGAAGTTGATCAAGACCTTCGATATCGAGTTCGGCTTCATTCATCCCGAGTACTTCGTCACCAGTGACGGCGAGATGTACTTCGGCGAAGTTGCTTACCGCCCACCGGGTTTCAAGGTGTTCGAGCTGCTCGAGCGGGCCTACGGCTTCAACGCCTACCAGGGCCTGGCGTTGGCGTTCGATCCGAAAACCACCGAGGAGGAGATCGACGCCTTCTTCCCGAAGGAGGTCGTCGACGCCACCGGTGTCGCCGGATGTTTCGGGGTGTACCCGCGACGCCGCGTCGTCAGTCAACTGCAGATTCCCGAGGAGACCAGCGGGCACGACTACTACGAGACCAACGATCTGTCGGCACCGGTGGAGGAAACCGTCACCAAGAGAACGGCATTCGGCACCCACTGGGGCCTGCTGTACTTCTTCGGTGAGGACACCTACGTCATGCGTGACTTGTTGAAGCATCAGGAAGAACTGGACTTCTACGTGTGAAGCAGCAACTCGGAGACGACCGCAACCCATCGTCACAGACCATGGACGAGCCGGCACCGACGAACGCGACCACCACAGTGGACAAAGCATTGGCATCACGGTTGGCGCAACTGGACCATGCCGTGCATGCCTTGGCCGATGCACCTGAGTTCAGCAAGAACACCAAGGTGCGACGTGTTCTGGATGGTGTGCATCGAGTCCTGTTGCAGCCCGGCGGTTGCGGTGCAATTCGCGAACGCGCCGAGGTGCTCGAGAATGCGGGGCTGTTCGCGGGCACCGATTGGGCACAGCCGGACATTCTCGTTCCAGGGTTCGTAGGGCCCAGCTTGCGCAGCGGCAACGACGACACGTTCGTACTCGAGGCGACCAGCGAACTGCGGATGGTCGCGATCGTTGCGGGCGAGTACGAGCATGCTGCGGTGACCGCCGAGGATGCCCGCCGGTTCCTCTCTCAGGTTCTCGCGGTGAATCTCGACGTCCTGTTCACACCACCGTCCGAGTCGGAGCGAGTTCGCCTGGGCCGCACCGCTCATCTGATCCGTGATCTGTTCGGGTACGTGGCCGGGCAGATCGGCTACGACAGTGTGCTCGACGAGTTGGTCGAGGAGATCTGGCGGATTCTGCGGCAGCGTCCGATTCAGGTGGACACCATCAAGGACATGGTCACCCGCATCGCGATCTATCGTGACGATCCCACCGTCGATCTCGGCACGTCCGGTCAAGGCCTGGATCGGTTGATCACGGCATTGTTCGGCACAACCGATGCCTGCCGCGAGGATCCGGGCGTCGAGGTGTACCGGTCGCGACTCGAGGCGATGGACGTCGAGGCGTTGCAGTTCGAGGCCCGCGGATTCGCGCGAGCCATGCACGACACCGGGCTCGTCTCCCCGTATCACGCGACGCTGACGCAGTATCTCGTCGACCATTACTCCTACGTTCTGCCCGAGGCCCTCGGTCTGTCCGATACCGGCCGGACCTGCCTGACGCGGTATCCGGAACTGGTGCATCGCCTCATCGAGGAGACGGTGTATCCCGAGACCGCGCAGTGCCTCTACGGATTGGCACTGCTTCTCGATCGCGGGATTCTGCATCAGCCGCCGATCGTGCCGTCCCTGTGGCGGCAGATCTCGCTGAAACTTGCTCCCGCAGTGCGGGAACGACTGATCACCACGTTCGGGCCCGTCCCCGCGCCGGAGTCACGCTTGCTCGGGGGCTTGCTCTCGATGCTGGGGCAGCCCCTCGGTGTGGGCCAGGGCGACAACCCGACGTGTCAGTCGGCGCGGGCATTGTCGATGTGGGCCTACAACGATCCCGACTACCTGCTGCAGATGGTGGTGTGGGCGGCGCGTGACGAGGAGATCGTCATGCACTTCGAGGGGCAGCCGATCTCGTCGACCGAGAGTGTCAGCGGCGTCGCCACGACCGATCCGGTGGACCTCGATCCCGCGTCGCTGTTGCTGGTTCCGCACCTCGATCGCATCTATGCCGAGATGGTCCGGCGTTGCGCCGATCGTCCAGGCGATCCGCACCGCTGGGTCAATCCCGAGTTCCACGGGTGGTGGTCGGCACGCGAATTCCACATCGACGTCGATGTCGCGACCGGCAATCTCGTCGACCTGAACGCCTTTCTGCGGCAGTTCTACGCCGCGTACCACCCGGAGTACAACGGGCACCAACCCTTGATCCATCCACAGCCGGCAGGTGTGGCCGTAACCGACAGCGCCGCACGGTATGTGGGATGGCACGCCATCACGATCCTGCGCGTGAACACCGATCCCGACGGCGTCATGCGGGTGTACTTCTTCAACCCGAACAACGACAGCGGTCAGGACTGGGGCGACGGCGTCGTGGTGGGCACGGCGGGCAACGGCGAACGCGCAGGCGAGGGTTCGCTGCCGTTCGACCAGTTCGCCTCACGGCTCTACATCTTCCACACCGATCCCCTCGAGCACGGCGAGCCGGAGAGAATCCCCGCCGAGGACATCGAGCGCATCCGCGGCTACATCGAACGGAGTTGGGGCGCAGAACGATCGGTGCCCGAGGCCTGAGATCCACTTGTGCGCCCCGAGTCGACAACTCGGGGCGCACAGGTGATCTTGTGGCGTCAGTCCTTCTTGTCCAGCGCTTCCGGCTTGTGCACCGCGTCCTTACCGGATTTGTCGCTCTCGACCCGGTACTGCGGCTCGTCTTTCGATGCCTTCACGGTGCGGCCTGCGGCTTCGGTCTCGGAGGTGATCTTCTCCACCACCGTTCCCTCGGTCGTGTTTCCGTGGGTCTGCCATTCGACCTTGTCGCCCTTGTGCAGTTCGTCCTTCGACATGTTCGCGTTGTCCTTTCGCCGGTGTGAACCACGCTTACCCGCCGGAGTCTCGATGCAATCAGCTGGTTCCCAGAGCCGGTGCCAGCGTGGTGAACCAGGCCTCACGCAGCTGATCCTCGAACAGCGGCCAGGTGTGCGCGCCCTCCTCGCGCATGGACACCGTTGCCGGCACGTCTGCTCGGCGCAGGGCGTCGACGAAGATCGACGTGCAGTGGTTGACCATGGCCTCCACCGCCATTCCGCCGAACGGCGGGATCGCGCCCTCGGGAATGCGATCCACCGGTCCGGGCAGTCCGCGGGAGGAGCTGACGTAGACCGCGGTTCCGCGCAGCCGCTCGACGTTCAGTGACGGGTCGTGGTCGCGCCATCCCTGACTTCCCGGCAGCCCCCACATGTTGAAGGGGTTGTTGAGTCCGCCGGCGATCATCGCCGAAATACCGGCAGTGGCAAGCGGGTTGGAGGGTGCCGGGCAGCCACTGAACGACGCGGCCGCGTCGAACACATCCGGAGCCTGGATCGCCAGATCCAGTGCGGGACCACCACTCATAGACAGCCCTGCCACGCCGCGTCTGCCGGTCGAGCCGTAGGCCGCGTCGACAGCGGCAGGCAATTCGCGGCTCAGGTAGGTCTGCCACTTGTTGCTGCCGAGCACGGGATCGGTTGTCTGCCAATCGGTGTAGAAACTGAAGCGACCGCCGATGGGTGCGACGACCGTGACGTTCTTGTCGAGAAAGAACTGCTCTACGCCCGAGTTGTTGAGCCACCCGACTCCGTCCTCGTTGCCGAGTGCGCCGTTGAGCAGCACGAGAGTGGGCGCAGGGCCACCTTCCGGCGAATGCAACACCTCGTTGGAAATGACCCGATTCATGGACGGGGAGAAGACGTTCAGCACCGCGCGGGTCGCCGACACCTGATGGATGCCGACGGCTCCCGCAGCCGCGTCGGCCGATCCGGAGTTACCCGGCAACGCCTGCGCCGGTGTTCCGGTCATCAGCATCGACGCCGCTGCCGCGGCCGTCACGACCGCAGCGGATCGAGTTAGTTTCTTTCTCTTCTGTCCCATTGGCAACTTCAGCACCATACGAGGGTCGCACGGATTCCGCTTTCTACCGCTAACGATCAGATTACGAAACCGATCGGTCCGTTCGCTTGCCGCCTGGGGGGCTCAACCGGCTCTGATCCGCGCGGCCTGCAGCGTCAGATGGTGCCGCTCGGGAATCGACGACGCCTTCTCCGCCGCCTCCGCGTACAACTCGGCAGCACGCTGCAGATCACCGGCCTTCTCGCACAGGTACGCGGACGCCGCTGTGTGCCGCGGGACGGCCGGATCGACCTCGCCCAGCGCCTCCTGCCCTCACCTCCGGAGCTCACCCAGGCCCCCTCGGGAGCCAGGGCCTGAGCGTCGACGAACTCGCCGGTGGCTTCGAGTTCGGCGGCGAAATCCTGCATGAACTGGATGTGCGCGTGCACCTCCGCAGGCGTCCACCGGTCCATCGGGACGCTGTTGATCGGCTCCGGAGCGCCGCGGTAATGCTTGAGCATGAGGTACTTGGCAATGGTGTCCCCTGACGTTCGATGCGGCCATTCTTGCCGCATTCGACCCTGGGACGGAACCGGTCCGCAGATTTCGACACACTCGACGGAAAGGATTCTCAGCGCATAGTGCGCCCTGCCGAGCCCAGCATCTGTGTCGCCTCGACCACGCGAGCCGCCATCGCCGTCTCGGCCGGCTTGCCCCAGGATCGGGGGTCGTAGGCCTTCTTGTTTCCGTACTCGCCGTCGACCTTGAGAACCTGGTCGTACTTGCTCATCATGTGACCGGCGATGGATCTGGTGAACGCGTACTGGGTATCGGTGTCGATGTTCATCTTGATCACCCCGCTGGCGACGGCGGAGGCGATGTCCTCTGCGCTGGAACCCGATCCGCCGTGGAACACCAGATCGAAGGGCTTGTCCTTGCCCGTCTCGGCTCCGACGACGGACTGGATCTCGTCGAGGATCTCGGGTCGCAGATGTACCGAGTCGGGGTTGTAGACGCCGTGGACGTTGCCGAAGGTCAGAGCCGTCATATAACGACCGCGCTCCCCCGCACCGAGCGCAGCGATCGTGGCGCGCGCATCGTCGACCGTCGAATACAGCTGTTCGTTGATCTCGTGTGACACCCCGTCCTCCTCCCCGCCGATCACTCCCACTTCGATCTCCAGAATGGTGTCGGCCTCCACCGACAGGTCGAGCAACTCGCGCGCGATCCGCAAATTCTCGTCCAACGGCACGGCCGATCCGTCCCACATGTGCGATTGGTACAGCGGCGATAGTCCGCGGCCGCGTCGTTCGATCGCGTCGGCCAGCAGGGGGCGGACCCAGTCGTCCAGATTCTCGGCGGGGCAGTGATCGGTGTGCAGCGCCACCGAGATCGAATAGTGCTGCGCCACTTCGTGGGCGTACTGCGCGAGCGCCTTGGACCCGGCGAAGCGGTTCTGCACGGCGTTGCCGGACAGATAGAGCGCGGTGCCGACCGATACCTGAATGATGCCGTCACTCTCGGCTTCGGCAAATCCCTGCAGAGCTGCGTTGAGAGTCTGCGAACCGGTGACGTTGATCGACGGGTAGGCGAACCCACCATCCTTGGCGCGATCCAGCATGGCGGCATACTGCTCCGGACTGGCAATCGGCATGGTGGGTCCTATCTTTTGGGTGTGGCTGCGGTCTACGTGCAGCCGCAGGAATTGCGATGGGTGAAGGTGGTGGGCACTCGAATGGACCGAGGTGTCTCTTCGCTGCCCTCGATTCGATTCAGCAACAGGTCGGCTGCGGTTCGGCCGATCGTCTGCACGTCCTGAGCCGCCGCGGTGAGCCGGGGCTCGAACAGATCCGACCACTCGAAGTCGTCGTAGCACACGAAGGCGAGGTCGGCGGGGATCGACAAGCCCAGGCCGCGAACCGCTTTCAGCGATCCGATGGTCATCGAGTTGTTCATCGACACCAGAGCAGTCGGCCGATCCGGACCCGACATCAGCTCACGCACTCGGGACTCGGCCACCTCCACACTGGACCGGCCGTCGAGAACGAGTCGAGGATCGAGTTCGATTCCTCGATCCGCAAGTGCGCGAGAGTAGCCGTCGAATCGCTCTGTCGTGGAGGAGATCCCTTCGATGCCGCGGACGATCGCGATGCGTCGATGTCCGGCGTCGAGGAGGTGGGTCGTGAGCTCGTACGCCGACGCGTCGTTCTCCGGGCCCACCTGGTCACAGGAGACATCGAGCATCCGGTCGATCAACACCAGAGGGGTTCCGCTACGGACGATCTCGGGAATCGTGGAGAACTCCGAGCCGGCTGCGGGCGCGAGAATCATGCCGTCGACCTGACGGTCGAGCAACGAGTCCGTCACCCTGCGCTCGGAGCGTGGCTCGTCGTGCGAGTCACCGAGGATCAACACGTAACCGGCCTCGGACAACCGCTCCTCGACGGCATGGACCAGGCTGCCGAAGTACGGGTTGGTCAATGCGGCGATGGACAGTCCCACGGTGTGCGTCCGACCCGCCGCGAGCGATCGAGCGACGACGTTGCGCCGATAGCCGATCTCGACGATCGCTGCGTCGACGCGCTCCCGGGTGGCGGGATTGACGTTGCGGGTTCCGTTGAGCACATGGGAGACAGTCGATACCGATACCCCGGCAAGGCGAGCAACGTCGTCCATCGTAGGCATGTCAGTCGGCCTGACTCTGTCGGGTCTCGTGGCTCGGTGGAACAGTCATGTCAGTCGCAAAATTCGATCGGCGCGGAGTGCGGTGGACCCGATCAGTTCCGCGTTGCGCTCGTCCGAGCCCAGTGCCCAGAACTTCGCGGCCTCGTGCGACTTTCCGTAGGCCTCGTGCCTGGCCACCAGCCGCTGGTGCCGAACCGTCGTGTGCGGGGCCAGAAACCAGACTTCGTCGATCATCGCGCGCGCCGCAGGCCACGCGTCGGACTCCATCAGCAGGTAGTTGCCCTCGGTGACGACGAGCGGGACAGTGGACGGGACCGGAATCGAGGACCCGATCGACTCCTCGATCTCGCGCCGAAATCTCGGCGCGTACACGATGGGGTCGCCGGGCTGCTGGTCGTGAATCGCCGCGATCAGCCGCGCATAGCCGCCGTCGTCGAACGTGTCGTGGGCACCCTTGCGATCGAGCCGGCCCAGCTCGATCAACACCTCGTTGGCGAGGTGGAATCCGTCCATCGGAACCAGTACCGCGAGTTCCGGCCCGAGCGCGTCGACGAGTTGCTGAGCCACAGTGGACTTTCCGGCACCCGGCGCACCGGTCAGGCCGAGTATGCGTCGCTGACCGGATACAGCCGACTTTCGCGCCAGCTCCACGAGTTGTTCGAGGGTGGCTTCCTGTACGTCCTGGTCAGTGCTCACCGTTGTCGCTTTCGAGTCCGTGGGTAGTGAAGTGTGTCGGCGGATAGTTCGTGTAACCACGCTCTGGGGCCGATCACCGAGCAGCGCAATGCGGCAACGTGAGCCGACCTGTCGATGCGCTCGGAAAGAGAGCCTGGCTGCGTGGAGTAATAGGCATACGCGCCGTGGAACGCATCCCCGGCACCCAGAGTATCGACCACTGCGACCGGCTCCACATCGACCGATCCCGATGATCCCTCGGACCACCATTCGACGGGATCTCCGCCGTGGGTCGTGACGACGGTGTGCACGCCGGATCCGACGAGCGCCGCCGCGGTGGAAGCGGTGTCCGAGGTGCCGGGGGCGCGAAAGTCCGCCGAGCACACCATGTCCGTGGCGTGCGGAATCAGCTCGCTCATTACCGGTTTCCAGCGACCGGCGTCCACGACCAACGTGGTAACCCGCGCCGCCGCATGTTCCGCGGCGGCGCAGGCGATCAGGGGGTGGTGCCCGTCGACGAGAACGACGTCGGCACCGGCCACGACGGCTTCGAGATCCTCCGGCGGCGAGGCGTCGGAGTTCACGGCGTCGGCCGAGACGACCGACCGATCACCGGTCGACTCGATCACCGTCACAGCAGAGACGGGCACAGCCCTGGTGGAGCCCTCGGCGGCGTCGATCACCCGCACTCCGAATGCCGCCAGGTCGGCCTTGATCAGGGCTGCCACCGGGTCGTCTCCGAGCGCGGTGACGAGCACCGCCGTCCCGCCCAGCGCGGCGAAGGTCACCGCCGCGTTGGCAGCAGGTCCTCCCGCCGCGACGAACTGTGCGCTCGAGGTGATCTTCTGGTTGGGTGCCGGCGCTGCCGACACTCGATGAACGACGTCGAGTGTCGCCAGCCCGACGAAAACACCGACCGGACTTGTCGATTCAGAGGCCTGCGCGTTCATCGTCGGTCGGCTCCTCCGCGCCGGTCATGAGCGCGACGACCTCGGACATGGTGCGGTTCTTCGGATTCACGACGCCTGCCCGCTTACCGAGGCGGTGGATGTGAATCCGATCGGCGACCTCGAACACGTGCGGCATGTCGTGGCTGATGAGCACCACCGGTATGCCTCGGTCGCGGATCGTGCGAATCAGGTCGATCACCATGCCCGACTCCCGCACGCCGAGTGCGGCCGTCGGCTCGTCCATGATGATCACTCCGCGTCCGAACGCTGCCGCCCGAGCCACTGCCACGCCCTGACGCTGACCGCCGGAGAGCGTCTCGACCGCCTGATTGACCGACTTGATACCGATCTTCAGATCCTGCAGGTGCTTCGACGATTCCTCGCGCATCCGTGGCATATCGAGGCGACGAAACAGACTGCCGCTGATGCCTTTCCGCTTGATCTCGCGCCCCAGATAGACGTTCGACGCGATGTCGAGCGCGGGAATGACAGCCAGGTCCTGATAGACCGTCTCGATGCCAGCTGCTCGTGCGTCGCGCGTGTTCTTGAACGACACCGGAGAGCCGTTCATCAGGATCTCGCCCGAGTCGGGAATGACAGCACCCGCCAAAGCCTTGATGAGACTGGACTTTCCGGCACCGTTGTCGCCGATCACCGCCAGCACCTCACCGGGCCGCAACTCGAAATCGGCACCGTTGATGGCCGTCACACTGCCGTAGGTCTTGACCAGGCCGCGCGCTTCCAGAGCGAGGGGGGCATTCACTGTGACCTCCTACGTGCGAATTGATCGACGGCCACCGCGACAATGACGAGAATGCCGGTCGCGACGTTCTGGTACAGGCTGTCGACGCCGGCCTGGGTGAGACCGTTGCGCAGCACACCGACGATCAGGGTTCCGATCAGAGTCCCGATGACGGTGCCGCGGCCACCGAACAGGCTGGTTCCACCGATGACGACCGCGGTGATCGTTTCCAGGTTGGCGTTCTGATAGGCGTTCGGATCGGCGTTGGGGATCCGTCCGAGCGCTGCCCACGCCGCGATCGCCGCGATGACTCCCGTGACGATGTACACCGAGAACAGCACGCGACCGGACTTGATGCCCGAGCGATCCGAGGCCTGCGGGCTACCACCGACCGCGTAAATATGCCTGCCCCAAGATGTTTGGGACAACGCGTACCACATCACGGCGTAGACCAGCAGCATCACCACCACGCCGTACGTCGTGGAGAAACTGCCGATCTTGAACGAGGTACCGAGCAGCGTCAGCGGTCCGCTCGGTACCTGGTAGGTCTCGGAGCCGGCCAGCAACCTGGTGGCTGCCTGAATCGCGGTGAACGTGCCGAGCGTGACGATGAACGGTGGCAGTCGCAGCATCGTCACCAATCCGCCGTTGATCGCACCGAACGCCAGGCAGACGGCAAGCGTGGAACCCAGTGCGACCACCGGACCGTTCGCGCCTGCCGACTGCGCCATCACGATGGTGCCCATCACCGCCACCGCACCGATCGACAGATCGATACCGGAGGTCAGGATGATCAGAGTCTGGCCGACAGCCAGAATGCCGACGACCACCGACTGCTGCAGGATCAGAGAAACGTTCTGCGGGTTGAGAAACGAGCTCGAGATCGAGCTGAAGACGATCACGGCGATGAGGAGTGCGGCCATCGGCCCGAGCAGCGGTTCACGCAGGATGGTCCCCACGTTGAACCGGCTCGGAGCCTTGGGCTCAGCGGCGGTGTCAGTACTCACGGATCAGTCCTCGTGTTGGGGCGATGGTCCGGGAATCCGCGATCAGCCCCAGCAATTCTCTTCGCCCCACGCGGTGTCCTGCGAATCGATTCCGTCGACGGGCTGATCGGTGACCAACTGCGAGCCGGTGTCGTTGAAGCCGCTGGGCTTGGTGCCGTCCTCGGCGAACTTCACCACAGCGTCGACGCCCTGCTCGGCCATCTTCGCCGGGAACTGCAGCACCGTCGCGCCGATGATGCCGGCCTTGACGTTCTCGATGCCGGTGCAGCTGCCGTCGATCGAGCCGATGGTGATCTGATCGGCGCGGCCGGCAGACTGAATCGCCTGGTACGCACCCGCTGCTGCGGGCTCGTTGATCGTGTACAGCGCATTGACGCCCGGTGCGCGCTGCAGCAGGTTCTCCATGGCGGTCTGCGCCTTGGTCTGATCGCCGTTTGTGTTCTCCTGGCCGACGATCTCCGGCGAGCTGTCGGTCAGGCCCATGCCCTCGAGGAAGCCGTCGTGACGGAACGTGTCGACCGTGCCGCCCGCGGTGCCGTCGAGCATGATGACCTGGGGCGCAGTGGTTCCGAGAGTGCCCTTGACCCATTCGCCCTGGCTGATGCCTGCGGCCTTGTTGTCGGTGGCGAACGTGGCGTCGACCGCGTCCTCGGGGTCGGTTGCGGTGTCGAGGGCGATGACGACGACGCCGGCGTCACGTGCCTTCTTGATCGCGTCCAGGACTCCGGTGGACGAGTTCGGGGTGATCAGAATCCCCTTCACACCCTGCCCGACCAGGTTCTCGATGGCCGCGACCTGTCCCTCGTTGTCACCGTCGAAAGCGCCGGCCAGAGCCACCAGCTCGGCTCCGCTGGAATCCGCCTGCGCCTGCGCTGCCTCGCGCAGCTTCACGAAGTACGGATTGGAGTCCGTCTTGGTGATGAGCCCGACCTTGACGCTGTCCGAATCCGAACTGCTGCACGCAGTCAGACCGAACACGAGCGAACCGGCCATGAGCGCGGTGCCGATCGTCAGCGCGGACTTCCGACGGTGATTGAACATGTGGACTCCCTTGTCCCCTAGCCACGCGGTCGCGTCGCTCGATTGCAGGAGCCTAGAACGCATACAAGCGCTTGCGCATGCGCTTTCGCCGAAACAAACCTGGATTCTTTTTCACCGACCGGGCAGACGGTTCGTGACGGGGGTCACGTAGTTTGCGTCGGCCCGGTTCGCGTCGCCCCCGGTTCGCGCCACCCCAGTTCCCGCAAATGCGCGCGCGTTTGCCATCCGCGCGCGAATTCGTGCCCGATCACCCGGCTATTCCGTGAGCACCTGGCGGATGCGCGCGCATTTGTGATCGTCGATGCCACGCACCACCACCCATCACTTGTCCGGCGGCGAACCCTCCCCCGTCCGCCGAAGCCGAGTCCCCAGCCGCCTCCCCGCCGCCCCAGTCCCCGCAAATGCGCGCGCGTTTGCCATCCGCGCGCGATTTCGCGCCCGATCACCTCGCTATTCCGTGAGCACCTGGCGAATGCGCGCGCATTTGCGATCGCCGCCGATCAGCCCCCTCCGGCGATCAGCCTCCGACGCCCGGGTACCCGCCTCCCCCAGTTCTCGCCGCCCCCAGTTCTCCCCGCCGCCCCAGTCCCCGCAAATGCGCGCGCGTTTGCCATCCGCACGCGATTTCGCGCCCGATCACCTGGCTATTCCGTGAGCACCTGGCGAATGCGCGCGCATTTGCCCCCCGCTACCCCCGCCGATGCCACGCACCACCACCCATTACTTGCTCGGCGGCGAGTCCTTCTCCGTCACCGACTCCGGCTCGTCGTAGGTGACCGTGATGTCCTGAAATCCCTTGTTGCGCTGCGCTTCTGCTTGTCCGGTGTAGGAGTTTTTGTCACCCTCGGTGAGCTCGACGTTGTCGGTGAACGGAGTCAACAACGCTCGGGGATGCAGGTGGTCGACTCGTACGGCGTTGATTTCGATGCACAGCACGATCAGCACCGACGAGACGTAGAGAAAGCCGAGCAGGCCGAGGACGATCGCGAAGATCCCGTTGCTGGCGCTGGCGTTGCCGACGACATAGCGAATGTAGATGCCGCCGAACGATTGCAGTGCCTGCCAGATCACCGCGGCGATCGCGGCACCGGGCAGAACCTCGCGCACACTCAGGGCGCGGGCGGTCCCGATTCGGAACGCGGCAGTGAAGACCACGGCGTTGACCACGACCGCTCCGACGAGTGCCAGTGCGCCACCGGCGAATCCGAACACGCCCGAGGACGCGACGCCGTTGAGAACGGTCAGGCCGATGATGGCGGTGCCGACGGTACTGAGCAGCAGCAGCCCGCGCAGCCGACCCTTGATCGGATCCGGTTGTTCGTTTCGCGGGACCGACCACGCGGTGTTCATTGCGTACTGAGCGGCCAGTGACACTCCCAGTCCGCCGTACAGCGACCCCACCACGCCGATGACGATGGCGGTCGTTCCGCCGCTGAGCCGATCCGGCTGTCCGAGTTGATCACCGATGACCGGGATCTGGCTCATGGCCGAATCGATGATGCGGGTCTGCAGTTCCGGGTCCCCGGCCAGCACGATTCCCAGCACGGTGGTGAAGAGCAGCAGCAACGGGAACAACGACAGGAACGAGTAGTACGCGATGAGGGCCGCGAGGTAGCCGCCACGGTCGTCGAGAAATTTGTACAGCACTGCCAGCGGGAAACCCGCCGACGGATGCCTGCGCTGATAACTGTCCACCTTGGCGACCATCATCGGACGAATGTAACCACCGCAGGCACCACGGAAACGTCGACGGCACGTGTGACCCAGATCTCAGCACGCGAACGTGCGCTTTGGTCGACGGGCTCCGACTAAGTCTTCAGTACCAACCCGGCACGAGGAAAGGAACTCACATGAGCTTCATCGACAAGGCCAAGAACGCAGCAGAAGACGCCATCGGCAAGGCGAAGGAAGTTGTCGGCGACGCCACGAACAACAAGGACCTCGAGGCCGAGGGCAAGAAGGACCAGGGTTCGGCAGGCGTGAAGAAGGTCGGCGAGAACATCAAGGACACCTTCAAGTAAGTCGTACTTCGGTGAGGGCCGTCGATCAGGTGATCGGCGGCCCTCGCGCTGTTCGACGAACAACCGTTTCGGCGGAAGCGTATAAAGTGCACAGCGCTGGCTCTCGAGCCGGCACGGGCGTCCAGCAGAAGGCGCAAGATCGTGGATCTCTCCGGCGAAGAGCGGCAGGGGTCCTATGCGAGAGGACCGTGTGAATGTCGCAATCATCGCCCGATGTGCAGCTTCCCGGATCGTCCCCTGCATCGTCACTCGCCGAATTCGCGCGGTCGTTGCGTGATACCCGCCGTTCGATGCCCGAGACGATGGCAGAGATCTTGCGCACCTCCATCCGGCTCATACCGGGTGCAACCGTCGGCTGCGTCACCACGGTCAGCAAAGGCGTCCGCACCGTGGTGGCATCCACCGACCCTTTGGCCGAAAAGCTGTGTCGACTGCAGTACGAGCTCGACGAGGGCCCGATTCCCACCGAGGTTCGCCACTTCGATGTCGTCGTCTCGGACGACCTCACGTCCGAGCCACGATGGCCGGAGTTCGCGGTTCTGGCCGTGAACGAGGGATTCAAATCCTTGGCGGCGTTTCAGCTCTACAGCAACGCGGACGACCTCGGTGCCTTGATCTTCTACAGTGACGAGCCGCGTGCCTTCGATGTCGACGCGGTCGAGATCGGGGAAGCCCTCGCAGCGCATGCCGCCATTGCCTTGCTCAGCGCCCGCGACAACGAGCAGTTCCGGACGGGCCTGGCCAGTCGCGACATCATCGGCCAGGCCAAGGGAATGATCATGGAACGCTACGATCTCGACGCGGTGCAGGCGTTCGAGCTGCTGGCGAAGCTCTCGCAGCAGCAGAATCAGCCTCTGCACAAGGTGGCTCACGACTTGGTCGATACCGATCACCCGACCAATTCGACCTTCTGACGACCCCCAGGTTTCGATCTTTCGGTCACGAGGAAAGCAGTCGTTGGTATCGGCAGGCAACACGCGATACCCGCGGGCGGTTATGTCGTTGAGCCAACAGCGATCGACCGCTCGTCGCTAGGGCTCCGGTTGGCAGGTCGGACACCACCATGTTCGACGCTTGTCCGGATCTCCTGCTGTCTCCGCGACCACCCGAATCGACGTCCCACACTGCAGACACGGCTTTCCTGCCCGCCCTGCAACCCAGTGCGATCGACCCCGGCGAGTGTCCCCGGTGGTCACCTGCATCGCACCCGGAACCGTCGCCGAATGACGCATCGCTCGCTCGAGCAACGCGACCAATCTCTGCGCGTCGACATCACTCGACGGCGTCCACGGCCACAGGCCGCGCAGAAAACACAGCTCGTTGGCCCACAGATTTCCGGGACCGGCAATCACCCGCTGATCCAGCAACGTCGCAACGATCGGCCGGCGTCCCTGGGCGGCGATGTTGGCAACTCCGCGCTCGGCGTCGAACGTCGGGTGCAGCGGGTCCGGCCCGAGATGCGCGATCAGCCCGTTCATGTCCCTCGTGTATCCGTAGTCGACGACCGGCAGCAGGACTCCGTAGGCGGTCGGCCCGTCGACCACGGCAAGCCGGACGCGCACGTCGGGTCGGATGCGCTGCGGAATCGAACGACCGACCCGCACCACCGTCCACGAACCGCTCATCCGCAGATGCGTATGCAGCGTCGTGTCGTTCTCGAAATCGGTCAGCAGATGCTTGCCGTGTGTCCGATGCCCGACGACGGTTCGCCCGGCCAGGTTCTCGACTGCGTGCGCTGGCACCTGCAGCCTTCCGGCCCGCAGCGTCGCGCCGTCCAATGCTCGACGCAACCTCGCGGCCAGTGCAAATACGGTGTCGCCTTCGGGCATGCTTCGGGGGTATCCCGCTCGGCACAACCGTAATCGCACGCTCGGCCCGCTCGTGCGATGAGCACCTCCGCCGACGCAGACATCACCGCGAAGCGACACCGGCCGGACGCGCCGGACAGTCGTTGGACCTCGTCGACAGACCGTGAGCCCAGGGCGTGACCGACGACCGGAGAATTCCCGACGGCGTCGGCCGCAACACCGATTCGAGTTCGGCCAATGGAACCGGTGCCTCGACGAGAGATTCCCACGGATACTTCTCGCCGGTATCGCGGAGGAAGGCAACGGCCTGGTGGAGGTGCCGCGGTTCGTAGTTGTGGATTCCGGTGATGGTCAGCCAGTTTCGGACCACCGCTTCGGGGTCGACGGTGATCGGGGCACCGGGCGCGACGGATCCGGCGAGGACGAGCCGCCCACCGACGTCGAGTCGCCCCGAGGCCGCCTGCACGGCCGAGGACGATCCGGAGAAGTCGATCGCCACATCGGTCAGTGCACCGCCGTCCTCCACGGCCCCGAATGCACGGGATTGTTTCTGCCGCTGCAGGTCTCGGTCCAGGACCGACACCGCTCCACCTCGCTCCCTGGCCGCCGCAGCGGCGGTCACCCCCAGCATCCCTGCCCCGACGATCAGTACTCGTCGACCGTCGATCGCACCGGCGGCGTCGAGGGCGGCCATCACCGTCGCCGTCGCACACGCTGCGGGCGCGGCGACGGCGTCGGGCATGGTGTCGGGAACTCGGACCACTGCGGTTCCGCGTGGGAGCACGATGTGTCGAGCATAGGAGCCGCTGAGAGCCCATGTGCTCTCGGCAGACTCGTGACCCACCTTGCGCACGGCCGAACATTTGGCCGTGAACCCGCGGACACATCGGGCGCACCGACCACAGCACACCGTGACCGACCAGACGATCCGATCCCCCACCTCGACAGCCGATACCGCATCGCCGATGGCAATCACGTGACCGACGGCCTCGTGCCCGAGCACCGACGGGCACGCACCGTGCCGTCGACCGGACACGGTGTGCAGGTCGCTCCCGCACACCGTGGCGAGATCGACGCGCACCAACATCTCACCCGATTCGAGAGCGGGAATCTCTATGTCCCGCAGTTCGATTCCACTCCCCGTCCAGACAGCGGCCTGCGTCAGACCAACAATGATCTGATCCATCCGGAGATCCTTTCCACGATGTACACGACGACGAAGATGACGAGAACGATCGCACCGGCGACGTCGAAGTTCAGAGTACGAATCGACTCGAAGAGCAGGAAGCCGATACCGCCTGCACCGACGATCCCCAGGATGGTCGAGGTGCGGATGTTCACGTCGAGCAGATACAGGCTCGAACCGACCATCGACGGAACAGCCTGAGGAACAACCGCACTCAGTGTCCGATTCCACCAACCGCCACCGACCGACGCCACCGCTTCGAGGGGACCGGGATCGATCTCCTCGATCGCGTCGGCGACGAGTTTGCCGAGGAATCCTACGGACCCGATGGCCAGTGCGCAGGTTCCCGCCACCGGGCCCAGTCCGAGCGCCGCGACGAATACGACAGCGAGGATGAGTTCGGGGACCGCGCGGACCAGCAGGATCCAGGATCTCGCGACCCAGTACACCGCGGGATGCGGAGTTGCGTTGCGCGCGGCCAGAACTCCGACGGGTATCGACAGAACGATACCGATGGCGGTGGCCACGACTCCGATGGCAACGGTCTGTACGGCGGCGTCGAACAGGTCCGCTCCCAGCGCGGAGAAGTCCGGTGGGACCATACGCCCGAACACGTCGATCGACGGCCCGATCCACGTCAGAAGCGAGCGCGGATCCAATTCGAGCACCACGAACGACGCCACGACCGCGACGACGAGCACGGCCGACGCTCCGATGCGCATCAGTCGATCGCGCTGCGGGCCGGCCGCGGACGGCACCAGCAACATGCGGCGAAGAGCCATCGCCGCCAATTCCATCGCGGCGATGATCACCAGGATCACCAGTACGATGCCGAGAGCACGCGGGTAGATCAGGCCCCGCAGAGCGTCCTGCAGGGCGAACCCGATACCGCCTGCCCCGACGAAGCCGAGGACCACCGACATGCGCAGATTGATGTCGATTCGATACACGAAGGCTCCGATCCACGCCGGAACGACCTGCGGAACAACGGCATTGATCATCTCCCGGTAGTAGCCGGCTCCGGCGGCACGGATCGCCTCTCGCGGTCCCACATCGGTCTCTTCGATGGCGTCGGCGAACAGCTTGCCGAGCATGCCGATGGAATGCAGTGCGAGGGCGAGGATGCCGGGCAACACTCCGATCCCCAGCGCCCTGACGAACAGCACCGCGAACAGCAGATCCGGCATCGCCCGGCAGAACGTGATGACGGCGCGAGCAACGCTGTAGAGGACCGGATGCGGCGAGGTGTTGCGCGCCGCGAGAAACGCCAACGGTACCGAGACGATCGCTGCGAGCACGGTGCCCAGTACTGCCATGAGCAATGTGTCGAGTGCGAGGGAGACGATCCTGCCGGTGTCGTCCACGCGGGGCGGCAGCATCCGCTCGAGCAGGTTACCGACGTCTTCGAGACCGTCGATCAGGGTCGTCGGCGCGAAGTCGATGTACCCCGCCGAGAGTACGGTCAGGACGAGCGCGGCGACGCCCAGCGCCGGGAACAGCCATCGACGTCGCCGCGGATCGTTCTGTGCAGCAGTGTTCGTGGGCTTCGGTTCGACCGTGACGGTCATGTCGGTGCCACCGTGGTCATGTTTCCGGGATCGGGCGCGATCCGCTGATAGATCGGCATGATGTCCTCGCGTCGGAGACCGGCGGCCGGGCGATCGAGCACCACCCGACCGTCCCGCAGGCCCACGAGTCGATGCGCCCAGCCGAGCGCGAGATCGACCTGATGCAGGGTGCACACCACGGTCAGCTTCTCCTCGCTGCACACCCGCTGCAGCAGATCCATCACCACGCCCGCGTTCTCGGGATCGAGCGAGGCGACGGGCTCGTCCGCGAGCACGATCCGCGGACGCTGCATCAGGGTGCGTGCGATCGCCACCCGTTGCTGTTGGCCGCCCGACAGCGTGTCGGCCCGTCGCTGCGCGAAGTCCGCCAACCCGACTCGGTCGAGGCACGCCCGGGCTTCCTCTCTCATCGCCTTCGGATAAGTGAAGGCTCCGTAGCGCGGAAAGGACAGGCGACCGATGCCGCCCACGAGTACGTTCTCGAGACAGCTCAACCGACCGACGAGATTGAAGTGCTGGAAGATGAAACCGACATCGCGGCGCAGTTCGCGCACTCGGCGACGGTTTGCCAGATCGACGCGAGTGTCGAGGGCGGTGACGCTACCGGAGGTGACGGGCTGCAACCCGTTGATGCACCGCAGCAGCGTCGACTTTCCGGAGCCGGAAAGCCCGAGCAGTACCAACATCTCACTGTTGTGCACGTCGAGATTCACGTCCCTGAGCGCGGTGGTGGATCCGAATGTCTTGGTGACATTGCGAACGCTGACCACGACATCGCCCCGGTCCATCGGTGCGGACATCATCAGCCCTGGCACTTCTCGGAGCCGGTGACCTCGCATACGTGGCGCACGCCGTCGTAATCGCTGTCCTGCGCCGGCACGACGCCCCAGGCGTCCTCGTCGGTGATGCGGCATTCCTCGGCGCAGATGCCGTCCGCGACGAAGGCATCGGAGTTCATGCCCTCACTGAAGACGTCCTCGAGCTTCGCGATGGCGTCGGCACCGAGATCGTTGTTGGCAGCGAAGAGCGAACCGGCGATCATCTCGGACTTCCACACTGTCTTCAGCTCGCCGGGTGCCAGCTCGCCGTTGTCGATCATCGTCCGGTCGACCATGGTGTCGAACGCGAAACCGGCATCGCAATCACCGGCTTTGACGGCCAAGGCCGAGGCGTCGTGTCCGCCCGCGTAGATCGGGGTCATTGCACTCGAGATGTCGGCCTCCGCACCGGAAGCGATGACATTGTCCTCGATGAGTCCCGCTGTCGGGTAGAGGAATCCGGAGGTCGAGCTGGGGTCGACGAAACAGACCTTCTTACCGGCGTAATCGGCGAGCCCGTCGACCGAGGCGTTGTCCGAACGGGCGATTCCGTAGGACTGGTAGCCGGGCGGAGTTCCCTCGTCCTGAACGACGGCACCCAGCGGCGTCATGTCGGCCCCGTTGATTCCGGCGACCACGTAGGCGAACGGGCCGAAGAAGGCGAGATCGACATTGCCCGCGATCAGGCCCTCGACCACACCCGCGTAGTCCGAGGCCTGGATGAACTCGACGGTTGCTCCGGTCTCGTTCTCGAGGCGCTCGATGACCGGGTCGTAGCTGGCCTTCAGGTCGGTGGAATTCTCGGCGGGAATCGCAGCGAGCGTGATGGTCTCGGGGAATCCTTGCTCGGTGGTGGCTCCATCGGAAGAACTGGAGCAACCGGCTGCAACGAGTGCGGCAGCCGAGAGCACGGCCGCGGCGGTCACAGCGCGACGGTGAGGGGTGGCGATCATGGCGGGGTGTCCGTTCGGTGAGGTTCGGGCGAGGATGGTGTTCACGGCAGAACGATGGGGGGAAGGTCGGCGACGCTGTCGAGTACATGGGTCGCACCGGCCTCGCGCAGTCGGTCGACGGAGTGAGCTCCGGTGAGCACCCCGACCAGCAGAGATGCGCCGGCCCGGCGACCGGACAGGATGTCACTCGAGGTGTCGCCGACGACGGCGACCGCAGCGATGTCACTGACCTCGGCGAACAGCGCAGCCGACAGGACGAGATCCGGGTGGGGACGCCCACGGCCGGCCTCACCGGGCGCGAGGAACGCGTCGGGCAGATCCTGCCAGCCGAGCGTGTCGATGATTCGCTTCTGTGTCGGTGCTGAGAAACCTGTGGTCAGCACGACGCTGATCCCGGACTCGCGGAGCTTCGTGATGGCCTGCGCCGCACCGGGAACGGGCGCGATACCGTCGTCGATACGGGCGTCGTAGGCCGACTCGAAGGCGCGGTTGGCGGCCTGGGCACGGTCCTCGGTTCCGAACAGCGCACGGAACACCTCGATCTTGGACTGACCCATCGTGTCCAGGACGTAGCGACGGGCGTCGTCGCGTTCGGGTCCCTCGGATGCGAGTCCGACGGCGGTGGCCGCGACGTCGAACGCGTCCAACACGAGTCCGTCGTCGGTGACGGTGGTTCCGGCCATGTCGAGGACGACGAGTTCGATGTCGGTGCTGGCGTTCGGGGTAGTGGAGTTCGGCATGAGAGAGAGACTGCCGTTTGGTATAGACCATTGCGTGGAACTCGAGTGAACGACTCGTGAACGTCGAGCAACAGTTAGGTCTAGACCAATTGGTGCTATGGTCGGCTCATGGTTGTGGACAGCGAACCCCGCGTGCTCAAGCACCAGATCGTGCGTAGAAGTCTCGACGACATGCTCGACGGCATGTCGGCAGGCGACGCATTTCCGTCCGAGCGCGATCTCGCCGATCGATACGACGTCTCCCGCGAGACCTTGCGTCAAGCCATTCGAGAACTGTTGGTGGCCGGTCGAATCGAACGTCGCGGACGCGCGACCGTCGTTGCCGAACCCAAAGTGGTATTACCGTTGGCGATCGGTTCCTACACCGAGGCAGCGCGGGAGAAGGGCATGAGTGCCACCCGAATTCTGGTCGGCTGGGACACGTTCCGAGCTGACGACGCCCTCGCGGATCTGCTCGGAATCGAGACCGGTTCGGAGGTGGTCCAACTCGAGCGCGTCTTCACCACCGGGGACGTCCGAGTGGGTCTCGAGACGACTCGCATCCCCGCGTACCGCATTCCGGGGCTGCAGGACAGTTTCGATCACCGAACGTCGTTGTATGCCGAATTACGAACGCGCGGAGTCGTCTTCGGACGAGTGGTCGACACCATCGAAACCGTCCTTCCCGACGCCCGAGAAGCTGCGCTCCTCACCGTCGACACCCGCACACCGATGTTTCTGCTCGGCCGCGTCTCCTACGATACGGACGGGGTTCCCATCGAACACCGACGGTCGCTCTACCGCGGAGACCGAATGACCTTCACCGCCGTCATGGATGCCTGAGATGACCACAGAATATGATGTCGTGGTCGTCGGCGCCGGGATCGTCGGTCTCGCTCACGCCTATCACGCTCACCGACGCGGCCTGACGGTAGCGGTGGTCGATCATGCCGATCGCGTGGCAGGTGCATCGGTGCAGAACTTCGGACACGCCTGCATCACAGCGCAATCCGGTACTGCACTCGACTACGCTCGGGCCGGCCGCAGCCACTGGCTCGACCTCGCCCGTACGGCAGGTTTCTGGGCTGTCGAGTCCGGGACGCACTGCGTTGCCCGGCACGAGGACGAGTACGCAGTGCTCGAGCAGTTCGCCGAACTGCGGGGCAAGGAGCAGGTACGACTACTGGGCCGCACCGAGGTACTGGACCGACTCCCCATTGCCGACACCGACGTGGTGGGCGGCATGTATCTGCCGCTGGACGTCCAAGTGGACCCACGCGCCGCCGCCCCGGCCATCGCGCGTTGGCTCGACAGCTCCGGGGTCGACTTCTTCTGGCGCACCGCCGCAACGTCGTTCGCCCCCGGCGTAGTCCACACCTCGCGCGGGGAACTGCGGGCCGGCACCACCTTCGTCACCGTCAACCACGACATCGATCGACTGTTTCCCGAGTACGCCGAACGCGACGCACTGGTGCGATGTCGGCTGCACATGCTGCGCGCCACGCTCCCCCTCCACGCACCGCTACCCACCCCGCTGTTCACCGGTTGGTCGCTGCTCAGGTACTCGGGTTTCGAGAACCTGCCCGCCGTTGCCGACGTCGCTGCCCGCCTGCAGGCCGAGTATCCCGGCTACGTCGAGCTCGATCTGCACCAGATGTACACCCCACAACCGGACGGATCGATCCTGCTCGGCGATACTCACGTTCGTGAGATCACCGCGTCGCCGTTCCAGAGCGAGGAAGGATTCCAGGTGCTGCTCACCGAGGCCCGGTCGCTCTTCGGAGTAGACCGCATCGACGTCACCGAGCGATGGCAGGGAATCTACTGTTCGGCACCGGGTTCGGAGTTCCTGCTGGAGGAACCGGTGGACCGCGTGCACATCGCCACCGTTACCACCGGGATAGGCATGACGACCAGCATGGGTTTGGCGCTGGCCAACGTGGACAGCGCTCTGGCACCGGCCTGAGTGCACCTCGTGAACACCCAGGTGTCCCGGTTACCCGAACAGACTCTGCCCCAGGTAGCCGTCGTCGACGACTCCCGGAAGTATGGCGAACACCGCAGAACCGATCGGGGTGGTCCATTGGTTCAACGCATCGAATTCGTCGAGTCGTTGCTGAATCGGCAGGAACTGGGTGAGCACATCGCGCTGATAGCTCGCGAACAGTAAGCCGGTGTTCGACAACGATCCGGCAGCCGGTGGGTCGTCGTAGTTGTAGGCCCGCCGGAAGATTCGCTCGCCGTCGTGAACATGCTGTGCCCTCGCGATGTGCGAGGACGGTGGGATCACCGGAATTCCGAATCGATCGGTTGCGTCGAAATCGGCCTCGTCGAACTCGGCGGTTCCGGTCAACGGGGCACCGGTGTCGAGGGTTCGCCCCACCGACAGTTCCCGGCCGGGTCGATCCAACTCGTCCCAGGTGTCCATCTCGATCCGGATGCGCCGCAACACCATCGACGTTCCGTGTTTCATCCAGGACTGATCGCTCCCGCCGTCCCAGACCACACCGTCGAAGTCGGTACTTCCGGCCTCCGGATTGACGGTGCCGTCGACCTGTCCCATCAGATTTCGCATCGTGGTGCCCGATTCCTCGGTACCACGCGAACGCCGGAATCCGCGCTGCGTCCAGGCGATCGTCACCAACGAGCGCACGTTCTTGGTCAGTACCCGCACAGCGTGCGCAACGGTGACAGGATCGTCCGAGCACACCTGCAGCAGCAGATCACCGCCGGTGAATCCCGGTTCCAGGCGGTCGATTCCGAACGCAGGAAGCGGTGCCAGCCACGACGGCCGCCGATCCGGCAAACCGATCGCATCGAACACACCCGGACCGAGCCCGACGGTCACCGTCAGGCGGGCGGGCTCTAGCGCCAGTTCGGCTTCGGTATCGGCCAGTGCGGGTGCACCGGACGTCAACCGTCCGATGTCCTCCGTCCAGACCTTCAGGATCCCGATCAGCTCGTCGCGTCCGACGCGTTCCTGCATGTTCAACCCGACGAACATCGAGTGTGCCTGCGGCGGAACAGTATCGACACCGGCTTGATGGACGCCGCGCCACGGCACGGTCTCACTTCCGGTGGCCGTCTGCTCGGCTCGGTTGCCGACGATCCCGTAACCGGTCGCGGCTCCCACGCCCGCGACGCCGAGCGCGGCGACGCCTCCACCGAGGAGACGTCGCCGGCTCAGCGAGCGTGGTGACCGGTTCTCGTTGTCAGCCACCGTGTGCCGGCGCGGGGGTTGCCGACCCGTCCATGTCCATGCTCATGGTGCCGGGCTCGTAATTCTCCTGGGCCCCGGAGAAGTCACGGACCTGCGCGGTGAACGTCGTGCTCGACGCGTCCTCGAACTCGAGCGTGAATTCCGCGTCGGCTCCGGGGGTCAGCGGCGACGTGACGTCCATCAGCATCAGGTGATCGCCGCCCGCGGCGAGCACGTGTGTGCCGCCCGCCGGGATGACGAAGCCTCCCTCCTTCGGCCGCATCACCATCGCCCCGTCCGCCCCGGTTGCCATCTCGTGCAATTCGATTCGGCTCGACGCCGGAGACGATGCACCGACCACGTGCACATCGGAATCGCCGGTGTTCTGCAATTCGGCGAAGGCCGCCGTCATACCGGAGTCGGCGGCTTTGACCCATTGCTCGCGGACGACGACCGAATCGGATTCCGTCGCCGCGGCGGCGGGCTCGTTGTTGGAGCATCCGGTGAGGATCAAGCCGGTGACCGAGAGCGCGGCCAACAGTGTGGAGGTGCGACGGGTGAGATTCATGCGAGTTCGCTTTCGTGGCGGGAAGCAGCGGAATTGGTGGTTCTGGTCCGTGCTCGACGGATCGAGCCGAGCAGGACGTCGACGGCGAGGAAGGCCACCAGGCTCAGCCCGAGGAGTGGGACGAACCAGCCGACAGCGACAGCGACGACCACCAACGCGGTGACGGACATCGGTGAGATGCGGCGAATGCCGCCGCGCAGAGGCGGCCGCCCGGCCGTGAGGCCGCTTGCCTTGGTGGGGCGGCGTCTCCACCACATCATGTAGCCCCTGACGATGACCGATGCCAGCGCGACGGCGAGCGCAAGCAGCGCGAGCTGATTGGCTACCCCGAACAACGTGCCCATGTGCAGCTGAATACCCCAGGCCGACAGCTTGGCCGCGAGGGGCCAATCGGAGAAGAACACGGTGTCGATCACTGTGCCGGCGGCACCGTCGATCGAGATGGAGTCGTTCGACATCACCCAGGGCTGACGGGTTTCGGCGACGACGAACGCCGTGTCGGCCGACGGTGGAATGGATGCTTCCACGGCACCGTCTATGCCGTTCGCTCGGGCGATCCCCAGCACCGAGTCGATGCGACCGACGTTGTCCTCCGTCGTCGATGCATCGGCCGGCATCTCCATCGAATGACCGCCGTGACCGGAATGATCGGTCGTCGCAACGTCGGAGGAGCCGATCGTCTTGGTGACGGCGGGGGTGGTCCAGCTCAGTGCCGACCGCAGCTCGGTGACGTTCTCCCCGGCGTAGGTGGACCATGTCAATCCGGTGGCGGACAGGAAGATCAGACCGACGGCGATCCAGATACCAGCCACGCCGTGCCAGTTCAAGGACCTGTTGCGGCCCTTCGACTTTCGATCGAAGGTCAACAGCCTGGCCTTGTCGCGGTTGCGTCGATATCGCTCGAACCACAGGTACAGGCCGCCGAGCGCGATCACCCACAACCACGAGGCGGCGAGTTCGCTGTAGAGGCGACCTGGCTCCCCCAGGTGCAGATGGCGATGGAGTTCGGAGATCCAGGTGCGCAACGGTAGGGCGCTGGAGGAGCCGTACACCGCCAGCTCACCCACAGACGTCGCGGTGGCGGGGTCGACGAAAACAGCCAGCCGCTGCGATTCGCCCAAGCTCGGGTCGGTGAACATCACCCGAGTGGTGTCGCCGGCCTCGGCTGCAGGGCGGACGGCGGCGACGGTGAGGTCGGGTCGTTCGGCCTGCGCTGCCCGAATCTGCTGGGCGACGGGGACGGCCGGGCCGGTCGTGTCCACGTGGACGTAGTCGCGATAGACGAGTTGTTCGATGGTGGGAGCCACGGCGTAGAGGCCGCCGCTGATGGTGGCGATCAGGATGAACGGTGCCACCAGGATGCCTGCGTAGAAGTGCAGACGCATGATCAGCGGCCGCCAGCTTCGGGGGCGATCGGGAGGGGTGGGCGGCGATGGATCGGCGAGGCGTTCCAATTCCGGTGTGGACATGAGGACTCGTTTCGTGAAGGCATGTGTGGGTGCGCGCAGTGGTGCGCGAGAAGGCATCGCACAGACGATCCGGCGTGCTGGAGGCAGCGCGGATCGCGCGATGTGAGGGCTCGTCGAACAGACAGCGACAGCTCGATACCCGACGCCTACGTACAGGGCGGGTGGGAGTGACGAGCTGCGGTCAGGTCCGAAGCGCAGGCGGTCCGCGGTTTCCGCAGCCCGACAGGTCGAGAAGGCGAGGCGTTCCCGGGAGTCGGTAGACCGGAAGTTCAGGGGCGATGCGGGACTCGTCGACGACGAGAGCTGCCAACAGAGGCAGTGCCTCACGTAGCGAGGTCACTGCGCGCCGGATGCCGTGCTCCGCTCCGCGGATGGCCAGAGCGCCGACCAGGATGGCAACCACATGGGCCGCGAACATCTGCTGGGTGAGCATCGAACCGTGATGGTGACCGTCGACGGCGGTGAGCAACAGGTGTCCGACCGACTGCGCGGCAGTCAGGATCATCAGCAGCTGTGCGCGCGGTGCCGCCGGTGTCGGTGCCGCGGCGGTCGCGTAGCCGATCGCCGCGGAGACGACGGCCAACAGCACGATGGCCGCGTCGGATGGAGGCATTCCCCCACCGAACGTGTGCGCTGCGACGGTGACCAGCGCCGAGAGCCCGCCCACGGACGCACCGCGCAGGAGCGCGAATCCATCCGTTGGCGCAGACATGGACGGGAGCTTACTACCGACTACACCGAGTAGTAGTCCAGGTACCGGAACGACGCCTCCGGACCGCGCAAGCCGGTCCGACGGTCTTTTTCCGGTTGGTTATCCTGATCATCGGTACTCGAACCATCAACGGTCGAGCCGCGAGATCGAGAGTGGACGCACATGGCAGAGAATTCGGACGCGGCCCAGGCTCGGGTGTTCGCCGACATGCTGACCAGCGAGATCGCAGCCGCGTCGAGTCGCGTCGAAGAGTCCGAGCAACTGGCGCGCAAGGCCTTGCGGGTAGGCGATTCCCGCAGCCATGTGTGGCACAGCGACGAAGCGCAGACCCAGAAGCAGGCGCTCTACGAGCTGTATCGCCAGCTCGATGCGTTGCGCAACCGGTTTCCCACCGTGCAGCCGCGAATCTCCGGCTGACGGCGTACCCGTCGGTCGACTACCGGTCAGCCCCTGCCGACGACGGCGACGATCAGCTCGGTCAATTCTTCCGTCGCCTCCTCTGGTCCCAGCACTCCGGATACCGCCGCGTGCGACAGTGCGTCCGCTGCACCGAAGATCGCGGTGATCGACGATGCCGAGATCCCGCCGGAGCCGCTGAACGGCTCGAGAATCGACCGGCATCGATCGGAATACGCCCGTTCGGCCGATCGCTTGACCTGTTCGAGTTCGGGCGAGCCCTCCAATGCCGCCAGCACACCCGTCAGCTCACGCCCCTGTGCCAACGCGCAGCCCACGTACGAGTTGGCGATTGCGTGTGCGCGTCCGTTCAACGAGGTGGGCGCAGCGTGGAGGGATTCCTCGAGCATGACCGTTTGCCGGTCGTCGAATTCCGTGAACAGGGCGGCCAAGAGTTCCGCACGCGAGGCGAAGTGGCTGTACACCACGGGTTTTGCGACGCCGGCATGTTCGGCGAGCCGGCCGAGCGTCAGAGCGTCGGCTCCTTCCGTCCGCACGAGAGCCCAGGAGACCTCCACCAACTGGTCGTATCGGTCGGAGCGAGACAGTCGCGTCCGGGCCATCGGGCACCTCCTTGCGCTATATACGAATAGTAACCTACTCTTGGTACATAGCCGCTTCTCCGCACCGAAGGAATCAGCCATGACCACACTCGTCGTAGTCTCCCATTCCGACCCCGACTCCCTGACCCACCACGTCGCTCGATCCGTGTCGGACGCGATCCGCGTCGCCGGCAACACCGTCGAGACGGCCGATCTGGCGGCCGAGAACTTCGATCCTCGATTCGAGGACGCAGACCTGAAGTTGTTCCGCGGCAACGGAACCACACCGGCGGACGTGCGTGCCGAACAGGAACGAATCGATCGCGCCGATCATCTGGTTCTGGTCTTCCCGATGTACTGGTGGTCGATGCCCGCGTTACTGAAAGGGTGGATCGATCGCGTCTTCGTCAGCGGATGGGCGTACCAATACAGCCCTGGAGTCGGGTTCGACAAGAAGTTGGACCGACTCACCGTCCACCTGGTTGCCCTTGCCGGCGACGATGCCGACAGCTTCGAGCGCCACGGCGTCGATGCCGCTTTCCGGACGCAGATCGAGCGAGGCATCATCGAATACTGCGGTGCAACAGTGGGATCGACGAACTTCCTGTACGAAACCGATACCAGGAGTCGCGAGGCACTCGATGCAGAGGTCGCCGATCTCGCTTCTGCCATAGCCGACCAGGTGGTCGTCCGACAGAAGGCCCTCGCCTCCGGCTGATCAGATCTCGACGAGCTCGGAGCGCCGCGTCCCCTGGCGACGGATCCATTGTCATTCAGGTCCATTGTCGTTCAGGCGCAACGCTTGTCGAAGTCGGAAAACTCGCCCCGGGAGATCAGGTGGGAGTGAGGCGGAAGATCGGGAATCGACGGCCCTCGGCGGTCTCGACGTATTTCGCGAATCCGGAGGAGGCGTCGAGGAACTTCTGCCAACTGTCGGCCCATTCGGCGTCGGGGACTTCCGAGGCCTCCACTGCGACGGTCCGTACTCCACTATCGTGGGGAACCTCCATGTCGACGCGAGGATGTGCGCGCAGATTGTGAACCCAGGCAGGGTCTTTGGGTGAACCTGCTGCCGAGCCGACGATCAACCAGCTGCCTTGCTGGGAAATCGCCATCAGCGGATTCAGCCGGATCTCGCCACTCTTGGCACCGATCGAGTGCACGACGACCAGCGAGTCGCCGAACCCAGCCGTGGACACGTGCCCACCGTTACTGCGGAACTCCTCGATGATCATCTCGTTGAAGTCGGCCATCCACCGATTATGTCGCGGACAGCGTCGGCGCGGACCGGTTTCTCACCGACAGCTCAGCGGCGACGATTTCCATCACCGCCGACCAAAGGTTAGCCTGTGCTCATGCGCGCCTCGGGCGCGCTGCGCCGTCGGGTGATCCCCGGCGGCTCGTTGCTGTCAGAACCCGAAGGACACCCCACGTGCTCAACGTTCGTCGCCGCGCAGGCACTCTCGCCGCCGCTGCTGCCCTGGTCGGATCGCTCGTCGCGTGCGGAGCCTCCGAGGAGGTTCCCGACGCGGTCTCGGACACCACCGCAGGTGGGACCACCTACCCATTGACGATCGACAACTGCGGAGAGTCGGTGACCTTCGACTCGGCACCTCAGCGGGTGGTGTCGCTGGATCAGAACTCCACCGAAATTCTCCTCTCGCTCGGCGTGCAGGACCGCATGGTCGGCACCGCATCCTGGACCGATCCGGTCCGCGAGAACCTCGCCGACGCGAACGCCTCGGTTCCCCGACTGGCCGACAACGCCCCCACCTACGAGGTCGTGGTCGATACCGAACCCGATCTCGTCACTGCATCGTTCGGACGCCACTTCGAGCAAGGCGGCGTCGCTCAGCGGTCCCGCTTCTCCGAAACCGCTGCGGCCACGTATCTTTCACCCACCGACTGCGACGCCGGTCGCAGCGTCAACGGGGGCAACACCCGAACGACGCCGCTCACGATGGAGTCGCTGTACCAGGAGATCACCGAACTCGCGGCGATCTTCGACGTCAACGAGCGCGGTGCCGAGTTCGTCGACGAACTGAAGTCCCGCATGGCCGACGCCACCGCGACCACCGCCGAATCGGATGTCTCCGTGGCATTCTGGTTCGCGGACACCAAGAGTCCGTACATCGCAGGTGGACGGGGATCGGCCGATCTGCTCGCCAGAACGGTCGGCATGACGAACGTCTTCGCCGACACCGACGACGACTGGCCTGCAGTCGGCTGGGAGACCATGGTGGATCGGGATCCGACCGTCCTGGTACTGGGCGACCTGGCGCGCAACCGTTTTCCCGGTGACCTGCTCGCCGACAAGGTCGCATTCCTCGAGTCCGACCCCGTCACCAGCACGATGGCCGCCGTCCGAGACAAGCGCTACATCTCCTTGCACGGTGCGGAGATGAACCCGTCGATTCGGGCCGTCGACGGTGTCGAGAAGGTGTCGGCCGGACTGCGCGACCTGGGACTGTCGTCCTGACCGCGACCATCACCCGTCGGCGCTCCTCCCAGCGATCGCAGACCTCCCGCAGCCTGTGGCGTTGGGTGTTCGCCCTGCTGGGCGGGGTCGTGCTGTGCGTGGTGTCGGTCCTCGTCGCCATCACCCTCGGGCCGGCGAACATCTCGCTGGTCAACGTGCGCGACGTGGTGCTCAACCATCTCGGCATCACCGACATCCCGGTGAAGGTATCGAAGAACGCGATCGTCTGGGAGGAGCGACTCCCCCGTGCGCTCGTCGCTGCAGCCAGTGGCGTCGGGCTCGGTATCTGCGGCGTCATCATGCAGTCGCTCCTGCGTAATCCCCTGGCGGACCCGTTCGTGCTCGGGGTGTCCTCGGGCGCATCGACGGGTGCCGTCGTGGTCGGTGTCCTCGGTGTCGGCGGGGCCGCGCTCGGGCTGTCCGGTGGTGCGTTCATCGGTGCACTCGTCGCGTTCGGCCTGGTGTTGTTTCTCGCCCGCATGTCCGGCAGCGGAAACGATCGCGTGATTCTCGCCGGTGTTGCAACCACTCAATTGTTCTCGGCCCTGACGTCTTTCGTGATCTTCGCGTTCGCCGACTCGGACGAGACGCGCGGCGTGATGTTCTGGCTGCTCGGTTCGTTCGAGGGTGTGCGATGGAACGACGTCGTACTGTGTGTGGCCGTGGCCGGCATCGGCGCGGTGGTGTGTTGTTACTACGCGTACGTGCTCGACGCGTTCGCGTTCGGCAACTCGGTGGCGTCCTCGCTCGGCTTCGACGTCAAGAAGGTCCGATTGACTCTGCTCGTCGGCACCGCCCTGATCACCGCGACACTGGTCAGCGTGGCCGGCGCCATCGGTTTTGTCGGCCTCATTCTTCCGCACGCAGCGCGTCTGTTGGTGGGACCCAACCACAGCCGCCTCGTGCCCACCACTGCCGTCATCGGCGCGATCTTCATGGTGTGGGTCGACGCCGTCTCCCGCGTCGCGTTCGCGCCGACCCCACTGCCGGTGGGCGTCGGGACAGCACTCGTCGGCGTTCCCGCCTTCATCGCAATCATGGCTCGCAAGAGAGGAATTCGATGACCCTGCACGCGTCGAACGTCTCCTGGAAGCGCGGTGGCGTCCTGGTGGTCGACGGCGTGACCCTGCATCCGGGGCCCGGCCGCATGGTGGGACTGTTGGGCCCCAACGGTTCCGGTAAGTCCTCACTGCTGCACCTGATGGCCGGGGCCGCATCACCCACCGCTGGTGTCGTCGAACTCGACGGTGCGGAGCTCGGTTCGCTCAAGCGCAGACACATCGCCCGCGCGGTCGCAGTCGTGGGTCAGCACGCCCACACGGACGTCGATGTGACGGTCGGAGACGTCGTGCGTCTGGGACGCATCCCGCATCGCGGGGCTTTCGGTGGAAGCGACCTGGACGACGACGCCGTGGACGATGCACTCGCGCAGACCGGACTCACCGACAAAGCGGATCGATTGTGGCGCACCCTCTCCGGTGGTGAGCAGCAGCGGGCGCACATCGCTCGCGCACTTGCCCAACAGCCCCGCGAGATGTTGCTGGACGAGCCGACCAACCACCTCGACATCCATCACCAGCTTGAATTGCTGGCTCTCGTCGCTCGTCTCCCGATCACCAGCATCGTCGCGTTGCACGACCTGAACCTGGCCGCGATGTTCTGCGACGAGGTGTTGGTACTCCAGGACGGCAGGGTCGTCGCAGGCGGCACACCTGCGGACGTGCTGACCGAGGAACTCATCGCCGAGGTATACCGAGTGCGGGCGCGCGTGTCCGTGGACGGCGACGACGGACGGGTGCACATCCGTTTCGATGCGGCGGCCGGGTACGAGACCTTCGCAAGGACGCAGGACTCCGGCGTGGCCGCAGCATCTCGCCCCTGAACGGCATCGGACAGCAGAGTCCCAGGGGATTGGGTGCCACGATTCGTGGTACCCCTGAACCATGAGTGAATCCACCAGACCGGGCGTACCGACCACGGGCCTGCCCGCATTCGGGTTCGAGACGACCTTCGCCGACGAGGTTCCTGGACTGACAGTGCCGTGGCAGGGCACCCACGCGCCGGATCCTCGGGTGTTGATTCTCGACGATGAACTCGCTCGGTCACTCGCGCTCGACCCGGCGTCGCTGCGCACGGCCGAGGCAGCCGGTGTGCTGTCCGGGTCGACTCCTCCGGCCGAATCCGCCACTGTGGCGATGGCGTACGCGGGTCATCAGTTCGGCAATTTCGTTCCACTGTTGGGGGACGGCCGAGCACTGCTGCTCGGCGAGCTGCGCGATGGTCGGGGCCATCGAGTCGACCTGCATCTCAAGGGGTCCGGCGCTACCCCGTTCTCGCGTGGGGGCGACGGGAGAGCGGTAGTGGGCGCCATGCTGCGCGAGTACCTCATCAGCGCAGCGATGCACGCGCTGCACATTCCCACCACACGTTCGCTCGCCGTCGTCACCACCGGTGAACAGGTGGTGCGAGAAGGAGGTCCGCAACCCGGGGCGGTGCTTGCCAGGGTTGCATCGAGCCATCTGCGGGTGGGCACCTTCGAGTTCGCGGCCCGGCGCGAGGGGCTCACGCAGCCCCTCGTCGACTACGCGATAGCCCGCCACTACCCGGCACTGCTCGAGCTGCCGGCCGAGGAACGCTGTCTCGCCTTCTTCGAGGCCGTCGTCGAAGCCCAGGCATCGCTTGTCGCGCAGTGGATGTCGGTCGGATTCGCGCACGGTGTCATGAACACCGACAACACGACGATCTCCGGGGAGACCATCGACTACGGACCGTGCGCATTTCTCGACTCCTACGATCCGGCTACGGTGTTCAGCTCCATCGACCACGGCGGACGCTATGCCTACGGCAATCAACCCGCAGTGCTCGGGTGGAATCTGGCCAGATTCGGCGAAACACTACTGCCCCTGGTCGATTCGACGCCCGATACCGCCATCACGGCTCTCACCGCAGTGCTGGACACGTTCGGGGAACGCTACCGCCGGCACTACTCTGCCGCGATGGCTCTCAAGCTCGGCCTGACAGACGATGGCGCGGACGCGGCGCTCGTCGACGAACTGCACCGGTTGCTCACCGACCACCGAGCCGACTGGACCCTGACCTTCCGCGCCCTCGCCGAGAACTTGCGCGGAGACTCGTCGCCGTTCGATTCCCTCGTTCCACCGGACGCGTCCGCGGAGTGGCTCGAGCGTTGGCGGTCAGCGGTTTCGGCACGGGGACAGGACTTTTCATCGATCGCCGACGGGATGGATCGCGTCAACCCCGCTTACATTCCCCGCAACCATCTGGTCGACGCCGCACTCAGGTCCGCGACCGAGGGCGATCTCGAGCCTTTCGAGCGTCTGCTCGACGTCGTCACGACACCGTTCGACCGCCGCGACGAACGGTCCGAGTACGCCCTGCCCGCGCCTGCGAACTTCAGTGCCGGATTTCGGACCTTCTGCGGGACCTGAAGATGTGAAGGGCAGCGCGGTCAGGCAGGCGCAGCAAAGAATTCGAGGGCGATGTCGTCGGGATCGCGGAACGAGATTCCAGACCCGTAGTGCGCGTGTTTGACACCGCTGTGCGCGATGCCGAGTCGGTCGAGCGTCGATACCCAAGACGCCAGGTCGTCCTGTGTGCAGCCGAACGCGATATGGTCCACGCCCGTTCTCTTCTCGTCGAAGGCACCGGAGACCTGAGCGTCGCCGTGGGTGTGCAATCCGAACAGCATTCCGCCGTCGAGCGCGAACACGGTGTGGTGATAGTTGCCGGATTCTTCGTCCTCGTCGAGTACGGGCGACGCGTCGAACAGTCGTGAGTACCACTCGGTGCTGGCGGCAAGATCGGATACGGTCACGGCCACGTGGGAGAGGCCGGGGAATTGCGACATGCGCTGGTCCTTTCGTCGTCCCCGTCCACGTTAGGCACCGACGTCTGCGTGCCACCCGAGATCAGCGCAATACTGCCCGTTCGGCGGGGTTGTGTTCACGACGTCCGCTTCTGTTCGGCTCTGATCAAACCGCCGCCGACGATCAGTCGTTGAATCTCGCTGGTCCCCTCGTACAACCGAAGCAGCCGGACATCACGGTAGATGCGTTCGACCGGAACCTCACGCATGTACCCGGCACCACCGTGAATCTGAACGGCCAGATCGGCGACCTGGCCGACCATCTCGGTGCAGAACAACTTCACCGCGGACGGCGCGATACGGCGATCGGTCTCCTGCACCCACGCCCGCGCCGCCTCACGCACCATCGCCCGGCCCGCCATGACACCGACCTGTTGATCGGCGATCATCGCCTGCACCAACTGGAAGTTACCGATCGGCTCCCCGCCCTGAGTGGACGACGCGGCATGAGCCACCGACTCGTCCAAGGCACGCTGCGCCTGACCGACGGCCAACGCCGCAATATGCACCCGCCCCGCGCCAACGACGTCATCGCCGCCTTGTACCCGATATCGATCATCGGTCGTTCCGCAGGCTCCACTCCTGCGTCGCCGTTGCCGCCCACCAACGCATCGGCCTCGACGCGCACGTCGGTGAAGTTCACGTCGGCAGTGCCCGAGCCCTGCTGCCCCATCTTCGCGTCCTTGACGCCCACCTCGATGCCGGCCGTGTCGGCAGGGACCAGGAATACCGCGATACCGTTGCCGCTCTGCGGTTTCGGGTCCAATTTGGCGAAGACGACGAGCATGTTCGCGATCGGTGCATTGGTGATGTAGCGCTTGCTGCCGTTGATCACCCAACCCGAGCCCTCGACCGTCGCCGTCGTCTTCAACCCCGCTGGATTCGACCCGGCCCCGTCCTCGGTCAGCGCGAAGGACGCGACGATGTCGCCGGTTGCCATGCCCGGCAGCCACGTCGCCTTCTGGTCGTCGGTACCGAACCCCACGAGCACCTGCCCGGCGATCCCGTTGTTGGTGCCGAACATCGATCGCAACGACAACGAGGTGTAACCGAGCTCCATGGCCAGCTCGACGTCCTGAATCAGATTCAGACCCAACCCGCCCCACTCCTGCGGAATCGCGTAGCCGAACAGACCCATCTCCGCGGACTGCTGTCGCAGATCGTCCGGAATCGAATCGTTGTTCATGATCTCGAGTTCACGAGGAACCACACGTGATCGCACGAACTGGGAGATCTGCTTCAACACGTCCGCGAAGACGTCGTCCGGTACATCGGGATTCAGCGTGTCCATGGAACCACTATCCCCCCATGGGTGGATCGATTCGTCCGAACCGACGGGATTTTCCTGGCAGGCGGGAACCGTCCCACCACATCGGCTCTCCCGTTTCGGATCTCAGCCTCCGATCGGCGTCGGGTATTCGAATATGAGGGGCTGATCTTCATCTGTGGCTCGAATAGCCGTCACCCAGAAGACTCCCCGAACCGTTCGATTGCCTGCGCGAGATCGATGACGTCTGCGTATTTCGCCTGCAGGTCGAGCAGGTTCGACTCGTGCATCCCCGGCTCACGATCACCGCACGCATCTGCCACCACCAGAGGACGGAAGCCGTGCTGCAGTGCGTCGGTCGCGCTTGCACGGATGCAGCCGCTGGTGGTCAACCCACAGATGTACAGCGTGTCGATGCCGCGGGCAGTGAGGGTGGCCGCCAGAGAGGTACCGAAGAATGCACTCGCATACTGCTTGGTCACCACGGTCTCCCCGGCGATCGGACGGGGGTCGACGGGAAATTCGCCCAGTTCCGAGCCTTCCTCGAAGACCGTCAGAGCCGGAATCTTCGTCGTGAAGAGCCCGCCGTCGGTTCCGCCGGGCTGATAGCTGACCCGGGTGAACACGACCGGAACACCGGCTGATCGTGCGGACGAAACCAGCTGTGCCGCAGCCTCTACTGCCGCTTCCACCGGGGCACGCAGGGGCGAGCCGTCCACCAGGTAGGCCGCGACGATGTCGACCACCAGAACCGCCGGGCTACGGCCGGGGCCCAGCTCACCCGCGAATCCCGATTCCCGGTACGACCCGAGGGTGTCGCTCACGCGCGCACTGCCTTTCGGACGTTCACCGGCGGACGCGGTGCGGGCAGTCCGGTGTCGGCCTCGCACCGCTCGAGGATCTTCTCGATCGACGGCCCCTTGTCGAACACTTCGATCTCCCCGCGCGCGGCAGACATCTCACTGCGAGCGGCCTCGGAGGCGGACGAATCGACGACACCGTCGGCATCGCAGACGATTCCGTAGCCGATGCGGGCACCCTCGGTACTGACCAGACCCCGCCGAACTTCGAGACCGACCAGTTCGGGATCCCGGGTCAGCGGGTCACCCCAACCGCCGCCGCCCCACGTGACGAAGTGCAGCACATCGCCTCGGCCCACCGGCACCTCGTGGATCTTGCTGGCCAACACCTCGACCTCACCCGACGCGCGAACGATCCACTTCTTTCCTCGCGCACCGGGTTTACCGCCGTTGACACCCCACGGATACGTGAGCCACCTGTCGTCGTGAATGGCGATGGTGCCCGGCTCCTCGAAGTAGTACGCCACGTCGACGCCGTTGCCGCCGCGATGAAGCCCGGCACCGCCGGTGTCGGTGACGGTCTCCCACCGCTCGATGCGCAGCGGATAGTAGGACTCGAGGTACTCGCAGGGGATGTTGACGAACGACGGCCACAGCGAGTGACCGTCCGGCCCGTCTCCCATCGGACGACCGGGGATACCTCCGAATCCGATCGAGTACAGCTGGAACCACTCCCCGTCCCGCGCGCCCCCGTCGTAGTGACCGGAGTACATGAAGTGCGGCGACGACGAGAAGCCGGCGGCGTTGAGAATCTCGGGGTTGTTCTTGCCCAGCAGCCCACCGAAAAGGTCGAAGACACGACCGATTCCGTGATTGCGGCCGTTGAGTGCAGCCGGATAGCGCGGCTTCCAGAACGAATCCTCGGGAATGGTCACGTCGATCAACGGATAGAAGCCGTCGTTCCACAGAATCTGCGGGTCGGCCACGGTGATGACGTAGATGCCGAAGAACATGCGGACGAGATTCTCGTTGATGAAGTAGTTGATCGGACCGACGGCCTGCGGTGCGGCCTTGCTGAAGTCGAGGTGGATCTTCTCCCCGTGGCGGGTCAGCTCGATGGTCAGTTCGTAAGGGCCGTAACCACATCCGTCATCGCAGATGAAGTCGCTGAACTCGATGGTCTCGCCATCGACGAACAGCATCGCGAGCAGCACCTTCATGGCCTGATAGTTCCTGTCGAGCAACGCGTCGAGCGCCGACAGATACACGTCGACGCCGAACCGGTCGCACAGCTCGACGATGCGCCGCGACGCGGTGGTGCACGCCGCGACCAGTCCGTTGAGGTCTGCCCGGTTCCAGTCCGGCTTGCGCACCTGATTGAGAATGATGTCCAGCGCGGTCTCGTTCAATTCGCCTGCGCTGTAGAGCTTGAAGGGCGGAATGATCACGCCTTCCTCGAAGATCGTGTGCGCGTCCGTCGGCATGGACGACGGCGTCTTACCTCCGACGTCGGCCATGTGCCCGAACATCGACGACCAGCCGACGACGCGTCCGCTGTGGAAGATGGGCAACACGATCAGCCAGTCGTTGGCGTGACTGATGGCAGCACCACACGCGTAAGGATCGGAGGTGAGCAGGATGTCGCCCTCGCCGACGGTGCCGGAGAAGTTGTCGAGGAAGTCGGGAACGGACAGGCCGAACTGCCCGACCACCATCTTGCCGCTCGGATCGGCGATGAGGGGAAATTCGTCGTGCTGTTCGCGGATACCCGGTGACAGTGCCGTCCTGAAGAGGACCTCGTCCATCTCGGCGCGGGCGTTTCGCAAGGCGTTCTCGATGATGTCGAGCGTGATCGGGTCGACGGGAACCGTGGTGAACGGGGTCTTCGAGGTCTCGATGATGGTGGCCATCAGCTCTCCTGCAGTCGAGTGGTGCGATGGGTGTCGTCGGTGCCGACGGGGTTGATGAGAAGGCATGCGCTGCGGTGGACCGTGGCCGTGTGCCCGGACAACACCAGCGTGGTGGAGTCCATCTCCGTGATCACTGCCGGACCCGTCACGACGTTGCCTGCCAACAGTTTCGAGCGGTCGTAGATGCCGGCCTTTGCGTACTGCCCGTCCATCCACACGTCGTTCGTGGTGATCAACGCCGCGGACGGATCGTCGCCACCGTCCTCCAACGGCTGGAACGCCACCTCGGGGCGTGGACCACTGACCGTGACTCGGAGGTTGATGACCTCCCGTTCGTTCTTGAGCAGGAACGAGAACAGTCGCTGGTGTTCGGCGTCGAAAGCAGAGCCGAGAGTGGACAACAGCTCCCCCGAATCGAGGGCGGACGCGTCGAGGTCGACGGGAATCTCGAAACCCTGACCCTGATAGCGCAGGTCCACCTGGTACGTGGCAGTCTGCTGGTCTGCTGGCACCCCCTCGGCCGAAAGCCTTGTCGACGCCGCGTCGGCCAATTCGGCAAGAGCTGTGCGCAACTCGCCGTCGTCGATGTCGGAGAAGGCACGAACCATGGTGCGCGCAGCCTCGTCCCGAAGACACGTCGTGGCGTCGCCGTACGCGCAGAGAACCCCGGGAGACGGTGGCACGATCACCGGCCACGACCCGGTGAGTCGACCCAGCGCGTTCGCGTGCAGCGGCCCGGCACCACCGAACGAGACGAGTGCGAAATCGCGAGGGTCGTAGCCCTGCTGCACACTGACCAATCGCAGTGCGCCGAACATGTTCTCGTTGACGATGTCGACAATTCCGGATGCGGCTTCCTCCGGACCGGCCAAGCCGATGGCCTCGGCGATCGTCGCCACCGCGGTGCGACTCGCGTCGGCGTCGAGATCTACCTCCCCGCCCGCCAAGGAGGCTGGGAGGTAACCGAGAACGACGTTCGCGTCGGTCACCGTCGGGTCGGTTCCGCCTTTTCCGTAGGCGGCAGGCCCGGGGTCGGCCCCGGCCGATTGCGGCCCGACCCTCAAAGCGCGCGTCAACTCGGGCACGTGCGCGATGGAACCGCCACCGGCACCGACCGTTCGCACGTCCACGCTCGTCGCGCGGACGGCGAGGTCGCCGACCTTGGTCTCACGGCCGATACGTGGTTGCCCACCGAGCACGAGGGCGACGTCTGTGGACGTCCCGCCCATATCGAAGGTGAGGAAGTCGGAGAAACCGGCTTGTTCGGCGAACCACACGGCACCGGTGACGCCGCCGGCCGGGCCGGAGAGCAGCAACGACACCGGTGCCTCCGATGCCTTAGCCGACTGCACCAGTCCGCCGTCACTTCGTAGGATCGACAGCGGAGCCTTGATTCCCCTGTCCTGCAACGAGTTGTCGAGATTGCGTACGTAACGCGACACCTCGGGCTGCACGTAGCTGTTGGCCACGGTGGTCAGGGTCCGCTCGTACTCCCGCATCTCGGGCAGGACCTGACTGGAGATGGAGATCGGAATGTCCGGGAGCTCGTCGGCAGCCCACTCGGCGATCTTCTTCTCGTGTGCGTCGTTCGCATAGGAGTTGATGAGCGAGATCGTCAGCGCTTCGATGCCGGCACCGGCGAGGCGCCGTAATTGCCCCCGAGCTTGGTTCTCGTCGAGCGCCGTCACCTCGGAGCCGTCCGCCGCCAGACGACCCACGACCTCGACGGTGTTCTCCAGCGCTGCAAGCGGTTCGGGCTTCGGCCAGATGATCCAGCCCGCCAACCCTCCCGGTACGTACGATCTGGCGATCTGCAGGACCTGCCTGAACCCGTCCGTGGTGACGAGTCCGACGCGCGCTCCCCGGCCTTGCAGGATGGCGTTGGTCGCCACCGTGGTGCCGTGGAGCACCTGATCGATCTCCGACGGTTCGATGCCGGCCTCCGAGCACACTTTGTCGATGCCGTTCAACACCCCGACGGACTGATCGGCTGGTGTCGACGGAGTCTTGGCTCTGTAGGTGGTACCGGTCGTTTCTTCGAGAAGCAGAACGTCGGTGAATGTTCCGCCGACGTCGACTCCGAGTCGATAGCGCATGATGATCTCCGGTGGTGTGCGGTGCGGTGAGTGGGGACGATGCGGTCGAGCTCAGATGATGCCGCGGTCGACGAGCGCAGCCCGTTCGGCCTCGGTGAGACCGAGAAGCGATCCGTAGATGTCCGAGTTGTGTTCTCCCAGTTCAGGTCCTGCATGCCGGACGGCTCCGGGGCTGTCGCTCAGCTTGGGCACGACACCCGCCATCGGGATCTCGCCGAAATCGGGATGAGCCAGACGCACGATGGCCTCGCGAGCCGCGAAATGCGGATCGTCGAACATATCGCGAGCGGTGTAGATGCGGCCGGCGGGAACACCGGCTTCGTGGAGGATGTCGAGAACCTCGTCGGTTCCCAGATCTGCGGTCCACGCCGAGATGACGTCGTCCAGTTCGGCCATGTTCACTCCGCGTGACGCGTGGTCGACGTACCGGGGATCGGATACGAGATCGGCCCGACCCATGGCGGTGACCAAACGGGCGTATACCGAATCCTGGTTCGCAGCAACCAGAATCATCTCGCCGCCCTTCGTGGGGTAGACATTGCTCGGCGCGATGTTCGGCAGCACCGAACCGGTGCGTTCGCGCTGGTAGCCGCCGATCTCGTATTCCGGGAGCAATGATTCCATCATCGCGAGCACGGCCTCGTAGATCGCCGAATCCACCAGTTGCCCACGCCCCGTTCGCTCCCGGTGGTGCACGGCCGTCAGGACGCCGATCGTCGCGAACACCGCGGCCAGGGAGTCGCCGAGCGAGATTCCGGCCCGAGAGGGTGGCAGATCCGGATTTCCCGTCACGTATCTGATTCCGCCCATCGCCTCACCGATCGAGCCGAACCCGGCACGGGGAGAGTAGGGCCCGTCCTGGCCGTAGCCGGTGACTCTGGCCATGATCAGGCGTGGGTCCAGTGTGCGCAGATCCTCGTACCCGAGCCCCCATCGCTCGAGGGTGCCGGGGCGGAAGTTCTCGACGACGATGTCCGACTTACCGATGATGTTGCGCGCCAACGCTTGTCCTTCTTCGGTGCGGAGGTTGCATGTCACCGACTTCTTGTTCCGCGCCACCACCGGCCACCACAGCGACTTGCCGTGGGGCTTTTCCCGACCCCATTGCCGCATCGGGTCACCCTTGCCCGGCGGCTCCAGCTTGATCACCTCGGCTCCGAAATCTGCGAGGAGCTGTCCGCAGAACGGTCCTGCCAACAACTGACCCATCTCGACTACTCGCAGGTCGGACAACGGCCCTGTTGCGGCCTCGCTCATTCGGACTCCTTGGCTTCGTCGGGCGTGAGAGATTGCAGTAGAACGTGTTTCGCAGCGCGGACGTGCGCCCGCATGACCGAGTCGGCCCAGATCTCGTCTCCGCTTCTCAACGCGGCCACCAGATCTCGATGGTGTGCGTGACTGCGGGAGAGATCGGCAGGCGAGTAGCGATGAAAGGTGCGCATCACGAGGGGGAGTTGGATGACCGCGCTCAACATCGTCAGCAGGCGCGTGCTGGCGGCGGCGGTACGCACGATGGCATGGAACTCGTCGTTCAACTGCGCCATCAGGTCGAGCCTCTGGCCGGCGTCTCCGGCCGCCGACGATTCCATGAGATCGCAGAGTTCGCTCAGCCGGTCGAGGTCCTTCTCCTCGATCCGACGAGCAGCGCGAGCAGCAGCCATGGCCTCCAGCGTCATACGGAGGTCGTAGATCTCCTCGAGATCGTCTGCCGTCCAGGTGTACACACGAGCTCCGCGATGCGGAACCACCTCGACGAGCCCCTCCATCTCCAGCTGCCGCAGGGCCTCACGAACGGGCGTCCGACTGGTCTCGGTCAGCTCGGCGATATCGACCTCACCCAGCCTGGCACCGGGCGCGTACGTGCCCGCAATGATCCCGTCCCGGAGGTGGGAATACACACGATCCACGGCTCTGGCCACTGAAGGCCTCCGATCGAAGATGGGCTGGTTGTTCACAACTTAGGACCATCCCCACCTCCTGTCCACGAGAATCGCAAATTTTCCCCGAAAGAAACACAGGTGTTGCATACAACGAGAGCGGAGAGAAGGATCGAAGGATGACGTCTGTGCAACTTGTCGAGGTAGGCCCGCGTGATGGATTGCAGAACGAGAAGACTGCATTGTCGGTGGATCAGAAGATCGAGTTGATCGCCCGAAGCGTTGCCGCGGGAGCGAGGCGAATCGAAGCGGTCAGCTTCGTGAACCCTCGCCGGGTGCCACAGATGGCCGGGGCCGAGGAGGTGATGGCCGGGATCGAACGACGCGACGACGTGTCCTACATCGGCCTCGTGCTGAATCGCCGCGGACTCGACAGAGCGATCGACGCACGCGTGGACGAGGTCAACGTGGTGGTCGTCGCATCCGAGGAGTTCAGCCGGCGAAATCAGAATTGCTCAGTCGCAGAGGCAGTGTCGACTGCGCGCGATGTCATTCGAGACGCTGGATCCGCGGGCTTGGCCACCACCGTCACCATCGCGGCGGCGTTCGGTTGTCCGTTCAGCGGAGAAGTCGATCCTGGTTACGTGGGCGAGATTCTCGCGCAGTTCTCCGACGACCGACCGTCGGAAATCGCCTTGGCGGACACCATCGGCGTCGGTGTGCCGGCGCAGGTCCGCGTGTTGGCCGACATTGCGAGTACACGAGCACCGGGAATCCCACAGCGCTGGCACTTCCACAACACGCGGAACACGGGCTACGCCAATGCGTTGACTGCTCTCGAGACGGGTGCGCGAGCGTTGGATGCCAGTATCGGCGGCTTCGGGGGTTGCCCGTTCGCCCCCGCGGCAACGGGCAACATAGCGTCCGAGGACCTGATCTATGCACTTGATCGATCCGGAGTCGAAACCGTTGTGCGCCAACAGGTTCTGGTCGATGCCGCGGCGTGGCTCGGGAATGCACTGGGCAAACAGGTGCCCGCCCTACTCGGACGGGCCGGGGGCTTCCCCGGCGGGTGACGCTGCCTGTCGTCGAATCGCGACCATTTCGTTACTTGCGGTGAGGTAACGAACTCTGTCGCTGATCCGACATCCTCCACAACGGACCGACCGGTTCGGAATCCTGCACCGACTCTTCAGGTCGAAATCCACAGGGGGACAGATGGCCGCTCGCTCGAAGACCTCATGCACCGTGATCGCATTGACGGCACTCCTCGCCGCGGCGTGTGGAAGCGAAGACGCGGCCGTCACCTCCGCGCCGCCGTCGAGTTCGGCACCCATCTCGGCCCCGGCGTCGAGCAGTTCCTCCCCGCCGAATCCTGGTGCAGAAGCACTCACACCGGCTCCCGAGGCACCGGCACCGGTCGACGCCGCCGATTCGGCCCCCGAGTCCGCAGACGGTGCGGGCTCTCCCCCTCCCAACGAGCGGGTGGTGCCGTGCGTCGATCCGTCGTCTCCCGTGGTTCAGGACGCGATCGCCGGACTGTGGGCTCCGATCGAGACCGGGTGGACGGTCATCGATCACACGCCGGGTACCAGCGCCGAAGGTTGCCCGACCATCTCGTGGGCACTCGCGAGAGACACCACCACCGGGAACGGAACCTACTACTCGCACGTGATGTTCTTCCACAGCAGCGGGCGCTACATCGGCCAAGCGTCGGGCAAGCCGTACAGCTACACAACCGTCGTCGGGGCCACCGACACGAGCGTCGACGTGCGATACAACTGGTTGGCAGACGGCGACTCCTTCTGTTGCCCGACGGGCGGACCGTCGGTGATGACATTCGAGTACGACGGCACCGTGATGAATCCTCGAGGCGATACCGGCCACTTCCCGCCGCCGACGGCGTAGAACCCGATTCACGCTGGCACCGTTCACCGGATCGGCTCCTGGCTTTCGCGACTTACGCCTCCGATCGGCGTCGGATATCCGGGTCCGGGGAGCTGATTCGCGGCGACGATCTCTCAACGACGGGTCGCGGCTAACACGTCGACCGGGTGGGGCACCCGAGGCCTGCCATCGGCACCGGGCACCGAGACCGCGTCGAGGTAGGCACGTACAGGCCCATGCAACTCGGGCGTCAGCCGGGCCTGCACCGCGAAGTCCAGCACCTCGTCGGTCGCGGTGGAGAGGTCGACCATCGCGTCCAGGGTGACCGTGTCGTCGAGGGCAATCCCGTTGTCCACGAACGCTTTGTCGACGTCGGCGCTGAACCACTGCCGGTGGCCCTCGAGCGGCGGGGCGAGCACACCGACCAGAGCGTTGAGCGCGGCCGACGGTGCAACGGCCACCCACAGCTCGCCGCCGGGTCGCAGCAGGTCGAGCGCGCCGCGCAGGGTTGCTCCCACGTCGGCGACGTAGTACATCGAGTGCACGAACATCACGACGTCGAAAGTCTCGTCCACCGGGACGTCGTCGAACGACGCGACGTACGCATCGGCGTCGAGCTCCTCGGCCGTCAGAGCGGCCATCTTGGCGGCGAACAACGCTGCGCTGCCGGGCCAGGGGTCGATGCCGACGTACCGCACCGGTCGGCCGGGCACCTGCTGCATCAGCCCCGCGGCGAGGCGGACGTCCAGGGAGCCGTCGCCGCAGCCCACCGACAGTACCGAGATCGGTCCGTCGCCCATCCCTACAAGCCGGCCGGCGAGGTGTTCGGCGATCAGGCCGCGCTGGTCGGAGAGGAGCTCGAAGGCGGCGTGCCCACGAGCGTAGGAGCCAGGCTCGAGACCGGCGAGGGCCGCTGCGCCGCGCCGCCCCGCCCGCAACCCGTCGAGAAGCACGGCTGCGGTGTCGGTCGACGAAGTCGGAGCTATGTTGGACATTGGACCGAGTCAACCACGACGCCCCATCCGGTGCATCGAGGTCGGCTTCCTAGGAGGAATCGCGTGAGCAGCGGAGACACAGCCGATCGCAGTCTCGAGCACTGGAGCGAGGCCGGACGCCGGGGCATGGAAGCGTTCTACGCGCTGGCCACCGAGGACTACCACCAGCTCGCGTTGGCAGCCGATTGGCCCGCCCTGCTCGCCGAGCACGCGCACGAGGGCTGGTCGCTGCTCGACGTGGCCTGCGGCAGCGGCAAGTTCCCCACCGCACTGCGCCGCTACACCGATCTGTCGGCGGTGCCCGAGCTGGCCTACGACCTGCTCGACCCGTCTGCGTTCTCGGTGGCCGAGGCGCGTGGTGCGCTCGGCGCTCCGTTCGTGCCTCGGGAGGACTTGGTGATGACTCTGCAGGACCTACCCGCCGATCGGAGCGGGTACGACATCGTGTGGGCCACCCACGCGCTGTACGCCCTCCCGCCGGCCGAGTTGGACAGCGCGGCCGAGCGGTTCGTGGCTGCGCTGGCCCCCGGCGGCCTCGGTTTGGTCGCGCAGGCCACGGCGAGCTCCCACTACCTGGCGTTCTACGACGCGTTTCGCGCCGGCGTGCGTGACGCGACCCCGTACACGACGGCCGAGCAGGTGCGCGACGCGCTGATTCGAGCCGGCGCGGATGTGCGTGACCAGCGCGTCACGTACACCATCGGGACATCCGATCGTGTTGTCGCCGAGGGCTTTCTGCAGCGCTGCGCCTTCGACGACTCCGTGTCGCTGGAGGAGATGGAGGCAGCACCGGTGCTGGGCGACTACCTAGCCTCCTGTCGCGACGCGTCGGGTTCCTACACCTTCTCGCACGAGGCGGCCCTGCTGTGGCTCTGACGAACGACAGGCTCCCCGAGCAGAACCGCGACGGCGGCATCGATCAGGACTGGGCAGGCAACGATCAGGACTGGTGGGACTGGTACGTCACGCTGGCCGCCAACGACACCGCACCCGCCGAATTGGTCGACGGGCCGGGCCTACCCGACGTCGACGCGGCCACGGACGAGCAAATCGAGCGTGAGCTTGCCGAGCCGTACGACCTCTCCCCTGCTGCGGTCGAAGCCTTCACTCGCGATGCCTTCGTCCGGCTGCCCGCGGTGCTGTCGCCTGCCGTTGTCCGACGCCTCGCCGAACGCCTCGAGGAGCTACTACGCGCCGAGCACGGCGAGAACGTGTCCGGCCGGTTCACCGCGTTGGAGCAGATGTGGTTGCACGACGACCTGATGCGCGCGGTGGCGCTGTCGCCCCGGATCGGAGGGCTGGCGGCGGCGCTCTTGGGCGAACCGGCCGTGCGGCTCTACCACGACAACGCGCTGTCCAAGGAGCCCGGCTGCGGCCGCACACCGTGGCATCACGACGCGGAGCATTTCCCGCTGCAGACCACGCAGGCGGTCACCGCGTGGATGCCGATGTCGGCGATCCCCGGCCGCATGGGTCCGCTGTCGTTCGCACGTGGCCGAGATGTACTGAACGAGGTTGCGGACCTGGAGTTCGACAAGGTCGGCACGTCGTACGACGAGGCTGTCGCTCATCGCTTCGTCGACCGCGGTGTTGCGGTGGAGTCCGAGCCGTTCGCGGTCGGCGACGTGTCCTTCCATTCCGCGCTGTGCTTCCACACTGCGGGGCCGAACCGGACGACACAGCCACGCCGAGCTTTGGCCACCACCTACTTCGCCGACGGGGCTCGGGTTGTGGAGTCGCCGACGCTGATCAGCGGCACCTGGCGCGAATTCTTACCCGGCGTGGAGCCCGGTGGCCTCGCGGCCTCCGAACTCAACCCAGTAGTGGGCCGCCGAGACTGATCCGACGGGTTCAGTGGACATACGTACACTGGAAGCGGTGGGGACGAAAACTCAGCGCACACAGGAGTTGGGCGAACTCGGCGAGCTCGCCCTTCGAGAACTGGCGTCGGCCGCGGGTGGCGTTCGCGCAGTTCACTCGGCCATCGCGCGACGAACCTTCGCTGCCGTGCGACTCGGCGTCGGTCCCGCGGTTCTACCGACACAGCTGATGCACGACGCGATCGCCGCGGGCACCTACTCGAGCATCGTGGCCGCGTGCCGCGGCGCAGCCAAGGCTGTCGGCGCCTTGACCGACGGCAACGAAGCGACGGAGGACGACCACCGCCCGTCGCCGTCGCACACTGTCCTCGGGGCCCAGACCATCGCTGTGCTGCACGGCCTGATCGGCGACGACATGGAGCAGACCGCCCGGGTCCTCGCCTATCCGATGTCGATACGCGTCGACGGACGCCCGGTGCTCCCGAAGTACCGCGCTCTGGCTGCGGCGTTCCCCGACGCGGGAGCGCACCTGGTGCTGTTCTTGCACGGGCTCGTCGAGACCGAATCCGCGTGGCGGCTCGGTGGCCGGCCCACGTACGGGGAGCGGCTGGATTCCGAAGCCGACACCACTTCGATCTTCTTGCGTTACAACACCGGACGTCGCATCGCCGCGAACGGTGCCGAACTGTCGGACCTACTGGAAAAGCTCGTGACGGCATGGCCTGTCAGGGTGCACCGAATCACGTTGGTCGGCCATTCCATGGGAGGCCTGGTCTCGCGCAGCGCAGCTCATCACGCTGCCGAGACCGGCCGCCGGTGGGTGGACCTGTTGACGGACGTATTCACCCTGGGGACACCGCATCTGGGTGCGCCACTCGCACACGGCGTACATCTCGCCGTCGCGGCTCTGGCCCTCGCGCCCGAGACCCGGCCGTTCGCGAACCTCCTGGCGCGTCGCAGCGCCGGAATCCGCGACCTGGTCCACGGATCGATCACCGAGGCAGAGGGACATCCCAGCTACGCCGACGGATTCGACGTCGGAGCAGCCGCGGACATCTCGGTTCCGGAGGGGGTTCGGCATCATCACGCCTCCGCGGTCGTCACCGGAAACCCGCGACACCCGGTAGGGATCTTCGTCGGCGACGGCCTCGTCCGTACCGACAGCGCCGGCGGCCGGAACAAATTGCGCGACATAGGACTTCGTCCGGACGACGGTCTGGCGATCAACAGCGCGCATCACTTCACGTTGCTCAACGACGAGCGGGTGTACGGCTGGATGCGACGCGCATTGGCCGGCCCGCCTTCCGAATCGGCCACCTGGCCATAGATTTTCGGCCTATTCGGTCCATCGATAGTCGAGGAACTTCCCGTCGAACGTCACCACGACGCGATCTCCGTCCTCGTGCGGGCGTCGCTCGATGTTCATCGTGAAATTGATGGCACTCATGATGCCGTCGCCGAATTCCTCGGCGATCAGTTCTTTGAGCGCGGGTCCGTACACCTCCAGCGCCTCGTGGAATCGGTAGACCGTGGGGTCCGAAGAGATGTCGAGTGATCCGCGATAAGGAGCCAGGGTCAGCTCGAACAACGAGCCCTCGGCCATCCCGAGCTTCTCGGCGAGCACATCGGCATGAGCGACGCTGAGAGGATGCTGGCCGTAGAGTGCCGACACCGTCCAGGCCACCGGCATGTCGATGGCTTCTGCCAATGCGGCCCAACTCAATCCGGCACGCACACGTGCCAATCGAATCTCGCCGATCAACGGTTTACCTGCAAAGTCGGTCAACAGCTCTCTCCTTCGTGGTCGTCCTACAAGCGCACACCCGATTGGGCCTGGACTTCCAGTCTCAGCGGCATACAGCCGTCTCGCAACATCTGGCATCGACCACGTGCACGTTGTCCGATCACGGATATGGTGGCTGTTTCCGGCACGGACACAACGAAAGTACTGACGACATGACGCAACTCGGCCTCGGCCTTGCCGCACTCGGACGTCCCGAGTACCTGACGATCGGGCACTCGAAAGCTGTGGACGGGCGGTTTGATCCGGTTGCCCTGGAGCAGCTGTGCCACTCGGTACTCGACGCCGCGTGGGAGAGCGGAGTTCGACACTTCGACGCCGCTCGGTCCTACGGCCTGGCCGAGCGGTTCCTCGGCAGCTGGCTGTCTCGGCATCCGAATCGGCGCGAGCACCTTACGATCGGCTCGAAATGGGGCTACGCCTACGTCGCCGATTTCCAGCGGGGTGCCGCAGAACACGAGGTCAAAGAGCACTCGGTTGCACGCTTGGCCGAACAGTGGCCCCAAACCCTGCGCGATCTCGGCGGCGCGCCGGACCACTACCTGATTCACAGCGTCACCCCGGACAGTCCAGCTCTGAGCGACACTGCACTGCTCGACGATCTGCGCGCCATTGCCGACAGCGGCACCCGAATCGGCATCAGCACCAGCGGGCCGCATCAAGCCGACGTGGTGCACGCAGCGCTGGACATCGGAGTGTTCAGCTCGGTGCAGTCGACGTGGAACCCGCTCGAGCCGTCCGTCGGCCCCGCCCTGGAACGTGCACACGAGGCCGGCTGGTTCGTCGTCGTCAAAGAGGCGATGGCCAACGGCCGGCTGGTGGCAGAAGATTCCCCACTAGCCAGGGTCGCGGATTCCGCCGGGGTCGGTCGTGACGCAGTCGCACTGGCGATTGCACTCGCGCAACCGTGGGCCGATGTCGTGCTCTCCGGCGCGGCAACTGTGACGCAACTCGAGCAGAACATTGCCGCGCTGTCGATCGACCGCGAACTGATCACAGCGAGCGATCTGAAACTTGCGGAAGACCCGGAAGGTTATTGGGACAACCGATCACGAATGGCATGGACATGACAGCTCTGTAGAGCCTCCTCACGGGATCGAACAATTGACCGATCACAACCTCAGTAGGACGCTCGCCCACCGCTGATGTCGTAGACCGCGCCGGTGGAGAAGCTCAGTTCGTTCGACGCCAACCACGCAACGAGTTCGGCGATCTCCGCGGGCAGTCCCATGCGAGCCATAGGGGTCAGGCTTTGCGACCGCGCGAGAATCGCTGGGTCGGTGCCCGCGTTCATCGGACTCGATACCGCCGCAGGCGCAACCACATTGGCGAGCACGCCGGTGGTGGCTATCTCCTTGCCCAAAGATTTCGTCAGTGCGATCACAGCGGCCTTCGACGCGGAGTAAGCGCTTTGGAGCGGGTTTCCGTCCTTGGCTGCGATGCTGGCGAGGTTGATGATCCGTCCCCAACCGTTGCCCACCATGGCCGGAACGAACGCCTTGCACATCAAGAAGGTGCCGTCGACATTGATTCGGAATGTCCGACGCCACTCGTCCAGTTCCACATCCACGAGAGGGGCCGACGGCCCCACGACACCTGCACTGTTGATCAGGATGTCCACTCGTCCGATCTTGCTTCGCAGCTCATCCACCGCGCGTGCGTCGGACACATCGAGGAATTCGTCACCGCCGACAATATCGGCAGTAATTACCCGAACTCCCGAGTCCCTCAATCGTGTCGCGCAGGCTGCCCCGATTCCGCTGGCACCGCCCGTGATCAGCGCAGTGGCGTCGGCGGGGTAGGCAGTCATGGCGTGCTCCTTCGATCGAGTGGCAGCACCACATTCTCTATGTACATATGGCACATAAAATGTGATTCACTGTATTCTCAACGGACTATATGACGTGGAGCACAGTAGTCAACCTCCACCCTGACGACCGGAGAAATCTCGTGGAAATTCGCTGGCTCGAATCGTTCGTAGCCGTTGCCGAAGAACTTCACTTCGGCCGTGCCGCGCAACGACTACGAATGGCTCAATCTCCGTTGAGTCAGACAATCCGCAAACTCGAGAAAGATCTCGGGACAACCCTGTTCGACAGAAGCACACGAAGTGTGGAGCTGACTGCTGCCGGCCATGCGTTTCTCCCGCACGCACACCGAGTCCTCGAAGGTATCGAAACCGCTCGGCACGCGACGCGCGCATCCGAGGGAGGTGTGTACGGAAGAATCAGGATCGGCTTCACCGGCGTCCTCAACCATCGCGCGCTACCTCCGCTCACCCGAACGCTTCGCCAGCGCCATCCAGATATCGAACTGACCCTCGTCGGGCGGATCATGACTCGTGACGCAGTGAACCAAATCGAAAGTGGAGCTCTCGACCTGGCCTTCGTCGGCTTGCCCGTGACGTCGCCGTCGGTTACCACTCGACTCATCCGACGCGAACCGTTCGGCGCGGTACTGCCGTCCGATCACCGGCTGGCCGGCGAGGCGAAGATCGATCTGCGCGACCTGTCCGACGACGGGTTCGTCACCACACCGATCTCCGCAGGATCTTCACTGCAGGAAATTGCCATGCGGGCCTGCCTGGACGCCGGGTTCCGTCCGCAGATCGTTCAGGAGATCACCGACCCGTACATGATCTTGATGCTGGTGGCCGCGGGAGTGGGCGTCGCTCTGATGTCGGACGGCATTGCGGAGATTCTTCCCCCAGGCACTGTGTTCGTCCCGCTGACCGGTGAGCCGGTGTACATGCCACACGCGATTGCGTGGTCCAGCGCACCGCCGAGTCCCGCCATGGCGGTCGCGCTCCGGATCGCAGAGGAAATCTTGCCTACCCCGGTTCAAGACTGATCCAGTCTTTATCTCAGATTTTTTTAGTGTTGGACGCGGCATAGTCGGGCGTGACACTCTCGTTTCCTGTAGCCCGTTGTGAAGCACGTCATACCAACGACGTCCCAGCGAGCCCCGACCGTCACCGTCGCCGCCACGTGCAGCGCGAGAGAGAAGGAACTGTCATGGCAAGCAAATCCGCTTCTGCCACCGCCCATCCGAACAGGAATGCGCGGCGCGCGGCGGCCTCAGGCTTCCTCGGAAGTGCGCTCGAGTACTACGACTTCTTCATTTACGGCTCCGCCGCCGCGCTCGTGTTCCCCGCCATCTTCTTCACCGGCGGCGGACCGACCGCCACCCTGCTGTCGATCGGAACCCTCGGTGTCGCCTACATCGCACGGCCCCTCGGAGCGGTTCTGTGGGGCCACCTCGGTGATCGCTACGGCCGAAAGAACGCGTTGCTGGGCTGTCTGCTCATGATGGGCATCGCTACGGTTCTGGTCGGCTGCCTCCCCACATACGACACCATCGGAATCGCTGCACCGATCATCCTCGTCATTCTGCGACTGCTGCAGGGCCTGTCCGCCGGCGGCGAGTCACCGGGGTCCTCTGCATTGACGCTCGAACACGCACCAGCGCACCGTCGCGCATTCTTCACCTCGTTCACGATGAGCGGCATCATGTTCGGCATCGTCATCTCGAGCCTGGTGTTCATCCCCGTCGCAGCGCTACCCGACGAAGACCTCTATTCCTGGGGATGGCGTATACCGTTCCTGCTCAGCATCATCGTCACAGCCGTCGCGATCTGGCTGCGACGCAGCCTCGACGAGCCCGAAGTTTTCGAGGAACTCAAAGAGCAGGACGAGACCGCGGGTGTTCCCGTCGTCGAGATGTTCCGATCCCATTGGCGCACGGTCATCCGCATCAGCCTCAGCGCCAGCTTCGCGATGATCAACACGATCGTCAACGTCTTCGCTCTCGCCTACGCGGTGAACGTCGTCGGTTTCGAGCGCACCACGATGCTGCTCGCCATCGCGTCCGCAAATTTTGTCGCCGTCCTCACCCAGCCGCTCTACGGCATCCTTGCCGACCGCATCGGACGCAAACCGGTCTTCGTCGTCGGCGTCCTCGGCGCAGGTGCCATGGTGTTCGCGTTCTTCCATGCCATCGGCACCGGCAGCGTACCAATGGTTTTCGCTGCGGGCATCGTTCTGATCGGCGTCTTCTACGCCATGCCCAACGGCATCTACCCGGCATACTTTCCCGAGCAGTTTCCCGCCAAGGTTCGCTACACCGGTATGGCGGTGAGTCTCATGCTCGGCCTTCTCGCCGCCGGCTTCACCCCCGCCATCGCTCAGTCGATCACCTCCGGCGACACCAGCAACTGGGGACCGGTCGCCTGGATGTGCATGGGCTTCGCCGCTCTGGCTGCTGTCGCGGTTCTGACCGGACCCGAAACCTTCCGCACTCCCACCGAGGAGCTCGGCGAGAAGGCCACTGAGCAGGCGCAGGCAGGAAAGCCTGCCAAGCTGCTCGCGGACAACTCCGCCTGACCCGGAATTCCTCTCGCGCAGTTTCGGATTCGACACAATCGAAGGGCTCACCGTGTCCACGAACACGCACCATCACATCGGACTGATCGGCAGCGCGATTTCGACATCGCTCTCGCCCGACCTGCACAACCGCGAGGCCTCCCGTCTCGGCCTCGATGACTACAGCTACGAACTGATCGAACTCGACATGCAGGCGGATCCGAGCCGCTCTCTGCACGAGGCGATCTCGGCCGGCTACACCGGATTCAACGTAACCTACCCGTTCAAGCAAACGATCATCGATTCGTTGGACGAGTTGTCCGACGATGCCCAGATGCTCGGTGCCGTCAACACCATTGCCGTGCGTGACGGCAAATCCATCGGATTCAACACGGACCACACAGGATTCATGTCCGCGCTACGCACCGGACTCCCCGGAGCCGAGCTGGGCCGCGTGGCACTGATCGGAGCAGGCGGGGCCGGCTCTGCCGTCGCATTCGCTCTTGCGGCCGCAGGAGTGACGGACCTCCGAATCTGTGATGTCGACCGCAACCGCTCGCAGGAGTTGTGCACACGTCTCTCGCAGTCCATACCGACAGCGACGGCAACACCGTTCACACCCGACGCGATCGAATCGATTCTCGCGACATCGCACGGAGTGGTCAATGCCTCTCCGATCGGAATGACCGGCCATCCCGGCACCCCGTTCGACACGGCGGCTTTGCGTGCGTCCATGTGGGTGGCGGACATCGTCTACCGACCGATGCAGACCGAGCTCATCTCCGCCGCACGCGTCGCCGGATCCCCAGTGCTCGATGGCGGACGGATGCTCGTCGCCCAGGCCGCAGACACGTTTGCCCTCCTGACCGGGGCGGCCCCCGATCGAGAAAGAATGCGTCGACATCTCACCGAACTCGTTGCTGCGCAATCGATCGCAGCGTGAGAGGAACAACAGTGAGTACACTCCCCTCGTTCGCCCAGCCGCTTCGAATCGGCACACTCACCCTTCGAAACCGATTCGTCTCCGCGCCGATGGAGCGCAATTATTGCGAGATCGACGGCACCATGACCGATCGCTACATCGCCTACCTCGAACGCCGAGCCGCAGGCGGTGCGGCCCTGATCTTCACCGAGGCCAGCTACGTCCGCGCCGACGGTAAGGGACGCATCCGACAGATGGGCGTCGACGTCGACGAACGGATCCCCGGAATCAGAAAGATGGCCGATGCGCTTCATGCCCACGGAGCACTTGTCGGCGTCGAACTCAACCACGGCGGCCGGACTGCCCAAGGAAGTGTCAGCGGATTCACCCCCGTCGCCCCGTCTCCCGTTCCCTGCGCGGTCGTCGGCGGCGAGATGCCCGAACAGCTCGACGAGGACGATATCGAGCACATCATCGAATGCTTCGGTGACGCTGCCCGTCGATGCCGTCAAGCAGGGGTCGACGTCATCTCCCTGCACGGGGGACACGGCTACCTGATCCACCAATTCCTCTCCCCTGCTTACAATCTCCGCGACGACAAATGGGCCGAGCCCACATTGTTCGTCAACCGCGTCATCGACGCCGTTCGCGCAGCAGCTCCGGACGTGGCTCTCGGAATTCGGTTCTCTGCCTTCGAGGGAATCGACAACGGCCTCGACGCAGAGACCACGCGCACCAGAATCGACGCCATCGACACCGACCGCCTGGACTTCCTCGACGTCTCGGCAGGAAACTACGAGGCCGGCCAATGGATCATCCAGCCCGGCGAATGGAAGCGTGGACTTCTCGCTCCGTACGCGGAGCAGTACACCCGTGACTTCGAGATCCCCGTCGGTGTTGCAGGACGAATCAGTAGTCCCGAGGCCGCCGATGCGGTGATCTCCTCTGGCCAAGCGGATTTCGTGAGTATGGCACGCACCCTGCACGCCGATCCCGATTTCCCGAACCGCGTCCTTGCCGGCGAGCGGTATCGCCCGTGCATAGCGTGCAATTACTGCATCGATTCCCTTGCTGCGGGACCGATCCCATGTTCGGTCAACCCATGGGTCGGCCGGGAAATGGAACAACCGAGCCTGCGTGTATCCGACGCGTTCACTGCGGCGGTCGTCGGCGGTGGCCCCGCAGGCATGGCGGTGGCGCGTGAACTCGCTCTCGCCGGCCATCACGTCGATCTGTACGACGAAAGGACAACGCTCGGAGGCGACTTCGTACTCGCATCGGGCCTGCACGAGTACCCGGAGTACCGGCAGATCGTCCAGTGGTATCTCGACGAACTGGCCGATCTGGACGTCACCACCCACCTCGGCGAGACCGTCGAGGGGCTGATGCTGGCGGAGGGAGACTTCGATACGATCGTCCTCGCCACCGGAGGGCGCGGACCCACGATCGACCTTCCGGGTTCACACACCCGCCGAGTGCGCGACGTCCGTGAGTTCCTACTCGCAGCGGAACCACCGCCGCCCTCGATCACGATCTTCGGTGCCGACCGCGAAGCTGCAGCCGTCGCCGATGAGCTGTTGCAACACGGAACGCGTGTCGTCATGGTGGGACCACAGCAGCAGATCGCCCATGACGTCGGGCGGCGCGGCAAGATCGTGCTCCTTCCGCGCCTCGCATCGGCTGCCGGTCTGACCACGTACCTGTCGTCGATCATCACCGCCGTCGACCATGACCGAGTCGAGATCCGCACCGACGGACACGCCCGCTGGGTCGACGCACCCGGCGAGTTGCTCATCTCCCACGGCATCGAGCCCCGTGCGGATCTGCTGGACATCGCGAGATCTCTCGAGCCGCGTTTCGGAGTTCACACAGTCGGTGATGCAAGCGGCGACGGTGGTTCTATCCACGCTGCAGTCGTCACTGCCGCCGACGTGGCAGCCCGCATCACCGCCGACGCGGCTGCAGTCTCGCAGGACCACGTCGACGCATGACGCTGCCCCGCTTCACACCCGCCGCACGAGATCCCGAGAAAGAGGAGCACTACCGATGACACTGCGTATCGGCATTGTCGGATGCGGACGGATCGCGCGTAATCACGCCCGAGCGTTCCAACTGGTCGACGGCGTCGAGGTGGTCGGATGCTGCGACACCGATCTGGACCGTGCCCAGACGTTCGCCTCCGACCACGAGATTGCCGCCGGCGTGGGCAGTGTCGAGGAGTTGATCGGGATCGGGCTAGACGCGGTGACCGTCTGCACGCCACATCCTGTCCACGAACAGGTCGTCCTCACCGCAGCCGCTGCGGGACTACATGTGTTGTGCGAGAAACCGATAGCAGTGGACATCGCCGCGGCCGATCGGGTGATCGACGCGACCGACCGCTCTGGTGTCACGTTCGGCGTACTTTTCCAGCGACGATTCTGGCCCGCTGCCCGACGGATCAGAGCTGCCATCGACGACGGACGGCTAGGAGTTCCGAGGCTCGGGGAAGCCTCGGTCGTTCTGCATCGGCCCTCGGCGTACTACTCGACGGACGCATGGCGCGGCCGTTGGGACACCGACGGAGGAGGCGTACTCATGACCCAAGCGATCCACCAGATCGATATGCTGCAATGGTTCATGGGCGAGGCCGTTTCCGTCGCCGGTTTCATCCGCACCCACACTCACGGTGACCATATGGAGACCGAAGACTCCGCCTCCGCAGTCATCTCCTTCGCTTCCGGCGGGACGGCGACTGTCACTGCCACCACCGGTGCCAACCTCAACCTCGGCAACCGGGTAACCGTCGTCGGCAGTACCGGTGCCATAGCCAGCGTTCTCGAATTTCCGGAGGGCAGCGAAGGCGTGAACGAGCTGTGGACCGTTCCCGGTGAGGTATCGCTCGGCACCGTGTTCTCCGCGGATACCGAGGCCAACCTCGATGTCGACCAGGTCAACGCTGGACTCGCCGACTTTCATACTCTTCAGGTTCAGGACTTCGCCGAGGCGATCCTCACCGGGCGTCGCCCAGCCGTGACTGGTCGCGACGCCCGCGCCTCACTGGCGATAGTGGCCGGAATCTACGAGTCCTCGCGGACCGGCCGCGTCGTCGACCTCACTCCTACAACGACACTCGTCTCGGAAGGATCTTGACATGACACCCACCGACAATATCTACGACGTCGTCGTCATCGGGTCCGGTGCGGGTGGTCTGTCGACCGCAATCGCGGCCGCTCGAGGTGGTGCCTCGGTCCTCGTCGTCGAGAAGGCCGATGTCTGCGGAGGTGCCACCGCATGGTCCGGCGGATGGATGTGGACTCCGCGCACCATGTTCGCCCACGCCGCCGGGCTCCATGAAGACCGCGAAACCCCCCGCACCTACCTCGAACACAGGCTCGGCGAGAACTTCGACGCCGCCAAAGTCGACGCCCTACTCGACGGTGCACCGGAAATGGTCGAATTCTTCGAGAAGAACACCGCGCTGAAGTTCGTCCCCGGTACACACGTCGCCGACATCCACGGCGACACCCCCGGAGCCGGCACCGGCAATCGCTCCGTGGCTCCGAAACCGGTCGACCTCCGCACGCTCGGACCCGACGTCGCAGTCCTCCTGCGGCGGCAACTCTACGAAACCTCCTTCCTCGGAATGGGAATCATGGCCGGACCCGATCTACAGGGATTCCTGCACGGCACCAGATCGGTGTCGGCGTTCGCGCATTGCGCCCGACGCGTCACCCGACACATGTTCGATCTCGCGACAAAGCGGCGAGGACAGCATCTCGTCAACGGCACAGCACTGGTCGGTCGCTTGCTCCGGTCCGCGCTCGACTCCGATGTCGATATCAGAGTTCGCACTGCAGCAACAGCTCTGATCACCGATGAGAGCGGCCGCGTCGTGGGTGTTCGTCTCACCGGGCCTGATGGTGCCTACAGCGTGCACGCACGCAGCGGTGCCGTCCTGGCGACCGGTGGATTCACCCATGATCTCGATCGTCGTCGAGAGTTGTTCCCGCGCAGCCCATCCGCCACCGAACATCGCACATTGACTCCAGAAACTACGACAGGAGAGGGAATCTCGCTCGGCGAATCGGTGGGTGGACGACTGGATACCTCACTCGCCTCGCCCGTCGCCTACTGCCCGGTTTCGATCATCAAGTACCGCAACGGAAAAGAAGGCGTATTCCCACACATCCTCGATCGCGGTAAACCTGGGGTGATCGGCGTCCTCGCCGACGGGCGACGATTCGTCAACGAGGCGCTGGGATACCACGATTACACCCTGGCGATGATGGACACGGTTCCCGATGGCGAGGAAGTCTGTTCGTGGCTGATCGCGGACCAGCAGTACATTCGCTACCTCCCTCTCGGAATGGCGAAGCCTTTTCCGATCCCCACCTTGCCGTACCTGCGGTCCGGCTACTTGCAGCGCGGAAAGACCGTGCGAGAACTCGCCGAGAAGATCGGAGTGGATCCCGACGGTCTCGACAAGACCGTTGCCGCGTTCAACGAAGGCGCTCGCGACGGTGTCGATCTGGATTTCGGTAGGGGGACAACTGCATTCAATCGGGCGTCTGGAGATGCGTCGAATCCATGGCCCAATCCGTCGCTGACTCCTCTCGAGAAGGGACCGTTCTACGCAGTGAAGGTCATACCGGGCAGCTTCGGCACGTTCTCCGGCCTGGTCACCGATGCGTTGTCACGGGTCCTCGATGCCCGCGACGAGCCGATTGCCGGCCTCTCGGCAGTGGGCGTCGATCAAGCCAGTGTGATGGGCGGGCACTACCCCTCCGGAGGAATCAACCTCGGACCCGCGATGACATTCGGCTACCTCACCGGCCGCCGCCTCGCCACACAGACAGGAACACCGTCATGACGACACCTCTGGGTCTCGCCGCGCTCACCGTGCTCGACACTGCACCGCTCGAGCAAGTGACGCTGGCCGAAAAGCACGGCTTCGACACCATCGGTATCCGACTGCTACCTGCCTCCCCTGGAACCACGGCCTACCCGCTGCACGAGAACTCAGCGGATCTCGACGAACTGGTCAGGCGCCTGACGGACTCCGCGGTCACGGTCTTCGACCTCGAAATCGTCCGGCTCGGAGAGGATTTCCGGGTTTCCGACTACGAGAAGTTCGTCGCTGCCGGTGCCCGCCTCGGAGCACACGCAGTGTTGGTCGGCGGTGATGACCACGACCGATCACGGCTCACCGACTCCTACGCACAGTTCGCGGCGCTGTGCGCCGACTACTCGATGGTGGCCAGCCTCGAATTCATGCCCTGGACAGCGGTACCCGATGCCCGCGCCGCACTCGACGTCGTCTCGCAGGCAGACGGTCCCGGCCGAAGCATCCTCGTCGACGCCCTTCACGTGGACCGTTCGGCGACGACGCTGGCCGATCTGGCCGAGATCCCCCGGGACTGGCTGCACTATGCCCAACTGTGCGATGGACTTGTCCCGGCGCCCACCGAAACGGCCGAACTCATTCGCCACGCCCGCGAAGAGAGACTCGTCCCGGGCACCGGCGGCATCGACCTCGATGGAATCTGGGCGACGCTACCTGGCGACCTCCCCGTCAGCATCGAGCTACCCAACGAGCCACTGCGCCAGCAGCTCGGAACCGACGACTGGCTCGATTCCCTGGTGTCGGCTGCACAGGAGTTGCTCGCTCGCAGATGAGGGTCGTTGAAGGCGGATCAGCTCCCCCGTTTCGGAAACCCGACTCCGGTCGGCGTCGGGTTTACGAAAGTGAGGAGCTGATCTGCTGCGAAGGGTGCCGCGAGCGCAACAACAGGATCGGAGCGCGGAGCCTCCTCACGGGATCGATCCGTTGACCGCTCGCTTGCAGTGGGTCGTACCCGCGCTTGTCGAGCCGGTGTCACGTGGCGTCGAAGCGTTTGGGACGATTCGGACATGACGACGAACCGGCAGACGCCCTCCGGCCATGGTGACAAGGAGCAGGATCGACCCGGACTCGATGAAGTTGTCAGAGGGCGGCCGCCGGCGACGGAATTGGCGGCCAACGTCGTTCGCGGCGGTCTGATCGGTCTGGCGGAAACGGTTCCCGGGGTCTCCGGCGGCACGGTCGCCCTGGTCACCGGCATCTACACCAGGGCCATCGCGTCGGCGAAGCATCTGACGGACATCCCCAAGGCCGTGGTGACACGGTCCGACGTGCGCGCCGAAGTCCGTCAGGTCGATTGGTGGCTGCTCGTCACGGTCGGCGTCGGCATGCTGTTGATGGTGTTCTCGGTGGCGGGGATCATGGCGGCTTTCGTCACGGATCAGCCCGTCTACTCCAAGGCGCTGTTCATGGGCATGATCGCGATGTCGGTGGCGATCCCCTTCATGGAGGTCAGTCGTGGCGCTTTCCCCACCACCCGGTCCCGACTGTCTGCCGTGGCTCTGTTCGTCGTTCTCGCTGTCGGGGTCGTCGTTCTCACGTCGCTACCCGGGGTCCAGCCGTCGAATCCATCGTTGATTCTGGTGTTCTTCGCCGCGACGATCGCAATATGTGCGCTCGTCCTGCCAGGCGTATCGGGGTCGTTCTTTCTGCTTGTCATCGGCCTGTATGCGCCGACGCTCACGGCCGTGGACGAGCGGAACCTGACGTATCTGGCAGTCTTCGCACTGGGCGCTCTGGTGGGGTTGGTCAGCTTCGTTCGAGTGCTCGAGTGGTTGCTGGCGAACTACCACGATCTGGCGATGGTCGCCGCTGCCGGCCTGCTGTTGGGGTCGTTGCGTGCACTGTGGCCGTGGCAGGGCGAGAACAGAGAGCTGCTGGCCGTCGGCAACGAATGGCCCGCTGCATTGGGATTGTTTGCCATCGGAGTTGCGGTCGTCGCTGTGGTCGCCATCGCTCAGCGGCGACTGGCAGCCACGCGTACGTCCTGACGTAACGGCGGGCGTAGCTAGCCATCCACGCCCCTCGTCGGAATCCGCACCGCCTGCAGGTGCCGTGAATTCCTACGAGGGGCGTATATGCGCGTGAACCCTCCGCACAGACACAAAAACTCCGACCCCAGCAGCGGGATCGGAGCAGTGGAGCCTCCTAACGGGATTGAACCGTTGACCGCTCGCTTACAAGTATGTTGCGAGACAACCAGATACGTCCGCATGGAACCACCATGGAGCTGCTGACCTGCATCGACCGTCCAAGCGGGACCATCCGAATCCACTCTCGTAGGTACCAACATGTGACACGCTCGTGACACCGAGACCCAACTCCACCCAAATACGGTAGTTGTAAACCGACGTTGTACAACACATCCGACACCTCGGCCCACTGGCTCGAACGAACATCAGTATTCTTTGGACCGACAAACACCCGGTCGTTCGCGCAGTCCCGTTGTTGTTGGTTTCGGTCTTGCCTGGCGTGAGGGCGAACGGTTGACTCGCGGCCCCGACGGGAAAGCGGTGAGCTAAAGAATGGAGCTTGCTCGGCTTCGACGCCGCCGCGAGCTCCGGTGAAACTCCGGTAAAACGGTCGGTACTGGTCGGTCGTCGTCGGTCACCACCGGATGGCAGCGTCCCCCACGCTCGGCGTTTGTGCAGGTCAGCGGCTCGTTCACCCAGTGGGCGCATCAAGCGATAGACGCAGAGCCGACGTGATTAGGTCGTCGGTTCGGTTCTGGTGGTCGCGCGATGCGCTGGCCTCACGGCTCTGCCCGACACCGACGTCGCTCTCCTCTGCGACGGACCCCTCGCCGGCTGAGCGCTCGCGGCCGGCATCCTGTCCGTGTGCCGATAGGCCTCGCTCCGCTCGGCAACGCAGCGTGGCGTTGTGTCGCGACCTGGACGTGCGAGGTGTCAACGGTGCGTCGGCGCAGCGATCGTTGTGTGCGCAGCGAGATGCTCCATGCCGCACGCGCGGCGCGCACGAACGCAACGCCCCGGAACGCCAACGACCCGTCATCGCTGCGACGCGCAACGCGTCTCCCGTCACGGCAACGGATCGCAACCACGACCCCGCCCACGGCGCCTCGCGGGACGGAGGGCAAGTTGACACAGTTGCGCTGCCATGGAGCCGCGCTGGCTCTCTCGATGACCACCGGTGAAACAGTGCCGCTCCAGGCTTGCGCCTGGTGTTGCCTGGCCTCCTCGTGATCGGCCCGTCGGGGATCGTCAACGTGGTGCGGGTGTCGAGGCGGTCGGGTCCGACGGCTCGGCGGGGCGCGATCGTCTCGTGCGTTGGCGGACTACGGGAGCTTGGACGCGAGGACGTCGGCCGCCAGGATCTCGGGTGCTGCGCCGAGGAGGTGCTGGTTGGCCATCAGGGCTGCGACGATGGCGCCGTTGGCGTGGGCGTCGCGAGCGGCCTCGTCGGGGAATGCATCGAAGATCCAGAAGGTGTCGGCGTGGGTCCTAGCCGCGAACCAGACAGTCGTTCCTACTTCTTCGTTGGCTAGTGCGACAGCGCCGGCGAGCAGATCGGCGAGCGCGTCGTGCTGTCCATCGGCCGCGACGATCTTGGCGACGAAGGCATACGGAAGTGATGCGGGTGTGGACATGAGGGGTTCTCCTTGAAGTCGGGGTTCTTCGTGGGGCGAGTTCAGCTTATGACGAGCGAGGGCCGGTGGGGAGTGGCGTATACGACAGTATTGCTATTGTTCGCGCCATGCGTATCGGACTGATCGCGATCGACGGCTGCTTCGGTTCGGCTGTCGCGTCGGTCATCGACATCGTGCGGGTGGCCGACGGAGCCCGCGGCGATGTCGACCCGCGGATCGACCCGATCGAACTCGCCATCCTCGGACCGAAACGGCGAGTGACCACGACGGCATCGATGACCCTGTCGGTAGACCACCCGCTGTCGGAGTCCGGAGAGTTCGACGTGGTCGTCGTCCCTGCGCTTGGAACCCTCACGGCCGCCGCTACCAACGACGCCCTCCAGAGCCGAGATGCACGTTCGGTCATCGCCTCACTCGGGCGCCTCGACGACGCGACCACCCGGATCGCCGCGGCGTGCACCGGCGTGTTCGCCGTCGCCGAGACTGGACGGATGCATCATCGGCGGGCGACGACCAGCTGGTTCCTGGGGCCGGAGTTCCTGAAGCGCTATCCGACCGTCGCCCTCGATCTCGACACCATGGTCGTGGTCGACGGGAACCTCGTCACCGCCGGCGCCGCGTTCGCCCACATCGACCTCGCGCTCTCACTCGTGCGATCGATCAGCCCCGACCTGGCCCAACATGTCGCCAAGCTCCTCATCATCGACGAGCGTCCGTCGCAGGCGGCCTTCGTCGCCTACGAACATCTCCGGCACGAGGACCCGATCGTCGTCGAGTTCGAACGCTTCGTGCGCGCCCGCCTGGACGAACCGTTCAACGTCGCCTTCGTCGCGCAGTCGCTCGGCACCAGCCGGCGCACCCTCGAACGACGAGTCCGTGCGGCGCTCAACCTCACTCCGCTCGGCTTCGTCCAACGGCTTCGCACCGAACGAGCTCGGCACCTCTCAGCAACCACGGACCTCACCTCCGCCGAGATCGCGCTACGGGTCGGCTACGCGAACGCCGAGACTCTGCGCTCCCTCCTGCGCAGGGAGCGACGCCGTTCCTGACCTATCGCCATGCCTGTAGCCGGTGTCCTAGCGCTCGACTGGAACCACCTCTCAGCACGTCGCGTCGACGCTCCTGCGTCGCCCCTGGACGACCCACTCGACACGCCCGCAGCACAGGCCATGTGACGTGCCCCGGCTTCCCGGACGGTCGGGGTCGGGTGGCTGTGATGTCGCTGCGTTCTCGTCGAGGGGGTCAGCAGACCCGATCAGGGTCGATTGGGATGAGCCGCGAAGGCGCTCAGGTCAAGGCGGCCGAAGCCGGCCGGCGGGGTAGCGTCGGACACGTCGAGGTCTTTCGGATGGATGGCGTAGGAACCTCCATCGTCGGGAGACCTCGACGTCTACCTGCGGACCGACGCGCCCGGCCGACCTACACCGTCATCTGGGAAGAGCCGGGAAAGCCGGCGCACTGTGAATTTGCCGTCGGAACAGGCATTCGGAGTTGGGTGGGTCGTGCCGAATCTCAGGGAATCTCGATACCGGTCAGAACGAGCACCTTCTCCTGCGTCAGGTCCTCCATCGCCGAATGCACCCCTTCTTTGCCCATCCCAGAATCTTTGACTCCGCCGTACGGCATCTGATCGGCGCGGAAGCTCGGCACGTCACCGACGATGACCCCGCCGACGTCCAGGACGCGTGACGCCGTGAACGCCGTCTGCAGGTTCGACGTGAAGATGCCCGCCTGCAATCCGAATCGGGATTCATTGACCTGTTCGAATGCCTCCGCATCCGAGGCGACTTTGCAGAGTACGACAACGGGCCCGAAGACCTCGTGGTCCACAACCTTGGCCCCTGGCGGTGCATCCTCGATGACCGTCGGTTCGACGACTGCGCCCGTGCGTCCGCCGCCGGCCAGAACGGTGGCTCCCCCCTCGACGGCTTCCTCGATCCACTCCTCCACGCGTACGGCTGCGCGGTCGTCGATCAGGGGGCCGACGTCGGTCTCGTCGTCGTCGGGTGAACCGGTCGACAGCGACGCGACGTGAGCCAGAATGCGGCGGCGCATGGCGTCGTAGAGACTGTCGTGGACGAAGACCCGCTGCACCGCGATGCACGACTGACCCGCTTGGTACATCGAGAATCGTGCGATCCTCTCGGCTGCGTACTCCTGTTTTTCCTCGTCGGCCCAGTCTGCGCAGACCACCACCGCGGCGTTACCTCCGAGTTCGAGCGTGACGTGCTTGCGCGGAACGAGTTCTCGGATCGACCAACCCACCGGGACCGATCCGGTGAACGAGACAACCGGTAGCCGAGGGTCCACGACCATGTCCGATGCCTTGTCGTTGGAGACGGTCAGCACTGACCACGCACCCGCCGGAAGCGATGTCTCGGCGAGCATTCCGCCGAGCACCAAACTTGTCAGCGGGGTGGCCGGCGCAGGTTTGACGATGATCGGCGCGCCGACCGCCAGGGCCGGTGCCACCTTGTGGGCCACCAGATTGAGCGGAAAGTTGAACGGTGCAATTCCGAGGATGGGACCGCGTGGGACGCGCTGAATCAGCGCCAAGCGGCCGTCCGATCCAGCGTCGGTGTCGAGTCGCTGAAGATGCCCGCTCCATCGTCGTGCTTCCTCGGCCGCCCACCGAAATGTCGACACCGCGCGAGCGACTTCGACTCGCGCCCACTTGATCGGTTTGCCGGATTCGGCAGAGATGAGCCGAGCGATTTCCTCCCGACGCTCGTGCAGACGCGTCGAGACATGTACGAGCGCATCCGACCGAACGTGGGCCGGCGTTCCCGCGAACTCGTCCGCCACCGCGGCGGACGCCTCGATCGCGGCGTCGACGTGTTCCGACGCCGCTTCGAACACCGTCCCCACGATGCGACCGTCGAACGGATTGCGGATCTCGGTAGCGACACCGCTGATAGTCGCTTCGCCGGCAACCCAGAACGGAAAGTGTGTGACGGACATCGGGATCTCCCTTTCGAGGGCCGAAAAGAATGCTCGCCGGCCCCGTGTCGGAGGCCGGCGAGCATCGAGGGCGTGCAGGGTCAGATCAGACGGAGACCGAGGTGGACGCGGATTTCTGCAGAACCTCGAGCGCCTCGATGAGGTACGTCCGGAACACCGGGTGGTTCTCGCTCATCGGGAAGTGCCCGATGTCCTTCATCTCGATGAACTTCGCATTCTTGATCTGCGCAGCTGTGCGGGCACTGTCCTCAGGGGTGGTGAGGTAGTCGTAGTCGCCGGTCAGCATGACGACCGGGCAACGGTCGCCGTCGATCTGGTCGAGCTTGTCGCGCAGGTCGTGGTCCACGGAGTAGAAGTGCAAGTCGCCCTTGAACGCCTCGGATCCCTGCGTGTAGTAGAACCAGGTCTTCCACCGGTCGGCTTCCGGCGACTGTGGTGCCATGAGATCCCATGTGCCACTTGCGCACACCTGCGCAGCGTTCGCGTGGGGGTGCTGCCACCAGTCGAGGTAGAAGCCCGGTGAGTAGTCGGCTCCCTCGACCGGGATGACTCCGGCGAAGCGTTCCGGATGGCGAAGCGCCAGCTGCAAGGCGATGTTGCCACCGAACGACGAACCCATGAAGATCGGATTCTCCAGTTCGAGTGCATCGACCAGGGCCACGATGAAGTTGGCGTAATGGTCGGCCGAGAGCTTGTACTCCTCTTTCCACCACTCTGTGTTCTCCGGCGGATCGGACTTGCCGTGGCGGGGCAGGTCGTACGCGATCACGCGGTAATTCTGCGTGATGTCCTCGTCTTCGAGCAGTCCACGCCACTGGTGGTTGTGGCACCCGGCGGTGTGCTGGCATACCAACGGTTGGCCGGTGCCGTTCTCTAGGTAGAAGACCTTGTACAGAAGACCGTCGACGTCGACATCGACGTAATGGCCGGTCACAGGTGAAATCTTGCTCATGTTCTGTTCCTTCGGTGAGTCGTGTGTGAGTCGGGGACTAGACCGGAACGCCGACGGCGCGCAGCAGTTCGATCTGGCGGGTAACGCAGCGCAGGTTCTGCATCAGGACGAGGACATCTCCCTCGAGCCTCATGTCGCGCTGGAACGACGCCGCCCAGATGCCGTGAAACATCGGTGCCGGAACGGGAACTCCAAAGCCCTGCCACGTCTCGACGCCGGCGCGGATGGCGAACTGATAGGGCCGGTCGAGCGGGCCTGGGTCGACGGCGATTGCGTGGACTTTGCCGTTCGACATCTCGATGACGAAGGAGTGGGTGTCCATGTCGAGGAGGTACGAGCAAGTGAAGTACGTGCCGTGCGCGGAGATCTCGGCGTCTGCGTCGGATGCTTGGGTGAACGCGTCGGCCCACTGTTCCGGGGTCTGGGTGGTGGTGTCGGTTGCTGTTGTCATGTGACCCATCACACGCTGGACCTGCGGGTTCGTCCAATACCAATCGGTCGCCCGATCGATAGGAAACAACTACTGGTGCTGGTCTAGCTGCGGGAATAGCATCGGGGACGTGAATCTTCCGTTGGAGCTCAGGCCGTTGTCGTATTTCGTGGCCGTCGCGGAAGAGCTTCATTTCGGCAAGGCAGCAGCGCGGCTGCATATCGCACAGCCCTCGCTCAGCGTGCAGATTCGCAAACTCGAACACTCCTTGGGAACCGCACTGTTCATCCGCGATTCCCGTCATGTCTCGTTGACCCCTGCCGGGGACAAGCTCCTCGACGGGAGCAGGCAGCTTCTCGCCGATGCCGAGCGTGTCGCGTCGTTGACACGTCAGGTGGGCCGTAGTGGGCGCAACAACCTGATCGTCGGATTCCAGGCGAACGCTGCCGCGGAACTGACGCCGGACATCTTGTCGGCTTTCCGTGCTCTCCACCCCGACGTCGCGGTCGAGATGCAGTCGTTCGACTTCACCGACCCCTACGTCGGGCTCGGCGACGGGTCGGTCGATGTCGCGTTCGTCAGGCCGCCGGTCGTCGTGCAAGACTGGCTTGCGCTCGAGACACTGTTCGTGGAGCCGAGAGTGCTTGTCGTAGCATCCACTTCGCCTCTGGCGCAGCAAGATTCGACCAGTGTCGAAGAAGTGGCGGGGCAACCGTTCGTCGCGAGGCGCAGCCCGGAATCATGGAGGGACTTCTGGCTCGCCGTCAGCTCGAGAGACGGTGAGACCGTTCGTCTCGGTGCCGAAGTCTCCACTGTCGACGAGTGTTTCGAAGCCATCCTCTCCAGCAAGGGCGTGGCGTTCTCACAAGCGTCGACTCAAAGGTTCTATGCGAGGCCAGGTTTGGCATTCGTTCCGGTTACGGGTATACCCCCCACACCGTTGTCCATCGGGTGGCGTTCGGACGTCGACTCGCCTCTGACCCGCGACTTCGTGGCTGCGGCCCGCCGTGTCGCCGTCGATTGTCCGGTTCCGAACTCGTGGGCACCCCCGACCGCCGGCGTTCCGTCGCTGCTCGATCGCTACCAAGCCAAGCTCACGTCCTGAGACCCTCCCACAGGGTCGAGACTTAAAGCTTTCCTTGTCCCGTCCGGACTTCCCCCTTCGGAACACCTCGACACCCATAGTTGATATTTCAACAGTGCGTGTTTACCGTCAAGGTGTCGATGAACGACATCGACACCGGCACGGACGACCGCGGGCATATCCCCGCACAGGAGCGAGTTCGAACCACTCCCAGGTGAACACAATCCGCGGGGTACCACCGGTGATACCGAAAGCGGCGGGGAGACAACCACTCCCGTCGAAGGTTTCACCGTCGCAGCCGGGGAGGGCGAGCGGGTGTGGTTCGTCGCCGACACCATGATCTACAAGGCAACCGCCGAGAACACGGGTGGAAGCTTCGCAGTCATCGAATGCATCACCACCCCCGGCGGTGGCCCGCCCCCGCACATCCACACCAACGAGGACGAGTTCTGGACCGTTCTCGACGGGACGTTCGAGATCACCATCGGCGGCGCGACCCACGCCGCCGGGCCGGGTGACTTCGCGTTCGGTCTTCGAGGAATTGCCCACAGTTTCCGCAACACAGCAGATACACCGAGCCAAATCCTGCTGGGCTTCACCCCCGGCGGGATCGAAGGCTTCCTCCGCGAGTCCGGCCAACCCGCCACCAACAACGGCCCCGCCCCAGCCATCGACGACGCAGAGATCGCACGCATGATGCTCGCCGCACCCAAATACGGGATCGTCCTGATCGGACCAGACGCGTAAGAACACAACGCAGCGCTGCACGTAGCAGTGCACCTTCGATACTTCAGGCAGAGCTCCCGCACCCTGGCGTCACCGCCGGCGAAGCGCGGCCTACGCGATGTCCACCGAGGTCGATGAACGTGCCCGTCGAACTCGAAAACTACACTCGGGCGATGACGAGCGACCCCCAATGGCTGACCCGGGAGGAGATCCGGGCGTGGCTGACGCTCGCCGGTCTGGTCGAGTCGCTGCCGACAGTCCTGAGTGCCCAGCTCAAGCAAGACGCGGGAATCAACAACTTCGACTACATGGTCCTTTCATGTATATCGGACACGCCCCATCAGACGGTCCACATGAGTGACCTCGCCGCATTCGTCGGTGGCTCTATCTCTCGCCTGTCACACACTCTGACCAAGATGGAGAATCGCGGCTGGGTGCGTCGCCGACCGGATACCGACAACGGTCGCTTCACAGAGGTGGCTCTGACGCAGGAGGGTAAGGACGTGGTCGCCCAGGCCGCCCCCGGGCACGTCCGCGAAGTCAGGCGCGTCATGATCGACGTCCTAGGACACTCGCAGACGCTGCAACTCGGCACGCTCCTCGATCAGGTTCTCGCTGCGGTCAACCCCGATGTCCAACGCGTCTTCGATGAGCGCTTCCCCGATGTCGACCTCCACGCTTACGACGGCTGATCGACCACCCAGCTCGCAAGATACGGGTCCGGACGCGCAAAAGCTCGCTCTCCCTATCGGATTCGGTCGGAGCATCCGCGAACTGCAATTCACCAGGCAACTTGTTCGTGGGCCCGAACCTCCGATACAAATCGGCCACTTCCGGTTCGAATGCGCCAATGCAATTGAGTGCCCACAGGTCCCACAGATCACGCGACGCCCGCCGCTCACACCAGGTCACCGTCTTACCCGCAACGAACGCGGGCCGCGTGGGTACCGTCAACTCAGCTCCCGGTGCATCCTCAAACCGTTGTTCGAGTCGCCGGTTCTCCAGAGGCCATGCTGGGCGACCTTCCGCCGACAGCAACTGCACCTTGACCGCCAGTCCGGACTGCGACCTCAACACTGCACCGAGGCGCTCAGGCACCTCGCTGATCGCAGGATCCCACACCAGACGCCCGTGGCTGCGCATCACCGCGCGTGGGAGAGCGCGGTCGAGATCACGAGCGACCTCCGATCTGGAACCGACCGCAATCAGGTCGATGTCCTCACTGAGACGACCATCGACCAAATGGGTTCGAGCCAAGGCTGTTCCGCCGATGAACACAATCCGATCCGCGAAATGCGCACTCAGATAGCCGAGCAGGTGCGAGATCAGGTGATCCCGCTCGACCTGTGCACGCGCGACACCGAATTGCGCGGCCACCGAGGCCAACTCGCGGGGATTCACTACTTCTCCCCCAACCGAGCCTGCAGCCGCGTCAACGTCATTCGCATCTTCTGAGCCCCAGCGATCTCGGCTAACACTTTCGGATCGCACCGTCGATACAACTGCTCCACCGCCGGCCACACCTCAGCCTCGGCGTCACCGAGACCCGGACGCTTTACCAGATCCAACACCGTCTGCTCCGCAGTCGTCACCAACACCGGACCCAACTCGGTATCGATACGCTCCGCATCCAGACGTGCGGTGTCGCGCACGACGAACCGAACCAACGCCGGCCGATCCACCAACCGAATCGGATCGTGTCGCGTCGGCACAGCCACCACAGCCGTCGCCAACGCACGCGGAAGAACACCGTGCAACCGCGCTGCGCTGATACCCATCACCACAGCGTCATCGCGGCCGTACGCCGCGACAGCGATACCAACTGCTGCAGCCTCCAGGCCAGGCATCCACTCGGTCCCGACCCGATCGTCGGGCACGGCCACGTAGAAGCCCGTCGCCACTCGGTGCAGCAGGCCCAGGTCCGTCAGCCGCGCAAGCTCGGCTCGCGGGTGCGCGTAGACATCGGCCGCTGTCGCGGCTCGCACCATCCGCATCGGAAGCCGTGCAAACGCGGGAGGTAACCCGGCATGACGGCGTCGCACATCGCTTGTCGTCACAGTTACCTCCATCAAATGTCGGATACGTAGGCTCCAAGCCTACAGAACCGACACTGATTCCAACACTGCACCTCGGCCCGGCCATCACCTGCCCAGTCCGTACACATCCACCTACATCCACACGAACGCTCACCGATGAGTTAGCGACGAGTTGTGACATTCTGTGACACCGAACGCCGGATCGAGCCGCCGAACCGGCAAAACCCCAGGTCACAAGCGACCCATAAACCCAGGTGGACGAACCGGGCTCGCGCAAGAAACGAGCGGCCGAAATAGGCCAAAAAGGGACGGCCCCAACCGTTTTCGCTGGTCAGGGCCGTCCGAACGAGCCTCCTAACGGGATTGAACCGTTGACCGCTCGCTTACAAGGCGAGTGCTCTACCGCTGAGCTAAGGAGGCAGTGAAGCGAAGCCAGCATATCCGTTCATCGGACGCTCAGTAACAACAGGTACCTTGTCCGTGGATCACCCCAGCAACGTGTAAAGACGGTCATGACTTTCCTGCAAGACCTGACGGCTTCGCTGAGCCGTCTCACCGGTGAGCGTCGGGCCACCATCGATACGCCGACCGCAGCACCGTCGCCCCTTCGTCCGATCGATCTGACCGACGATGCGTCGGTTGCGGAGGTGCTGGACCTCGCGGTTCGCGTCGGCGAAGTGCTGTTGGCCTCGGGCACGGCAGCGATGGATACGGCGACTCAGGTGCAGTACATCGCCGCGACGTATGGCCTCGCGCGATGCGATGTCGATGTCACGTACAACTCGATCACCCTCAGTGCTCACCGGGGCCCGACGCGTCCTCCGGCGTCGACGATGCGCATCGTGCATTACCGCTCGATGGACTTCACGCGGCTGGCCGAGGTCGACCGTCTCATCCGCGCTGTGCGCGTGAAGATGGTGCCGCCGAGCGCGGCGCTCGAGCGGCTCGACGAGATCACCAAGGCTCCGCACCCGTACAACCGGTGGATTGCGACGCTGGCGTGGTCGGGCATGGCCGCTGCCATCAGTGTGTTGCTCGGCGGTGGCGCGTTGGTGGCTGTGGTCAGCTTTCTGACGACGATGGTGATCGACCGCATCGGACGCGTCCTCAACCGTGCGGGCTTGCCGTTCTTCTTCCAACAGGTTGTCGGCGGCTTCGTGGCGGCGACACCGGCGATCACGCTCTACAACTTCCAGGACCAGCTGAACATCAGTATCTCGCCGTCGCAGATCATCGCGGCCGGGGTGATCGTGCTGCTCTCGGGGCTCTCGCTCGTCGGTTCGGTGCAGGATGCGATCACCGGTGCCCCGATCACGGCGGTGTCGAGATTCTTCGAAGTGTTGATGATGACGGGCGGCATCATCGCCGGCGTCGCGACGTCTCTGCGGTTGGCCGCGCTGATCGGCAGCGATCTGCCGCAGATCAGCAACCTGGCCCCACCGGACATCCTGCAGGTCCCCACCAAGGTGATCGCCGGCGCAGCAGCGTCGCTGTTCTATGCACTGGCCTGCTACGCCGAGCGTCGTGCGTTGACGGCTGCCTTCATGGGCGGCTTCGCGGGCTCGCTGGTGTATCTGCTCTCGCAGACGCTCAACGTGGGGCCGATCATCGCCTCGGCCATCGCTGCCACCGTCGTCGGATTCGCGGGTGGTCTGTTGGCTCGTCGTGCCCTGATTCCACCGTTGATCGTCGCCGTCGCGGGCATCACTCCCCTGCTCCCCGGCCTGGCGCTGTACCGCGGTCTGTACGCGATCCTCAACGACCAGCTACTACTCGGCATCAGCTCGTTGTTCGCCGCGTTCGGCGTCGGCTGCGGCCTGGCCGCCGGTGTGACTTTGGGTGAGTGGGGTGCCCGCACCCTGCGTCGACCACGCATCATCGCGCGCACGGAAGAACTACTGCGCCCGACGCTTCGCCGCACAGAAGAACCGCGCCGACCGACTGTTCGTCGGCGGCGCGGTACGAGCCCTTCGTAGAAGGCGGAACTCAGGCCTCTGTGCTGGGGGTTCCCTCAGCGGATGCGCGTGCAGCAGCGTCGGCCTCCATGGCCTCACGCAGGCTGCGCGGACGCATGTCGGTCCAGTTCTTCTCGACGTACTCCAAGCACGCGGCGCGGGTGTCTTCACCGAAGACGACACGCCATCCCTGAGGGACCTCGGAGAACGTCGGCCACAGCGAATGCTGGTCTTCGTCGTTGACCAGCACGAAGAAGCGTCCGTCTTCGTCATCGAACGGGTTGGTACTCATCTCGCCTCACTCGTCGCGAACGTTTGATTGGTAAGTCTGCACCGTGAGGTGCCACACGACCCTAGCAACGCAGGTCGGGCCGTGGTGCCGTCAGGCCTTCAAGAAGCCGAGCAGTTCCGCGTTGACGGCCTCGGGACGCTCGAGATATCCGTAGTGCCCGGCGTCCGCTATCTCGACGTACCGAGCACCTGGGATGGCGTCGGCCAGTTCCTTGCCCAAGTACGGCGGGATCATCCGATCGTCGGCGAATCCGACCGACAGGCACGGCACCGACACGCCGCGGTAGGCCGCAGTTCGATCGAAATCGTCCTCCATGCCCAGCTGAGCGCGCACGCCGGCGGACGGCGAGGAGGCGGAGAACTCGAACAGGTCGAGCCAGTCGCGTGCCCCGCGAGAATCACGCAACGTCGCAGGCGACAGGTTCATCACCGCTGTCACCGCAGCCGAATAGGTTCCCGGGAGCTCGACGCGCTTGTCGTAGAGCGCTCGTTCGCCGTTGGCGAGAGTCTTCTGAAATTCGTCGACCCGGGCGTGGCCGGCGAGGAAGACCGCTTTACGAACCAGGTCGGGCCTACTCAGAGCAAGCTCCTGCGCGACGCGTGAGCCCATCGACGTTCCGACGACGTAGGCCTTTTCGTCACCGTTCCGAACGATCTCGATCAGGCCGGCGGTATCGGCGACCATGTCCTCCATGGTGATGCCGTGAGTGCTCTCCGACGACGGCGCGATGCCGCGATTGTCGAAAGTGCACACCCGGTAACCCGCTGCTGTGAGAGCCGGCACCTGATGCAGCTCCCACACACGGCCGGGGCTACCGGTGCCCATGATCAGAACTACCAGGTCTCCACTGCCCTTGACCTGGTAGTTCAGGTCGATGCCGTTGATCTTGGCGATAGGCATACGTCTCCTTACTGCTGATTCGTCCGTCGGGGATCGTATCGTCCGACACCGACACGGGGTTACTCGAACAGTCAGTGGGTACCTGGTGTTACATGACTGACGAGAACGTAGCGGGCGAAGCACGCAAGGGATTGCTCGACGGAATCAAGGGCAAGGCCAAAGAGGTCGTGGGCGCGGTGACCGGCAACGACTCGTTGACGGCCGAGGGCCAATTACAGGCTGCTCAGGCTCGTGAACACAAGGAGGCCCAGGCCACGGAGCGGGTCGCCGAAGCGCAGGCCACCGAAGCCGCCGAGGAACTGGCCGACGTTCGCACGTCAGCCGAAAGCCGTCGGGAGGCCGCGGAGGAGAACGCCGCGGTCACCGAGGCGCAGGCAGATCGGGTGCGTGAGACGCAGGTGGTCGCGGCCGAGCAGAACAAGCGCGAGACGATAGCGCAGGAGCGCGCTGCCGCTGAGGTCGACGCGACCGCCGAGCAGATCGAGGCCGAAGAGGACCGGCGCATCGAGCAGGCTGCCGCGGACTCCGACGAAATGGTGGCCGCACAGAAGCACCAGGAGGCGCTTCGTCAGGCCGAGGCCGATCGCAAGAAGGCCGAAGAGCTCCGCAACCAGGCCTGAACCACTACTGCAAAACAGGAGTTTCGTTTCATGAGCGTCCTAGCCATACCGATGACCATTCTTCGCATTCAGTACAAGATCGCTCGAATTCCGTTGCAGCTCATCGAGACCAACGTGGTCGAGAAGATGAACGCGGAGTCACCTGCGCGCCTGGTGTACGAGCACACGCTCGGTTCACTGGACCGTGCCGTTGGAAACCTGTTGGGAGACAAGGGACTCGCCGATCGCGGCGAGACCTTGGTCGACAGCACCGAGAACCGTGCCGAGGCAGCGCGCCTCGACGCCGAAGCTCGGGCCAAGAAGGCCGCAGCCAACGACGAACTGAAGGTGGCTCGCGAGACCGCCGAAAAGGATCGCCGCGCAGCCGACGCCGCCGCCCAGGAAGCCGCACGTGACGCCCGCCAGGAGGCCGAGCAACGCAAGCGCGAGGCCGCTCAGGATGCCGAGCGTGAAGCCGCCGCCAAGAAGAAGAAGGCCGACGAGCAGGCCGCTGCCACCGCGAAGGCCGCAGAGGATCGCAAGAAGGCGCAGCAGGCTCAGGTCGACAAGCAGGAGAAGCTGGCCGCCGCGCCGTCCGAGGCCGAACTGGCCGAGGCCGCCGAGCGTTCCGACGAGGCCGCCGCCAAGAAGGACGAGGCAGAGCGCATCGAGAAGCTGTTCATCGCAGAGAAGAACAAGGACTGACAGCTCGAATCGAGCTCACGAGCAACCTTTTCCAGCCCCGCACCGGTGTTTCGGTGCGGGGCTGGAGTGGTCTGTGGGCGGGTTCAGGCGATGTGGGGGCCTGCGCGGGCGTGTGATGGTCTGGGTTGTCGATACGGATCCACAGTTGCTGGTGGGACGAACCAGGGGTGGTTCTCGGCGACGAGAGCGATCCGGCGGGCCTCGAGCAACTGGATTCGGTGGGAGACCGCGGCGGCGTCGGCGAGCAGTTCGCTCTCGCTCAGTTGCCAGATCTTCATGGTCATGGAAGCAAGTGTATCGAATGCGCGTTCGACTGGCAACCATAGTTCAATCGAAAACCATTGCCCTGCAGAAGGATTCGAGACCCCAAACATGTCGACGCCTCGTGGTAGGAGCGTCAACCACCAACCCTGAACGTCGCTCGGTATGCGCTGGGCGAGACCCCCAACTCCGCAGCAAGCTGGTTTCGCAACGATGTCGCGGTGCCGAATCCGGTGTCGTGCGCGATGCGCTCGACGGTCAGATCTGTGTTCTCGAGTAACTCCCGTGCCCGCTGGACGCGTTGCGCCGCGATCCAGCGAGCCGGGGAGACACCGACTTCGGCGACGAACTTGCGTGAGAACGTCCGCACACTCATCGCCTGGTGCCGAGCCAGATCCTCCACAGACGGCGCCGACCCAAGATTGCGCAGTGCCCACTCCTGCGCGTCGGCAGTAGACGTACTGTGCGTCCGCGGCACGGGAGTGTCGATGTACTGCGCCTGCCCGCCGCTGCGGTGGGGAGGTACGACGGTTCCGCGCGCCACCCGATTGGCCACGGCCGCACCGAAGTCCTGTCGAATCATGTGCAGGCACAAATCGATTCCCGATGCTTCGCCTGCCGCGGTCAACACGTTGCCGTCCTCTGTGTAGAGCACGTTGGGGTCGAGCAGCACCTGCGGATACAGCTCCGCGAAACGTGCGGCCGACTTCCAGTGTGTCGTAGCCCGTTTGCCGTCGAGCAAACCTGCCGCAGCGAGGACGAAAGCGCCCGTGCAGATGGACGCCAACCTCTGACTCGACACGACGTCGAATGGCGGCGAGGCGGCGGCGAGGTCGGTCTCGTAGTCGACGTCGGAAGCGGGCACGATGACGGTGTCCGCAGCGGCCACAGCCTCGAGCCCGCGTTCGACGAGTATGCGAACGTCGGAGTCGGTGCGAACCGGGCCGGGTACGTCGGTGCAGGTGACCACCTCGTACAGCAGCTCGCCGGACTCGGATCGCGCCTGCCCGAACAGACGGTGCACGATGCCCAGTTCCATGGCGAGGAGACCGTCGCGCACGTAGACCGCGATGCGATGCGTCATGGCCGAATTCTTTCACATGTTGTCGTTCATGCCACTGGTTCCGAAGTGCGGCGAGGTCCAGGATCGAAGGCATGAACATCCTGTGGGTCTATGCCCATCCAGAACCTCGCTCGCTGAACGGCTCCCTGCGCAAGGCAGCCCTGGAGCAACTCCACGCCGACGGCCATACCGTCGAGCAGTCGGATCTGTATGCGATGCAGTGGAATCCGTTGATCCGGCCAGCAGACTACGACCACGATCCGACCGAGCGATTCCAGGTGGCCAACGCGTCGAGCTCAGCCCTCGCGGCCGGCACCCAAACCCCGGACATCGTGGCCGAGCAACAGAAACTGCTACGGGCCGATGCCGTGGTGCTGCAGTTTCCGCTGTGGTGGTTCTCGATGCCCGCGATCATGAAGGGCTGGGTGGATCGCGTGTTCGTCGAGGGATTCGGATACGGCATCAGGCGTGCGGACGGCCGCTCGCGGCGCTACGGCGACGGAATGCTCGCAGGGAAGCGGGCGATGATCGTCGTCAGCATGGGCGGCAGCGAACACACCGTCTCCCCACGCGGCATCAACGGCGACCTGCACGAGCTGCTGTACCCGATTCAGCACGGCATCCTGTTCTACACCGGCATGTCCGTACTGCCGCCGGTGTTGATCGCCAGCGCCGACCGGATGACCGAAACCGATTACGCTGCCGCAGAATCAGGACTAGTACAGCGAGTGAAGAGCCTGTTCACCGACCAGCCCATCCCCTACCGCACCCAGAACGACGGCGACTACGACAGGCGATACGTGCTGCGCGACGACATCGAACCCGAGGCGATCGGCATCCGAGTGCACACCACCACTTGATCAATCGAGGACGCGAGCGAGAAACGCAGCGATGTTGTCTTCGACTGCCGCGGTGCGGGTCTCGACATCGAAGTCTTCCTTGAACTGACGGCCCAACGCCGGGGTCTTCTTCTTTCGCGCGTAGAGCGAGCACGCGAGGTCCGAGCAGATGTAGGTACCCACCGTGTTGCCGCGCCTGCCGGATTCGCCTGCCTTCGCGGCAGCCATCAGCGAGACGCCACCGTTCGCGTGTGTGGTGAGGCAGATGCTGCACATCTGCGCTGTGCGTGGACCACCGACCTTGTAGCGCAACGAGATTCCACACAGTCGATCCGCGGAAGGAACGACGATGTAACTCCTCCCGGCAAGCTTGGGATCGACCCAACCGAAGAAGTCGAGATCGCTCCACGGCACAGCGTCGAACATCTCGGGAAGAGAGAGCCTTCCGGCGTCCCCCTTGGACGAGTTGACGAACGACGACCTGATGTCGCGCTCGGAGATCGGTTCCATGTCACTGCCTCCAGTGCTGTAAGAGTGTGTCGATTCCGTCGAGGATGCGAGCCCAGGACTGCTGCGAGTCGGGCGCACTGTGACCGAACGAGCCCGACGCATCGAGGCTGGCATAGCCGTGAAACACACTGCCGAGCAATCGAACTGCGTGTACCCGATCCTCTTCGCCGAGGTCGTACCCCCGGAGGATCGCTTTCATCATTGCCGAGTGACGCACTCCCGCACTCGCAAGAGCAGTCTCGTGATCGAGTGGAAACTGCGTCGCCGCATAGCGACCGGGGTGCTCCCGCGAATAACCGAGATACGCATTGGCGACGGCCACCAACGCGTCCTTGCCCGCTCGGCCTGCCAGCGCCTCGGACACCCGATCGGCCAGTTCCTCCAACGCCAGCAGCGCTATCCCGACGTTCAACTCGTGCGCGTTCTTCAGGTGCGAATACAGGCTCGCCACCTTGACGTCGAAGCGTCTGGCCAGCTCACTGGCGGTGACGCGATCGAAGCCGACCTCATCGGCCAGATCCGCTCCTGCTGCCACGATGCGTTGCGCGGTCAATCCTGCGCGTGCCATACCGGCCTCCTCGTTCTTTCGAGGACACCGTAACCAAACCTAATAGCTTTAGGCAAATCGCTAAAGCAATCAGCGACCCTGCCACGCCTCCCACAGCTGTGCGTATCGTCCACCGGCCGCGACCAGCTCCTCATGCGGGCCCTGTTCCAGAATTCTGCCGTGTTCGAGGACCACCACGCGGTCGGCGGCAGCGGCCTGCGTCAGCCGATGCGCGACGATCAACGTGCTGCGTCCCCTGGTCGCTGCCTCGGCCGCAGCTTCGAGATCTCGCGCACCGGAACTGCCGGCTTCCGCGGTGGCCTCGTCCAACACCGCGACGGCCGGGTCGGCGAGAACCAAACGCGCCAAGGCCAATTGCTGCGACTGAGCCGCGGTCAGCTGATGTCCACCCTCGCCGACCGCAGTGTCGAGGCCGTTCTCGAGCGCCTCGACCCACGCCCACGCTCCGACGGTGCGTAGTGCGGCTTCGACGTCGTCACGGCCGGCATCCGGGGCGGCAAGCAACACGTCGTCGATCAATCGGCCGGCGAACACGTGCACTTCCTGGCTGACGATCGCGACGTGTCGCCGCAGGCCCTCACTGCCCAGCGCATCGAGTGATGCGCCGCCGACACGAACCGTCCCCGACGTCGACGCCATCGAGCCTGCCGCGATCGCTGCAATCGTGGATTTGCCTGCGCCGGTGGATCCGACGAGAGCGACGGTCTCCCCTGCGCCGACCCGCAGGTTCACTCCGTGCAGAACCTCGTGGCCGGACTCGTACTCGTGTCGCAGATCGGTGACGTCCAAGGTGGCATCGGACGGCACGGACCCGTCGCCGACGGGTCGCTCGTCGGGAATGTCGATGACACCGACCAGCCGGGCCAGAGACGCTCCGGCGGACTGGATGTCGTCGAACGTGAACAGCAGGGTGCCGATCGGATTGAACAGTCGGTGGAACAGCAGCGCCGCAGCGGTCGTCTCACCGACGGTGACGTAATCGCCGCGCACCAGCAGGAATCCGGCCAACAGGATCACCGACAGTCCGACGCATTCGGCGCGATTGCTTCGCGATCCGAATCGGGTGAACAAGCGGAACACGTCGACACCGATGTCGCGGGCCTTCGCCGACGCCCGATCGATCTCTTTCAGATGCGCCGACTCGAGTCCGTACGCACGAACGGTTTTCGCGCCCTGCATGCTGCTGACGAACGACTGCGCTCGCTCGCCCATCGCCACGCGTTCGGCCGCGTACTTCGGTGCCGAGCGCGGCAGATACCAGCGCAGCGCGAGGACGTACATCGGCAGCGCGACGAGCCCAGCCAGGCCCAGCCGCCAGTCGATGCCGAGCATCGTGATCATGCTCAGGCATACGAGCAGGAACGCACCGACGAGCTGCGGGATCACCTCACCGATCGACTTGGCCATCACCGCAACGTCGTCGCCCACCCGGGAGAGCAAGTCGCCCTTGCCCACTCGCTCGAGCGTGGCCACCGGCAGATGCAGCGCGCGGCGCACGACGGCCTCGCGCAGCGACGCCAGAATGCCCTCACCCAAAGTGCTGATGAGATAGCCGCTGAAACCGGTGACGATGCCGCCGACAACCGCGGCCACCGAGATGACGACGACGACCCCGACGATCGTCGACGAGTCGGCCCCGTCGCGGACGCGGTCGACCAGGACCCCGAAGACATAAACCGGCACCAGCGACATCGCCGCCGCAAGTGCGCCGAGAAGCAGCGTGACCGCCGTACGTGCCCGTCGTAGTTTCAGCTGTTCCAGCAACCACCGACCGGATCGGGCTCCGGTGGCGATCGGAAGAAGTTCAGGGGTGGTCATCGCAGCACCGCGTCCTTGTACTGCGCGTCCGAGGACGCGAGATCGTGGTGCGTTCCCTCGGCGACGACGCGGCCGTCGTCGACGACGAGAACGCGATGGGTCACCGACAGCAGCGCGGGGCTGGTGGTGATGAGGATCGTTGTCTGCGATGTTCTTTCGGTGTGCCGGAGTTCGGCGATGCCGCGGGCGATGGCGTGCTCGGTGACGGCGTCGACGGCGGTGGTTGGGTCGTGCAGTACCAGGACCGGGGCGTCGACCGACAGCGCTCGCGCCAACGCCACTCGTTGGCGTTGGCCGCCGGACAGGCTGGCTCCGCGGTCGGTGACGGCGTGATCGAGACCGGCCTCGTGCAATTCGACGACGTCGGTGGCCGCGGATGCCTGGAGCACTCGGTCGAGTTCGGCGTCGGGCCGCTCCCGCCCGGCGGTGACGTTGCTGCGGACTGTTCCGGCGAACAGGTCGGTGAGGTGCGGCTCGACGAGAACGGTCTCGCGGGAGCGTCGAAGATCGATCTTTCCCGCCGGAATGCCGCCGACGCGAACAGATCCGGTGTAATCGGCACCGGAGATCTGACCGGACAGCAGCGCGGCGAGCGCCTCCCCGTCCTGCGGCCGGTAGGCGACCACGCCGAGCATCTCGCCCGGTTCTGCCCGGAAGGTGAGGCCGTCGAGCGATCGGAACCGAACGCTGTCGACGCCGAGATCGGTCGCCGCGGGCACCGCGGATTCCGACTGCGGCAGAACGTGTTCCGCACCGAGCACCAGGGCCAGTCGGTCGGCCGATCCGCGCACCATCGCCACCACACCGGGAATCCTCGCCAATCCGGTCAGGGGTTCGATGACGAACTGCGCAAGGCCGATGACAGTGATCAACTCACCGACCGAAATTCGGCCCTGTAGCGCGAACCAGCCGGCGGTACCGGCGATCCCGACTGCCAGCAACGCGTTGACCGTTGCCGACAAGCCCTGATAGACGTTGTTCGCGCGAGCCAGCTTCAGAGTCGCCGCCAATGCCGTTCTGCTCGACGTCACGAATCGCTCGGTCGCGGCGTTCTCGGCACCGATGCCACGCAGCGGCCGGACACCGCTGACCAGGTCGGTGGCCATACCCGACACACCGGCGATCTGGGCCTGCTGGGCGGTTGCTGCGCGGGTGAGCAGTGGAGCGAGGCGCTGCAGCGCGATCAAGATGACCGGGGTCCCGATCACGACGGCAAGGCCCAGGGGAACGTCGATGATCAACAACGCCACAGCCGACGCGACGACCGCCACGGCCGACGCGAAGACCCGCGCGATCAGATCGAGGATCCAGGACTCCTTCTCGGCGTCGGACGTCGAGACCGTCAGCAATTCCCCCGCCGAAAGCTCGGTACGTACACCCCGCGGATCGAGGACACGACCGGCGACCTCCACGCGCACCAGATGCGCCTCCCGCTCGATGGCGACGACGATGATGCGGGCACCGAACCGCCACGCATACGACAGGGTGACGAACAAGGCCGCCAGACCGACCAGCGAGACGATCATCGCCGTCACGTCACCGGTGTCGATGGCCCGCGAGACGATGAGTCCGATCGCCACCGGGACCATCGTTTCGCACAGTTGATGCACTCCGAACAGCAGCGACGAGACGATCAGTCGGGCGCGATGGCGTCGGACGGTGCGTCGCAGAATCGCGGAGCCGGTGGCCGGAGAAGGCTCCTCCACCACTGTCCGAGCATGGCGGAGCGGCACAGAATCGGTCATTTGCTGCAGCCTATGGCATCGGGAAGTGGCAATGGGACGCCACATTTACATAGAGTCGGGACCAACGAACACCGTGTAAGCCCAGCAGAGAATACGGAGAACACCATGCCTGCCAAGACTTCGACCGACAACGACATCGCCGACGAAGACATCGTCCCACTCGAGTACGAGACGGCCAGCCAGGCTCAGCGCGTCGTCGCCGCCTACGCAACCGATGCCGACGAATGCCGCATGTTGCTGTCGATGTTGGGTATAGATCCTGTTGTGAAGGGCGAGAGCGAGTAGCACCTTCGCAGGACTGGCTCCCCCAGAGATCTACAAGCGGATTGGACAGTTGTGGCTGACGCCTCGCAGGGTTCGGATTTTGTCGTCGTAGCCAACCGGTTGCCGGTCGATCTGGAAAAGCTTCCGGACGGAAGCACACGATGGAAGCGAAGCCCAGGCGGGTTGGTCACCGCTCTCGAACCGATCCTGCGCGCCAACAAGGGTGCCTGGGTGGGGTGGGTGGGGGTCTCGGACGTCGACGTCGAGCCGTTCGTCGAGGACGGCCTGCAACTGCGTCCGGTCACGATCAGCGAGAAGGAGTACACCCAGTACTACGAGGGCTTCTCCAACGCGACGCTGTGGCCGCTCTATCACGACGTGATCGTCAAGCCGGAGTACGACCGCGACTGGTGGAACGCCTACGTCGAGGTCAACCGCCGCTTCGCCGAGAAGACCTCCGAGGCTGCAGCACAGGGCGCGACGGTCTGGATCCAGGACTACCAGCTCCAGCTCGTCCCGAAGATGCTGCGGATGCTGCGCCCCGACCTGACCATCGGGTTCTTCCTGCACATCCCGTTCCCGCCGATCGAGCTGTTCATGCAGATGCCGTGGCGCACCGAGATCGTCGAAGGGCTGCTCGGTGCCGACCTCATCGGTTTCCACCTGTCTGGTGGCGCGCAGAACTTCCTCTACCTTGCCCGACGCCTCGCCGGGGGAACCACGTCCCGCGGCACCGTGGGAGTGCGGTCCAAGTTGGGCGTCGTGCAGGTCGGCTTCCGAACCGTGCGAGTCGGCGCGTTCCCGATCTCCATCGATTCCGGTGATCTCGACACCAAGTCTCGCTCCAAGGCCGTCCGTGATCGCGCGAAGCAACTGCGCAAGGATCTCGGCAACCCGAAGCGCATCATGCTCGGCGTCGATCGACTCGATTACACCAAGGGAATCGACGTTCGGCTCAACGCGTTCCGCGAATTGCTCGAAGAGGGCCGCGTCGATCCCGCCGAGAACGTCATCGTGCAGTTGGCGACACCAAGCCGTGAACGCGTCGAGAGCTACGTCGCCATGCGCGGCGAAATCGAGCAGCAAGTGGGCCGAATCAACGGCGAGTACGGCCAGGTGGGCCACCCCGTGGTGCACTATCTGCACCGGCCGATCCCCCGCGACGATCTGCTGGCCTACTTCGTCGCCGCCGACGTCATGCTGGTCACGCCGCTGCGTGACGGCATGAACCTCGTCGCCAAGGAGTACGTCGCCTGCCGCAGCGATCTCGGTGGCGCGCTGGTGCTCAGCGAATTCACCGGTGCCGCAGCAGAACTGCGCCAGGCGTACCTGTGCAACCCACACGACCTGGACAGCGTGAAGGACGCCATCATCGGCGCACTGGAGCAGGAACCCGAGGCAGGCAAACGCCACATGCGGGCCATGCGCAGGCAAGTGCTCGCGCACGACGTCGATCGCTGGGCCCGCTCCTTCCTGACCGCACTCGCAGCGCCGGCGGAGGGCACCAACCTCAGCCGATAAATCGCTTTCCCGACACCGTCGACGGCTGCTACTTTGCCGTCGACGGTTTTTTCGTGCATCGAGACAGTGAGGAGGTGGCATCGTGGCCACCCGGACATCGACGGACCCGAACCCCCGTTCCTCCTCCCCCAAGGACCTCGCATGTCTTCACTCGACCACTACGGCCTCGATCAGCACTGGCTGACCGAATTCGAAAAGCTCTCCCAGGAAACAACTCTCGCCCGCGTCGTTCGCGTCGACCGAGGTGAATTCGACGCCGTCACCGACAGCGGCATCGTCCGCTGCACCGGCACCGGTATCTGCACCGGGGATTGGGTGACACTGGACTCGTTCAGGCTCGTTGCCACCCTCCCTCGCCGCACAGCCATCGAACGCGCCTCCGCCGGATCCACCTCCGACACACAGGTTCTCGGAGCCAACGTCGACACCGTCGTCGTCACGGTGGCGTCGGACACGGCCCTGGACCTCGGCCGCGTCGAGCGCTACATCACCCTCACCTGGGGCAGCGGCGCCGTTCCCGTGGTCGCGATCACCAAGACCGACAGCGGTAGCGTCGCCGAGGAGTTGGTGCTGGCCGCCGCGCCGGGCGTTGAGGTGTGCACCACCAGCGCGGTCGACTGCAGCGGAATCGCCTCACTGACAGCATATCTGCGCGGAACGGTCGCCTTGATCGGGCCGTCGGGATCCGGAAAGTCGACGCTCGGTAACGCTCTGTTGGGTGGTTCGGTTCTGGAAACCGGTGCCACCCGGTCGGCCGACGGCAAAGGCAGGCACACGACGGTGCATCGGGAATTGGTGCCGATCCCGTCCTCTGCCCTGGTGCTGCTGGACACCCCGGGCTTGCGTTCGGTGGGCGTCCAAGGGTCGGAAGACGCTGTGGCGAGCGCCTTCTCCGACATCGAAGAACTGGCCGCGTCGTGTCGATTCGGTGACTGCGCGCACGAACACGAACCCGGCTGCGCGGTGCTTGCCGCCGTCGACGCAGGTGAGCTCACCGAACGACGACTGGGCAACTACCGAAAACTGTTGCGCGAGAATGCCTGGGCCATGTCGAGGCAGGACGCCCGAGCTCGCAGCGAGAAGCTGCGGGAGTACAAGCAGATCTCGAAGTCGCTGCGCCTCAAGTACGCCGTCGACGGCAGAAAGCGGTAGATCAGCTCTCGTCGAACAGTGAGGGACTGTCGGCCTCTGCCTCGGCCTGCCGGGCCGAACCCTCACTGTTCGACGCCTTCCGCACCACCTCGACCGTGGTGGTACGTACCGACAACCGATGACCGTCGTGATGCTCGAGCAACGCCAGACCCTGACGGATCTCGAGCACCTTCCACGGGCCTGCATGCCCGGACGCCTGAACCAGGTCGCCTGGTGCGATCTCGGAAGCCACTGTTGTTCTCCATTCACCGAGCAAGTCTGTGACACACACCCTATCGGGCGCGCCCTGCCCGCATCTCACTTGCTCGTCGAACAATTTAGGAGTACTCATGTAATAGTTATATAAGTACAAGCATTATCGCGGAGGTGAACGTGGCCGAGTTGACTCGACGACACCGGTATCTCGTGCTCGGCATCTGCTGCCTGAGTCTGTTTCTCGTCAGCACCGACAACACGATCGTGAACGTCGCGCTGCCGTCGATGCGCGCAGATCTGAACGCATCGGTATCGGGTCTGCAGTGGATCATCGACGCATACACGCTGGTCGTAGCATCACTGCTGATGCTCGGCGGCTCGATGGCCGACAAGTACGGCCGCAAGCGCTTCTTCCTGATCGGCACCGGAACGTTCGTCCTCGGCTCCCTGCTGTGCAGCATCGCACCGTCGCTCGGCTGGCTCATCGCCTTCCGCATGCTGCAGGCCGTCGGCGGCTCGATGATGAATCCTGTCGCGATGTCGATCATCACCAACACCTTCACCGATCCGAAAGAACGTGCCGGAGCCATCGGAATGTGGGGTGCCGTCGTCGGAATCTCGATGTCGGCAGGCCCGGCGCTGGGCGGCATCCTCGTCACCGGTGCCGGCTGGCAGTCCATCTTCTGGATCAACGTCCCCGTCGGGATCTTCGCTTTGGCGATGACACTGAAATTCGTCCCGGAATCGAAGGCCGAGCACTCACGCAAGTTCGACCCGGCCGGCCAGTTCCTCATCTTCGCGTTCCTCGTGTCCCTGGTGTTCACCATCATCGAAGGTCCCGCGAAGGGGTGGGGATCGCCGCTGATCGTATTCACCGGCGCTGTCGCCGTCGGCTCTCTCGTCGGGCTGCTGGTGGTCGAGTCGCGAATCGAGGAACCGCTCATCCAACTGAAGTTCTTCCGGAGCGCGCCGTTCAGCGGAGCGACGGTGATCGCCGTGTGCGCATTCGCGTCCCTCGGCGGATTCCTGTTCCTCAACACCCTCTACCTGCAGGACGTACGCGGATACTCCCCACTGCACGCCGGTCTGTACACGCTGCCGATGGCGTTGATGACGCTGATCTTCGCGCCGATCTCCGGCCGCATCGTCGGCACCCTGGGCGCGCGCATTCCGCTGCTCGTCGCGGGAATCGGCTTCGTCACCTCGGCGCTGATGCTCACCCGCCTGACTCCGACGACGTCGTTCGCGTGGCTTGCGGTGGCGTACGTGATTTTCGGAATATCCTTCGGCATGGTCAACGCCCCGATCACCAACACCGCGGTGTCCGGAATGCCGCGCAGTCAGGCCGGAGTGGCATCAGCCATCGCGTCGACGAGCAGGCAGGTGGGTCAATCGCTCGGCGTGGCCGTCGTCGGATCCATCGTCACGGCGAGCATCGTCGGCGAGATCTCCGACGGCTTCACCGCCGCAGCAGTTCCGGCGTGGTTCGTCATCGCGGGCGCGGGCGTGGTCGTCACCGTGCTCGCAGTGGTCACCACCGGCAGGTGGGCCCGCTCGACCGCCGACCGAATCGACCAACCGGTGCTCGTATGACCGACTCGGAGGCAGCCCTCGTCTGGCGCGAGATGCGCGCGCTGATGCTCGAGAAGCACGACACCCGCCGAGCCGTCGCCGACGCCACCGGGATGAGCTTCCTGCGAGCCAAGCTGCTCACCAAGTTGCTCACGGGCGATCGGACGGTGACCGAGTTGGCCGAGATTCTTGCGTCCGATGCGCCGTACATATCCCTCAACGTTCGCGAGCTGGAGAAACGCGACTTGGTGATGCGCACCGAGGATCCCGACGATCGCCGACGCCGCATCATCGGACTCACCGATGCCGGACGCCGGCTCGCCGCGAAGGCCCGAGCGATCGCCGACGCCCCGCCGCCGGAATTCACGACGGTATCCGACGAAGACCTGGCGCATCTGCGACGGATACTGCAGCTGCCCTGATTGCTGGGCTTCCCGCTTCAGCGGCGGATGGCGTCGAGTGGTGTGCCGATCTCGACGAGCGCGCGCACGGTCGCCGCTTCCATTCCCGGCGAGCCACAGACCAGGATCTGGCGATCCGGGAACGGCCCCTGCGTGGCGACGACGTCGGCCACACTGCCCTCCCAGCAATGCTCGGGCTCGAAGAACTTTGCGCTGGAACCGATCTCGGCATGGATGCGGTCGTTCCATCGATCCGACGCCCACGGCTCGTGCAGTTGGTCGACGACGGGTACCACCGTCAACCACCGCAACTCCGCCGCCATCAACCACAGCATGTCGCCGGCGTACAGATCACGTGGCGACTTGCCGCCGACGAACAGCGTCACGTTCGGCGGCTGTTGGCGGCGAGTGAGGTCGAGCAGAATCGCGCGCAACGGAGCGAGGCCGGTGCCGCCCGCGATCATCACGACGTCGCGCCCCGAATCGTCGACATGCAGACTGCCCTGCGGATCGCTGATCTGCCACACATGACCGGGCCGCGTCTCGTTGACGATCGAACCGCTCACCCAACCGGCCGGAACGGCTCGAACGTGGAATTCCAGTTTCCCGTCTCGCGAAGGCGGCAGAGCGGGTGAATATCGCCGCGTCAGAGCAGCGTTCTGGGGAACCGTGACCGACACCGACTGGCCTGCCTGAAACGGCACAGCATCGCCCTCGAGTCTGATCACCGCAAGATCGTTCCGAAGGCGATGATACTGAACAACCGTCGAACTCCACGCCTGCATGTGAACCAGGATAGGGGCCGACGCGGAATGCCTCGCACACGCGCGCGGGGTTCGATGCCGTCGCCCCGGTCGAGGCCTGTCGAGGTGCGCCCCCGCCCCGGTCGCCCCCGCCGACGCCCCCGGCCGACGCCGCAAAAGCGCGCGCGTTTGCCGAACGCGTGCGGAATAGTGACCGATCGCTGGCGAATTCGCGCGCACCTGGCGAACGCGCACGCGTGTGCGAGGACGTGTGCAGCAGAGACCCGGGTTCAACACCCGCCGATCAACCCGACCTCAGCTGCCCAGCAGCCGCCATGGTCCCCGACGACGCCCCCGGTCGAGTCGGCAAAAGCGCGCGCGTTTGCCGAACGCGCGCGGAATAGCGACCGATCGCCGGCGAATCCGCGCGCACCTGACGAACGCGCGCGCGTTTGCGAACAGTGAAGGGCGAAGGGCGCACCCTCGAATTCAGCGCTGGTGGCGCGGTTTCCAGACCACCAGGGCATTGCGTTGAATCGGCACCAGGTCACGGCGATAACTGGCGTGCACGTTGGCCAGATCCTGAGCCAGCTCGGAGACCCGGGCCTGCAGTGCCTCGACCTGGTTGGTCAGTTCGATGATGCGCTTGATGCCGGCGAGGTTGACGCCCTCGTCCTGCGAGAGTCGCTGCACTTCGCGAAGCAGTGCGACGTCACGCGGCGAGTAGCGTCGACCGCCGCCGGTGGTGCGATGCGGGGTGACGAGCCCGAGCCGGTCGTACGTACGCAGCGTCTGCGCGTGCATACCTGCCAACTGTGCCGCGACGGAGATCACGAAGACCTGGGCGTCGGGATCAGCTTGCCCGCCAACAGCTTTCGTGGATCCGCCCTCGGGAGGGACCGACATCACACACCTGCCCACCCGGCCCGCGGGTCGAATCCGCTGGCCTTCTCGGCTTCCAGATAGTTCTTCAGAGCGTCGGTAGCAGCATCGTCCAGTTTTTGCGGGACGGCAACTTTGACGGTCACCATCAGGTCGCCGGTGCCGGACTTCTTCGGGATACCGCGGCCACGCACACGTAGCACTCGGCCGTCGACGGTGCCCGGTGGCACCTTCACTCCGACGCGCCCCTCGAGGGTGGGCACCGACAGCGTGGTGCCGAGCACCAGTTCTCCGTAGCTCACCGGAACGGTCACCGTCAGGTCGTCGCCTGTTCGGCCGAACACCTTGTCGGGCTTGACCCGAACGGTCACGAACAGGTCGCCGGACGGCGCTCCGCGCAAGCCGGCTTCGCCCTGACCGGCGAGCCGAACCTTCTGGCCGTCGCTGATGCCGGCCGGGACGCGCACGGTGATGGTGCGGGTGCGGTTCTGCACTCCGGTACCGCGGCAGTCGACGCACGGGTCGTCGATGATGGATCCGGTACCGCGGCAGTCGTCGCACGGCTCACTGAAGCCGAACGCGCCTTGGTTTCTGTTGACGACGCCTTGGCCGTTGCATTTGGGGCACACCCGCGGGCTGGTTCCGGGCTTTGCGCCGCTGCCGTGACAGGTGGTGCACGAGGACGGGCTGGTCAACCGCAGGGGAACCGTAACGCCCTGTGCCGCTTCACGGAACTGCAGCGAGGTCTCGGTTTCGACGTCACTGCCGCGTCGGGGTCGATTGTTCTGAGGCCGCTGCTGCGCACCGCGGTTGAACAGGCCACCGAACAGGTCGCCGATTCCGCCGTCGCCGCCGCCCTGGCCGAAGATGTCGCCGACGTCGAAGGTCTGCCCACCGCCGCCGAATCCGCCTGCGCCGGGCGAGAATCCACCTCCGCCACGGTTACCGAAACCACCGGAGGCGAACAGCTTTCGTGCCTCGTCGTATTCCTTGCGCTTGGCCGGGTCGGCGAGGACGGCATGCGCCTCACTGACCGCCTTGAACTTGTTCTCGGCCGAGGCGTTGCCGGGGTTGGCGTCGGGATGGTTGTCCCGGGCCAACTTTCGGTACGCCTTCTTGATCTCTTCTGCAGTCGCGCTGGAGGAAACGCCCAGCTCCTTGTAGAAGTCCTTCTCGATCCACTCCCGCTGGCTCACCGGGCGTTTCCTCCTCTCGCGCTATTTCTCTACTGCTCGTCGGACGCGGGTGCATCCGATTCTTGTGTTGCACTGTCCACGACGCCGACCATCGCGGTCCGCAGGACGCGCTCGCCGAGCTTGTAGCCCGGACGCATCAGCGTTCCGACGACCGGACTGCTGCCGTCGCCCTCGTGGGAGACAGCCTCGTGGATGGCCGGGTCGAAGGCGTCGCCCTCGGCTCCGAAAGTGGTCAGGCCGATGTTCGAGAACACCCCTGCCAACTTGTCTGCCACTGCCTTGAGCGGTCCGGTTTCGAGGTCGCCGTGCTGGCGGGCTCGCTCGAGGTCGTCCAGAACCGGAAGAAGCTGCGAGACGACGGACGCCTTCGCGTTCTCCGCTCCGGTCTGCTTCTCACGATCGGTGCGACGCCGGTAGTTGGCGTACTCCGCCGAGACGCGCTGCAGATCTGCGGTGAGCTCTGCAACCTGCGTGTCACGCGGGTCTTCCACTACGTCGCCGTCGACGGTCCCTTCGTCCACCGAGTCGGGCTGGGGCGCAGCCCCGGTGCCCACGAGGGGCTCCGGAACTGCGTCACCTTCCCGTACTTCACCGGTCTCGGGATCGATCTTTCGCTTGTCCACGAAAGTGACCGGTTCCTGCTCGGTGTTGTCCGACGTCACTTCTTGTCCGTGTCGTCGGCGGGCTCGTCGACAACCTCTGCGTCGACGACACCGTCGTCAGCGGCCTGCGCGCCACCCTCTGCGCCGCCCTGCTCCTTGGCCTGAGCCTCGTAGATGGCGGTGCCGAGAGCCTGCGACTCGGTCGAGAGCTTCTCCACGGCGGTCTTGACTGCCGAGATGTCGCTGCCCGCGAGAGCCGACTTGGCGTCGGCGATGGCGGTTTCGACGCGTCCCTTGAGCTCGGCGTCGACCTTGTCCTCGTTGTCCTTGACGAACTTCTCCGTCTGGTGGACGAGGGACTCGGCCTGGTTGCGGACCTCGGCCTCTTCGCGACGAGCCTTGTCCTCGTCTGCGTGAGCTTCCGCGTCGGCGACCATGCGGTCGATCTCTTCCTTGGACAGACCGGAGCCGTCCTGGATCTTGATCGTGTTCTCCTTGCCGGTGCCCTTGTCCTTGGCCGTGACGTGCACGATGCCGTTGGCGTCGATGTCGAAGGTGACCTCGATCTGCGGGACGCCGCGAGGAGCCGGGGGCAGCTCGGTCAGCTCGAAGGAGCCGAGGAGCTTGTTGTGCGAGGCGATCTCGCGCTCACCCTGGAAGACCTGGATCTGCACCGAAGGCTGATTGTCGTCAGCGGTGGTGAAGGTCTCGGACCGCTTCGTCGGGATGGTGGTGTTGCGCTCGATGAGCTTGGTCATCACGCCACCCTTGGTCTCGATGCCGAGGGACAGCGGCGTGACGTCGAGGAGCAGAACGTCCTTGACCTCACCCTTGAGCACACCGGCCTGCAGTGCAGCGCCGACGGCCACGACCTCGTCCGGGTTGACGCCCTTGTTGGGCTCGCGTCCACCGGAGAGCTCCTTGACCAGCTCGGAGACTGCGGGCATACGCGTCGAACCACCGACGAGCACGACGTGGTCGATGTCCTTGACGGCGATGCCGGAGTCCTTGACCACTGCCTGGAACGGCGCACGAGTGCGATCGAGCAGGTCGGAGGTGATCTTCTGGAACTCCGAGCGGCTGAGCTGCTCGTCGAGGAACAGCGGGTTCTTGTCGCCGTCGACCGTGATGTACGGGAGGTTGATCGAGGTGCTCTGCCCGGAGGACAGTTCGATCTTCGCCTTCTCGGCAGCCTCACGCAGACGCTGCAGCGCCATCTTGTCCTTGGTCAGATCGATGCCGTTCTGAGCCTTGAACTTGTCGACGAGCCAGGTCACGATGCGCTCGTCCCAGTCGTCGCCACCGAGGTGGTTGTCGCCGGACGTCGCGCGGACCTCGACGACGCCGTCGCCGATTTCCAGCAGCGAGACGTCGAACGTGCCGCCACCGAGGTCGAACACGAGAATTGTCTGCTCGCTGTCGCCCTTGTCCAGGCCGTATGCGAGAGCGGCCGCGGTGGGCTCGTTGACGATGCGCAGGACGTTGAGGCCGGCGATCTGGCCGGCTTCCTTCGTGGCCTGGCGCTGTGCGTCCTCGAAGTACGCGGGAACGGTGATGACCGCGTCGGTGATTTCCTCACCCAGGTAGGCCTCGGCGTCGCGCTTGAGCTTCTGCAGCGTGCGCGCGGAGATCTCCTGCGGGGTGTACTTCTTGCCGTCGATCTCCACGGTCCAGTCCGTGCCGACGTGGCGCTTCACGGAGCGAATCGTGCGGTCGACGTTGGTGACCGCCTGGTTCTTCGCGGGCTGGCCGACCAGCACTTCACCGTTCTTGGCGAAAGCGACGATCGACGGGGTGGTGCGTGATCCCTCGGAGTTGGCGACGACAACCGGTTCGCCGCCCTCGAGGACGGACACGACCGAGTTGGTGGTCCCGAGGTCGATACCGACCGCACGAGCCATAATGTTTCCTCCTGTTATTGCTGGGGTTCAGTCCCTGGGTGAGCGAACTCCGCTCAAGTTTGCACAACGCGATCTTTCGCGTCAACTTCCAACTTGAGCCTCATCCACTCAAGGCTGCTGACCTGCACAACGGAGGGTGTGGCGAATTTGTTCCCCGGGGAGCGGCTGCGCCGCATGTGAGCGAAAACTCGACCCCTGCTACGAGGGCAGGAGTGGAGCCTGCGGAACGACCCGATGAGGTCTCCGCGCACGTGGGGCGAAGCCCCTCCACAGCAGTACGCCGCGACGATCACGGGGATCGTCGCGGCGCAGCGGGGAGAAAGTGTTGCGGGGGAGTTACTCGGAAGGCTCTTCGACCGGGGCGGGGATGCAGCTGTGGGTGAGCAGTCCACCGGTGATGTTGTCGAGGAAGTTCGCGTCGAGTGCGCTGGCGAAGGCTGCGGCACCGGCGGGGCGGGCCATCCATTCACGATCGACCGACGGCACGGTGTACGTGGCGGCTTCGCCTGCCTTGATGGTCGTCTCGGTGTTCTGACCCTGCACGCCCGGCAGTGCGCCGTAGTTGACGTTGACGTTCGACGCGTCGTCCGCACCGACGTTGTCCACCTTGACCTGAAGTGCGACGACGCCGCCCTCGGGTGCGTCCTCGACCGTGATGTCGCAGACGGCGGCCATGGTCACCACGAGGTCGGGGCTTTCGAGAACCACCGAGCCGAGCGGGCCGACGGGTTCGGGGGCAGGTTCGGCCGATGCGGCCGGTGCGAGGGCAACCGCACCGATGGCGGCGGCCAGAGCGGCCGTCGAGGCCAGGATCGATGTGCGGGCAAGACGTCGCATGAACAACTCCTGTAGCTGAAGGGGATGTGACTCATGAGTCTGATGTGACAGATGGGTCAGTTGGTACTCAACTCACTATGTCCTATCGGAATCCGACATTCCACACCAGGCGGTCTCGATTCGATGACGTTCGCATATCGAAGGAAAACGCCCCTGACGAATCACATCGATGTAGTTCGGAGTACGTTTCACCGGTCGGTGAGCCAGGTTTCACCGGTCGCCGATCAGGGGAACCACAACCCTGCGGATCGGCCGCGCCCTACGTAGGGTTGAGGAAAAGCGAGGCTACGGAGGCACATGGATCCCGAAGTGCAGCACGAACCGAGCGAGATCACCTACGACGAGAAGTTCTATCCGGCTCGGCCGAAACCACTTCGACCTTCGGTGCGTCGCGCCAACAGGAGCAGCAGCCCCACACCCGACAGCGAGCCGGTGGCGTCGAACCCCGAGTACGTGGACTGGCTCACCGAACAGTCGATGCTGCGCGACGCCAAGCTCATTGCCGAGCAACTCTCGGGCAAGGGCAGCATGTGGCAGAACCCGTACGCCGACCCCGATCCTCGCGCCGCCGTCGAGCGCGCACCGGTGTGGTTCACCGCGTATCCCATCTCGGTGATCAACGCCCCGCAGACGAGCTTCCTCAGCACACTCGGCGACGAGAAGCTGTGGCAGGCCTTTTCCGAAATCGGTGTCACCGCAGTGCATACCGGCCCGGTGAAGGTGGCTGGCGGCATTCACGGCTGGCGTCCCACCCCGTCGGTCGACGGTCACTTCGACCGCATCGGCATGCAGATCGACCCCGCGTTCGGATCGGAAGAAGAGTTCCGACGCCTCTGCGTAGTGGCGTCGGCGTACGACGGCATCGTGATCGATGACATCGTGCCCGGCCACACCGGCAAGGGTGCGGACTTCCGGCTCGCCGAGATGGCCGTGGCCGACTACCCCGGCATCTACCACATGGTCGAGATCGAACCGCAGGACTGGCATCTGCTGCCCCGAGTGCGGGCCGGAGCCGATTCGCAGAACATCGACGCCGAGGCCGAGGCCAATCTCGCCCGCGCCGGATACATCATCGGCCAGCTGCAGCGCGTGATCTTCTACGAGCTCGGCGTGAAGGAAACCAACTGGAGCGCAACACCTCCCGTCGTCGGCATCGACGGCGTCGAGCGTCGCTGGGTGTACCTGCACTACTTCAAGGCCGGTCAGCCGTCGATCAACTGGCTCGACCCTTCTTTCGCCGGCATGCGACTGGTGATCGGTGACGCGTGCCATTCCATCGCCGATTTGGGTGCAGGCGCATTGCGGTTGGACGCCAACGGGTTTCTCGGTGTGGAGCGTCGAGCCGAAGGCCCGGGCTGGTCCGAGGGCCACCCCTTGTCCGAGGCGGCGAACCACCTGATCGCCAGCGTGGTGCGCAAGATGGGTGGGTTCACCTTCCAGGAGTTGAACCTGACGATCGACGACATCAAGGCCATGGGTGAAAACGGTGCCGACCTGTCGTACGACTTCATCAATCGCCCGGCCTATCAGCACGCGCTCGTCATGGGAAACACCGAGTTCCTGAGGCTCACCATGACTCTGGCGCGCGATCACGGCGTCGACACGGCGTCTCTGGTGCACGCGTTGCAGAACCACGACGAGATGACGTTCGAGCTCATCCACTTCGCCACCCTGCACGCCGAGGACGAATTCACCTACGGCGGCGAGGCGGTCAAGGGCAGCGATCTGGGCGACCGGATCCGCGGTGAGCTGACCGATCGACTCACCGGGCGCTGGGCACCGTACAACCGGACGTTCACCACCAACGGAATCGCCTGCACCACAGCAAGTGTGATCACCGCATCGCTCGGGATCCGCGATCTGGACCGGATGGACGAGCGAGACATCGAAACGGTCAAGCGGGCCCACTTGCTGCTCGCGATGTACAACGCGTTGCAACCGGGCGTGTTCGCACTGTCAGGCTGGGATCTACTGGGCATCCTGCCGATCGACGCCGAGGAGGTCGACGACCTCATCCGCGAAGGCGACACCCGCTGGATCAACCGCGGCGCACACGATCTGATGGGGTACTTCCCCGAGGCCGTGCGCTCCGAATCCGGCATCCCCCGCGGGCGCAGCCTGTACGGCTCGCTCCCGGAGCAGCTGGCGGATCCGCAGTCGTTCGCCCGCCAGTTGGCGCGAATCATCGAGTTGCGCAAGAAGTTCGGTATCGCCACCGCCCAGCAGATCGACATCCCGACCGTCTCGCACAAGGGTCTACTGGTGATGGTGCACGAACTCGGGCAGGGAACCATCCAGGCGACGGTGCTCAACTTCTCGTCCGAGGAGATCAGCGCGACCATCCAGTCGAAGCACCTGGTGCCCGGCACCACGGCCGTCGACGTATCGGACGACAACGAGATCGCCACGGTGGACGAACTGAACAGTTTCCCGATGACGCTGCGCCCGTACGAGGGTGTGCCGGTGGTGCTGCGCTGAGACCGCAGGGCTCCCCCACCGACGGATAGACTCCTGCCCGTGGCCGAAGAACAGAACGACCCGACATCGCGGAGGCCCCTACCTCCCCGTCCGCAACCACCGCGGCCCGATATTGCCGTCGAACCGCTGCGGCCACGGCAGGAGCCGTCTCGGTCGGTCCTACCCAAGGTCGCAAGCGCGCTGTGGACGCTGACAGCGGCCCTGATTCTCACGTTGGCCGCCGCCATCGCGCTGAATTGGGAGTCCGTGCTCTCCGGCGTCGAAACTGCGGTGTCACAGCAGGATTCGACGGCAAGTGCCGCCGACGTCCGCAACACCGCCTCGGCCACGCTGCTGTCCAGTGGTGCCGCAGCCGCGGTGCTCGTGCTGCTGGGATTCGTCGCACTGAATCTACTGCGCAACGCGGCGACGTCGTCGAAGGTCCTGATGGGGGCGGTCGGAATCCTGACCATCGGAGCGGCAGTCACGTTCTCGACCTTCGTGTCCGACGCCTCCGCACTGCTCGGCGGCGTTCTGCAGTGGGGGCCGTTCGTCGTGGCGGGCACGGCTGTCGCTGCGACGATCGTGGCCCTCCTGCCCCGGGGATCCTCACGCAAGTGAGGCGAGTATTCCTTCCGCGCTGCGGGCCGCCGTGGCACACGAGGTCGAGGTGAATCGGTCCAACAGTGGATGCGAGGACAGTGCTCGCCACTTGTGTACCGCCGCCAGCGCGGTGTCTCGCTGTTGCGCGTGACCGGCATCGGGAGGCAGGTCGAGGCGTTCGGTGGCGGCGATGCCGAAGCCGCCGATGATGCGCTGCAGCTCGAGCAGTCCGCCGTCGGGCAGTTTCGGTGTGGTGGAGCGCAATCGGCCGAGCAGACGCAATTCGGCGAAGCCGTGCACATCGGCGAGCATTCGCCCGGCCTCGGTGCGAAGCGCCTGCGATTCCGGACGGAACTCCAGAATCCGTTGCAGGGCAACCAGAGCCGAGTGCAGCTTCAGCTGGTCGGCGCGTTGACCGAATTGCACGTCGATCACCGACCGAAGTTCGGTCAGCCCGCTGCGCTCGACCAGATCGGCAGCCAGCGTGGGTGAATCGCGTACCCCGAGCCTGATCAACGTCACGGCCATCCGAATACCGAACAGCCCGAAACGGTCTACGATGCTGGCTCGCAGCGCCGCGTCGACCGGTAGCGTGCTTTCTGCACGTACGAATCGATCGGCCGAGAGCATCGCCAACTGCAGATCCTCGGTCGGCACCGTGGCCAACATCTCGAATGCCGAGAACTCGTTCTGCCGCAACGTTTCCGCACCGAGCGCCAGCAGACCCGCGACCGGAACCACCGCCTGGCACAGGCCGGTGGCCTCGAGTTCGGACGCGAATCGCGCAGCGACTTCCTTGGCCGACATCATCGCGTCCATTCGCCCCGACCCCACCTCGTCGGCGCGCGAGACGACACCGATCACACCGAGCGGTCCCGAATCACCGCCCACGTGCGCACCGATCTGCCCGAGAAACGACACGTCGGTCGCATTGAGCGTGCGCAGCAGATAGACGACGGCGTCTGCACCCGAGGACGAGTTCTCGGGCGTGAGCATCGCCAACGTACGCGCCGACACGTCTCGCGAGAGCGACGAGGTACCGGGGGTGTCGATGATCGTCGTCTGCGCCAGAGCACTTGCAGGCCATTCGACGTCCAGTCGGTCGACCTGCGCGGCCGTCAACGACCCGAGATCGAAGGTCAATCGTCCGTCCCGCCGTTGCACCGGGACGTTCGCAGCCCGGTCACCGTCGTACCAGGCCGTGACGGCGGGAGCGACGCCGTTGCGGTACCACGTGACGACCTTCGTGCACTCCGTTGCGTCGGTGGGAGCAATGTCCTGTCCGACAAGAGAATTGAGCAGTGTGGACTTACCGGCCTTGAGCGATCCCGCGAGTGCCACCCGCAGCGGCTCGTCCAAGCGGTACAGGCATTCGTCGAGCATCCAGGATGCCTCGGCATCACCGGAGTACGTCGATCGCGCCGCCGAGATGAGGTCGCGTGCCCTGGCCAGAGCCGCCACGCTCATACCGCGACGTCCTTGACGAGTCCCACTGCCCGAGCATTCAGTTCGGCCACCACGCGCATGTCGTTCTCCAGCGCAGCGATGCGAGCAGCGCGGTCGGTGTTGTCGGCGGCGGCGGCTTCCTGCGCCGAGCGCAGCGACTCGTTGAGCGACCGCAGCGTCTGCTCGGCGATGGACGTGAAGTGATCACGCAGGACTCGCTGAATCTGCCGCAGCCGGTCCTTGGACTCCTTGCCCACCTGGAAGCTGACGTCGTCGGTGAAACGTCGGATCGCGATCTTGGCCTCGGAACGCCGTTGTTTGACGCGGTTCTCCTTGTCCTCCTTGTACGCCTTGGTGCCGAGCAGCACACCCGCGCCGATGGAGATCGGATTGAGCAGACTCAAACCGACGAACGTGGTGATCAGGCCGAACATCAGCACACCGCCGTAGGATCCGCGCATTCCCACCAGCACCTTCTGCGTGATTCCGATACGACCGGATTCCAGATCGGCCAGGGACGAGACGGGATCGAGGACGTTGTCCAGATCGCCGACGTCGAGATCGGGTAGTGCTGCCGCCCCGGAGGAGGCGAAGTGTTCGGCCACCAGCTCCGAAAGCCACAGTGCCCGTTCGTGAGCCCAGACGAAGTTGTCGCCCACCGACGCAGCGATCTGTTCCTCGAGCCACTCGCCGAGCTGCGGCCAATCCTTGCCCGGATCCCCCTCGTCGACGGTTTCCTCGGCTTCCCTGGTGACGCGTCGCAACCGGTCGCGCAGGTCGTGATCGATGTCGGACGCGAGATCGGCGATACCGTCCCCGAGTGTCTGCTGCCACTGCGACGAGCGCTTGTGCAGCTCCTCGGCCGCGGCCTTGGCGCGCTGCAGCCCCGCGACGGCCGCGGCAGCGCGCTCCGGATCCTTCAGTGCCGCAAGCTCACTGCCGAACGACAGCGTCAGATGCTCGGTGACCGAACGGACGTCGAGCGAGACCGACGAGCGTGCCAGCACATCCGCCCGGGCAACCACGTCGTCACGCAGGAACGCGTAGAGCTGCTGGAAGCCGGACTCGGCGTTGAGCTCCTCGTCGTTCAAACGCAGTGCGTGCGAACGCAACAGAGACGACACAGGCAGCATCTGCACGTCGATGCCGGCGCGGTCCAGGTGTCCACGATTGGCCTCGACGATCTGCCGCCAGTGCGGATAGAGATCGATCTTGGTGATCAGCACCGCCACGGCCGGGCACAGCCCCTGTACCTGACGCAGAAACGACAGTTCCGGCTCGGTGAATTCGCGGGAGGCGTCGGACACGACGAGCACCGCGTCGGACGACGGAATGAGCCCCAATGTTCCTGCAGCGTGCGGATTTCCGTGACCACCGACACCGGGGGTGTCGACCAGCACCAGACCGTCGGCGAGCAGCGGGCTCGCCACCCCGATGTCCAGACGCAACACTTCCCGGCCCTGGGCCAGCGGACTGGCCGGGGTGACCGTCGTGATCTCCTCGGGCGGAACGTCCACTCGGATCGGTTCGTTGCCGGGATCGGCGAGTACGAGCTGCGCGGAAAGGCTCTCGGCGTTGGACACCACCGTCGGGATGGCGGTGGTCTCGTCGTCTCCGACCGAGCACACCGTCAGGTTGAGCAGTGAGTTCACGAACTGGCTCTTGCCCTGCTTGAGCGGTCCGACCACGATGATGCGTCGACGTGGATCCAACACTCTCGAGCGCGCCGCCTGGACTCGATCCACCAGGTCGGATCTTCCCGCCGATGTCGCCACCGCCGCCGTACGGCTCAGTAGCTCGGCCAGCTCCGTAGATTGCCCGTCCATACGCTCGTGTTCACAACCGTTCTCGTCGACTTCCGCAGTACCAGGTCATGCCGCAGGCTCGAAAAACTCCTGCGCGCCCCGAACGAACTCTAGCGACGACTAGGCCCCGAGTGCTGGCGAACACTCGGGGCCGAGTCATGTCGTTGTCTACCCGCAGGCGAACGATCAGGGCTGCATCGGGTCGATGTCGTGATCGACGGTCACATGTCCCAGAGAGTCGGCTGCCGAATCCACCGAACCGTGCAGGCCGGACTCGCTGAACAAGCTCGACTCGGTCTCACCCTGTCCGAAGACGTCCGAGTCGACGCTCGACCAGCCGGTACCGGTCGCGGTAGCCGAGGAATCGAACGAGCTGGAGGAATCGAACGATCCCGACGCCGCCGAGGAGAGGCTGCCGCCGGCGTCTGCCAGTCCCTCGACACCCGACTGCAGGCCACCGGTGAGGCTGCCCGCGGCCTGGCCACCGATGTCGGCAGCGGAATCAAACCCGCCGCCCGCGGAAGCCGCAGCGTCCGCACCAGCATCCAAACCCGCACTCACAGTGGACGCGAAGTCGCCTCCGATCGAGGCACCGGTGTCGAGTCCCGCTCCGACGTTCGATGCGATCTCGCCGCCCACCGAGGTGCCGGCGTCGACGACTCCGCCCGCGGCACCTTCGAGGCCACCGGCAACCGAGCCTGCAGCTCCCGCGGCACCTTCGAGGCCCGCACCTGCGGATGCTGCTGCGTCGAGTCCGGTGCTGATGCCACCGGAGACGACTCCTTCGAGGCCTGCACCGGCCGAAGCCGCAGCATCCACGCCGCCGGCGACGCCGCCCGCAACTCCGCCTGCGATTCCGCCGCCGAGGCTGCCGAGTCCGGCCAGACCACCGGTCAGGCCTGCACCGGCGTCACCCACACCGGCGAGCCCACCGGCCACATCTGCACCCACGTTTCCGACGGCCGCCAGGCCACCGGCCACATCTGCACCCACGTTTCCGACGGCCGCCAGGCCACCGGTCAGATCAGCACCGACGTTTCCGAGGCCTGCGAGTCCTCCGGTGAGGCCCGCGCCAACTCCGCCGAGTCCGGCCAGGCCGCCCGACAGGTCTGCGCCCACTCCGCCGACTCCGGCGAGTGCTGCTTCGACGGTTCCCGAGAGGTCTGCTCCGGCTGCGACCGCTGTGTCGATCGCGCCGACGAGGCCTGCGCTGACATCTGCTCCGGCTCCGAGTGCGGCTCCGAGGTCGAGTGCGGCGCTGGTGTCGAGTACCGATTCGAGTGCGGTTCCGAGCTGAGCCCCGGCTGCACCGCCGACGCCGAATGCCGTACCGAGGACGCCTTCGAGTCCGCCTGCCACTCCGCCTTCGAGTCCGCCGGCCAGTCCGCCGCCGATGCCGGCTGCTGCTCCGATGGTGCCGTCGAGTGCTGCGTCGAGAGCGGCGGTGAGGCTGCCCACTGCGCTGGTGTCGAGGTCGAGTGCGGTTCCCAGTGCGCCGCCGACCACTGCGCCGACGCTGCCGCCTGCAGCAAGCAGGGCGTCGACGTCGAGGTCAGCGAGGACTCCGGCGTCGAGGACGGCTCCGAGTGCGCTACCGATCGAGCCTGCGATGGCACCGTCTGCCGCGAAGAGGCCGCCGAGGCCTGCGCCGACTCCACCGGCGATGTCGCCGACCAACGAGCCACCGGCTCCCAGTGCGCCGTCCAGTGCAGCTCCGATGTCGGTGGTCAGATCGGCTCCGATGGTTCCGAGTCCGCCGAGTGCGCCGCCGATTCCCGCGGTCAGAGCGGCACCGAGGTCACCTGCGATGTCCAGTCCGGCTCCGGCACCGAGTACCGCGTCGAAGACTCCGCCGAGAGCGGCACCGAGATCGGCTCCGACGCTTCCGCCGACTCCGAAGGCCGCACCGAGAGCGCCGGCCAGGCCGCCCTGGATGTCTGCCAGTGCGCCGAGGTCGACGGCACCGGTCGCGCCGATAGCGGCGTCGAGTGCTGCCTGCAGCTGTGCGGCGATGTCTCCACTGATCTCGCCGCCGATGCCTGCGCCTGCTCCGATCAGTCCGGTGAGTGCAGCGCCGAGCCCGACGGTTCCCCCGAGCAGACCGTCGAGGTCCAGATCCAAGCCGCCACCGAGTCCGAGGCCGCCGCCGATCCCGGCACCCGCGCCGAGCAGGGCGTCGAATGCGCCGCCGAATGCAGTGCCGAGCTCGAGACCGATCTGGCCTCCGACTGCCAATGCTGCGGCCAGTGCTGCCTGCAGGGATGCCTCGATCTCACCCGCGACGTCGATTCCGCCGGTCAGGCTGCCGCCTGCTGCGAGTCCACCGCCGGCCACTGCGCCTGCTGCGAGTCCGAGCCCGGCCGACAATCCGCCGCCGAGGCTCGCGCCGCCGGCGAGTGCGCCGTCGAGGCCTGCGGATCCGCCTGCGCCCAGGATTGCCGAGAGCTGGCTGCCTGCACCGGCGAACAGTCCCGACTCGGCGACCAGAGGTGCCACGGCGACGATGTCGGCGTGGGTGACGTCGCCGAGTCCCGCGGCGGCCAGCGTCATCTCGGGGTTGGCGCAGTAGGCGGCTGCAGCCTGGTCGTCGCGCAGCAGGCCGAGAATGAAATCGAGTACGGCGTTGGTAGCCATCGTGGGTCTCCTTGACGAGTGGTGCTTCGTGGTTGATCACAACGCTAGGCACCGAAGAGCCCCCGCCCAACGGGGCGGATCCCCCCACTCCCCCGGGGGTTGCCAGGGGACTTCGGTTAGGGGATCTCGGCGCTTTAGGGGATTTCACTCGTTGTGCGCTCTAACCTGCTGTGAGACGTAACGAATAATCGACCACTGCCGACAGTGCGTGTGACGGCAGTAGTACTGACGGCAGTGCGAGACGAAGGCGGCGACACCACGATGAACGCAGGGCTCGGCATACGTATCGGTTCGGTGACGGCTGTGGCTGCTCTGGACACCGAACCCGTCACCTCGGTGGTCAAGCGTTCGGCACTCGACCTTCGTCCGGGCGAGGCCCCGCGGCTGGCAGAGCTCTGGGACCGTTCGACGCGGAATCTGATCAGCGGATTCGCCGACCGGGTGGGCGATCCGGTGGAACTGATCGACGACGACGGCCGCAGTCACCGCGCCGAGGACCTGTACGCCACCGCTGCTCGAGCACTCGTCGCCGAGGTCTCCGCCGGGACCGATTCCGCTCCTACCGTCGTCGTCACCCACCCCACTCGCTGGACGGCGTACACCGCCGAGGTTCTCGGTGAAGCACTGGAGCGCGCGGGACTCGCCGACGTCACGCTGGTACCGGAGTCCGTCGCCACGATGCGGTGGCTCGAAGTGACGCGCGGCCCACAGGCCGACGGCCTGGCCGTGGTCTACGACCTGGGCGCGAGCGCACTCGACGTCACGCTGATGCGCACCGGCTCCGAGGCAGGCACCGTCGGCACCGGAGTGCATTCGGAGGAGTTCGGCGGAGCGCAGTTCGATCACGCGATCATGCAGTACGTCCTCGACACCGTCTCGGGAAGCCAATCCTTCGAGTTCGATCCCTTCGACCCCGATACCGTCGGCGCACTCGTGGAACTGCGGGCCCGCTGCGGCGAGGCGAAGGAACAGCTGTCCTACGACACGTCCACGTCACTGACGGTCGACCTCCCGGGCCTGCACACCGAGGTCCGCCTGGTGCGCTCCGAGGTCGAAGAACTGGTGCGCGCATCACTGCTGGGGTCGATCGGGGTGGTACGCGACGCCGTCACGGCCGCGGGTCTCGACGTCTCCGACATCGACCAGGTGGTACTCGTCGGTGGCAGTTCGGCCATCCCACTGGTTGCCGAGCTCATGTCGTCCGAGCTGCGAGCACCCGTGGTGGCCGGACCGCGACCCGAGCTGACCGTCGCAGTCGGTGCCGCGATACTCGGCAGCGACATCGCCGACGCGACCGCCTCCGACAACGCCGCAGCCTTGGCTGCGGTGCCCACCACGGCCGTCGCGTCCGCTGCGGCAGCCGCCCCGATGCCTCGCCCCACTCCCCGGCCCGCGCCGACGCCCACCGCCGTCGACTCCGATGCAGGAATGTCCGGTCGCAAGAAAGCCGGTGTCGTGGCCGGATCCGTTCTCGTTCTCGCGCTTCTCGCCGGCGGAGGACTGTCGGTGGGAACGGCATTGACTTCCGACAACACCACTCCGGCCGAATCGAACGCGGACACGTCGATCTCGAGCACCCAGACACCGGGAACCACCGCTGCGGTGGCCGATGCCGCGACGACGACGGTGCCCACCGGTGAGAACGGTGCTGTCACAACCGGTTCCGAGGGTGCGCCGACCACGGTGGTCAACGCCGACGGCACGGTGACGCAGATCGATCCGGCCACCGGCGCTCCGGTCACAGGATCGCCTGCCCCGGCCGACAACGGCGCGGCCACGGTGCCGACCATCCCGTCGGTCGCCGCTCCGACCGTTCCCAGCTACCAGCCTCCGGCGGTTCAGGTTCCGCAGGCCCCGAGCGTGCAGGTTCCCAGCTACCAGGGGCCCACCCTCGGCGATGTCGGACAGGGTGTCGGTAACGGGCTCGGCGGAGTGGTCGGCGGTGTCGGTGATGGACTCGGCGGTGTCGTCGGCGGCGTGGGTGACGGGCTCGGCGGAGCCCTCGGCGGCTTGACCGGCCGATAGGTCGACGGTGACCAGCACTCGATCATCGCTCGTCGGCATCGAGCGCGCCGATCGCTTCGTCCGTGATGCGCTCGTCGCCAGCGGTTTTCATGTCGTCGTCGGAGTCGACGGCTCCGGTCGATCCGCGGTTCTCGATTCCGTGGCGTCGACGGTGGACGTGTACCCGGGCACCATCGCCGACGCGCCGTCCGGCTCGACGGTTCTCGTCGACGACGCGCACCTGCTGTCGGAGCAGCGTCTCGACGAGATCGCAGCGGCTGCAACACGATCGGACATCACCCTGATCGTCGCCACCGCGCCGCGGAGCTTCGATTCCCGCATCGAGAAGCTCGTCGCGTCCGCCGGTTCCAACCGGTTGACTCTGGTTCCGCTGGACAAGGCGGCCATCGCGGCGCGAGCAGCGACCGTTCGACCGATCTCGGCGTCACTCGCCGGTGCCGTCGCCAAGGCGACCGGCGGAATTCTCGCCGCCGTCGATGCGGCTCTCGGCGCACTCGGCGGCGACCGTTCCGATCCGGCTCCACTGCGCGCGGTCGCCGAATCCGTTGCCGAACAACACCGTCGGATGCTGATCGAGACCACCGACGACACGCGGGCACTGCTGCTCGCAGCCCGATTCGGCATCACACCCGATCCTGCGTCGGCTGCGCAGATCGTGGCACGCGCGACCGATGTCGAGTCGATCGTCGACCTGGCCTGCAGCTCCGGCCTACTCGACACCACGGGCACGTTGATTCCGTCCGCGGAGGCACCGCTGATCGAGATGATCGGAGAGGCGCGCTGCCGAGCCCTGCTCTCGTCCGTCACGGACATCGCCACCCGATCCCGCCTGCTCGACGCCACCGCGGCACGTGCGTTGGCAGAGCGAGGCGTCATCCATCCGGGTCTCGCAGATTTCCTTGTGCAGCAGGCGGATTCGGCTGCTGTCGATGCCGCAGGTGCCCTGTACGACGCGGCGGTCGACGCGGGCTTCGACTCGGCGGCGTTGGCTGCGAGGCGCTCCGAGGTCGCGGCTGCCACCGGGAATCCGGACGAGGCGGCGAGATTCGCCGATGTGGTCCTCGACGGCGCCGTCGGGTGCGATGCGACGGATCTGCGGACGGCGGTGCGGGTGTCGGCGTCGATTGCCGCGCAACGTGGAATGGCCTCGCGCAGTGCGCAGTTGTTCGCGTGGCTCGGCGAGGATCGGCTCGGACCCGACGCCATGTGGGCTGCCCTCTCGGCCGCGGCGGCCGGTGATCGCAGCGCCGCCGACCGTTCGATGGCTGCCGTGACTGCCCTCGCACCGACGTCGAGTATCGCGTCGGGCAGTCTGCTCGTCACCGGGGTGATCGGGTCGATCGATTCGCGGAGCGCAGCCGCGTCGAGTGCCGCTGCCAACGCACTGATGCGGGCAATGACGTTGACGGGCACTACTTCCGATCGCTCGTGCACCCCGGATACTGCCGCTGCCGTCTCGGCGCTGCACGCGGTGCACTGCGGCGACCTACCCCGTGTCGATTCCATCGTGGCGCGAGCACTTCCCGAACACCGTACGGGATCGGAGGCGCACACCAGACTGAGCCTCGTCGGGGCCTGGGCGTCGATGCTGCGAGGGGATACCGCCGAAGCAGGCATCGCGATCGAGGCTCTACGGATTCCGGTGTCACACGTGCGCAATCAACTGTTCCTGCACGCGATTCGAGTGGGCCTGGCTCGCAGGTCCGGTGACGCAGGGTCACTGATCACGGCATGGACCCAGGCCCAGAACGTGATCGCCGAATACTCCACCGACCTGTTCGCGCTGCTACCCCTGGGCGAATTGCTCTTGGCCGCAACTCGACTCGGCCAGGTGGACCGCGTCGAGCATCTGGTGGCGCAGGCCACCGACCTGCTCGCAGCGCTCGGCGATCCACCCGTGTGGGCGTCGGCGCTGCATTGGTACCAGGTTCAGGCGGCCATCGTGGCGCAGACTCCCGACGCGTTGGTCCCACACGCCAAGGCTCTGGCCGCCGCCGCTCCGACCCATCCGTACAGCGCCGCACTCGCCGGTGCCGGTCGCGCGTGGCTCGGCGTGTTGCAGGGCAGGCCCGACGCGACCGAGGTGGAGAATTCGGCACGCACGCTCACCGCCTTCGGACTGCCGTGGGACGGTGCCCGCTTGGCGAGCGAGGCCGCCCTGACCGTCACCGATACTGCGACGGCAACCTCGCTGCTGCACATCGCCAGGTCGTTGCGCCAACCCAGCTCGACGGGTCGCGACAGCCCGAGATCGACCCCGCAGCCGACGGGCTCGTTGAGCGAACGCGAAGCCGAGGTAGCCGAACTGCTGGTACTCGGCGTCACGTACCGCGAGGTCGGCAGCCGGCTCTACATCTCCCCGAAGACCGTCGAGCACCATGTGGCTCGTATTCGGCGCAGGCTCGGGGCGCAGTCGCGGTCGGAGCTGATCTCGATGCTGCGCGCCATGGGGTACGGAGCCTCGACCAGCACAAGTGTGGACACTGTAACTGTGCGGGGACCGGGAGCGACATAACGGCCGAGCACCACTCCCCGATCGAGAACAGGTAGCAGCCCCATGACCGAGCAGCCCGGCAGTGCGAGTGTGAGCACACCGGACGTCGGCCTCTACCTGGACGACGAGCGCGCCGTCGCCGCCGTGTCCCATCCGATCGCGCCCGGACCGTCGCTGCACCTGGCGTCACTGCACCCGACCGTGCTCAACACCCATCCCGACGGCACCGTCTCGCTCGGAGATGCGACCGACGACGACTCCGAGGCCTACACACACTTTCTCGACTCCCTCGCCGACGGCGTGGGTGTCACCGGCAGCAAGGGCACGGTCTTTCCTGCCGAGCAACTGACGTCGATGGCCCTGCTGTGCCTGCTCACCGAGGTGGCGTCGTCCATCGGTCTGCGGCCGGGTGATCTTGCCGCGGCGGCGACCTATCCCGCCCAGTGGACGGCCGAGCAGGTGTTCGCGCTGCGTTCGGCCATGAATGCGCACGGGCTCGCACACGTCGCGCTGGTCGCCGAAGAAGAAGCGCTGGCCGCGTGGAACGCATCGCTTCTGCCGACCCTGCAGAGGAAGGACACCGCAATCGCCGCGGCCCGCGGTGCTGCGATTCTGGCTGCGCAGTTCCCCGTCGACGCCGTCACCGAGCAGTTCGCGGTGGTGAGCCCGGCGAGATCCGACCGGCGACCACTGTTCGCTGCGGCAGCGTTCGCCGCCGCGTTGACCGTCGGTGCCGCGCTCTTCGCGCTGCAACTCGGTACGCCCACCGACACCGACGTCCCCACCATCGACAACGCCCAGCTGGTGCCGAGCACGTCGTCGAGCGGCACCGGGTCGGGTGGCCCGATCGACTTCCCCACCGTCGTCGCCGAACCGGCCGCCGAGATCGTTCCTGTCGCTCCGTCCACGGCGACCACCACCTTGGAAGAGACGACCCCCACCGAAACCTCCGACCTCCCGCGGAGCGAGCCGATCGAGACCGAACCCGGGATCGAGATCGAGACGCGCCCGGCGCTCGAGGCACCCGAGGACGACGACCGCGAGAAGCCTCCCATCGTCGTCGAACCGGTCGATCCGGTCGATCCGGAACTTCCGGACGAACCAACCGACGAGACCCCCGACACCCCTGACACCGACCCGGACGACGGGCAGTCCATAACCGAACAGACCGCACCGAACGACCGATCGGCGGAGACCCCATGAGCGATGCCGGCCATCTCGGAATAACCGTGGGCAACACCAGGTCCGTCGCGGCCTACCGCGCATCGGCCGAGGACGAACCGACGATCGTCGTCCTGCCGACGACACTGAGATTCGACGAGGACGGCCGCGCCCACCTCGGTGAACCCGCCGAGACGGCGCCGTTCACTCGGTTCGTCGATCTGGTCGGTCGGCAGGAGGATCTCGAGCCCGACGCCGACGCCTACCGCGCCGAGGACTTGATGGCCAACGCCGCCAACTGCCTCGTCACGATGGTGTCCACCAAGGCAGGCGTGCCCAGCGACATGCCCGTCACGACCATGACGTACCCGACGCGGTGGACCCGCGCCGCCGTCGCACTGCTTCGTGACGCCCTCGATCACACCGGCCTCACCGACGTCGCCCTGGTTCCCGACGCGAAAGCCGCCAGCGCATTCGCGCAGCCGAGCCCGGGAGCAGCGGTCACCGTGGTCGACATGGGGGCCACCGGCACCGACATCTCCACCTTCCCCGGAGGTGGAACGGTCCGCACCACCGCCGTCGGCGGAGACGCGTTCACCGACGCCCTCTTCGATCACGTGGTGACCGATCGCGAGCACATCGACCTGTCCGACGCGGCAGTCCTGGCAGCCCTTGCCGGCGTCGTCGCCTCGTGTGAGGCCGCCAAACAGACCTTGAGCACAGCCGACGTCGCCACGATCTCGGTCGAACTCCCCGGTGTCTCGCAGTCCACGACGGTAACCCGAGCCGAGTTCGCAGACCTCGTCGCGCCGTTGCTCCGCCGGCTCGACGTTCCGGGGACGGGCACTGTGATCCTCGCCGGCGGCAGCGCTGCACTTCCGTCGGTGGCAAGCGACATCACCGAACGCTCGTCGGGCCCGGTGCTCGTCGAGCCGCTCGCTGCCACCCGCGGTGCCCTGCTGCTGGCCGAGATCGAGGATGTCGACGGCAACTCCATGGTGACCGGTGCCGCGCCGGTCGTCACCCGAAACGACGGCACGGAGTCCCTCGACACCGACGCCATCCCGGTCGTCGCGCCCGCGCCGTCCCTCGCGTTCTCCGAGGCGATCCCTGCGGTCGCTCCGGTGTTCGCTCCCTCGGAATTTCGGTCCGAGCCGATCGTTCCGGTCGACGAGAACACCTCGACCACCGATCACTCTCCGGCCGTCGCCGCTGCGCCGGTAGCGGCGAAGAAGGAACGCAGCGAGCGTTCGCGGACGATCGCCACCATCGTTGCCGGTGCAGCAGCAGGAGTGGTCATCGTCCTCGCGATCGCAGCACTGAGCGGAGTGTTCGGCGACGCTCCCGCCGCGACACCCCCGACCGTCACCGATGCCGGCTCGCCGATCGTCACCTCGACGCGCGCACCCTCGACCACCACCGCCACCTCCGTCGAGCCCGTCTTCGTACCCGAGGTCGTCGAACAGCCGGAAGAGCCGTACGTGGCACCCGAACCTGCTCCCCTGCCTGCTCCGGCTCCCGCGCCCGCGCCGGTGCCCGCCCCTGCGCCCGTGGTGCCCACCACGACGCCGGTGGCCACCACGATTCCGGTGACGACCACCCCGGTCGAGACGACGACTCCGGCTGAGACCACCACGACCTCAGCTTCGGTGACCACCCCATCCGAAGAGCTCGAAGAACCCTGAGCTGCGCGAACACGGATTCCGAGCCCGATGCCCTAGGGTGGGGCGCTGATGACAAGCACCCGATGAAGGGATTTCATGCGTAACACCGGGGCGCTGCGTGCTGCAGTGCTGTGTTCGACGGCTTTCGTACTTCTTGCTTCGTTCTCCGGGACAGCAGCAGCAGAACCCGTCGTCCAGTCACCCGCCGATCAGCTTCCCCGCGAGCTCGTCGAGGCCGTGCAGCGAGATCTGAAGATCTCTCCGCAGGAGTATCTCGATCGGGCCGCCCGCGCGCAGGAACTCTCCGAATACGCATCGGACTTCCGAGCCAGCCGTCCGGCAGATTTCGCCGGTGCCTGGATCGGACCCGACGGCAATGCCGTCGTCGCCGTCACCTCACCTGCTGCGGCGCAGGCCGTCGCCAAGGACGGATACGCCACCGCGCAGTCGCCGGTGTCGGCAGACGGACTCGAGAAGTCGCTGGCAGACCTCAACAGTTGGATTGCCGGCCTCCCTCGCGAGATCTCCGAGCAGATCAACGGAACGGCCATCGACTTCATCGACAACCAGATCGTCATCGATCTGGTGAACAGCCCGATCGGTAGCGCGCTGAATCTGCCTACCCTGCTGGCGAACATCAAGGTCATCCTCTCCCCCGGCGGAAACAAGCCGGTCGACCCGACTCCGATGGGCGGCGACACCTACGTCACCACCTCGGGACCTATCGCCGACGCTCCGGCCACCGACATCAGCATCTGCTCGTTCGGCTTCAACGCCGTCGACTCCTCCGGTTCGGCCGTCAACCTCAGCGCCGGCCACTGCAACCCCGCCAAGGCCACCGGATCCGGCGGCGCACCGGTCTACCTGCCCGATCCGGCCGACATCTCGCGTAGCACGCAGATCGGGTCGTTCGACCGGTCCAGCCTGGGCGCAGAGGACGGCCTCGACTGGTCGGTCATCGCCCTGAACGACACCGGCATCGCGTCGGGACTCGACCGCCCCACCGTCCGTGGAGCGAACGGCAGCACCGTCACCGTCACCGGAACCGCATCGCCGGTCATCGGAGCGCCGGTCTGCAAGTCCGGGCAGTCGTCGTCGTTCACCTGTGGAGTGGTTGCCGCCGATCGCGTCGAGACACAGCTCTACATGGAGGACGGCACGTCCCGCACCGTTCGCGGATTCGCCAGCACCGCATGCACTCTCGCAGGTGACAGTGGCGGTGCCATCGTGACCGGAACCCTCGCGTTGGGAATTACCAGCGGATCCAACAGCGGCGGCGCACCCGATTGCAACGAGGCCAACCTCGCTCTGGCGCAATACGGTGGCACGGCAAGCCTGGGCATTCCCATCGATCAGGTCACGCGCGCGACCGGAAGCACACTGCGCACCGAGTAGTGGGTACGGCGGGAGCCCTCCACCGCCTATAGTCGTACGACGGGTGAACGGCATCACATCTGCAGATGCCCGGGGGGAGAGGTTTCTATGCGTCGCCGAGCGTTCCGGCTGTCGATGTTCGCTGTGCCGATCGTGGTGGCGGCGACCGTGTTCGCGCCCACCGCTGGGGCAGATCCGGTTGCCGACACGGTGCTGCCTGCGGCGTTGGCCGACGCGGTGGCCCGCGACCTCGGGCTGTCTCCGCAGCAATTTCTCGACCGAGCGGACGCAGCCCGCCGACTGGCCGAGTTCACCGACACCGTCGGTTCCGACGGCGTAGCGAGGGCATGGCTGGACGAGGACGGACGTCCCGTCGTTGCGGTGGCGGACGGACCGGCCTACGCCTACGTGGCAGATGCCGCGTCGGCCAACGGTTTCGGGATCGACGCGTCGCCCATCGAGCTCCCGCCGGCAATTGTCGATGCCGTCCAGCCGCTGTTGGACCTGCTCCCGTTCGATCCGTCACCGACGGCAGGCCCGATCCGTGCGAGTTCGTATCTCGGCGGTGACAGCTTTCTCGCGGGTACACCGGCCGGCCTCGGTCAGCGGTGCTCCCTCGGATTCAATGCCGTCGACCCGACGCGCGGATCGGTCAACATCACTGCGGGCCACTGCAATCCGAACACCACCGACACCGGCTCCGCGGCACTGACGGGCGCGTATCCGATGTACGGCAGTCTCGTGGGCTCGAAATTCGGAACGTTCTACCGAACCAGCCAGTCGCGCAACGATTACGCCTTGATCGACATCGACGACGCCAATGCCGCCGAATTCGAGAGCAACGCCGTGCGAGTCCCCGGAGCAGGCCCACTGCACGTCACCGGGACGGTGGACCCGATCGTGGGAGCACCGGTCTGCAAATCCGGATCCAGAACCGGATTCAGTTGCGGCACAATTCTTTCCACGGGCCAGCACGTCGCACTGGGCGACAACGTTCTGGACCGCGGCTTCTCCACCTCCATCTGCGCGCTACGCGGAGACAGTGGAGGCCCTGTCGTCAGCGGCACCCTCGCGGTCGGCATCGCCAGTGCATCGAACGTGGGCGATCAGCCCTCCTGCGAGGTCGCGACCGTCGTCAGCATGCTGCAGGGTCAGCGGCCCGAGCTGTTCGCCACCCCCATCAACGACGTACTCGCGGAGAACCCGGGCCTGACGATCCGAACGTCCTAGTGCGTGGACGGTCGCAGACGTGACAGCGCCGCGTAGCCGACTCTTCGCGCATGCGCGAACCCGGGCGACAGCTCCCATCGACGCACCAAGCCGACCAGAATCCGAGACCCGACCATGCGTGTGGGGACGCCCACCACGGCCAGCACGTCGTAGCCCGAGGTCGACCAGGACTTCTTGATGTCGTTGACACCGACGCCCAGGTCCAGCACGGTCACGTCGAGCTCGTCGTGGCTCTGGACGAACCATTCCATCATCTGATGCCCGGGTTGGTACTTCGCAACCTCGGGATCGTAATGCGTCAACCAGGCTTCGAGTCGAGCTCCGGTCCGAACACAGATCTGATGCGCACGCCATCGCCCCTCGACGCTCACCCCGGAGAGGGTCAATCTCCCGGCTGCTGCTTCGCGAGCCAGGAAGTCCTTGGCCGACGCCGACGGGTCGGCGGGCGATTCCTCCGCAAGGTAGTCGGTGCGATCGCTGTGGAGCGTCGAGGCGGCAGCCAAGCGGGATATGTCTGTCCAGCGTCGTTCGAAGTGCTTCGCATCCCGGATGGTCTCCATCGTGAGGGGACTCCCGGCCCGCTCGGCCTGACGCCTGTACTTTCCGAGCCGCTTCAGTGAATTGCGCCCTCGCACATCCCGAGCGGTGCTCCCCTCCGGCACCTCGATCACCGGAACTCGCTCCCGCACGATCGACTCCGAACGCCACCGCGGGTGCGCATCGAGCACCGCGAGTGCGATCTGATTGTCGGCCATGGAGTCTGCGTAGAAGACCACACCGCAGTCCTCGACGGCATCCCACAGGCCGCGAGACGACGCGTCGTCCTCGCTGAGCAGTTCCGTCGGAACGCCCTGCCCGGCCCCGAGAATCTTCGCCACCTTCAGCGGACCGAGTCGCGTCACGAACATCGGTGCCAGAGCCACCAGACGCGTACCGCGACGCACGTGCACGAAGACCAGCTCACTGCCCGCAGGTCGCGGTGCATTCAACGCATAACTGGGGCGAGAAGAGAAGACCGTTCCGACTCGCTCGGCCAGCGCGTCCCACTCGTCGCGGAGTTCGTCGGTCAGCGTTCTGTCCACGGCTCCGATAATGGGTTCGTAGTCGGTTTTCATGCTATTTACTTTACGGAAAGTTTAATAAGCGTGTAAATGCACTTCTTCGTTGTCCTCGATCCAACGGGTGCCCACACTGGCGCGGCGGTCGCCCGAACTCGACGCCGACCCACCCAGAACGCAGAAAACCCGCACCCTCGACGAGAGTGCGGGTTTTCTGTGAAGACTTGCTTACTTGGCCCAGACCGTGGTGCCCGGTGCCGCATTCAACGTGTTGATCAGGTCGATGCCTGCAACAACAAGGGTGGGTCCGCCGGCGATGATCGTGCCCGCGATGCCGCCGATCGTTGCACCAAGCGGTACCGACGCCAAGCCGACGGGACCGCCGAGGAAGCCGAGTCCACCGACAACAGCACCGATCGCGGTTCCGGTGAAGCCACCGATCGCGGTCGCGATTCCCAGCTGCGACGAGAAGTTCTGCTGCGCCTTGAGGTTCTCCTCAGGCGAGGCGACGGTCGTTGCGCCGATGCTGCGCGAGTTGGCCGAAGCCTTCGTGAAGTCGAGGTCCGGGATCAGACGCAGGGTCTTGCCGTTGTCGTCGACGTTCTGCTCGTACGGGAAGTTGAGTCCGCCGAGGTTGAACGACAGCGGGAGAGTCACGAGGGTGTTGTCGGCGGCGTCGAGGACGTCGACCGTCTTCCCGTCGTCGGCGACCTTGAAGACGCCTGCGTCGATGGTGGTGACGATCGTGCGATCTTCGAGATCGACGGTGTAGTTGGTGTCACCGGGGGCCGTTTCATCGGCGGGCTGTGCGTATGCGGTTCCGCTGGCCAGGCCCATCGCGACTGCGACGAGGGCCGACGTGACGACCAGTTTGCTGAGTTTCATGTGGAGTTCAGTTCCGTTTCTGTGGCGTTGAGTGCTTGGCAGTACCGCTAGGCAGCCGTCAAGCGCAAAGTCACCCCGATGACTCTTTTGCGACTTTTGGTGCGCCCGAATTGTAGCGTAAGAATCGGACCGGTCGTTGTCCTTTTGTGACAGGTTCTCCACCTGTCAGTTACCCACTGTCACAAACATTTTGGATATTCGCAGCACAGCGGCTCGCGTCACGTCATGCTGAGATCGGAGATGTCGATCGTTCGAACGATCGAGGAAGACCGAGCGCGTGATCCCACCGGCCCCAGACGGCCCGTCGGCGACATCCCGCCACACGAACGGAGCAGGTAAGGACTGCCTTCTCGACAGCACCTCGACGGCCTACGCATACGGTGATCTGCGAGACAACCTACTGACGAGTTCATCCCACCCGTCGGACGGCCTCACTTCCCCACCCACCAGCACCGCTTCACTCGGTGGTGCTAAGTTACCCGTCAGTACGGCGAAACTACTACTGGCGAGTAACATAGTCCGTCAGCCGGCTCGACGGGCCGAACCCGCGGTAGCCCCCCAGCTGCCACCTGAACGAAAGGCCGCGACATGAACGCCCTGACGATCACGTTGGGCACAGTCGGTGCTCTGCTCAGCCTCGTGTGTTGGTACGTCTTCATTCGCGGGGCTCTGCGGATGTTCAACATCGTGCGACTCGGCCAGCCGGCACCCGACCGCTGGCGACCGATAGTCCCTCGCTTCAAGCAGATGGTCGTCGAGTTCCTGCTGCACACCAAGATGGTCAAGTTCCGCACCGTCGGCTGGGCGCACTGGCTGGTCATGATCGGCTTCATGCTCGGTGCCATCGTCTGGTTCGAGGCATACGGCCAGACGTTCAACCCGGAGTTCCACTGGCCCATCATCGGTGACACCGCGGCCTACCACCTCATCGACGAGCTGCTCGGACTCGGCACGGTCATCGGCATCACCACGCTGATCATCATTCGCCAGCTCAACCACCCGCGTAAGCCCGAGCGTCAGTCGCGCTTCGCCGGCTCCGGATTCAAAGCCGCCTACTTCGTCGAGGCCGTCGTGCTCATCGAGGGCCTCGGCATGGTGTTCGTCAAGGCAGGCAAGATCGCCACGTACGGGCATGGGAACCCGTACACGGACTTCTTCACGATCCGCTTGGCCGAGCTGCTGCCCGCCAACTCGAACATGGTCGCGGTGTTCGCGTTCATCAAGCTGATGTCCGGCATGATCTGGCTCTACATCGTCGGTACCCGCATCAACTGGGGTATCGCGTGGCACCGCTTCACCGCGTTCCCCAACATCTACTTCAAGCGCATGGACGACGGCACCGTCGCCCTCGGACCGGCCAAGCCGATGATGTCCGGCGGCAAGGTCCTCGAGATGGAAGAGGCCGACCCCGACGTCGATGCGTTCGGCGCAGGCAAGATCGAGGACTTCAGTTGGAAGGGCTGGCTCGACTTCACCACCTGCACCGAGTGCGGACGCTGCCAGTCGCAGTGCCCCGCCTGGAACACCGGCAAGCCCCTGTCCCCCAAGCTGCTGATCATGTCGCTGCGCGACCACAGCCACGCCAAGGCCCCGTACCTGCTGGCAGGCGGCAAGAAGGACATGGCAGGCGACGAGGTCGGACTGGTCGACTCCGAGGGCAACGTCGACCAGAAGGCGCTCGACGCCATCCCGCAGAACGCTCGGGACGAGGCCGATCGCAAGCTCGTCGCCGACGCCATCGAGGGCGGCATCATCGATCCCGAGGTGCTGTGGAGCTGCACCACGTGCGGTGCCTGCGTCGAGCAGTGCCCGGTGGACATCGAGCACGTCGACCACATCATCGACATGCGTCGCTACCAGGTGCTCATCGAATCGGAGTTCCCGTCCGAGCTCGCCGGCCTGTTCAAGAACCTCGAGAACAAGGGCAACCCGTGGGGCCAGAACTCCAAGGACCGCCTCAACTGGATCAACGAGATGGACTTCGACATCCCGGTCTTCGGCCAGGACGCCGATTCGTTCCAGGACTACGAGTACCTCTTCTGGGTCGGCTGTGCCGGTGCCTACGAGGATCGCGCCAAGAAGACCACCAAGGCCGTCGCCGAGCTGCTCGCCACCGCAGGCGTGAAGTTCATGGTGCTCGGCGCGGACGAGACCTGCACCGGCGACTCCGCTCGCCGCGCGGGCAACGAGTTCCTGTTCCAGCAGCTCGCGATGCAGAACATCGAGACGCTGAACAGCGTGTTCGACGGTGTCGAGCAGAGCAAGCGCAAGATCGTCGTCACCTGCGCGCACTGCTTCAACGCGCTCGGTAACGAGTATCCGCAGGTCGGCGGTGACTACGAGGTGGTGCACCACACGCAGCTGCTCAACCGCCTCGTGCGTCAGAAGAAGCTGATCCCGGTGGCGTCGGTCAGCCAGGACATCACCTACCACGACCCGTGCTACCTCGGCCGCCACAACAAGGTGTACGACGCTCCGCGTGAGCTCATGGCCGCGTCGGGCTCCAATCTCAAGGAGATGCCGCGCCACGGTGAGCGGTCCATGTGCTGTGGTGCCGGTGGCGCTCGCATGTGGATGGAAGAGAACATCGGCAAGCGCATCAACATCGACCGGGTCGACGAGGCACTGGCGACCAACCCGAAGAAGATCGCCACCGGTTGCCCGTTCTGCCGCGTCATGCTCACCGACGGTGTCACCGCACGTCAGGAAGGCGGCGCACACGAAGGCGTCGAGGTCGTCGACGTCGCGCAGCTGATGCTCGAGTCGATCACCCGCGTCGAGTCCTCGGTGCTGGGCGAGAACATCAAGGTCATCCCCCGCGAGCGCACTCCGGAGGAGAAGCTCGCGACCGAAAAGGCGATGGAGGTCGAAGAGGCCGAACGCATCGCCCCCGTCGAGGAGCCGGCCGAGGCGAAGTCCGCTCCGGCAGCTCCGGCACCCAAGGCCGGCGGCGGTCTGAAGATGAAGGGTCTGGCCAAGGCTCCGGGAGCGAAGGCACCCGGTTCCGCCACTAAGGCCGAAGAGCCAACGGAGGAGGCAGCACCCGCAGCCAAGCCCAAGGGTCTCGGAATGGCAGGCGGCAAGGCACCCGGTGGCAAGGGTCTGCAGATGAAGGGCAAGGCACCCGGCGCGAAGGCGGCTGCACCTGCCGACACTGCAGCCGAAGCTCCGTCCACCGAGGCCTCGGAATCGACTCCGTCCGTCAAGCCCAAGGGTCTGGCCGTGAAGTCGGGCTTCAAGAAGCCGGGCGCCAAGGCACCGGGCAAGCCTGCCGAGGCCACTGCGACTCCCGCCACGGAGCCGTCGACCTCTGACGCACCTGTGGAATCAGCCTCTGCTGCAACCGAATCCAAGCCGACCGTCCAGCCGAAGGGCCTGGCCGTGAAGTCCGGATTCAAGAAGCCGGGCGCCAAGACACCGGGTAAGCCGGCTGCCGAGGCACCTGCTGCTGAGGCACCGGTTGCCGAGGCTACGGCGTCGGAAGCACCCGCCGCCGAGGCTGCCGCCGAATCCAAGCCGACCGTCAAGCCCAAGGGCCTGGCCGTCAAGTCCGGATTCAAGAAGCCGGGCGCACGGACACCGGGTGCGGCAGCGGCAACACCAGCCGAGGCGTCGGACACCACCGAGGCACCAGCCGAAGCATCCGCGGCCGAAACACCAGCAGAGGCGTCGACCACCGAGGCACCTGCTGAGGCGTCGACCACCGAGGCACCAGCCGAGGCGTCGGACACCACGTCCAGTGGTTCGGATGAGCGGACTCCGCCCAAGCCGAAGGCCGGTGGACTCGGATTCGCTCCGGGAGCCAAGGTTCCGGGTCGCCGGAAGTAACCGCACACCCCTTTTACCGACTGCGCGCCCTTGCTCACTGCCGAGCAGGGGCGCGCAGTCGTCAGTAGGGGTGTGAGGTCCACTCCCACGAAGCACCAGCTGAGGCGTCGACCACCGAGGCACCCGCCGAGGCGTCGGACACCACGTCCAGTGGTTCCGATGACCGCACGCCACCCAAGCCGAAGGCCGGTGGACTCGGATTCGCCCCGGGAGCCAAGGTTCCGGGTCGCCGGAAGTAACCTCACACCCTTTTTACCGACCGCGCGCCCTTGCTCACTGCCGAGCAGGGGCGCGCAGTCGTCAGTAGGGGTGTGAGGTCCACTCCCACGAGTTATCCACAGGAAGCGAGTTATCCACAATCGGCCACTGGGGTCTTGTCGAAAGCGATTGCGCCCGAGAGCATTTCTTCATGACCCGCATCGTCTCGCGATCCGACGCACTCTCCCGCGGAATTTCCGACGCAGAGTTGCAGCGCTACTGCCGAACGCGAGCGTGGCGTCGACTCCGTCCCGGACGGTTCGTCAGCAGAGACGAATTCGACGCCCTGCCCAGGGAAGACAAGCATCGAGTGATCGCCGATGCCGTGTTCGACGCGACCATCGCCCCCGATGCCGTGGTCAGCCATGTGAGTGCGGCTGTCTTCCACGGTCTCGATGTGTGGAATGCCGACCTGAGCCGGGTGCACATCACGCGCAATCGCGCCCGGGGCGGAGGTCGGAGCAGTGCCGTTCGAGCGGTGCACACCTCGCCGTACACCGACGAGGAAGTCGTGGACTTCGACGGCGTTCGGGTCACCGCCCTGGCGCGCACAGTTGCCGATTGCGCTCGCTCACTTCCGTTCGAGACGGCTGTCTGTATCGCGGACTTCGCGGCGAGAGCACGCGGACTCGCTGCCGAAGATGTTGTCGCAGCACTGGATTCGTGCCCGAACCATCCGGGCAATCGGCTGGCGCGTCGGGTTGCGGAGTTCATGGACGGCCGGTCCGAGAGTGTCGGGGAATCACGCGCCCGCGTAGTGCTGCATCAACTGGGCTACACCCCACAGCTGCAGGTACCGATCACGGATTCCCGTGGCTTCGTCGGGCGCGTGGATTTCGATCTGCCCGACATCGAGACTGTTCTCGAATTCGACGGCAAGGTGAAATACGGGCGCTACGTGCCCGAGGGGAAGTCTGCAGCCGATGTGTTGTGGGAGGAGAAGCGCCGCGAGGATCGCATTCGCGCAACCGGCCGTCAGGTGGTGCGAATTGCCTGGTCGGATCTCGATCGTCCCGAGCTCGTCGACCGGATGATCCGCGATGCTGCCGATAGAGCCGGCCGACGCCACCGAGCGACCTTTCTACCGACCGCGCGCCCGTCCTCGCGTCGAAATGCAGGCGCGCACCCTGCACAAGCGGTGTGAGGTTCCCGCAAACCCCCCTCGGAAGTGGCCGAATCGGACATCGTGAGTATGGTCGGACGCGAAGGCGTACCGACAAGTAGGGAGCAGGCATGACCGACGACGCGGACAAGCTCTTTCGCCGCTACGACGAGTGGTGGACGGCTCTGTCACCGGACGACCGAGCGCACGTCGAGCAGTGTTGCGAATCCGGCCGCACCGACGAGCGCCTCTGTGCACTCATCCTCGAGAACGACGGTCCGTCGAAGGCAGCGTTCGAGGTGGGCAGCAAGTTGTCCGAGGGCAACAGCAAGTACTGCGCGATCCCCAGTGCACTCCTCGAGTTTCTGGAAGCGAAGCGCGCGCACCCACCACTCAGCTAGAGGGACGCCACAGCTGCAGCTCGGGGATTCCGGGCGGCGTGAACCCCATGACCTGGCCGTAGAAGGACAGTTCGGATTCGCGTGCGTTCACCTGCGTTTCCAGTTTGCGGAACCCGTGTGACTCACCCGCATAAGCCAGGTAGGCGTGCGGTATCCCCTTGCTCACCATGGCATCTCGGAATCGTTCGGCCTGCGACGGCGGCACGATCGGATCGTCGAGCCCCTGCAACAACAGCACCGGGCAAGAGAGTCCGTCGACGTTGTTCACCGGTGCCCGGGTTCGGTACAGATCGATGGCCTCCGGCAACGGTCCGATGAGCCCGTCGATGTAGCGGGACTCGAAGTCGTGGGTCTCGGCGACGAACAGCTCCAGCTCGGCGACACCGAAGTACGATGCGCCGCAAGCGAACACATCGGAGGATGTCAGCGCAGCCAAGACCGTCCACCCGCCCGCGGATCCACCTTCGATCGCCAATCTGGCGGGGTCGGCGAGTCCACTGTCGGCCAGCCCCTGCACCGCGGCGATGGTGTCTTCGACGTCGACCACTCCCCACTGCCCGCGCAGCCGGTTGCGGTATTCGCGGCCGTATCCACTGGAACCGCCGTAGTTCACATCGACGACGCCGATGCCGCGGCTGGTGAAGTAGGCGAACAACGGGTTCAGAGCGGGTGCCACGTGCGCTGTCGGGCCGCCGTGGACGAAGGCGACGTACGGCGGCAGTTCACCGTCCAGGCCTTCGTAGTCGGGGTTGCGCGGCGCATAGGTGATGGCGTGCACCTCACGGTTCGGCCCCTGGAACGTCACCTGACGCCCCTCGGGTAGGTATGCACTGTCGGGCACGGACTCGAAACCCGAACGCACCGAAGTCAGTTCACGGGATTCGAGGTCGAGTGCGAACAGCGCGCTTGCCACGTGCGCTCCGCCGCCCTTGATCAGCACCGTCGAGCCGGAGCGCCCACCGAGCCCCACCGAGGTCACACCGTCGAGCGCGATGTCCTCCAGCACTCCGGACGCAGGGTCGAGTACCGCAAGGGTGTCGGTGCCGACAGTCCGCACGGTGAGCAGTGTCCCGTCGTCCAGCACCTCGTACCAACTCGATCCCAACCGCCACAGTGGAGCACCGAAGTCCGCGTCCAGCGTCAGCAGCGGCGTGACCGACCCGTCGAGCTTGACCGAATACAGGTTCCACCAACCACTTCGGTCACCGATTGCGTACAGCGACTCGTCGTCGATCCATTCCGGCTGCAGCACCGATTCCTCGGTCGAGCCGAGTAGAACCGTCCAGGACGACGGATCGGCCAGCGTGGCGACACGCAGTTCGGTTCCGTCCCATGGCATCTGCGGGTGGTTCCACGCGATCCAGGCGATGCGGGTGCCGTCGGGTGACAGTCTCGGGAACGCAAGGAAGTCCGAACCCGCCACCAGCGAGCGCACCCCGCCGCCGCCGAGATCGATGGCCACGATGTCTCGGGACACCGCGCCTGCGTCGTGCATCTCGCGAACTGCGATCACGTCGGTGCCGACCACCGAGAGGTCCGCGTACCGAATGCTCGACGCCACAGCCGGTTTCGGAGTCAGCGGCACAGGTGCGCCGCCGGGGGTGAGTCGGTAGACGCGTTGATCGGAGAACTCGGCGAACACCAGGTCTCCGTTGGCCGTCGCAGTCCAGGCTCCCCCGCCGTATTCGTGGACGCGGGTGCGGGCGTTGAACGGTGCGGGCAGAACCGGCTTCACTTCTCCGTCGACATACCGGCAGATGGCCGTTCGGCCTTGTTCGGCGGGCCGCAGTTCCGACCACCAGATCTCACTGCCGACGAAGCGCCCGCCCTCGACGGGGTGGCCCGCCGACGACAGATCTGCTGCGGTGATGGGCGAGGGCCAGGATCCGAAGGCGAGAGCAGTCACGCTGTCCACCCTAGTGAACTGACGTGCACGTAACGCGTTGTTCACCGGCCCTTCAACCATGACCCGGATGATGGGAGTCGAGTAGCACTAGGGGGACACCATGCGCCGGACCACTACCCATTCGGTGGACCACGAAATTCTGACCTTCGGCCGAACCTGGCGGGGATACGGCGGAGGCAGCGACGAGGACATCTACGTGGCATTCGGCATCGACGCGCGTACCTACTTCCAGCGACTGCGTCGCATCCTGGACTCGCCGGTCGCCGAGGACCTGTCCCCGGACGAGCGGTCCGCGATCGCCGACATCTGCCGATTGCGCCTCGGCTGAGCAGCTACACCGGCACCAACAGTTCGGGACTGTTGTTCTTCACACTGTTGACCGCGGTACTCACCTCGTAGGGCTCGAGCCGCGGCTCGGGGATCGCCGCCAACAGGTCCTGCACGTCGCCGAGATCGGTCACAGTGGGGTCGAGCCAGCTCGAGCGCAGCTCCGGCGGAAGCACCACCGGCGAGCGATCGTGAATGTGCCCGAGCGCATCGGCTGCAGGCGAGGTAAGCACGGTGACCGACCAGACCCATCGATCCTCGTCGTCCTCGGCCTTGGTGGGGTCTCGCCACAGCTCGTACAGGCCGGCCATCGCGAGCACGCCTTCCGTATGCAGGAAATACGGCACCTTCGCGCCGTCGCGCTTCTCCCATTCGTAGTAGCCGTCGGCGGGCACGATGCATCGTCGACGGCTCGCCGCCTTTTTGAACGACGGCTTCTCGGTGATGGTCTCCGACCTGGCGTTGATCAGTCGAGAACCGATTTTGGCGTCCTTCGCCCACGAGGGGATCAGGCCCCAGCGCACCGACCGCAGTTGTCGCACGGCGTCGGCCTCGGGTTCGTCCTTCGGTGCGCGCTCGAGCACCGTCCGGACCGTCTGGGTGGGGGCCACGTTGTACGACGGCGGCACCTCCGCACCGACGGTCTCGGCGATGTCGAACACCGCCTGCAGGTCACTGTCACTCCGGGTACTGGCATACCGTCCGCACATGGAACGAGATTGTTCCACCTGCCACCGACATGTCGGACGAAACAACCTCGTGGAATTACGTGGCACCCACCTGGCACGATGTGACGGGTGACCACTCCGCAGATCCACTCCCAGCCGCGTTACCGCACGTTGCAGCAATCGACCAAGCTGCAGAACGTGCTGTACGAGATCCGCGGACCGGTACACGCCCACGCCGCCCGGCTCGAGGCGGAGGGGCACCGCATCCTCAAGCTCAACATCGGCAATCCGGCCCCGTTCGGGTTCGAGGCCCCCGATGTGATCGTGCGGGACATGATCGCGGCGCTGCCGGTGGCGCAGGGGTACTCGGAATCGAAGGGCATTCTGTCCGCGCGGCGCGCCATCGTCACCCGATACGAACTCGAACCGGGTTTCCCAGAACTCGACGTCGACGACATCTATCTCGGTAACGGAGTCTCCGAGCTCATCACGATGACGATGCAGGCGTTGCTCGACGACGGTGACGAGGTACTGATCCCGGCCCCGGACTATCCGCTGTGGACGGCGATGACGACACTGTCGGGCGGCAAGGCCGTGCACTACATGTGCGACGAGGAGAACGGGTGGAATCCCGATCTGGCCGACATCGAGTCCAAGATCACCCCGAAGACCGTCGCACTGCTGGTGATCAACCCCAACAACCCGACGGGCGCGGTGTACTCGAAGGAGGTGCTGCAGGGCATCGTCGATCTGGCGCGCAAGCATCAGCTGCTGTTGCTGGCGGACGAGATCTACGACCGGATCCTCTACGACGACGCTCAGCACACCTCGCTGGCGAGTCTGGCTCCCGACCTGCTCTGCCTGACGTACAACGGACTGTCCAAGGCGTATCGAGTGGCCGGTTACCGCGCCGGCTGGCTCGCGATCACCGGACCGAAAAAGCACGCGGCAGGATTCATCGAAGGCATCGACCTTCTCGCGTCGACGCGATTGTGCCCCAATGTGCCTGCGCAACATGCCATTCAGGTCGCACTCGGCGGATACCAGAGCATCGAGGATCTGATCCTGCCCGGCGGCCGTCTGCTCGAGCAGCGCGACGTCGCATGGGAGAAACTCAACGCGATTCACGGCGTCTCGTGCGTCAAACCGCGGGGTGCGCTGTACGCGTTTCCGCGACTCGACCCCGAAGTACACGAAATCTACGACGACGAGAAGCTGGTCCAGGACCTGTTGCTGCAGGAGAAGATCCTCGTGGTTCAAGGCACGGGATTCAACTGGCCCGGTCACGATCACATCCGCATCGTGACTCTGCCGTGGGCGCGAGACCTGGCGGTGGCGATCGAGAGGTTCGGTAACTTCCTAGCGTCGTACAAGCAGTGACGCCGGAAGTTACTCGAAAGTAGTTGAAAGTGATGCACAAAACATCGGTGTGATCCCGCCTCGGCGACGAATGATCTGTACATTGGCGGACGGCACTTCGGTGCCCGCGAGCCCTGGTCGTCCCCTCCCCCCCGGGTCGGTCAGGTGGTGGCGGGGGACGCCCCCCCTGCTCCCCGCCACCGAGCTCCTCGCATCTGTCACCAACCTGGCTCCGTACTAGCCTTGCATGGTGGAACCACACGGCAATCCTCCCGACGGCACCAAGCCGAGCCTCGACTCCTACGCGGGCCACGGGCACGGGCACGGCCACAGCGATACTCCGGTTCCGTTGGGACCGGTGGCCGCCAAGGTGGTCGTCGGACTGTTGGTCGCCATTGCCATCGCCGTGATCGGTGGTGCGATCGCACTGTGGCCGAGCCAGCAGAGCGTCGACATCCCGTTGCCGTTCCAGACCTCCGGCGGCGGCGCAGTGTCCACCGAAGCGGGCACCATCACCTCGCAGAGCATCGGGCCCTGCGGAAGTCCCGACGCCGGAAGACCGTTCACCGGTGACCCGACCCCCGCGGTCAACGACTCCTACGAATGCCAGCGAAGCATCGTCGACATCACCACGGGCGAGGACGCGGGCAAGCGGACGGTACTCGAGATCGCTCCGGGGCCCGGGCAACCGACTCTGAGCGCCGGCGAGGACATCCGGTTGGTCGTGCAGACCGACCCTGCCGGTGGAGTCCGCTACTCCTTCAACGACTATTCCCGCGGGCTGCCGTTGGCGCTGATCGTCGGCGTGTTCGCCGTGGTCATCTGCGTCGTCGCCCGCTGGCGGGGATTCCGCGCACTGGTCGGCCTGCTCATCGCGTTCGCCGTGCTGGTCGTGTTCATGCTGCCCGCCCTGCTCGACGGTGCACCCGCCATTCCGGTCGCCCTCGTCGCCGGTGCGGTGATTCTCTATGCCGTGCTCTATCTGGCGCACGGGGTGAACCTTCGGACCAGCTCGGCGCTGCTGGGCACCCTCACCTCGATGGCGGTGGCGGCGGTGCTGTCGTACGTCGCCATCCGCATGACCCACCTGACCGGATTGTCCGAGGAGCAGAACACCGCCGTACAGACATACATCGGCAACGTCAGCGTCACCGGTCTACTGTTGGCCGGCTTCATCATCGGCTCGCTCGGTGTGCTCAACGACGTGACGATCACGCAGGCGTCGGCGGCTTTCGAGCTCGCCTCGGTGGACGAGACGGCGTCGCGGCGCGAGATCTTCACCGCCACGATGCGGGTGGGTCGCGATCACATCGCCAGTACCGTCTACACGCTCGTGCTCGCCTACGCCGGTGGCGCACTGCCGCTGCTGCTGCTCTTCAGCGTCGCCGACCGGTCCATCCAGGACGTACTCACCGGCGATTCGGTGGCGATCGAGATCGTCCGCTCCGCAGTCGGCGGTGTGGCGCTTGCCCTGTCGGTTCCGCTGACCACGGCGATCGCCGTGCTGTTGGCCCGCCCCATCAACGTGGGCGGGCCCTCCAACCGAGCGCAGCGCCGGGCGACGGCACCCACCCGCAAGAGCAGGCGCTCCGGCCGTCACAGCGCGTGAGCGGCTCCGCCGCACGTGACTGGAAGCTCGTAGTGGGCTACGAGTTTTCGTGCACGCGCGGCGCAGCCGCTCAGGCGAACGCAGCGGCGACGGTCTCCGACAACAGTGCACCGTTGTGCGTGCTCAGGCCGGCTTTGAGACCCGGGTCCGCCTCGCACGCAGCTTCCCAGCCCTTGTCGGCGAGTGCGACGACGTACGGCAGGGTGGCGTTGGTGAGCGCGTAGGTGGAGGTGCGCGGTACGGCACCGGGCATGTTGGCGACGCAGTAGAACACCGACTCGTGCACCTTGTACGTGGGATCGGCGTGGGTGGTGGCGTGCGAATCCTCGAAGCAGCCGCCCTGATCGATGGCGATGTCGACCAGAACCGAACCCGGCTTCATGCGCTGAACCAAACTGTTGGACACGAGCTTCGGTGCCTTCGCTCCCGGCACCAGCACTGCGCCGATCACGAGATCCGCTGCGAGAACTGCCTGTTCGAGCTCGTAGGCGTTGGATACCAGGGTTTTCACCGCACCGCGGTACTGATCGTCGATGGCGCGTAGCGCCTTGACGTCGAGATCGAGCACGGTGACGTCGGCGTGCATGCCGAAAGCGATTGCGGTGGCGTTCTTTCCGGACACGCCGGCTCCGATCACCACGACGTTGGCGGGGCGGACTCCGGGAACTCCGCCCATCAGAACTCCGCGGCCGCCTTCACTGGACATCAGGTGGTAGGCACCGGCCTGCGGCGCGAGGCGTCCGGCAACCTCACTCATCGGGGCGAGCAGCGGCAGGGAACCGTCTGCAGCAGTGACTGTTTCGTAGGCGATGGCGGTGGTACCCGACTCGAGCAGCGCATCGGTGCACGGCTTGGACGCCGCGAGGTGCAGGTAGGTGAACAGCACCTGCCCCTTCCTCAGGCGTGAGTACTCCTCGGCGATAGGTTCTTTGACCTTCAACAGCAGGTCCGCAGACTCCCAGACCTCGGCGACATCGGTGAGAATCTGCGCCCCGGCGGCCTTGTAGTCGGTATCGGTGAACGACGAACCGGCTCCTGCCTCGGTTTCGATGATCACTTCGTGTCCTCGCGAGACCAGTTCGTGCACGCCTGCCGGGGTGATGGCCACCCGGTATTCGTGGTTCTTGATCTCGCGTGGAATTCCGATCTTCATGGCGGCCTCCTCGGTGGCGGGTGATGTGAAGCCGGGGCTCCATCCGTGTAGGCCAACTATGAATTATCTACGAAATACCTGCAACGGAAGTGAACATAATTCTGTACGATCCCAGAATGGTGAGCAATAGTTCGTTCGAGACGGGTGAAGCGGGGTCTCGGTCGAACGATGTTCGGTCGGTGCCACTGGACCGAATCGACCACATCCTGCTCGACGAGCTCCGCCGCGACGCCCGTACACCCAACAACGCGCTCGCTGCCGCGGCCGGGATCGCACCGTCGACCGCACTGGCGCGGGTTCGCGCTCTGGTCGAACGCGGCGTCATCCGCGGCTTCCACGCCGAGATAGACCCCGAGGCACTCGGCCAGGGCATTCAGGCCATGATCTCGGTTCGGCTGCAAGCAGATGCTCGACGACGCATCAGCGAATTCGGCTCGAAGATCGCCTCGCGGAAGGAGACGCTGAACATCTACTTCATTGCCGGTGCGGACGACTTCCTGGTGCATGTGGCGACCGTCGACACCGCTACTCTTCGCGACTTCGTCGTCGAGAATCTCAGCGCCGACCCTGCTGTGGCCGCTACCGAGACCATCCTGATCTTCGAGCACATCAGGCCGCGAAACACTCACGGAGAGAAGTGAATCGGGTCAGGGAGCGGGTGGGGCAATCGGCGGGAAACCGGGCAGCGTGAAGTCCGGGAATCCTGGAATCAGCGGCGGTGGCTGCTGTGTCGTCGGAGGAACGCTCTCGACGGGTGGCGGCGGAACAGGCTCGGCCGTGGTCGTCGTCGGCTCCGGCGTCCACGGCTCCTGGTAGACCTCGGTCTCCGGTGGCACGGTGGTCGGTTCGACGGTGGTTTCGGGTGCAGGTGCGGGCGGCGGCAACACCGGCGCTGGTGTCACCGACGTGGGCGGCACCGTGGTCGTGACAGCGGGAGCTTCGGTCTGGTTCCGACTGACCGAGGTGTCTACCACCTGCGGTGTGTTCTGTTGGGTGATCATGAACGCGGAGCCGCCCACCACCAACGCGAGACCGAGCGCGAGAACACCTCCGGTGCGGAGCTTGCGCCGAGCCCGGGTGCGGTCGTCCTCGCCGTCGTCGTCGTCGTAATCGGCGTCGAGCCAGTAGACGTTCTTCAGCTGGAACGGAACCGGCTTGCCGTCGTCTGCTGCCTCGGGCCTGGCAGCAGAGTTCTTGGCAGCAGAGTTCTCGGCAGACGAATCCCCCGTGTTCGCGCTCAACGCAACGACCTCCCCGTCGACCCGCGCCCCCTGCACGTGGTCGTCGAGAACATCTTCCACCACCGGTGAGGTCTCGGGAACCGAATCGACTGCACCGGATTCGGCGAAGTCGGTGAACCTCGAGGAAGCGAATTCTCCCGAGGTACCGGTGGGATCGACCGGGACTTCTGACGTCGGGACTTCTGACGTTGGCACCTCGGGCACCGGCACCTCGGACACCGTGTCCTGCGAGCGCGCGCCGACCGCTCCCGCCGCTATCCAGGGACGGGCCGGAACAGGACGCGCCGGCGAGGGAGCCGGGACAGGCACACCGGGCGCGGCGTGCTGAGACTCGGTATTCGCCGGAACCGGACGGACCGGCGCGGGTAGCGGAGGCGGCACCGGCACGGAAGCCGGTTCCGAGCGGACCCGCGACGTGGGTTCGGCGGTCATCGACGCGGACGTCACCGGCCTGTTCGGTGCCCGTCGCGTTCCGGTTCGCGTGCGCGAGTGCGGCCGAGCGGCCAGTGCCGCTCCACGTGCCGCGACGGTCTCGGGTTCGGTCGGCACGATCGACGGGAGTTCGAGCAGCGGTCCGACGCGTTTCTGCACGATCGGCATACGAGCGCCACCGCCGATCAGTACGACGGCGTCGATGGGAACGTTGGCACCGATCATCACGTCGCGCGCGAACTCGATGGCCTCGTCGAGCAGGTCGGTGATGAGCAGCTCGAAGTTCTCCCGGGAGAGCAGGATCATGCCGCTGGCGTCGGGCAGACATACCGCGTCCTGAGTGGACAAGCGTTCCTTGGCAATTCGGCAGCGCTTCTCGAACAACGCCATGTCGGGGTCGGTCGGCTGCTTGCCGAGGCGTTCGAGCTGATTGTTGCGCACGTAGGCGTCGAGCAGATCTCCGCTGTACGCACCGGATCGCTGCGAGGCGATGACGGTGCGCTGGACCAGGTCCACGACGCTGACGGTCAGTCCGGAACTTCCGAGGTCGAAGAGGGCGACGGAATTGCAGTTGCGGGCTTCGCCCGTTGCCGCCAGGTACTCGACGACGGCCTCCACCTCGGGGACCAGGTGGTAGTTGTGCAGGCGCGCACCGCTGAGGGCAGCATGCAGCGCGTCGGCCTGGCGGGGGTCGCGGTAGGCGACGCCGGTGGCCAGTTCGGGCTCGCTCTCGGCTGCGGCACCGATCGATTCGGCGGCCAGATGCGGAAGGTCTCCGCCGACGCTGTCGATGAGTTCGTTGCGGAAGAACAAGGGCCGGTCGATGTCGGTGACCAGGCCGGATGGGTCGCCGACGGGTGACCCGAACTGCTCGGCTCGGGGCTGCGCCGTGCGCACGGCTCGGGTCCCCATGGACACCCCAAGCAGCACAGTCACGGTTGTCGGCCTCATTTCGATCGGCAGTTGTCTTCGGACGCGATCCACCTCGTCCAGAGCGCCAGGCTACCGCTTCGGCCGAATCGGCGGGGCGCGCGCCCCGGCGGTGGGCGGAGCCGGGCGTAGCGAAACCGGTCGCGCTCCCCACCCGGCCGGCTCGAACCGGACCCGAGGTCTATTCCGGCAGCTCCGGATCGACAGTCGGTAGGTACAGCTCGCCGGCGTAGCTGAACTCCCGCTCGTACAGGTCCGCATCGGACAATCGAGCGGGCCCGAGCACCGGCAGCTCGGCGGGTCCCGGATCGACCCCGTCGGCCGGGCCCGCGACGGCAGAAAGCGCAGCGGCGAACGTGGAATCGATGGGTATCTGCTGTTCGATCAGAGGAGTGGGCGGCGGCGTGTTTCCCCGGGTGAACACCAGTCCCACCACGGCAACGATCAGCAGACTCACGGCGGCGAGCACGGACGCATCACGCACCGACCAGGTGCGTCGGCCGCGACGAACCGGCTCGGCGACGACCCCCGGCTCGGGTGCCGCGGGCACCTCGGGTTCGAGCACCTCGGGCTGCAGGAGTGCAGGTTCGTCGAGGTCGATGTCTGCCGGGGCCGTATCGAAGGTGGTCGACGGGATCGTCAGATCCTCGGTCGCGAGTTGGTCGACGGTGAGGCCGTCGACCATCCACTCCTCGACGGTGTCGAAGTCGAGCGTCTCCGGCTCGGCGAGCATCTCGGGCGCCGCCTCGAGCAATTCCGATGCGTCGTCCGGGACGGTGATGATTCCCACATCGGCGTGGAGAGAGGCTTCGACGGGTCTTTCGTCGAGTGCCGCGCCCTCGGCGATGGCCATTGCAGGGTCGTCGGGCACGTGGACGGGAACGTTCCACTTGTCCTCGATGATGGTGCGCACCGAGGGGATGCCTGCACCGCCACCGATCAGCAGCACTGCATCGGGTGCCTGCTTGGAGGCCCAGTCCAGGGCGTCGGAGACGAGCGGTGTGATCTCTCGCTCGAATTCCTTTCGGCTGAGCAACATCGGGCCGCGGTTGGGTGCCCGGACGCCGACCGACGAGCTCACCAACTCCTTGAGCTCGCGGAAGAAGGCCTGGTACTCCTGATCGCCCTCGGGGCCGACCGGAGCCGGCAGAATGCCCTTGGCCATCACGATGCCGCGGACCACCTCGTCGAAGCGGTCACCGCTGATGTCGACGGTGCGTGCGGTCCACTCGACGTACTCTCCCGCGACATCGAGTGCGGTGGCCGAAAGCCCCTTCTTTCCCAGGTCGACGACCAGGACGTAGTCCTTGTCTGCCAGTTCCGGAACGGTGCGGGCATAGGCGAGCAGGGCGCGGGACTCCTCGACCATGCGAGCTTTCGGCACGGTGCCGTCGCCGAGGGTCTCCAGCAGCGCCGTCACGGCTGCGGTGTCCCATCCTGCGAGGACGATGTCCTCGAACGGCCCGAGGTCGACGAGCTTGCCGGGCAGCAGGTCGTGTGCACCCTCTGCGTCGATGGAGTCCTCGACGCGGCGGCCGTCGGCGATGTACGCGATGCGCACGGCACCGGTACCCACTGACACCCCGCAGACTCCACCCATAGACCAGACAGTCCTTCACAGATTGTGTTTCGACGCCCGATCCGGCGCCCGTACGAGCCCCCGCTCCACTCGAAGTGTACGGCGGCTCGGATACCCGATGCGGGCATCCCGGTAACGCTACTAAACAATCTGCGATATTGTTTAAGAGGGTCTGGGGAGACTTTGGGTCGAAAAGGCGCACTGCCAGCCGACCCTGAGTCGACGACGAGGCCGTCCGGTCTCGTGGTTAACGCGATCGGTGGAGGTTTCGATGCAGACGCTCAATGCTCACGACGTGGTTCGAGTGCGAACCGTTCTGGAGAAATTCGGAAAGCTGCCGGTTCCCGTTGAGGGCATCGACGAAGCTGCCGATCTCTACGACAGCGGCCTCACCTCGCACGCCAGTGTCAACGTGATGATCGCGCTCGAGGACGAGTTCGACGTCGAATTCCCCGACACCATGTTGCAGAAGTCGACCTTCGGCAGCATCAACGCGATCGCCGCGGCCATCGCTCAGCTGACGGACTGAGGCCATGACCACCGTCTACGAGAGCTCGATCGACCAGTCGATCACCGACGTGCTGGCCGTACTGCGGACCTACGCCGACGAAGTCGATCGCGATGCCCGTTTTCCCACCGAATCGGTGGATGCGCTGCGCGACGCCGGCTTGCTCGGGGTCGGAGTTCCGCGGGAGTTCGGCGGAGGCGGGGCAACACTGACCGACATAGCCCGGATCTCGCGCGCCCTCGGTGCCGAGTGCGCATCGACGGCGATGATCTTCGTGATGCACCAGTCACAGGTGCTCAGCATCGTCCGCCACGGCAAGTCCGACGCCATGGCAGACCTGCAGCGTCGCATCGTGACCGATCGCATACTGGTGGCGTCGGCCACCACCGAGATCAACATCGGCGGCGACGTCCGCTCGAGCAGTTGTGCGGTGGAGTACGACGGTGAGCAGATCACGCTCAGCAAGAACGCACCGGTCATCTCCTACGGCGAGTACGCACAGATCGTGTTGGCGACGGCGCGGCGCAGCGTCGACAGCCCGCCGAGCGATCAGGTGCTCGTGGTGTGCGAGAAGCCCGACGTGACGCTCGTCAAGACCGGCACCTGGGACACCCTCGGCTTTCGCGGCACCTGCAGCCCCGGCTTCATGCTGGACGCGCGCACGACGACGTCGAACATCCTGGGCGACAACTACGGCGACATCTCCGCTCAGACCATGCTTCCGGTAGCGCACGTGCTGTGGGGATCTGCGTGGCTCGGCATCGCCGACGCGGCGGTCACCAAGGCGCGCAAGTCGGTGCAGAAGGCCGCACGCAAGACTCCGGGAACGCCGCCGCCGAGCGCGCTGCGTCTCGCGGAGCTGATGGTGGTGCACGAGCAGTTGGTGGACACGGTGTTCGGTGCCGCAGCCAAGTTCGAGGCCGTCTCCGACAGTCCCGCCGAGCTCGGAGCCATCGGTTTCGCACTCAAGATCAACAACGTCAAGGTCACCGCGTCGACGCTCGTCATCGACATCGTCGGCAAGGCACTGCAGATCTGTGGCATCTCCGGCTACCGCCAGGACGGCGAGATGAGCATCGGCCGTCACCTTCGCGATGCGCACGGGTCCGCGATCATGGTCAGCAACGAACGCATCCTGGGGCACAACTCGCAGCTCTCCCTCGTCTACAAGGGAAAATGATGACCACCACACACTCCGCACCGGAGACAGACATCAGCGAACTCGACTCGGCCCGAGCCGCTTTCCGCGCCGAGCTCGTCGACGCCGGCTTGCTGGTCCCCAGCTCGATCCCCGGATTGTACGGGCGTAGTGGCGAATTCGAGGACATCATCGAGTTCGTCGATGCCCGCGTCACCGAGGCAGGGGTCGCCGAACACGGCCGTCAGGCCACTCGATTCCGGTTCGCTCCGGTCTTCCCGCGGGAAGCCTTCGAGCGCACCGACTACATCGCGTCGTTCCCCAACCTCACCGGTGCCATCAACACGTTCGAGGGCGACAACAAGGAACACGCGGCGCTGTTGGCGGAACGATCAGACGGTAAGGACTGGGATCACTTTCTGCACTCGGCGGGCACCATGCTGGTCTCGGCTGCCTGCCATCCGTCGTACTCGATGCTCACCGGCACGCTGCCCGACGAGGGCACGCTGATGGACATCTACGGCTACTGCTTCCGGCACGAGCCCGCGGTGGATCCGGCTCGGATGCAGGCATTTCGGATGCACGAGTTCGTTCGAGTGGGCACCCCCGACGACGCGATCGCACACCGCGAACGCTGGGTGCCGCGCGGTCTTCAGGTCCTGGCAGATCTGGGGTTGGAAGCCGAGGCGGTCATTGCCAACGACCCGTTCTTCGGTCGCGCCGGACGCATGCTCGCGGCGAACCAGCGCAACGAGAACCTCAAGACCGAGTTGGTCGTCAAGCTCTACGGAGATCTCGACGAGGGCACTGCGGTCGTCTCGTGCAACTGCCACCGCGATCACTTCGGGCACACCTTCGGCATCGAGACGGTCGACGGTGAACCGGCCCACAGCGCGTGCGTCGGCTTCGGCATGGAACGCATCGCCTTGGCGATGCTCCGCACCCATGGACTCGATCGATCGGCCTGGCCTGCCGCACTGCGCAACTGATCGATACCGCTTCACCCGTGTACGTACACGAAGGACCAAACCTGTGAACAGTTCCCGCACCGCTCCCCGGCGCATCGGCTCAGTTCTCGCCGAGTCCTCTTCGCGTACGGCGGGCGGCAAGTACCCGATGTGGTTCGGCCCGGCCGACTCACCGCTGTTCGGCACCGTCCATGTGCCGTCCGGCGGTCGGGCGCGCGGCGGTGTGGTGCTGTGCCCACCATTGGGCAAGGAACAGGTCGATTCGTATCGCGGCATGACCCTGCTCGCGCAGAAGCTGTGTGCGCAGGGACTTCTGGTGCTACGGTTCGACTATCACGGCACCGGGGATTCGTGGGGCGAGCAGGATCAGCCCGACGCGGTGGCGCACTGGCAGCGCAGCATCGTCGAAGCCGTCGCCTACGTTCGTGGTTGCGGGGTGAACGACGTCGGCCTCGTCGGTCTGCGCGTCGGGGCCTTGTTGGCGTGTTCGGTCGCCGCCGAGTGTGGCCCGCTCACCGCGATGACGCTGTGGGATCCGGTGGTCAGAGGACGGTCGTATCTGCACGAGCAGCGCGCGCTGTATTCGGTGAGCGTGACCACCGACTCCGACGCAGATCCGCGGGTGTCGATCATCGGCGCTGTGCTGCATCCCGATTCGGCTGCCGACTTCTCCGCGCTCGATGCCGCGAAGACGAGAACGGACGCACCGGTGCTGGTTGCCACGCGCACCGAGCGAGCCGATACCAAGCCCGTACGCAGGGTCGTCGAGACTCTCTCGGCTCAGGAACACATTCTGACCGCGCACGACGACTTTCTCGAGCCGAGTGATTTCGAGGTCGTCATCCCGACGTCCGACATCTCCTACCTCGCGACGTGGACGGCGTCGAAGTTCCCCGCGACGCCCGCGGCCGACGTCGCGGTGGAGCGTCGATCGCTATCTGTGGTCGAGGGAATTCAGGAGAGCATCGAATACCTGGGCGCACAGCAGCTTTTCGCGATTCGGTCGTCCTCGGATCTGTGCCTGCCCGGTGGACCGACCGTGGTGTTGTATCCCACCGCCAACGAGCACCGTGTCGGTCCGGTCCGTATGTGGGTGGAACTGGCGCGGCTGCTGCCTCGCTTCGGAGTGGCCACGGTGCGTTTCGATCGTCGCGGCACCGGCGAGAACGGAATCGTGTCCGATACGGAGTTGACCCGGCTCTACAGCGACGAGGGCAACGAGGATGCACTCACCGCCGTCCGGCAGTCGGGGTCGACCCCGGACAACGTCCTGGTGGCCGGAATGTGCTCGGGCTCCTGGTATTCCAGTTTCGCCGCCCGAGAACTGGGGGTTCGTGCCGCGGTACTGCTCAACACCCTGGACTGGACCACTCGTCGACTCGAATTCGTCAAGCGTTCCTCGATGCACATCGAGGAGACGGGACTGAAGGCTCGCGCACTCGACCGTCTGCACCACTGGGGTGTACGGACCAAGAATGCACTGCAGCCGCGAATTCCGTATGCCCTGTGGATCTGGCTCGGCCGGCGCGGATTGATCCAGGTTCCCGAGATCTCGTTACGCATTCTCAGCGACCGCCGGGTGCAGACACGAGTTCTGCTCTCCCCCACCGACACCGCCTGGTTCGAGGCCAATCGGGGCCCGGAGGGAATGCGCCGGCTCCAGCGCCGATCGTCGGTGCCCACCGTCACCTCGTTCGAGTCCGGTGATCACTCGCTCTACGGTCGCGACCTGCGCGAGAACGTCCGAGCCGAACTTCTCGCGGCCACTGCTGCTGCGTTCGACCTCGAGATCACTGCACCGTCGCCTCCCGTCGCAGTGGGGCGGGTTCGATTGTGAAGCACCGCGCTCCCCGAATCCTGCCGCCCAAGCACGAACAGCTCGAACAACTTCGGTGGTATCCGGTCGAACCGGCTCGGTTCGACCTGGGTCTGATGAACAGCCCGACGATGCCGGTGCAGACCGTGCCTCGGCACGATGCCGTGCAGTCGGTCGATGTTTCTCCGATCGCCGACCCCGTCGAACATTCGGCACCCGAGACGGGACCGGGTTCGAAGGCCTCCGACCGCAATCTCGCGCTCAACTCGATGGCTCTGATGCTCTCGACGGCCATCACCGGCGCACTCGGCCTGCTGTTCTGGGCTGCAGCCGGTCGGCTCTACCCCGTCGCCGAGGTGGGCAGCGCGTCGGCGGTCATCACCTCCGCGGTGATGCTCTCCACGTTGTCCAATCTGAGCCTCGGTTCGATGTACGAGCGATTCCTTCCGATCTCGGGCCGGTTGGCCAAGTCGTTCATCGTGCGCGGCTACCTCACCGTCACCGCGTTCGCGTTCGTGCTCGGCGGCGGCTTCCTGCTGGTTGCGCCGGTGGACGAGATGTTCACCAACACCGCCGAAATCGTCTCGTTCCCGTTCTTCGTCGCAGTGCTCGCGGTGTTCGCGCTGCAGGATCAGACCTCCTCCGGCCTGGGCGTCGCCCGATGGGCGGCCGCCAAGAACGTATTTCACGCCGTCTTCAAGTTCGTGTTGTTGTTGGCGCTCTTCTCGACCGAGCGCAGTACCTCGATCATCTCCGCCTGGGCCGTCCCCGCGATCGTGGCGTCGATCTTCGTCCTGCGCGCGATCCTGAAGAACGTCCGCACCGAACAGCGGTACGCAGGCAAGCCGGATCTGCCGCCCCGGCGTGAGATGTGGGCCTACTTCGGTTCGGCGTACGGCATCACCGCGCTCGGCTCGCTCGCTCCGCTGCTCGTGCCGATGATCGTCGTCGCCACCCTCGGTGCCGAGCAGAACGCCTACTTCTCGCTCACCTGGTCGATCGTCAGTGCTCTGTACATTCTCATCAGCGTGTTGATCGGACCGTACGTCGCCGAGGTTGCCGCCCACCCCGAACAGTTCCACCGCCTGACGAAGCGATTCATGAGCCTCGTGTGCATCGTCGCGGTGGGTGGGTCGATCTTCCTGGCGTTCGTTGCACCGTTCGGACTCGGCCTGATCGGCCAGGGCTATCGCGATCAGGGCACCATCATCGTGCAGTTGGCCGCGCTGACCATCCCGCTCTCCGTCGTCGGTTCCCTGTACGACGGTTTGGCTCGGGTCCGTCGGCGCATGCGACTGGCCGTGATCGTGCAGGTGGTGGCCACCTCGATCATCATCGGCGGCTCGGTGGCACTGTCGTCGTCGATGGGCATCGCGGCCGTCGGCTGGGCGTACCTCGCCGCGGAGGCGTTCGGCGCACTCGTTCTGATCGTGCCGCTCGTCCGATGGATTCGTGAGCTGTCCGCCGGCAGCAACGGCGAGTCCGGTGACGACCAGGGCCCGTCGGGCTCTCCCGGACCCCGCGGGCCGATCGACGACAGCGACGCCCGCCCACCTCGATCGCGTCATCGCGAGCCCCGCCACGCCGAACCCCGCCACGCGGAACCGCCTCGCCGCGAGCCACAGGACGGCCGGCCGCAGCTCGACGAACCGTCACCGCGTCGCATCCCTGTCCACGCTCAACACAGGACGGCACCATGACTCAGACCTATCGCGCCAGTTCACTGGACATGCTTCGGTCCGATTCGCGCATCGTGACCGTGCTGGGACCCGCGGACTTCGGTGATCTCGCACGAGTGCGGAGCCGGGTACTCGCACTGGCCTCGATCGGTCCTGCGACGCGGCTGGGCCTGCGCGCCGACCAGTCTTCGGCCGGCTGGGTCTACGAGCCGGAGCGGGTGGTCGAGCACATCGTCGAGGGACCCGCCGTCGATCACGAGCAGTTGGCCAAGGAGCTCACCGAGTTCTCGCACGCGTCCGTTCCCGAGATCACTCTGCGGATCCGTCTGGCCGGTCGCTACCTGTTCCTCGATCTCAATCACGGTATCGGCGACGCTCTGTTGCCGGTCGACCTGTTCGCCTACTTGGCCGACGCACGTCCCGACGCCCCGCTTCCGGCGTGGGCGAGCAGAGCCATCGACGGTCACCCTCTCCGAAAAGCACTGTTGCGCTGGATCGTTCGAAATCCCAGGAAAGTCTTCGATACGATCCTCGACCGCGTCCGTCCCGGTCCGAACCCGGAATACGCAGCCACCACCGACACCGCCGCGCCGGACACCGCATCGCCGACGGCATGTCGGCCGTGGGCACCGTCCGCGGCGGTGGCCACCGTGGTGACGCAGTCGGGTACCACCGATGCGATCCGGCGGTGGCGGGAATCCCACCTGCCCGGCGCGAGCGTCAGCGCCGTGATGTGTGCCGCCGTGGCTGCGGCGTTCGCGCGCACGTCGTTGTCGCTCGATCGTTCCGCAGCGTTTCTGTTCGACTGCCGCCGCTACCTTCCGCCGTCGACGGTGGTGCTCGGCAACTTCGCGGCCGGGATCCGTTTCTCCGACATCGATCCCACCTCGGCCGGGGAGGTGCATGCGGCATTGTCCGGTGCCATCGCCAAGGGCCGTCCCATCGCATCCGCGACGATCAGCACCATCAAGTACAAGCGTGAACACAAGGCCGTCTCCGGGGTGTCAGCAGACCGAGTTCCGGTTCGACCCAGAGTTCAGCTCATGTACTCCGATCTCGGTAGAGTCAGGCAGTTGGAGCAGGTCTCCTGGGTTGCCGAGCCCGCCGACCGTGCCTTCTTCGTGATCGCCGATCCGGGACTACCGGAGTCGGTGATGATCACGATGGAGACCATCGGTTCGGTCGTGTTCGTCTCGGCGTCGTTCCACGACAATGTTTTCGACCGCCACACAGTGCAAGCCGCACTCGATCTCGTAGCAGCGAACCCCCTCGCATTGCTGGCCCCTCAGGAGAAGACTGCATGACCATCGAAGCGAAGCGCCCCACCGAACCCGAAGCGAACAGTCCGACGTCGAGCACCGTTGCGCCTGCAACGAAGCGATCGGTCTTCGTTGCCCACGTCGCTCGGTGGGCGGGCTTGTCGGTGGTGCAGTTCGTTCTCGTCGAGTACATCGTCTCGGCCACGTGGCGGGGTCTCTACAGCTACCGGAACAACTACATCAGCGAGCTCGGCGTTCCTTTCTGCGGGCCTACCGGCAACTGGCCGTGCAGCCAGCTCTACGTGCTGCTGAACGCCTCGATGGTGCTGTTCGGTGTGGCGATCGCCGCGGTGGGCGCATCCTGGTACATCGTTCGCCGGATCGACGGCAGGGCCGCGGCGTTCTTCCTCGTGGCCGGCGCGGGTGCCATGACCGCCGGCTTGGTCAACCAGGGCGTGAACTACCCCATCCACTCGTTCGGAGCCACCGCGTTCTTCATCTTCGGAAACTTCGGCCTCGTCGTCGCAGGCGGGCACCGGAGTCTGCCGCGCGGTATTCGCATCGTCGTGACCGCGCTCGGTGCCGTCGGTCTGGCAGGTTACTTCGCCTATATGAGCGGTCACGAGTTCGGTCTCGGTATCGGCAGCATGGAACGCATCGCCACCTATGCGCTTCTCGTGGGCATAGTCGTGCTGTCGGTCTCGCAGTTCAACGCGACGCGAGTTCCGAAGAACGTCGACGAGACCGCGTGAGTCGTCATGCCGCATCGAGCCACGAGTCCGGAACGGGGACCGTCGAGGTTTCGCGGCTACCGGGAACCGGGCTCATCGTCGAGCCTCCACGTCGACGCTGGCCTTCCGTTCTGGCGTTCCTCGTCGTGCTGGGTCTGGTCGTCACCGGAACCGTGTACGGGTTGACGCAGCGCTCGGACGGAGCCGAACCCGACTCCACTGCGCAGGGCACCGTCGACGCCACCTCAACGACGTCGGCGTCGAATACCGAAGCCGCCAAGCCCGGATTCACCGTCTACGACGACTTCTCGGGCACGGCGGGTGATGCCATGTCGGACGACCGTTGGAGTCACGATGTCGGACAGACCGGTTGGGGCAACAACGAGAAGCAGGACTACACCGATTCGACCGAGAACTCGTCTCTCGACGGTGACGGCCACATGGTCATCAATGCGATGCGCAACGGTGACGGGTACACCTCGGCCCGAGTGACCACCAAGGACAAGTTCGAGTTCACCTACGGCCGTATCGAAGCTCGGATCAAGATGCCGGCCGGAGCCGGACTGCATCCGGCGTTCTGGATGCTCGGTACCGACCTGGACTCGGTCGGCTGGCCGCTGTCCGGCGAGATCGACATCATGGAGACGTTGAACGAGGCCGACCAGTACCACACCGGAATCCATGCCCCCCAACCCGATTCGTTGACGAGCCAGAAGGTGGACGCAGGCGGGATTCCGCCGGAGCCACTGTCCGAGAACTTCCACACCTACTGGGTAGAGCGCTCTCCCGGCCGCGTGACCACCGGCATCGACGGCACCACCTTGGCCACGATCACTCCGGCAGACCTCACCGGCGGCAACGACTACTGGGTCTTCGACAAGCCGTTCTTCCTGCTGTTCAACGTCGCCGTCGCCGGTGACTGGCCCGGCCCCACCGACAACTCCACGCCGTTCCCGGCGACCATGGCGGTCGACTGGGTGCGGTATCGCGCCGACTGAGACCCCGCTCCACCTGCCCGTACGTGTCACCCGAAAGGACCCTCCCCGTGTTACCTCCCGCGCTCCCCAGACTGCAGTCTCCCGAATGGGACGGTGCCGTGTGGATCGGTGACATCGACCTGGAGCAGGATCTTCCGGACTCTCTCGTACTCGACGGTTCCGACGGTTACCACCGTGCCCGGTTGCTGATCCGACGCGGACCGGACCCCCTCGGCTTCGTCGAACTCGATGTCGTCGACGGCGCGGTCGCGGCAGACGATGCACGGAGGGCGGCGATGTCGCTCGCCCAGGTTCCGATGCCCGATGCCGTTCCCGAGACCGATCGAGCGTTGCCGCCGATCACCGTGGTGATCTGCACTCGTGACCGAGTCGAGCATCTGCAGGGCGCGCTCGCGTCGGTGTCCGCTCTGGACTACCCGGATTTCGAGGTGGTCGTCGTCGACAATGCGTCTCCGACCGATGCCACGCAGCAGTACGTTCGCGGGTTGGACGACTCCCGTGTTCGCGTCGTGTCCGAGCCGACGGCGGGTCTGTCGCGAGCCAGGAACACGGGGTTACGGGCAGCGCGGCACGACATCGTCGCCTTCACCGACGACGACGTCGCCGTCGACGCGAGGTGGTTGCGCAGCATCGCGCGCGGCTTCGGGCGGGCCGAGCGGGTCACGTGCGTGTCCGGCATCGTGCCGAGTGGGGAGATCCGCACTCAGGCGCAGGCGTACTTCGATCGCCGCGTCGGGTGGGCGAGTTCGGTGACGCCCCGGGTCTACGACCTGAAGAATCCACCGGCCGACGTGCCGCTGTTTCCGTTCCAGGTCGGAATGTACGGAACCGGGGCCAATTTCGCGGTCGACCGCGGCCGGATGTTCGATCTGGGAGGATTCGACGAGGCACTGGGAGTGGGTTCGCCGACCAACGGCGGTGAGGATCTCGACATGTTCTTCCGGGTGCTGATGGCCGGCGACAAGCTGGTGTACGAGCCTGCGGCCATCGTGTGGCACCGTCACCGCGCCGATCCCGAGGCGTTGGCGGTCCAGGCGCGCGGGTACGGGCTCGGGCTCGGCGCGTGGCTGTACACGGTCGCCACCGACCGCAGATCCGCGAGCCTCGCGGCGAAGGTTGCCGCTCGCCGACTCGGCAGTGCAATTCGGTTGTCGGCCAAGATGAGCAAGGTCGCCTCCCCTCCCGACGATCTCGCTGCCGACCTGCCCGACGGCATCGGCCGGATGGAACTGCTCTCCATCGCCAAGGGCCCCGCGGCCATCCGGCGCAGCAGGCGCGAAGGTCGCGAACGCACTCCGCTGGCGGGGGTGAGCCGTGAACCCGTCCTCGACTGATTCCGGATACCGGTCCATCGCGGATCTGCGGCACAAGCTGTTCGTCCCGTCCGACTGGACCGACTGGCCCATAGGCACCACCGACTTCGCTGCAGGCACGCGGCGGCGCGCGGGTAGCCGATTGCGCTACTCGGACATCAGCGTCCTCGCCGCCCTGTCCGGCCTGGCCTCGATGATCGCGCTGCCGACGCTGGTTCGCGTCGTGCTTCTGACGGTCCTGCTGTTCTTCGGACCCGGTGCCGCGATCCTGTCGTGGGTGCGCATCCCACGCACCGCGGTTCCTGCCGCCCTGCCGATTCTGAGTATCTCGGTGGTGACACTGATGGTGTCGGCGGCGATGTGGGGCTACCGCTGGTCGCCCCGGATGTGGACGTTGTGGCTGTGTCTGGCCCTGATCGGCTCGTCGGTGCTCTGGTACCGCAAGCACGGCCGTCCCGACCTGCCGGTCTGGGTGGCGCAGGCACGTGAGGTCGTCTCGCCGTCGTCGCGAACGTCCGCCCTCGCTTCCGTGAAATTCGCTCTGACCGACCGAGAGACGTTGCGACGCAATGTTGCCGGCCTGATTCTGGCGTTGGCGTTCTTTCTGTGGCTGCCGTTGTTGCCCGGTCTCGAGCGCGCAACGTACTCGCAGTTCGGGCTGCTGACCGCCGGAACCGGCCCTGGTTTGGTGCTGTGCATGGTGCTGATCATGGCGGCGTTCCTGATCGCGCTGCGTCGTCATCAGCTGCGCACCATGCTGGTCGCCATCGGCCTGGCCATCGTGGTCCAGCGATTCACCGTCACCCTCGTCACCTCCGCTCCGATCTACGACTGGACGTACAAGCACGTCGCCGTCACCGAGTTCGTGCTCGATCTGAACCGACTGGCTCCGAGCGGCGTCGACATCTACAGCGAGTGGCCCAGCTTCTTCCTCGTCTCGGCCTGGTTCCAGCACGTCACCGGATACGACACGCTGGCTCTGGCGCACGTGTTCGCGCCGATGATCCACGTGGTGCTCGCGGCGGCCGTCTACGGACTGGCGCGGGTCATGAAGTTCGACAAACGCGCCGCGATCACCGCGGCGATGCTCGCCGAGGTCATCAACTGGGTGGGCCAGGACTACTACTCACCGCAGGCGTGGGCCGTTCTGCTCGCCGTGGGCTTCCTGGCGCTGCTGATGTCCTCCTCGCTCACCCGGTCCGCGGCGTTCCTGTCGATCGTTCCGTTCGCGGCGCTGGTCCCCACGCACCAGCTGACGCCGTACTGGCTGATGGCCGTCACCGGAGTGCTGCTGGTGACGCGGCGAGCCAAGCCGTGGTGGCTGATGATTCCTCTCGGGATCATCCTGCTCGGATACCTGTATCCGCGACTGCCGATCGTGGCACCGTACGGACTCTTCCAGGGGTTCGACCCCGTACAGAACGCCGCGAGCAACGTCGAGGCGGAGGGCGTGCTCGGCAAACAGATCACGTCCCTGGTCTGCCGCGCACTGTCCGGCGGGGTGTTCGTGCTGGCGTTCGTCTCGGCGATCTACGCCTGGCGTACCAAGAAGACGTTCTGGGCACCGATGGTGATGGCGTTCGGATCGATCATGCTGCTCGCCGGGCAGAGCTACGGCGGTGAAGCGATCTTCCGGGTGTACCTGTACGCGATTCCCGGCTGCGTGCTGTTGATCACGCCGCTGTTCCTGGCCCTGTTCGATCGCAAGCCATCCCAGGATCGCCCGTCCCGGGCCCGCAGGCTCACCGCCCGGACATCGGTTGCGGTCGCGACGGCCGGGGCTCTCGGCAGTGCCGTGCTGGGCTTGCAGAGCTACTTCGGCCTGTGGCCGATCGTGCTCGAACACCGCGACCAGATCGACGACGCCCGCGCGGTCGCCGCGCAGTCACCGTCCGGCACCGCGGTCACGATGCTGTACTCCTCGGGCTACCCGGCCCGGTCCACGTCGGACTACGGGCGCCTGACGGAGGCCAACGAGTACTGGGACGTCCCGCTCTACGCGCTGGGCCCCGAGTACATGGAAGGCTTCCCGACGCCGGAGAAGCTCGGCCAGATCGACTACAACGCGTCGGTCAGCGACACACCCACCTACATGGTCCTGACCCGTCAGTCGCTCGAGGCGATGCAGTACTACGGGTTCGTCGCCGACGATGCGGTCGCACGTTTCCGGCAGTGGCTCGCCACCAACTCGGCGTGGTCGGTGCGGTATCAGGACACCAACACGATCGTCTACCAGTACCGATCACGTTGATCCCGTCACAAACTATGACGTGTATCTCCAAACAATCTCCCAGTTGGTTTGTTCGCGGCTTGACAAACTCGTAGCTTCTTTTAAGCTTGCTTTCAGTCAAAGGAAACAGGTTCTTACGCTTGAGAACGAGCGTTATGACACTGTCTGTGGATGCGGCGGGGGTCGATTCACGGAGTTCGGAGACATCTGCCCATCGCACTCGACCCATGTGGAATGGATATGTTGAATCGTCAGAATCCCCGCGTCAGTGTCGTCATCCCGACGCTCAACGAGGCCGCGAACCTTCGTCACGTCCTCCCCTTGCTCTCGCACGACTACGAACTCGTGCTGGTCGACGGTGGATCCGTCGACGGCACCATCGACGCGGCGCGCGAGATCCGTGGTGACATTCGCATCATCAAGCAGACCCGCAAGGGCAAGGGCAACGCTCTCGCCTGCGGCTTCGAGGCCGCGACCGGCGACATCATCGTCATGTTCGACGCCGACGGTTCCGCCGATGCCGCCGAGATCCCGCGCTTCGTCGACGCCCTGCTCGCCGGTGCCGACTTCGCCAAGGGCAGCCGGTTCTGCGAGGGCGGCGGAAGCCACGACATCACCCCGCTGCGCCGTGCAGGCAACGGTGGCCTGCACCTGGTGGCCAACACCCTCTTCGGGACTCGCTTCTCGGATCTCTGCTACGGCTACAACGCCTTCTGGCGCGACCTGGTGCCGGTGCTGGATCTCCCCGTCGTCGATCAGCCCGGTGCCGAGGGCATGATGCTCTGGGGCGACGGTTTCGAGATCGAGACCATCATCAACTGCCGCTTCGCCGAGGCGTCCGTGCGCATCGAAGAGGTGCCGAGCGTCGAGTTGGCTCGCATCTACGGTCAGAGCAATCTGCGCACCTTCTCCGACGGCTTCCGGGTGCTGCGCACCCTGATGACCGAGCGCATGCGTGCCCGCAAGATCAAGCGCAAGTCCATCGTTCGGCCGTTGCGAGAGTCGGTCGACGCCCGCACCGACATGGACCTCGAGTTCGAGGCCCTGGAGTCGTACAACGAGGTTCTCGAACTCCGCGAGAAGACGGCGTGAGTCTGCCGACTTCCTCGGTCGTCATCTGCGCGTACACCCTGGCTCGGTGGTCAGAACTACAGGCTGCCGTGCGTGCCGTCCTCGATCAGGTCGTTCCGGCGGACGAACTGATCATCGTCATCGATCACAATGCGCAACTGGCCGAACGTGCGCGCGAGGAGTTCTCGCCGCTGCACCGGACCGTGAACGTGGTGGAGAACAACCACCCACGTGGCCTCTCCGGAGCGCGCAACACCTCGCTCGACCTCGCGACCGGTGAGATCGTCGTCTTCTTGGACGACGACGCCTCACCGCGCACCACAGAGTGGCTCGGAGCCATTCTGTCCCATTACTCGGACGATGCCGTGTACGCCGTTGGGGGCTCTGCATACCCGGTATGGCCGGACAAGCGTCCGGCCTTCTTACCGGCCGAGGTAGTGGGTGAACCCGGCGAACTCGATTGGGTCGTCGGGTGCACCTACCGCGGGCAGCCAACGGAAACCGCTCAGGTCCGCAATCTCATGGGCGCGAACATGTCGTTCCGCCGTGAGCCCGTCGTCGCACTCGGCGGGTTCGTCTCCGGCATCGGCCGGATCGGTCGAGTGCCGCTCGGTTGCGAGGAGACGGAGCTGTGCATCCGTCTGCGTCAGACGCATCCCGACGCCCAGATCGTGTTCGATCCCTCGATCGTCGTCGATCACACCGTCAGCGCAGATCGCACTCGTCCGCGCTACCTCATCACGCGCAGCTACGCCGAGGGCGTATCGAAGGCAGCGATCGCCCGGTTGATCGGGGCCGAGGACGCACTGTCCTCCGAGCGGGCCTACACCGCCAAGATTCTTCCTCGCGCGGTCGGCCGGGAGACCAGCGCAGCGGCCCGCGGCAATCCCGCGCGCGCCTGGGGTGCGATGGCCGTGGTGGCCAGCGTCGGTGCGGCCGGAATCGGCTATGCCCGAGGAAAACTCAGCACGAGCCGCTAGCGGCACGTGCACAGCTTGGGCCATCGACTGAATTCGTAGTCCACTACGAGTTACCGCTCACGACCTTCGGTGCCACCGAGGCCCGCTCCACGGAGTTCAAAGCGCGCACGTGTCCGCGCGGTGCACCCCCGCCGCGACCGACGAGCGTCAGCGTACGAGGTTCGTTCGGTGCCAGGTGGAACCACGAGTCGGATACCTCGAAGCCGTCGATGTCGACGCAGACGTACTGCGCCGGCCAGTCGGATCGGACGATCAGTTCCCATGTTCCAGAATCTTTTTCGACAACATTCGCCGTGAGGCCCACCGTGTTCTGGCGACTCTGCGCGCCGACGAGCGCGGTGGTTCGTGCCGCCTCGACGCCGCTGTCGTCCAGAAACAGGACCGTGACGGCGGAGTAGGTGCGGCTGCCGAAGCGGTAGGCGTGGTTGACGTCGGTGAACGTGCCGACGATGGAATCCACCGTCAGTGCGATGGATCCGTTCGCCGGGGCGCTCACCGTGCGTTCGAACTCGTGGCTGCCGCGGGAGGCGTGCAGCACCACTCGAACAGTGCCCGATCGAGCCGGTCCGTCGTTGACCAGTTCCACCGAATAGCCGTCGAGTCCGTTGTCGGACAACAGCAGTGCCACCGGGGCGCTGGCCCGCGCCAACGCGTAGAAGGGTGCCTTGGGCACACCGGCGGTGTCGACGATGCCCCAGCCCGCACCGGCGACGGTGTCTCGTAGCGTCAGCACGAGGGCTCCGGCGCACCCCGAGGATGCTCGACGCCAGTGGCCGAACGCTTCGGTGAACGCTTCGACGATCGCCGCTCTACCGTAATCGAGATACAGCTCTGCATCGTCGCGCCGGATCAGGTGTGGGTCGACGCCGAAGATCGTGCGTACGTAGTGATCGCGCACGTCCTCGAAATCCCAGGACGAGCCGCGGTCGCGTGGGACGGCGGCTTTCCAGTCGGGGTGGTGACCGGCAACGGCTGCGGACCCGAAGAACTTCTCCACCTGCGCCCGTTCCGGGGGAACTGCGAAGGCCAGGCACTCCGCCGCGAAACGTACTCCGGCAGTGCGGATATCGGACAGTGGTCGGAGATAGCCGCCCACCCCGAAGTAGTGCGCGATGCCGTCGCCCACGTGAGTGTGCAGTTCGCCGCTCACGCTGGACGGGCTCGATGTCACGTAGGCGACGCCGGGTACACGATCGGCGAGGAAGTCGGGAACGATGCTGTCCAGCATCACCATTCGCTGATCCTCGGCTGCGATTCCCAACATCGTGGGCTGCTGCTGAGTCTCGCTTCCACCACTGACGACCATCAGGGCAGGGTTGGCCGAGACCGTGTCGGCGAACGCGTCGAGCTCGCGGGTGACCGCTGCGGTGTACGTATCGTCGGTGGGCGGGTCGACGGTGCCGAACATGACGTCCTGCCACACCATGATGCCCAATTCTGCACACAGGGACCAGAATTCGTCCTGCTCGTACACCAGGGTGCCTACGATGCGCACCATGTTCAGACCCACCGATCGGAGCTGCCCGAGCGCCGCCCGCAGCTCGGGCTCGGGCGACCACAACCGCACCGGGTCCAGCGGGGTCCACGTTCCTCCGCGGCAGAAGACGGTCTGGCCGTTGACCGTCAGTACTGCGCCGCCTGCCGTACGGTCCAGCTCGACCGTACGAAAACCGACGACGCCCATGGGATGGACGGTGCCGTCGACCTCGAGCGCCACGCGATACGTTCGCGGTCGGCCGTGCGTATGGGGCCACCAGAGTTCGACGTCGGGCAGCGTCACCGCGCAGTCGACGCGCTCGACCGCGCCGAGCTCGAAGGCCCTGTCGTCGATCATGATTCGAGCCACCCCGGGAGCGCCCAGGTCGGCGCGCAGCGTGACGACGCCGTCGGTGCCCGATACCGCCGTCGTCAGGTCGACGCGGTGAACGTCGGAGATGGGGGTCATCGTCACCGGACGCCACGGTCCGACGGGAACCGGAAGGGGCCCGTACACGGGTGCGCGACCGAGCATCGTCGTTCGCTCGTGTCGCAGCCCCTGTACGGCGATCAGCGACGATCGCCACCGACCGCGGGGGCGTCGGGACTTCAGTTGAGCTGCAAGCGATTCGATGTGGACGGCGATGGTGACGGTGTCACCGCAGTCCGTCAGATCGAGGGTCTCGGGAACGAACATCGACGTCACGGTTCTGCGATGGACGCCATCGATCCAGATCCGGGCGCGGGTCGCGATGCCGCCGAAGCTCACTCGCACCCGGCGATGGTCACCGGTGGAGACGTGAGTGACGAACCACCAGTCGTGCTCGTCGGGATCCACTGCGAGTGGGTGTCCGAGCGCGGTGGCAACCGTGCCAGGCACCATCGCGACGACCCAGTCGAGATCTTCTCGTAGGTCGGCAGGGTCGAGAACGGAACCGGCGTCGGTTCGGGCCAGCCGCCACCGAGCGCCGTCGAGCAGATCGATCACGCGCCCAATGCACCTGCAACGATGTCCATGGCCGCAGCCCAGTTCTTGCTCATCTCGATCAGCGGCTCGTCGAGCACCACATCCCGGCCACGTGCGGCGCGCGCCATCCGGAATTGAACGGCTTTTGCGCCGGAGGCGGCATCGAGGAAGTGCGGCGCTGCCGCAGCGGCTCCCGTTATGCCACGACCTTCGAGGTAGTGCACGTAGTTCGCCGCCAGTTCTGCCGTGGCACCGAACTGCCGGAGCAGGCCGAACGACCAGAGGTGGAATGCGTCGGGTCCCGCAGTCTGTACGAGCGGGATATCGGCGACGATGCGGCGGGCCAGCGCATCGACAGGGTTACCAGGAGCTCGGCGCGCCAGATGAGCGCGAGCGACGTCGAGGTCTCGATCACCGAAACCGGCGTCGAGTACCGCGGGATCCACTCGAATCTGCTCGACGTAGGGCAGCAGCACCTCCGCGTGCGGCTCGGGGGCGAGATTGAATATCCCGTCGAAGTCGGCTCCGGTGAGCTCGAAATAGCCGCGGTTGTGGAAGTACCCCATCACCTTGCCGTCGCGATCGACGAGATTCGGCACGATGGTGGTCTTGGTGTGCTGGTTGCGATAGCTGGTTCCCGCCGTGTCGGGCAGCCAGAAGCCGTCGACCTCCACGGTGACGTGGATGCCGTCTTCCAGGCCTTCGACGACGTGCTCGAGCACGGGACGCCACACGTTCATCTCGGCGACGACGATGCCGTACAGGGTGCGGAGGTCCTCGGGAGCGATCTTCACGAAATCCCACTGCCGCCCGTCGCATCCGGCGCTCAGCACGAAGGCGAGAGCCGGAGTGGGATCTGCACCGAACGAGTGCAGAACTTCGATCCACAGGTCGACGTAACAGTTGGTCTCGGTCCAGATGCGGTCGTGATTGTGAATCGGGTGTGGTCGGTAACCGATGGGTTCGAGTTCGAGGACTCGTAGGCTGGTACCGAGCCTGTCCAGCACTGCATCGTTCGACATGAAGCCTCTCCTACCGGATCGAATGTCGGACGGTCCCCGAGCCGCATTTGTCCGTATTGCCTGTATCCAGGCCCCTAATCCTAACGAATCGGTTTGTTCTTCGCATTCGATCGGACGGTAGGATTGTTTTTGCCCGGGCAAACTATTTCCAGGGCCACCATCTCGACAGCAGCGATACCGGACTCCGGTATCGCGGACAATCACAGAGCGAGCAGTCGGTTCCGCGCCGGTAATGCCGGTGCGCAGCTTGTTCGTGATGACACTTGCACAATGGCTCTGAGCTGGGCACATGCCGAGTGTAGACAACACCTGACACATCCATGCCCAACTCGGGCAGGCAAGAGGAGGCACGAGCGCGATGCGCCGTTTCGCATCCAGCGCAGCGCTGGTCATCGGCTGGGCTCTGCTCGCAGGCGTGGCCGGAATGTTCCTCGTTCGACAACTTGGTGTGACCGAGATCACTTTTGTGGCGTTCGTCGTGGGGGCTCCGTATCTCGGGGTCGCCGCGATCGTCACCGTGATCCTGTTCGCCGCAGCGCGCTCCCGCATCGGATCGGCCGTCGCAGTACTGATCACCGTTGCCGTCGTCGGCGTTCAGGTGCCGATGTTCCTCGCCGACGGCCCGGACAACACCGGCCCGCAACTGTCGGTCCTGACGGTCAACGTCGCGCACGGCGACGCCGACGCCGCGTCCATCGTCGACGCGGTGCGTAGTAACGACGTCGACATTCTCGCGGTCCAGGAATTGACCCCGGAGGAAGTGGACGACCTGCAGGCCGCGGGCATCGGCGACCTACTACCGTTCTCCTTCACCGCTGCGCTCCCGGTGGCCGATGGCACCGGGTTGTGGAGCCGCACTCCGCTGACCGACGGCACCCGCCTCGACAACTTCGGATTCGTACCGGTACAGGCGAAGACCACGGTCGACGGGCAGGATCTGACCGTCGTCTCCTTCCACGCGATGTCGCCTGCCACACCGCGCCACACCACCGAGTGGGCCGCCGACCTGGCCAGGATGCGCTCGATCATGGAGACCTACCAGGGCACCGTGCTCGTCGCGGGCGACTTCAACGCCACCAACGACCACCGGCAGTTCCGCACGTTGGCATCGTCCCCGTTCTCCGACGCGGCAGCCGGTGCCGGTGCGGGCCTGTTCCGCACGTTCCCGTCGGAACGTCCACTGGCGCGCTTGGATCACGTGGTGACGAGTGAGAACGTCCGCGCCCGGTCGGTCGAGCCGTTACCGATTCCGGACAGCGATCACCTGGCGGTTCTCGCGCAGTTGCAGCTGCCCTGATCCGGGCGGCCGCGTACGCCGGTCAGAACCGCGGCAACTCGATGACCGGTGCCGGCGGCAACTGAATCTGCGGCAGCTGAATCTGCGGCAGGCCGGGAATCAGTGGCGGCGGCGCGGGAGCAGGCGCGGGCGCGGCGGGCGGCACGTATTCCGGCTCGGAATACGTGCGAGCCGGGGCCTGAGCGGCCTCGGTGGTCGGCGGCACAGTGGTCGTCGGGGGCGCGGTGGTGGGCGGTGCGGTGGTCCTCGGCGTCGTGGGCACTGCGGTGACAGGTGCGCTGGTCTCGACCGGTGAACTCGTCGGTTCCGCGGAGCTGCCGCCGTACCCGAGGGACAACCCGAGTGCGGCGATGGCAACGAGACCCCCTGCGACGAGCACTGCGCCGCGCACCTTGCGTTTGGAGTCGGCGGGCTTGTCTCCGGTGGGCTCGGGGCTCAACCAATCCGGAGCCCCGGTCAACGACGCGGGATCGGACGGAGACTGCCGAACGCCCGGTTGTGGGCTCGGTCGACGTGGCGCATCGGCCACCGGGGTCGCGAGCAGAGCTGCACCGCGTGCGGCCACCGATTCCGGGTCCGCCGGAGTCACCACGGGGAGGCCGATCCACGCACCGAGAATGGATTCCACCAGAGGAATGCGCGCCCCGCCGCCGATGAGGAAGAGAGCGTCGACGTGCTTGGGTGAACGACCGATCACGTCCCGCACCAGCCGCGCCGAGTACTCGATCGGGACGGTCACCAGAGACTCGAACGACTCACGCGAGATCAGGATGACGCCGCCGTCACCGGGCAGACACACCGCGCCACTGGTCGACAGCTGCTCCTTGGCCACCCGGCACCGCGCGGTGAACTCGCTCAGTTCCTGGTTGTCGGCAATGTCGACGCCCTGCTTGGCGAGCTGATTGTCCGAGATGAGCCGATCGAAGTCGTCGCCGCTGATGTCGATGGTGCGTTCGGCGAGCAGAACCTGCCCGGTACCGCGGTCGATCACGCTGATCGTCAATCCGGAGCTGCCCAGATCGTAGAGGGCGATGGTGCCGAAGTGGCCCAGCTCGCCCGAGGCCTCCAGGTACTGCAACGCCGCTCGTGCCTCGGGAACCAGTCGGTAGTTGTAGAGCCGCTGGCTCGCCATGGCCTGCTGGATCTCGCCGAACTGTTGCTGGTCCCGATATGCGACACCTGTCGCTTGCACCGGTCCGCCGTCGCCCGGCTGCGAGAGCACGACTCCGATCGACTCGGCGGCCAATTCCTCCGCGCGGTCCCAGTAGGCGTCGACGGTGTCGTGATGGAAATCGAGGCGACCCGAATCCTGAGGGCGCGCGTCGGGACGAGCCATGCGCACAGCACTGGCCCCCACCGACACACCGAGAACTTCGGTCATTACCCGCCTTCGGTCGACTTCCCCGTGAACACACGCCGAGACTGGATGTCACGAACCAGTCTCGATCCCCCGCCAATGGCACACTGTAGCGCGTCCCTCGGTGCTCAGTGCGGCACCCGAGCACAGCACTAGAGTTGCGGGCATGCGCGTTCTGTTCGTCTGTACCGGGAACATCTGTCGATCGCCCACAGCCGAGCGCCTTGCGGCTGCATTCGCACGAGAAGGTGGCTTCGAACTCACCGCGAGCAGCGCCGGAACGCAGGGCTTGACCGGGCACGCCATGGATCCGACGGCGGCGACGGTGCTGACGCAGCTCGGCGGCGATCCGGACGGTTTCGTTGCCCGACGCCTCACGCCCGCGATCGCGTCCGACGCCGATCTCGTGCTGACGATGACGGCGGCACATCGCGACGCCGTCCTGGCTCTCGCACCGCGGCAGATGCGTCGCACCTTCACTCTGCTGGAGGCGTCGGGCCTCGTCGCCGCATCGGGCGCGCAGTCCATCGCGACCCTGGCCGACGCACGGGCGGTGCACCGTGTCGACACACTCGACATCGGCGATCCGTACCGGCGTGATCATTCGGTGTACGAGCAGGCCGGGGAGTCGATCGCGGAGGCGCTGCCCCATGTTCTGCGGTTGTCTACGCAGTGAACGTCCATCTCTCACCACCCCGCTCGCTGAGGTAACGTTCTCGCATCATTGCCGACCATCCGGGTCCGGCCACGGCGTTAGGGTCTGTGCATGCGCGACAAGGTCATCGCGTCGGCAGCAGTGGCGAGCGCCGGAGTGGCAGTCGCAGTCGGTTTGACCATCGGTGCTCTCGGTGGCGCGTTCGACGACACGAGCCAGACCGTTCGTCCGCCCGCTCTGAAGTCGGACAGTCTGAGTTCGGTCGAGACGACACCGACGTCGACGATCGTCATCGTGCCGCCCTCGCCCACCTGGCAGGTCGCGGTACCCACCACTGCTCGCCCCACGACGACCACTCCGGATCGGTCCGAGACCACGACGCGAAGCCCACGCCGAACCCCGTCCTCGGATCGGACGACCACCACCACCTCCGCGGACGACTCCGACGACTCCGACGACGAGAGCAGCACCACCGAATCCGAATCCGACTCCGGACGCTAGGGCACCGACCGGGGGTTCTCAGCTCGGCTTCGTCAGCGCTGCGTTGTCGCCGATTCGCAACGCGGCCACCAGTTCTCGGTAGAGCGAGTCGGTGTTCATGAGCTCGGAGTGCGTGCCCCTGGCGCGGACCACTCCGTCCTCCATCACCAGGATGGTGTCGGCGTCGAGCACGGTGGACAACCTGTGCGCGATGGTGACGACGGCGGAGTCGGCCGCGATCGATCGGATCACCTCGTGGATTGCCGCCTCGGTGCGGCCGTCGACCTGCGCTGTGGCCTCGTCGAGCAGAAGAATTTCCGGACGACGAACGATGGCTCTGGCCAACGCGATTCGTTGACGCTGCCCACCGGAAACGGTCGATCCGATCAGGTCGGTGTCCAACCCTTCGTCCAGTGCGCGGATCGCCGAGTCCAGATGTACCGACTCCAGCGCCGCCCAGATGTCGGCTTCGCTGGCCTCGGGATGGCTGAACAGGAGGTTCTCGCGGATCGAGCCGGGAAGCACCGGCGTCTCCTGCTCCACGTAGGACAACCGCGCTCGCACTTCGTCGATGCTCAGCTCGTCGTACGGGGTTCCGCCGAGCCTGATCTCGCCGGACTCGGGGGTCAGGAAGCGCAGGATCAACGAGAAGACGCTGGTTTTACCTGCTCCCGACGGTCCGACGATCGCGGTGTGTCCACGCGCAGGCACCGCGAGGTCCATACCACGCACGGCCGGCTCCCTCCCCGGTGCGTATCGGGCTGTGACACTGCGGAATTCGAGAGCCGGAGCGGGCGCTTCGGTCTTCGCCGACCTCGCGGGACCGGTCTCACCCTTTTCGGTGACCAGGTCGTCGATCTGGCGGATACGGGCGGCCGCGGCCATTCCGGCCTGCAATGCGGTGATGTTCGTCGCCAGGGTGGACACCGGGCCCATCACCTGGAATGCGTAGAGCAGAAATGCGATCAGGCTGGACACGGCCAATGCCCCGGTACTGACGCGATAGCCGCCGAGACCGAGGATTCCGATGATCGCCAACTGCACTCCGCCCCCGGCGAACGTCCAGGCCAGCGCGGAGATCTTGACCGCTCTGACGCTGTGCTGGGCGGAGATTCGCGCCTCGGAGATGACTCGCTCCGATTCGCGGGTCTCGGCCCTGCTGGACTTGACGGTACGAATCGCCCGCAGAGTGCCGTCGAGAATACCGCCGAGGCGGCCCACCGCTTCCTGGGACTGCCGCTGGGCGACGGCGATAGGAGGCATCAGGCGGGCGAACAACACTGCGATCGCAATGATGGCCGAGGCGATCGCGCCGAGCAGCACCAGATCCAGCACGGCCATGAGAATCAATGCGCCCACGAGGCCGACCACACTGTTGACTATGGCCACCAAGGCATTCGATGTGGCCTCGCGCAGCAGAACGGTATCGGAGGTGACCCGGGTGACGAGTTCTCCGGTGGGCCGAGTGCCCAGACTTCCCACCGTGGCACCGAAGTACTTGCGCACAATGGATTTGCGGGCGTCGAGGACCACGCGTTCGGCGAGGACCCCCAGCACGATCCACTGCAGGTACAGCACCAGCGAACCCACCACGAGCAGAGCCACCAGAATCAGCACCGGCTGGATCAAGGAGGCGTCGGTGCCGAGGCCGTCGAGCACTCCTTTGGCTACCATCGGCGTCGCCAGTGCAGCTCCTGTGCCGATGAGGCCGAGTGTCATGCCGAGCGACAGGGTGCGACGGTGCGGGCGGACGAACTGCCACAGCACACGCAGATTCGGGACCGTTATCTTCTTCTTCTCTGCGGTAGCGATCTGCACGTCGACCATCCCACCAGTGTGCCGGATAGGGCTGTGGGGCTAGGTCGCGTCCCAGATCATGTGCACGGTCGTACCGTTCTGATCCGAGGTGACGGCGGCACTGTCGGCCAACGCCCGCATGAGCGGCACACCCCGCCCGCGGTTGGGATCGGAGTTGTGCGATGCCCAGTCGCCGCGATCGGTGACTTTCACTTCTATTCGCCCCTCCGCGGTACACGAGACTCGTATGTCGAGCGTTCCGCGGTCGGTGTGGTCTCGGTATGCGTGCTCGACGCTGTTCGCTATCGCCTCGTACGTGGCCAGCACCACGTCGTACGCACGATCGGGGTCGACGCCCACATTGCCCAACCAGTCACCGAGCTCACGACGAAGCTCCGACGCTCGATCGGCGTCGGCAGGTTCGCCGGTGAACAGCAGTTCTTCCATTCGCGCACCTGCCGTCGAGATCGAACTGTCGGTACGTGAGTCGTCACCTCCGAAGAGAGTCGCCATCATGAATCCCGTCTACCCAAAAGTTCAGGATCTACCCGCATGAAGTGCAACGAATGCTTCGTCGACCGTTGCATAGATACCGAACACCTCGTCCAGACCGACGAGAGTGAGGGGACGACCGGTGGCCGGACCGTCCGCGACCACGGCAAACCCGGCTGCGCCGCCGAGTTGCTGATGCGTCGACGCCAACAGGGACATGCCGGCGGACGCGAGAAATCCCACATCACTGAGATCGATCACCACAGCCGTCGGCGATTTCTCGAGTACGAGAGCGACCGACTCGGACAGATCCGGAGCAGTCACCAGATCCAGTTCACCGGACACCGCCAGAACCACGTCCTGGTCACGCCATTCCACGATCACATCGAAGTGCTGGGGCCCGAGGCCCGTGTCGTCCGCAGTCACACGCCGACTTTACCCCGGCCCACCCTGGCCGACCTTCTTCCACTCGGCCGAGTGGCCCGACTCCCACTAGGCTCGCTTCGATGATCGAGGCACTGCAGAGAGCGGACCGTCGTCGATCGTTCGGTGAGTACCTTGCGGTCACCGTCGGCGGCGGGGTCGGTGCGGCGTTGCGATACGAGGTCTGGACGTGGCGAGGATCGCCGAGGTGGCTGTTGATGAGCACGTTCGGCGTCAACGTGTTCGGGTGCCTCGTCGTCGGCGCTGCCCTGGGCTACCTGTGGGGACGGCCCGCCCCGGTTGCCCGCGCGGCCCTGTTCGGGCTGGCGTGCGGGTTCACCACCTTCAGCCTGTACGCGTTCCAAGCGGTGACGCATCGCGGTGCATGGAATTCGGTGGTGTACCTGGTGGGAACGCCGATCATCGCGTTGATCGCCATGGCACTCGGCGCGGCGATCACCAAGCCGAGGCCGAGCAGCATTCGATGACGACCATGATTCTGGTGGCCGTCGGGGGTGGGCTGGCTGCGCTCGGGCAGTTCGTGTTCTCGTACGCCATCAGGTCCAGGCGACGGTTGTCCGCGCTCAATCTGCTGGCGTGTGCGGCGTTGGGCTTGGTGTTCGCTCTCGATCCACCGGACCGGTTTCGTTCGCTGGTGGGCATCGGATTTCTGGCGTCGGTGGCCCCCTTGGCCACGGTGGCGCTGGCTACGCTTCGGCTCACCAGAAACCAGGAGTATCGCAGCGCAACAGTATTTTTCGCTGCCAATGTGGTGGGCGGAATCGCTGCCGTGATGTTCGGATTCCTGGCGTGGAAGTCCGGAATCACGCTTTATCACAAGATTTTCTGACCCGCTCGGATCAGTCGTCCGCCGAGTTCTCGCACGGTCCCTGTACGCCCGCCTTGACGAAGCCTGCGATTTGGTACAGGTAGGTGAACTCCCATTCGACGAGGGAGAAGTCGTAGGCACGTGGCGTCGGACGCATCGTGACGGATCCGTCGAAGCACTGGTCGAATATGTACCGGGCGCGGGGTAGGTGGTAGCGCCACGTGACGACGATGACGTGATTCCACCCTCGCTCGCGGGCGAGTTCCTCGGTGAACATCGCTTCTCCGCGTGTGGTCGACGGAGTCGGCGGAATGCACAGCACCTCGAACTCGGTCGTCGATGCCGCGCAGTACTTCTTCATGGTCGGGTCGCGGGAACCGTAGGGATCGGAGAGCACCACCGTCTTCGCCAGACCCTGCTCGGCGAGCGAGATGCCGTAGGCCTCGCGGCCGTCGTGTTCGCCGCCCAGTACGACGATGGCGTCGGCCGAGGTCATCGGATCGACGCGGGCCTTCGTGAACGCGAGGTACCCGCCGACACCGATCGCAGACACCAGGACAACCGGAATCGCGAAGGCCAGAAACAGCAACAGACGTCCGCGGAACACCTCACCAGGTTAGGGAAGGTGCACCGCGGGCGCGCGGTCAGAGACTCGGATCACTCACTGGGCTGAGGCACAGTGACGTTGCAGTCGGTGACCTCGGGGTTGATGCCGAAGTAGTTGAGCGGTCCTGCGACGACAGTGAGGGCGATGGTGCCCGCTCCGCCGCAGTTCTCGGGTGCGCTCTCGAAGTATCCACGTTGGTACGACGCGAATGCGCCGATGATCAGCCAGACGAGAACGATCAACGTAACGAATCTCATGGTGCCCCCTTAGGCGTTCAGCCGCCGTTCGGCTGTCGAGAATTACGTATGTCCGATTGTCGCAGCCTTCAAACCGCAGTCATTCGCTCCGCCTGGACAAGGTCTGCGACAGGTAATCACTCAGGGCCTGTTCCTGCACGCGATCGAGGGCACGCGCCAACTCTGCCTCTGCCGATTTCATCGCCAGGCTGCGCATCTTCTCGAACATCTCGGTGGTCTCGGCCACCTCCCCCGACTTGGGGAGCCACCCCGGACCGTGTTTCGCGGCCAGATGGTCGGTCACGCTCCCCACCATCGATTCTGCGATGGCGTTCATCTTCGATGCAGTTCGCTCGTGCTGGTCGAGCAGTTGCTCCAGGGTGAAGCCGTACTGGCTGAGATCGACGAACACCTCGAGGAGAGTGGGATCGAGTATCTCGGCCTGATCTCCGTCGATTCTGATCAGTTTCGCTTCGATGAGTCGGGCAACGATGTCGTCGTTGTCCTCACCGAGAAATTGCGCAATCAGTTCGACGGGGATGACCGTGGTCTCGGCCGACGACCACTTGCGGGTCACGATTTCCTGCAGGCCGAGGATTTCTTTTAGGTCCTTGCCCTGTTCCCACCCCGAGAGGAAATCCGCGATGTGCGCCGAGGTGAACCCTCGTTGGAGCAGCGAGTCGATCACCTTCAGTCGAGTCAGGTGATCGTCGTCGTAAATTCCGACTCGGCCTCGGAGCGTGGGCGGCGGAAGCAGTCCGCGTTCCTGGTACGCCCGCACATTGCGAGTGGTCGTCTTGGCCTCTCGGGCCAAGTCGTCGATTCGATACTCCACCGAGCTCCCTACCTCCGCCGCGCGTCGACCCACAGGATATACGTCGACCACGCGGCGGAAGTGGGAGCCGAATCCGAACGTCATCGCAACGGAAGCGTGCTCTCGTGCATCCGCAGCGGTTCTCGCGGCCGTTCGACGCGGCGCGGAGTCATGGTGAAATCGCCCTGCTCGACGCTTCTGAGCTGGTTGACGTACTGGGTGGCGAAACCGGGGAACATGGTGGCGTTGAAGCCGTCCTCGGTGAGATACCAGCTGCTGCAACCGGAATTCCAGGTCGTCTTGGCGAGTTTGCGCTGCATCTCCTCGTTGTAGGCATCCTGAACGTCCTGGCGCACATCGGCGCTGTGCAGATTGCCGTCGAGAACCAGGGAGATGGCCTCGACAAGGTAGTCGATCTGGGCCTCCATGTACACCAGGGCCGAGCTGTGCCCCGGTCCGGAGTTCGGGCCGAAGGTGAAGTACATGTTCGGGTAGCCCGATACGGCAATGCTCTTGTACGCCTTGGCCCCTGCGCTCCACTCGTCGGCCAGTACCCGGCCGTCGCGCCCGGTGATCGGGATGGGGGTTCCGGTGTTGGAGACGTCGAATCCGGTGGCGAACACGATGGCGTCGAACCGATGCTCGACGCCTTCCACGGTCCGAATTCCCTTGGGCGAGAGCGTTGCGATCGGCCACGTCACCAGCGTGCAGTTCGGCTTCTGCAAGGCCGGGTAGTAGTCGCTGGTCATCAACAACCTCTTGCAGCCGGCCCGGAACCGCGGGGTCAGCTGGCGTCGCAGCCACGGATCGCGAACCTGACGACGCAGATGCGCGCGACCGACCAGTTCGACGATGCGCGTCAACGGCGTCTTCCACACGACACCGAGGGCGACGGACTCGTGGCCCCAGAACCACAGCGAACGCGCCAGGGTCTGGGCCTGCGGATACCGGGCGTACCGACGCTTGGTGCTGCCCTGTGTCTTTCGGTTCATTCTGGGCAGCGTCCAGCCCGGGGTGCGCTGGAACACCTTGACCGTATCGGCGATTTTCACCAGTTCGGGAACGATCTGCACCGCGCTCGCCCCGGTTCCGACGACGGCGATCTTCTTTCCCTCGAAGTCGTAGTCGTGGTCCCACCGAGCACTGTGGATCTTGTGTCCCTCGTAGGTGTCGATGCCCCGAATGTTCGGCAGGCTGGCATTGGCGAGTGGTCCCGAGGCCATCACCACCGTGCGGGCCCGAACGTCGGCGTGCCCGTCGATGCTCAGGTGCCAATGCCCGGCCGCCTCGTTCCAGATGATGTCGACCACGTTGTGGCCGAATCGAATACGCGACTCGATGTCGAACTCCCCCACCATCGTGTGGATGTACTCGAGAATCTCACCGCTGCCGGAGTAGGTGTGCGACCAGTTGGGGTTGGGCGCGAAACTGTACGAGTACAACCTGGACGGGATGTCGCACGCGGCACCCGGATAAGTGTTGTCTCGCCAGGTTCCTCCGACTGCGCTGCCGCGTTCGAGGATGACGAAGTTGTCGATACCTTTGTTGCGCAGTCGGATAGCGGAACCGATTCCGGCAAACCCTGCGCCGACGATCACCGCATCGAGCACACCGTCGCGCACATCGAACTCGCTCATGCGACGGGCTCGTAGGTCAGTTCCTTGGCCCAGGTCGGCTCGGAATTGAGAGTCTTCGTAGGGTACCGGCGCGTGAGCTTCACCAGGCCGTCCGCCAGCAGGTGGTACGGGTGCTTGCGATTGATCACGATGCTGCCGTGCCATTGCACGATGCGGTACATGGGCACCCGCAACGCAACGGGATTGCGCTGACCGACACTCTTGAACCGCTTCATCGCGGTGTACAGGCGCTCCTCGTCGACACCCATCTCGACGATGTTGTCGCGCATCTTGTTCAGCAGCGGGATGTACCGCAGCGTTCCGACGATGAGGGCCGGGTTCATCCACGCGCCTACGGTGTCGACCAGAATCTTGCGCATCCGCGAATGCCCGAGCAGCTCGATCACTGCGAAATCGACTGCAAGGTGCCGTGATTCGTCGGAGTTGATCTTCTTGAACACCGACTGACATACCGGGTCGTCGATCTCGTCCATGATGAACTTCACGAGCGCACCGTCCAATGCGACCTCGAGCATCGGAATGACGGTGCCCAGTACGGCCAGTGACAGCCCGTCCGAGTGCTTGTCCAGCCAGTCGATGACGAGCTTGACGTTGATGTTCGGCTCGGGCATCTCGTCGCCGTCGAGCATGCCCCACCGCCGCATGAGAGCGAGTTCGGCGTTGGCGTGCTTCTGCTCCTCGGCGTGGAAGTAGCGGTAGATCTCCGCCAGCGTCTCGTTCGGTGCCTTGAGCGCCATGGCGGCGAAGCCGCGAGCGCCCACGTTCTCGATCCACATCAGATCGGACATGAAGGGCTTGAGTTTGGCATGCAGTTCGGGGCTGATGGTGTCGGCTCCCGGGCCGTCCCAATCGATGTCCGCCAACGCCCACTGACGGTCCTTGATCTTGGTCAACATGTCTTCGAAGTCCATTGCCATGTCAGGCTCCTGTGGTTGTAGTAGTGAGGGATTCGTTCTTCGCCGTGTCCTGGTCGGCGGGCATCACCCGATTGAGCAACCCGAGAAAACGCACGTACACCGCGGGCAGCAGTCTCTTGAATCGCCACACGGCCTTGGCGTCGAACTGGGGGACGACGTAGAGCCGACCCCTGTCGAAGGCGTCGAGCGTTCGGGCAGCGATCTTGTCCGGCGAGCGTCCGGTCCAGCGCATCGCCATCTCGGCCAGCCGAGACGAACTCGCGGTGATGCGGCCGTCCACGGCCACGTTGGTCTTGACGAAGGTGGGGCACAGAACCGAGATGCGCACACCGGTACCCGACAGTTCCGCCGCCATCGTTTCCGACAGCGACATCACCGCGGATTTGCCGACGTTGTACGGACCCATCAGCGGCGCGGCGGCAAAGCCTGCGGCGGAGGCGACGTTGATGATTCCGCCCTCGCCGGCGGCCCGCAGCGCAGGGGTGAACACCTCGCAGCCGTGGATCACTCCCCAGAGGTTGATCCCCAAGGCCCAGTTCCAGTCCTCGAAACCGATGTTGCCGACGGGCTTTCCACCGATCCCGACGCCGGCGTTGTTGATCAGCACCGTCGTCGGTCCGTCGAATTCGATGCCGGCACGTAGCGCCAACTCCTCGACGTTCTCGCGGATCGACACATCGCACTCGACGGCGTATCCGGTGGCACCGAGGGCGTTCACCATCGCTACTGTCTCCTGCGCGCGCGGCAACGAGATATCGGCACACATGACTGCTCCGCCACGACGAGCCAGTTCGAGTGCGAACGCCCGGCCGATGCCACTGCCCGCGCCGGTCACGACCGCTCTGGACCCATACGACGGTTTCCCGGTCTTGCTTCTCATCGACTTACCTGTTCCTTCGAATCTTGTTGCACAAGTCGGTTGTCGAGTGCATGGGTGATGAATTCGGCTGCATGTTCCAGCGCGTGAGCGGCCTCGGGGATCAGCCGCGGGAGAGCCTGGAACACGTGCATCTGGTCGGGCCAGATCTCGAGTTCGCTTCGTCCGCCTGCCGCATCGATCATGGAGTGGAGGTGTCGCGCGTCGCCGCGCAGCATTTCGGCTCCGCCGACTTGAATCAGGGTGGGTGGCAGGTCGCATACGAGCGCGAGGTCGAGCCGCAATCGCGGAAGGTTCGTGTCGTGGCCTTCGGTGTACAGGGCCACCAGTCCTCGCGCCGCCTTCGCCGAGATCATCGGGTCCTTGCGCGTGCGCTCCATCCGAGCCGACAGCTCGAAGTCGAGATCCACCAGCGGCGAGAACAACACCATCGCCCCCGGCTGCGGCGTCCCGGTCCGATCGTTCTCGATGAGCAGGTCGGCAGCGAGGTGGCCGCCGGCCGAGTCTCCGGCGATGACGATGTTCGCAGCGGTGTACCCCTGGCCGAGTAGCCAGCGGTACGCGGATTCGAGGTCGTCGGCGGCGGCGGGAAACGGGTGTTCCGGGGCCAGCCGATAGTCGACCGTGAACACCGGCAGGCCGGTCGCGGAGGACAACCGCGCGGTCAGACCACGATGCGTCCGTGCCGAACAGATGACGTACGCGCTGCCGTGGATGTAGAGAATCACCCGGGGTCCCGGGGTCAGGCCGGGTGCGCGCACCCATTCGCCGCGCACCGGGCCGTCGGCCACGATGTCCACCCTCGTCCCCTTCGGCACCGGACCGAAGAGGTTCATCGAGGTGGCGACGAGGCGTCGGGAGAACTCGATGCCGCTGCGAGACGTCGGAAGCAGGTTCGTCATCGGGCGCAGCGTCAGCCGAGTCATCAACGCTGCCAGTCGCGTTCGCCGAGACCCGGCACCGAATGCGCCGCGCGGCAGGTAGTCGTCGTTCGTGGTCGAAGTCACCTCGTCACCTTCACCCGCTATTCGCCATTTGTCAATGGCCTATTAATTGGTGGCGAAGTGTGCGACAGTGACGACCGACACGCAACGAGCCCGAAAGAGGGAACAAGTGACGATGTTCAGGAGCGCACCACCGGCAGACCTCGGTACGTCGACCAGCGATCCCGAGGCGGGAATCTTCGAGGTGGAAATTGCCGAGGTGACCCACGAGACCGAGGACGCCGTCTCGCTCGGATTCGCGGTCCCCGAGCACGCGGAGACACACTTTCGATACGCGCCGGGACAGTTCCTCACACTGGAGATCCCCTGCGCCGAAGGCGGTTCGGTGGCCCGCTGCTACTCGTTCTCCAGCTCGCCGGTACGCGACCCGTTTCCCACTGTGACCGTGAAACGAATCAAGGACGGGCTCGCGTCGCACTGGTTGCACGACAACGCAGTCCGAGGGATGCGACTGAAGGCGCTGAAGCCGTCGGGCATGTTCGGCCCGGACAACTGGGACGTCGATTTCGTCCTCATGGCAGCCGGTAGCGGCATCACCCCGATCATGTCCATCATCAAAACCGCACTGTTGCGGCACGAGAACCGCATCACCCTCGTCTATGCCAACCAGAACCGCGGCTCGGTGATCTTCGCGGAACAGCTGACCGAACTGCAGTCTCGTTTTCCCGATCGACTCGACATCCACCACTGGTTCGCATCGGACTCTGGGCTGCCCACAGCTGCGGGACTGACCACGATGGGCGCCTCGGTTCCGGCAGAGTGCGAGGCCTTCCTGTGCGGCCCGCCGCAGTACATGAACGTCGCAGAGGAGTGGCTCGCCCGCACCGGGACGGTCACACACAGAACGCATCGAGAGGTGTTCTCCTCCTTCGACTCCAATCCGTTCCGGAGCGAAAACACCGCGTCGGCTCACGAATCGGACGCACAGTCCGTCACCGCTCAGGTCGAGATCGACGGAACAGAGACCGAATTCGCCTGGAATCCCGGCACCAAGCTTCTCGACCGACTCCTCGAACTCGGTCTCGATCCGCCCTACGTCTGCCGCGAAGGGACCTGCGGCGGCTGCGCGTACACACTCACCGAAGGCACTGTGACCATGCTCGCCAACGAGACACTCGACGAGCACGAGCTCGAACACGGGGTTCGATTGGCATGCCAGTCCGTGCCCGAATCCCAGTCGATCCGTGCGGTGTTCGATCGCTGATGCCCGACGCGATGGGCCGTGACACCGACTCCGACGGAGCGCCTATCAAGGCCCTCGACATCGCGTATCCCGACCTCACACACTTCGGACTCGAAGAGTTGGGCCGGGCCGCGTGGATCACCGTGGTACTCCTGGCTGCCGCAGCGATCGCCGTCGTTCGCTGGCCGGTGTCCTGGCTCGCCAAACGCCGTCGTTTCACGGTCGCGCTCGCAGAGGGCGTGGTCAAAGGATTCGAGGCGCTGGGGCCGACGTTCGTCAAACTGGGACAACTCATGGCGTCGTCGCCCGGTGTGTTCCCCCCGGTTCTTGCCGATGCGTGTCTGCGATTGCTCGACGGTGTGCCACCCGTCCCTACCCACAAGGCTCGCCGTGTCATCGAACGCGACCTGGGTGGCACTATTGCGGAACTGTTCACCTCGTTCGACGATGTGCCGCTCTCGGCCGCATCCGTGGCGCAGGTCCACGCCTGTGTGCTACCCGACGGGCGCGAGGCGGTCGTCAAAGTGCAGCGGCCCGAAATCCGTCGTCGCATGCGAGTCGATCTACGGGTGGCCTTCACCGGTGCGTCGTTGTTGGAGAGGTTCTTCGAGGTCTTCCGCATCGCCAACGCGACGGCCGTCGTCCGTGACCTCGACGAATTGACGGCCGAGGAACTCGACAGTGCAGCAGAAGCATTGCGTCAGCAACGCTTTCGCGACAACCTGTATGTCTTCGGGGACAATTCTCACGTGATGGTTCCGGACATCTACTGGAGCCATTGCGGACCCCGGGTGATCTGCATGGAACGAGTTCGAGGAACCCCGGTTGGCCGTATCACGCCGGGCGATCTCGCCGGGCTCGATTCCGAGCTGCAGTTGCGTCGCGGCGTCAAGGTCTGGCTGGAAGCCGTTGTTCTGCACGGTCCCTTCCACGGCGATGTGCATGCCGGCAATCTGTGGGCACTGGACGACGGACGGGTGGGATTCCTGGACTTCGGAATCGTCGGGGAACTACCCGAGCAGTGGCGCGAGGTACTTCGCGAGATGTTCCGTGCCTCCCTGTTCGACGGCAACTACACCGAAGCTGCGCGACGCATCCGCATGCTCGGCATCACCGAGGGAACAACTCTGGGCGACAAGCTGATCGGTCTGCAGCTGAGGAAGTTGTTCGAGCCGATTCTGGGTCGAGGAGCCGCCCGCGTCGACCTGAGCAAACTCGTCGCGTCTCTGGTCGAGACAGGCAGGCGCTGGGGTATCGCGACACCGGAGGAACTGGTGTTGTTCGGCAAGCAGCTCGGCTACTTCGAGCGCTACTCGGCGGCACTCGCACCGGAATGGGTGTTGGGTCGAGACCTGTTCCTGTTCAGAAACATTCTCCCGGAGGAAGTGGCCGCAGCGGTGGCCGCGAGGAACATCGCGCTCCCGGACTGAGTCCTCACGGCTCGTCGATCAACGGATGAGATTCCGACGCGAATCGCTCGGCCGAGCCCGCGGCACGCGCTATGCCCGCAATTCCGCCCCACACCATCATGGTGAGGTAGTCGACGAGCTCGTCGGCCGTCATGGTTCGATCGAAGATCCACCAGTGTGACGCCAATCGAACGGCACCGATCATTGCGAAGGCGATGGGCATCGAGCCGGCCGTGGAGAACTCACGCTCTCTAAATCTGCCGGCGATGACGGTGGCCAGGAGCTCGGCGATCAGCCCCTCCGCGGCGGTGATGACGTCGTGGTTGCCCGAGACGGCGTTGTTGGCGTGGACGTAGATGTAGATCTCGGGATCCGTGTCGACCGTCGAGACGTAGGCGGAAATCACTACCCGGGTGAGGTGATACTCGTCGAGGTCCTCGGACATCGCATCCTTGATCCGAGGCACCAGCTCGGTCTCGACGTATCGCGCCATGGCAGCGTCGGTCAGGCCCCGTTTGTCGGTGAAATGCTTGTACAGAACAGTTTTCGAGACACCGTTCGCAGAGGCGATGTCGTCCATGCCGATGTTGTGACCCTGCTGTCGGATCGTGTCCAGAGTGCAGTCGAGCAGTTCACGCCGCCGCGTGATCCGATGATCGCGCCACCGGTGGCTTCGGCCGTCGACCTTCTCCGGAACGCTCACGCCGACTGCGAGACGGTTCGTGATCCCCTCAACAGAATCGACGCCACCAGTTCCGGATCGTCCGACATCGGTACGTGCCCGAGCCCCGCGTACGTCGTCACGTCCGCCTGCGGAAAGGTTCGACGCACCAGCGGTGCCTGATACACCGGCAGAACCCAGTCGCGACGCCCCCACGCGACGGTGACAGGGACATCCTCGTCGACAGGAATGCTGAAGCGCGGCACTGCGTTACCCGCTGCGTCGATCGCCCGGTTGGTGGTGATACTGAGCGCGTCGATGGTGGCCGTCGCGGCGGGAACTCGCCACGGCTTGGCGTAGAAGACACCGTTGGCGATCGTACGACCGACGACCGAACGCATGACGGCCGGTGCGATCGGGCTGATCACTCGGGACAACGCGCGCAGCAATCGGAACACGAGCAGCGCACGCGTCTGATCCCAGTGTCCGCGAAAGAATCCGGCCGGCGAGAGCGCGGTGGCCGAGGCAACCGATCCGCGGGCGGCGAGTTCGAGGGCGAAGTATCCCCCCAACGAGTTTCCGGCCACGTGCGGCTTCTCGCCGTCCACCGCCACGTGCTCGAGGAACCGCTCCAGTTCGGCGACGATCCACGGGCCGAGATCGAACTCCTCGGTGGGTAGTTCGGGTGAATCACCGTGGCCGGGCAGGTCGACCGTCACCACTCGCCGGTGCTGCGCGAGTGTCTCGATGACGCTGTCCCAGGCGTGTTGCCGATGAACTATCCCATGGATCAGCACCAGGGTCGGTCCCTCGCCGCGGATGGTGTGCGCGAGCGCGGGGCCCTCGATGTCGAAAGTCATTGCGGTCCGATCTGTTCTCGTCTATCCGGTGCGAGCGTCGACTGCTTCGGGGCCGGCCACCCGTGCAGGTACGGTCCGCCCGAACGTCATCGATTCGGTGAGATCGTCGAAACGCGCGTCTATTCTGTCGAGAATATAGTTCTGCCTCACCGACCAGGGCCGCTCGGTTCCCGATTTGGGTAGCTCGTCCAAGGATCGCGTGACATATCCCGATGCGAGGTCCACGACCGGTCGAGATTCCACCGGCTTGCCCGCTCGGTCGGGAATCGCGTGGGTGTAGCCGTGAGACTGCATGTACACCAACAGTTTCGCCACCGCCTTGGCCGTCATGTCGGCTTTGAGCGTCCACGATACATTCGTGTACCCGATGCACCAGGCAACGTTGGGCACGTCCTCGAGCATGTGCCCCTTGTAGACGAACTTGTCGTGCGCCGCGAAGGGCTTTCCGTCCAGTGACAGCGCGATGCCACCGAAGGCCTTGAGCTTCAACCCCGTTGCAGTGACGATGATGTCGGCCGGGATCTCGTCTCCGGATTCCAGGACGATGCCGTCGGCGGTCACGCGGGAGATTCGGTCGGTCACCACGGTCGCACGACCGGACCGAATGGCCTTGAACAGGTCGCCGTCCGGCACCACACACAGTCGCTGGTCCCACGGGGCGTACGTCGGATCGAAGTGCTTGTCGACGTCGTATCCCCGCGGCAGTTGCGCCTTCGTCATGGCGCGGAACACTCGGCGGGCCGTCTTCGGTGCGCGTCGACACAACTGATACGAGCCGACCATCAACAGTGCATTACGCCACCGCAATGCACTGTGCGCCAGGGAGTCCGGCAGTACGCGCTGAGTGAGCGTGGTGAACGGGTCGGTCATCGGCAGTGACGCGATGTAGGTGGGCGAGCGCTGCAGCATCGTCACCGACGCGGCCTCGGCTGCGAGTGAGGGCACCAAAGTGATTGCGGTTGCGCCACTTCCGATCACGACGACCCTCTTGCCCGAGTGGTCCAGATCCTCGGGCCACTGCTGTGGGTGCACCATCTGCCCGGTGAACTCGTCGGCCCCGGGAAGATCGGGGGTGTACCCGCCCGAGTAGTCGAAGTATCCGGTGCACAGGAACACGAATCGGCTGCGATAGGTCTTCGGAACACCGCTCGAAAGCGTCTCGACGGTCCACAGGTCCGTCGACGAATCCCAGTTCGCGGCCTCGACCGACGTCGAGAAATCGGTGTGTTCGTCGATGCCGTTCGCGTAGGCGGTATCGACGATGTAATTGCGGATGTCTTCGCCGTGCGCGAGCAGAGTGTCTCCCTGCCACGGTGTGTGCGGGAACGAGAACGTGAAGATGTCGCTGTCCGAACGAATTCCGGGGTACCGGAACAGGTCCCAGGTACCGCCTGCGCGCTCGCGACCTTCCAGGATGGTGTAGCTGAGCTCCGGTGCCATCTGCTGCAGGCGATATGCGGCTCCGACGCCCGATATGCCTGCACCGATGATGAGAACGTCCTGGAAATTGTCGACGGAGCCGTCGAACTCGGGCCATCGTCCTCGGCTTGTCGTCACGTCGCGCCTCGCTGTCTCGCCGAACACCTCGCGGATCGGCCCGACTGTGCGGCGGATCGCGACTTACATCACACAATGTGCCATTGACGAGTGGCGGTGTCAATGACAGTGTTCACCGCACACCGAAGACAGGAACCCCTCATGAACCACACATCACCCGTTGGCTGCATCCACACAGCACAGGGAACCAGAACCCGATGACTGCTGTGGCGGTCGGGGCCGCAGCAGTCATCGCTCTCGTCCTACTGGCGTCGAGGGGATCGGGCCTGGACTTCGAGCGACGTGCCCTGTCCGGCGCATACAAGCCGGTGCGCTCGAAGTGGCCGAAGCGACCGGTCACGCGCCGTCGCACGTGACGAGCTCGCGAGCGGTCCATTCCGTTCCGTGACGTCGACAACGGCAGCGGGCCCGGTCAGTACTCTCGACCCCATGGGCGATCGGAAGTACGCAGGCAGGTCGCCCGAGGAGCGATCCTCCGAACGCATCGCCCGTCTCATGGACACCGCGATCGCTCTGTTCGGCAGCCACGGGTACGCGGCAACCACGATCGGGATGTTGTGCGCGGAATCGAACGTGTCGACCCGTCACTTCTATCGCGAGGTCGGAAGCCGGTCGGAGCTGCTCAAGAAGATCGTCACCACCATGAATCAGGACGGCGAGCACGCTGCACGAGAGGCACTGACCGCCGACGGTCGGCAACCGGTGTTGGCGTCGATCGACGCCGCAATCCGGGCGTACCTCGGCGTCACGTGTCGCACCAGGATGTCGGCTCGGGTCTGCTACGTCGAGGTGGTCGGCGTCAGTACCGACATCGAACTGTGGCGCATGAACCAGCGAGACGTCATCGTCGAGATGTTCGACTCCCTGGCGACCACCGCCGCAGCACGAGGAGAACTGCCGAACAGAAACTATCGCCTGGTCATTCTTGCCATCATCGGTGCCGCCAACATCTTCGCCCAGGAATGGGCCCTGAGCCGCAGTTCCGACGTCGGAACCACCGATGACACCTTCACCCCGTACATCGACACCCTCGTCGAGTTGGTCACCGCTGCACTGACGACACCACTCCCCTGACCGGAACCAGGTTCGAACCATGCTCCTACTCGCGTTGGCCGTCGTCTTGGTCGTCACGTCGTTCGTCCGTATCCGGCGAGACCCGCGTCGGCTGTCCAACGGCCTGACTGTCATTGCGGCTCTCGCTGCGCTGGCGATCGGATCGCTGAGTCTGCTGCATCGGCTGGACGCCCGGGTCGAGGCGATTCTCGTCGTTGCGGTGCTGTCGGCAATCCTGCTGACGGCAATCGGACTCGTGGGCGCAGCGGCCATCAATGGGCTGGTGGTGATCAGGCGCGAAGGGCTCCGGCTCTCGACCGCACTGCCACTTGCTCTGGCGGTTGCGGTGACGCTGGGTGTGGGGCTGTTCGTCGCAGTGGCGGCCGTGCTGGAAACGCACACTCTGCCCCTGTGGTTGCTGGCCGCGGTTTGGACAGGGGTGCTGTTCTCGATCTGCCTCGGCGTCCAGCTCGCCGCGTTCTCGGTCCACGCACTGATCTACGGACACTTGGAGCCTCCGAAAGGAAGTGCAGCCGTTGTTGCTCTGGGATGCGGGCTGGGCTCGGGAGGAACCGTGACGCCTCTTCTCGAGAGCCGACTGAACCGCGCCCTCGATGTGTACAACGCCGAAGTGGCGTCCGGACATCGCCCGGCCCTGGTCGTATCCGGCGGACAAGGATCCGACGAGGAGACTGCGGAGGCCACGGCAATGAAGAAGTACCTGGTCGGCAAGGGTGTGTCCGAAAAACTGATCCTCGCCGAGGCGCGCTCGCGAAACACTCGGGAGAACTTGACGATGACGAGGGACCTTCTGGAGTCGTCGGATCTGAGATCGGAGCCGATGATCGTGGTGACCAGCAACTTTCACGTCCTGCGAACGGCCGCGTTCTCTCGCGATCTGGGTCTCGACGCTCATGTGACGGGAGCCGACACGGCACGTTTCTACGCACCGACGGCGTTCCTGCGCGAGTTCGTCGCAATCCTGCATCGCTACCGGAAGCCCAACATCGCTCTGCTGGTCGGCATCGCTTCGATCGTGGTGATTCTCCAACACGTGAACTGACAATGCGGGGCCCGACGGCACCAGCGAACTGCGCGACATCGAGCATCCCCACCGATAGTGACCCGGAACACGCCCGTCGGACGTATGTTTCGGAGCGTCGATTTCGACTCATACCTAACGGCGTCGTCCGCGACGCCCCCAGCTCCGGGTATCCGGAGACGACCTACACGAAAGAGGTACTCACCGATGGCCGACTTCATCGACAAGGCTCAGCACAAGGCAGAGGAACTGGCCGGGACTGCGAAGGAGAAGGCCGGCGAGGCAACCGGTGACGACAGCCTTCGCGCCGAGGGTGCCAAGGATCAGGCGAAGGCCAACACTCATCAGGCCGCCGACAAGGTCTCCGACGTCGCCGAAAGCGCCGCCGACTCCGCAGCCGGTGCCGCCAAGGAGGCCAAGCACGCAGCCGCCGATGTCGCCGACAAGGCGTCCGACGTGGCCGAGGACGTCAAGAACACCGTCAAGGACAAGGTCTCGAACGTCGATGCCGACGACGTGAAGGAGAAGGCCTCCCAGGTCGCCGACAAGGCAGCCGACAAGGCCTCCGCCGTCGCCGACGACGTGAAGAACACGGTTCGCAACATCGACTCCGAGGATGTCGCCCAGGCGGCGAAGGTCGGCACTCCGATCATCGCAGCCGTCGCAGCCGCAGCCGGTGCCGTCGCGTTCGTACTGATTCGTCGACGCAACCGTCGCCGTAGCGCTGCGCACCTGTTCGTTCCGTCGAAGCGCACCACCCGCAAGCTCGCCAAGAAGGCCCGCAAGCACAGCTTCTGAAGGTGATGACGAAAGGCCCCGCCTCGATCGAGGCGGGGCCTTCTGCGTCCTACAGCGGCTTGAGCGCCCGGCTGGGTACCCAATGAGTGACGGTTTCGCTGCGGTCTCGTGACATCAACTCGTACGTGACGCGGCCCAGCCAATCTCCGTCCACGGTGATGGACCACTCGACCAGATCTCCCGGCACGACGCGTCGCACATCGAATCCCTCGGGATTGAACTTCGAGGCGTGGTGCGGCGGCAGCGGGTAGAGGATGTTCAGGTCGATCCACACCTTCAGCGGTGGTCGGAGCAGCTTGAACGGGCGCACGGCAGACGCCGGTCGAGGTTGTGCGCGCCGTGCCATCGTTCGATCATACGTTCGATCACTACGCCGATCCACCGCCCCGGACAACGAAGAACGGCCACCCGCACACGAGGTGCAGGTGGCCGTTGTTCGGTGCTGAAAAGATCAGATGCCGAGCGATCCCGCCAGGAACGGCCAGGAGTTGTGCAGATCGTCCTGCCAGTAGCCCCACGAGTGGTTTCCGACCGGGCGGAAGTCCACGGTGGCCGGGATACCGAGCTGATCGAGGCGCTTGGCCAGGTTCGAGGTGCAGAAGTTGGTGGCAACTTCGATGCCACCGCCGACGATGACCTGGTTGGCAAGCGTCGCCGGGTCGTTCTTCAGACGCGGGTTGGCAAAGGTGTCGTTCGGGGCACCGGGCAGGCCGCTGCCGGTGCTCATGTAGATCTGCGTTCCACGGAGCTTCTCGGCGTTGAGCAGCGGGTCGTTCTCGCGCCACACGGGGCCGTCGAGCGGTCCCCACATGTTCTCGACGTTGCCGCCGCCGTAGGTCTCGACGACGAGCTTGACGAACTGCTGACCGATGGGGTCGGAGGTCTGAGCGCAGCCGCTGTACGCCGCGACGCCGGTGAACTTGCCCGGGTACTTGATCGCGATGTTGAGAACCGAGGTGCCCGTCATGGACAGCGCTGCGAGCGACTGGCGACCGTTGGTGTCGAACTGAGCGTCGATCAGCGGGGGCAGCTCTTCACCGAGGAAGGTGCTCCACTTGTTGCTGCCGAGCTTCGGATCGTCCTGGAGCCAGTCGGTGTAGTAGGACCACTTGCCCTTCTGCGGAGTCACGATGTACGCGTTCTTGTCCGACAGGAAGGCCTCGGCGTCGGTCTGCGACTGCCACGATGCGGCATCCTCGCCGCCGCCTGCGCCGTTGAGCAGGTACAGCACCGGGCGGGACACGCTGTCGTCGGCCGGCTTCTGCACCGTCACGGGAATGGTGCGGTTCATGGACGCCGAGTACACCTGGAGCTGGACCTGGCGGTTCTCGAGGGTGTTCACCGACTCGATCCTCGATCCGTTGCTCGACTGCGTCGTAGCCGCAGGCAGCTCTTCCGCAGACGCGACGGGCGTCATCAGCGCGGTCGGGAGAATCGCCACTGCGAGGGCGACGGCCGTAGCCGAACCGATTCGCCGGAAGCCGTGTCGTCGAGATCGTGGCACGCTGTTTCACCTTTTCGTCGAGTTACACCGGTCGAGTCTCTACATCGGCCGAAGATGAGGTGACGTTACCTCGAGCAAACGTCCCGAGCGTTATGGACCGGACGAATCCGAGACGCGATCGTGATGCTCTCGGCAACGCAGACACAGAGGTGTTCCCTCGATACGGGTGTCTGTGGTCTATTGGGTGCCCGTCCCGCGAAGGAGTCGATCGAGATGTTTCGTCGCACCGCTGTCATTGCTTGCGTCATTGCAGGTGCCGCTGCCTTCGGAACGGGAACGGCCGCAGCCGACGAGTGGCCCACTCCGCCGCCGTATCCGAGTCCGACGGCCCCACAGGATGTCACCGGATTCCTCACCCCGCAGGACCTGGACTACTGGAATCGGTTCGTCAGCAAGAATCGACTGACCTCGCCCTACGGCAACAGCACCCGCATCGTGTGCACCGGATTTCACGGCGTGCTGTCCTCCTGCTGGCAGGCCGATTCGAATGGCAACCCGCACAAGCTGATTCCGCTGAACATGAACTACCCGGGTTCGACGGGTCAGCTGCTGCCCGGCGGAGGTCCCGGGCACTTCGTCTACCCCGGCTTCATCCCCGGCATCGGCTGACCCGCACCTGGTTGTTCACTATCGTCGACCGATCGCGGATTTCCGCCGATCGGCGACGGTACTGAACGCTGGCGTTCGCTCAGTTGTACGGCTTACGCGCCGTTTCCGGGTCACCGTAAGTGATGGCGCGTTCGCGTCGGGTACCGGTGGCGAGGGTTGCGGCCCAGTTGATCAGCGTCCCGACGCGATTGCGGTTGCCGGCCAGGAACGCGATGTGGATGACGCCCCACGAGACCCAGCCGAGGAATCCGGACATCTTCAGCGGCCCGGCCTGTACCAGTGCGTGACCGCGGGCGATGTAGGCCGCGGTGCCGAGGTCTCGGTACTTGAAATCCTTTCGCGCAGAACCGGACAGGTCTGCTGCGATGGCCGCACCCGCCGCTCGCCCGCCCTGCATCGCCACTTCGGCCACTCCCGCAAGCTTGTTCAGCGACATGATGTCTCCGACGACGAACACAGTGCGATGTCCGGGGATCGAGAGGTCCGGTTGCACGGCGATGCGTCCGGATCGATCCTGTTCGACGTCCATCGCGTCGGCGAGTTGCTTCACGAACGGAACGGCTTCGACGCCTGCGGTCCACAGCACGGTGTGGGTGTCGTAGCGAGTGACGGTGTTGGGTTCGGCCTTGGCCGTCACCTCGACGTCGGTGGCCGTGACGTCGGTGACGTGAACTCCGAGATGGGTTTCCACTCCTATCTCGTCGAGGGTGCGTTGCGCATTCTTCGTCAGGGAGTCGGGGAACGATTCGAGTACGCGGTCACCGCCGTGGAAGAGCAGCACCCGCGCTTCCGACGGGTGGATCGCGTCGAACTCCTTCGCCAGCGCCCTGGAGGCGAGTTCCCTTATCTGACCGGCCAATTCGACTCCGGTCGGGCCTCCCCCTGCCACGGCGAACGTGAGCCATGGTCGGCGTTCCTCGACGGTGGGCAGAGACTCCGCCATCTCGAAGGCGGAGATCAGCTTTCGCCTGATCGCGAGGGCATCGTCGAGGGTCTTCATCCCCGGTGCCCACTGCACGTATTCGTCGTGGCCGTGATAGGCCTGCTGCATTCCGACAGCGACGACGAGGTACTCGTAGGGCAGCTCGAAGGTCGAGCCGTCGAACCGGCTTGCCGTCACCACTCCACCGTCACCCACCGCGGTCACCGAGGTCGCTTCGCCCAGTGCCACATGCACGTTCTTCTGCTTACGCAGCAGGTGTCGCAGTGGACTGGCGATCGAGCCCTCGGACACCAGACCGGTGGCGCACTGATAGAGCAGTGGCTGAAAGACGTGGGAGGTGCCGCGCTCGAGCACGGTGACGTCGACGTCCTCACCGCGTAGACGCCGGGCCGCGTGCAGCCCGCCGAATCCTCCGCCGATGACCAATACCCGTGGACGTGCCATGTGAACGCTCTCCCTCGGACGGACCCCCAGAGAAGGACTCTCCGATATCGCAGCCTACTCGAGCAGATTCGATTCGCCCCACCCCTTTCCATGCATACCCAGAGGGGGTATGTTCGAGCCGTCACCCAAGATACCCCCTAGGGGTATGCGAGCAAAGGCGGAGAAATGGAACTGTTCACCAGCAACTATCGAGTCACCGGCATGACCTGCGGCCACTGCGAAGCGTCGATCACCGAAGAGGTCGGCGAGCTCGCCGAGGTGGAGTCCGTGGTCGCGTCCGCCGCCAGTGGGACACTGACCGTGGTCGGTACGCCGGCGCTCCACGAGTCAGAGGTCATCGCCGCGGTCCGACAGGCCGGCTATTCGGCCGTCGCGGATCCCTCCAGTTCACACCGTTCGTAGCCGCCGAACTCGTCAGCGGGAAGGACCAGCACGATGACCCACACGCACGCGGAACACTCGACACATTCGGAACACGAAGGCCACCAAGGACACAGCGACCATGCGGGGCACGGCGATCACGTCGGGATGTTCCGACGCCTGTTCACCATCATGGTCGTGCTTGCCGTCCCCGTCGTCCTCGCGTCCGAGATGTTCGCGATGCTCGTCGGATACTCACTGCCCGACGAGCCATGGATCGACTGGATCTCCCCGGTGCTGGGCACCGTGATGTTCGTCTGGGGCGGTTCTCCGTTCCTCACCGGCGCAGTGAGCGAAATCCGTTCGCGCGCTCCGGGCATGATGCTCCTCATCGCATTGGCGATCACCGTCGCGTTCGGTGCCTCGATGGGGGCAAGTCTGGGCATCCTCGATCATCGGCTCGACTTCTGGTGGGAACTGGCGCTGCTGATCGTGATCATGCTGCTCGGGCACTGGATCGAGATGCGATCTCTTGCGCAGACCACATCCGCGCTGGATTCACTGGCAGCACTGCTGCCCGACACTGCAGAACGCGTCGAAGGCGACGACGTGGTGCCGGTATCCCCGGACCGACTTCAGCTCGGCGATGTCGTCGTCGTCCGTCCCGGAGGACGAGTGCCCGCCGACGGCACCGTCGTCGCCGGCTCGGCGAGCATGGACGAATCGATGATCACCGGCGAATCGAAGACGGTCCGTCGCCGCGAAGGCGATCAGGTCGTCGCGGGAACAGTGGCCACCGATTCAGGTCTTCGCGTGCAGGTCACCGCCGTCGGGGACGACACCACACTCGCCGGAATCGGCCGGTTGGTTGCCGACGCCCAGAACTCGACGTCGCGAGCTCAACGCATCGCCGACACGGCAGCGGGATGGTTGTTCTGGTTCGCCCTCGGATCGGCCGGCCTCACCGCCGCCGCGTGGACACTGTTCGGGATGCCCGACGACGCCGTTGTCCGCACGATCACGGTGCTGGTCATCGCCTGCCCGCACGCACTCGGTTTGGCGATCCCGCTGGTCGTGTCCATCGCCACCGAACGAGCCGCCCGCGGCGGTGTGCTCGTCAAGGACCGGCTCGCACTCGAAACCATGCGGGTCGTGGATACCGTGCTGTTCGACAAGACCGGCACCCTCACTATGGGCGAACCCAACGTCACCGCGATCGAGGCGACCGCCGGGCACAGCCCCGACGAAGTTCTTGCGCTCGCTGCAGCTGCAGAAGCCGATTCCGAGCACCCGTTGGCGCGCGCCATCGTCGCCGCTGCGAGGCATCGAGAGCTGGCCGTTTCTTCGGCCACCGACTTCCGATCGTCCCCGGCGATCGGGGTGTCCGCCGACGTCGACGGACTCCACATCCAGGTCGGCGGGCCTGCACTACTGAAGCAGGAACACGCAACCGAACTCTCTGTTGCCGATCGATGGCGCGAGGGCGGGGCGATCATCCTGCATGTCCTCGCCGGCGACACCGTCATCGGAGCGCTCGCCCTCGCTGACGAGATACGACCCGAATCCCGCACTGCGATCGACGCGTTGCACGCAAGAGAAATCACGGTGGTGATGATCACCGGAGACGCCGAAGCCGTCGCAAAATCCGTTGCCACCGAACTCGGCGTGGACCGGTACTTCGCCGGAGTGAAACCGGCAGACAAGTCGCACACTGTGGCGACCCTGCAACAGGAGGGGCGCACCGTCGCGATGGTCGGCGACGGGGTCAACGACGCCCCGGCATTGGCGCAGGCCGATGTGGGTATCGCGATCGGAGCCGGTACCGATGTCGCGATCGCGTCGGCGGGAGTGATCCTGGCCAGCGACGACCCCAGGTCCGTGCTGTCGGTGATCGAACTCTCCCGGGCCTCGTACCGGAAGATGAAGCAAAACCTGTGGTGGGCAGCGGGATACAACCTGATATCGGTTCCGCTCGCGGCAGGAGTGCTGGCACCGGTCGGCTTCGTGCTCCCCATGTCGATCGGTGCCGTCCTGATGTCACTGTCGACGATCGTCGTCGCCGCCAACGCGCAGCTACTCCGTCGACTCGACCTCTCCCCCGACGCGGTGACCGGCCGACCTGTGCACTGAGCCATCGACGACGCCCAATCGCCCCGGCACGGCCGAAGGCCGCACCCCCGATGAGAGGGTGCGGCCTTCGGTGTCTGTGCAGATCAGCCGAGCAAGGCCTGCATGGTGTCGATTTCCTGCTGCTGCGAGGCCACGATCTCGCGCGCCATTTCCTGCGCGTCGGGGTTCGAGCCGTCGGCGATCTCGATGTTCGCCATCTCGATTGCGCCCTCGTGGTGCTCGATCATCATCGTCAACCACTGGCGGTCGAACTCGGCACCGGTGGCCGCACTCAACGCGTCCATGTCCTGTTGGCTCATCATGCCCATGCCCATGCCCGAGCTGTGGTCCATTCCGCCCATCTCACCCATGTCGGACGAGGGTGCGGGCTGACCCCATTCGGCGAGCCAGGCCGTCATCCGGTCCATCTCCGGTTGCTGCGCGGCTTCGATCGCCGACGCCAAGGCAACGACGTCCGAATTGTCGGTGCGGCCCTCGACCATGGCCGCCATCTCGACCGCCTGCGCATGATGCGGGTACATCATCTGCGCGAACATCACGTCCGCATCGTTGAATTCTGCGGACGCGTCGGCCTGGTCCGATGACGCCGACGACGAGTTCTGCGAGCCCATCGAATGGCCGTCCATCGACGAGTCGTCGCTACTGCAGCCGGCGAGAAGGAATGCGCTCACGGTGGCGGCAGCCAGCGAAGCGACGAGTGTTGTACGCATGTGAATCTCCTTGAACAAGTGCGAAATACAGGGATCTGGGTATGGCGATCCGCCGGTGGTCGTGCGTCCACCGGACTGCATGTCACACTCGCAAGGTCACCGATCTGTCCAGCTCCCAGAGGGTCCACGGCGGCGCACGCTCCGAGATGGAGTCGGTGCGCCCACCGATACCGTCCTCCGACATCGGCGAGTGGACGACATCGACGCTCGTCGCCGGGACCGACAACGCAGCCCACGCCACCGTGGTTCCCGCGCACGGATGCATCATCTGATGTGCCGACGGGCAGTCGTGTTCGCCGGCCGCCACCTGTACCGGATCCTCGTGGTGAGTCGTCGACGCCATGGCGGCGTGTTCGCTGCTCACCGACATGATCGGTGTCACCGAGTGCATCAGCAGCACCCCGAAGATCGTCAGCGCGATCAGCAATCCGGTCGCCGAGGCGGAGCCCAGGCGTCTGCGTCGGATCACTGAGTACATGTCACCGACGATAGCAAGTCATACCCCCTAGGGGTAGCCGGCAGGGACTTCCGCCCCGCACCGAAGGACTTCCGCCTCTGTCTGCGACGGTCCGATTCGGGCCATGCTCGCTGTGTATCTGCACACGAAAGTCAAGGGACGGGATTTCGTCATGAATGCATCGAGCCGGGTAGTCGTCGGAGTCGACGGATCTGCCACATCGCTCGACGCGGTCCGCTGGGCAACACGCGAGGCCGTTCGACGCCACGCTCCGCTCGAGTTGGTCACGTCGTCGCTGTTCGCGCCGGGAACCTACGGCGATGCCATCAGTCTTCGGATCGGTTCGTTCTCGGACCCCGATGTCGAGGCCAAGCGCGTGCTGACCGCCGCGGTCGACGTTGCGCACAAGACCGCAGCGGGGAACTCGCTCATTCTCGACACTCGTCTCGAACACGGCTCTGCCGCACGAAACCTGACGCATTTCGACGTCGCGCCCGCCATGATCGTCGTCGGGTCGAGAGGTCTCGGCGAGTTCACCGGTGGATTGATCGGGTCGGTCAGTACCGCAGTGGTCTCGCATGCGAAATGCCCCGTGGCGGTGATCAAATCGAACATCATCAGCGACGGGCCGGTCGTCGTCGGCGTGGATTGCACCTCCAACAGCCAACCCGCCATCGGCTTCGCTCTGAAGGAAGCGTCACTGCGAGGCGTCGACCTCGTTGCGGTACACGCCTGGAGCGACCTCGAGCTGGGCAGCGTGTTGACGCGCGACGACGAGGGTCCGTGGGTCGATTCCGAACTCGCCGAGAAGACGTCGTTGGCGGAGAGCCTGGCCGGATGGTCGGAGGACTACCCGGACGTCACCATCCATCGTGTGGTGGTTCAGGACAGGCCGGTTCGTGAACTGGTCCGCGCGTCCGAGACAGCGCAGTTGATCGTCGTGGGAAGCCGCGGTCGGGGCGGATTCGCGTCGATGCTTCTCGGTTCCACCTCGCGCGCGGTGCTCCATTCGGTCGATGTTCCCGTCGTTGTCGTACCCACCGATCGATGAGCGCACCGGCGGTCGAATCTTTTTACGGTTCCAACGAATTGGACGCAGACCTGCGCTATTGGGCTGCGGCGAACTATCTGACGGTGGCGCAGATCTATCTGCAGGACAACGTGTTGCTGCGTCGGCCTCTGACAGCCGAACACATCAAGCCGAGGCTGCTCGGGCACTGGGGTACGAGTCCCGGGCTGTCGATGATCTACACACTGCTCAATCGTGTGATCTGCCGAACCGGTTCGGACTGGCTGTACGTCACCGGTCCGGGCCACGGCGGTCCGGCGTTGGTGGCGAACACCTACCTCGAGGGCACCTACAGCGAGATCTACCCGGACATCTCGCTCGACAACGACGGCGTCCAACGTCTGTGCCGTCAATTCTCCACTCCCGGAGGCATTCCGAGCCACGTGAGCGTCCAGACTCCGGGCAGCATTCACGAGGGCGGCGAGCTGGGCTACGCCCTCGTCCACGCCGCCGGTGCAGCGTTCGACAATCCCGATCTGATCGTCGCCTGTGTCGTCGGGGACGGTGAGGCCGAAACCGGTCCGCTGTCCGGTTCGTGGAAGATCCCGGCCTTTCTCAATCCGATTCGCGACGGTGCCGTGTTGCCCATCCTGCACCTGAACGACGGAAAGATATCCGGACCGACGGTTCTCGGTCGCAGCACCGATCAATCGATCGCGGACTACCTGAGCGGCCAGGGTTGGGCTCCGCTGTTCGTCGAAGGCGATGATCCACGAGAAGTGTTCCCGGCGCTCGAAAGCGCCCTCACCCGCGCCCACGAGACGATCGAGAGAATCCAGCACACCGCCCGCAGCGGCGAACCACAGCACGACATCGAATGGCCCGCCATCGTTCTCCGCACTCCCAAGGGCTGGACCGGACCGCACGAGGTGGACGGCAAGCTCATCGAGGGCACCCACTGGGCGCACCAGGTGCCGCTGTCGGGTGTCCGCGAGAACCCAGCACATCTGGATCTGCTCGAGAAGTGGCTACTCTCCTACGATCCCCGATCGCTGTTCGACGACGCCGGTGCCCCGGTGGCGGCCGTTCGCGAGCTTGCTCCGTCGGGCACCGAACGTCTCGGTGCCACTCCGTACGCAAACGGCGGTGTCCTGTTGCAGCCCCTGGCCATTCGCGACCTCGAGAACTATGCACTCACCGTCGAGTCCCCGGGGCGCACCTCGCACGAGACGACCACGGTGCTCGGGGAGATGATGCGCGATATCTACCTCGACAACGCACAGCCCAACGGCGGCGGCAACTTTCGTCTGTTCTGTCCCGACGAGACCGCGAGCAATCGCCTGCAGGCCGTGTTCGAGGCCACCGACAGATGCTGGCAGTTGCCGACCACCGAGTTCGACGACAATCTAGGTCCCGACGGCCGCGTGATGGAAGTGCTCAGTGAGCATCTGTGCGAGGGCTGGTTCGAGGCGTACCTGCTGTCGGGTCGACACGGTCTCTTCGCGAGCTACGAGGCCTTCGCCATGGTGAGCGTGTCGATGCTCATCCAGCACACCAAGTGGCTCCAGCATGCGGCCACACTCGCGTGGCGGGCACCCGTCGCGTCGCTCAACGTGTTGCTCACCAGCACGTGTTGGCGCAACGACCACAACGGATTCAGCCATCAGGGCCCCGGACTGATCGACGCGGTGATTCCGCTGGCACCGGACGTGGTGCGCGTGTGGCTACCACCGGACTCCAACACTCTGCTCGCCGTTGCCGATCATTGCTTCCGCAGTCGAGGTCACGTCAACGTTCTGGTGGTGGACAAGCAGAGTCACCCGCAGTATCTGACGCTTCCCGAGGCGCGGGCGCATGCCGCGGCGGGTGCGTCCCGCTGGGACTGGGCCGGCACCGAAGGGAACGAGGAGGATCCCCAGATCGTTCTGGCGTGTGCCGGCGACGTACCGACCGAGGAAACCCTCGCTGCCGCAGAGTTGTTGCGTACGTGGACTCCCGAGCTCAGGGTTCGCGTGGTCAACGTCATCGATCTGATGGCGCTGCTCCCCGTCGTCGATCATCCGCACGGATTCTCAGACGAGCAGTTCGTGGATCTGTTCACCGCCTCGGTCGATGTGGTCTTCGCGTTCCACGGCTATCCCCGTGCGGTGCATCAACTGGTGCACGGCCGACCCGACGCCCAACGGTTCCACGTTCGCGGATTCATCGAACAGGGCACCACGACAACACCGTTCGACATGGTGGTGCTCAACAAGATCAGTCGCTATCACCTCGCGCTCGCAGCACTCGACCGAGCGCGCACCGCGCCGGCCGGTGCCGAGCAACTGCGGCAGCACTGCCAGGACCAACTCGCACGCCACGACGCCTACATCCGAGAGCATTTCGAGGACCTCCCGGAGATTCGGCAGTGGCGGTGGTCGTGACACTAGTGGGCGGAGAGACTGGGGAACGTCACGCTCTGTCCGTCGACGAGGTCGTGGTCTCCGTCGCTTCGAGCCTCGATCGCGGTCTGAGCGTGGACGAAGTGGCCCGACGTACCCTCCGGTTCGGGCCCAACGTGCTCCCGGCCAGAGCCGGCCCCGGATGGCCCCGACGCCTGCTCGGTCAGTTCCACAATCCGCTGATCTACGTTCTGATCGCCGCCGGCACGATCACAGCGGCACTGGCCGAATACGTCGACTCCGCAGTGATTTTCGCTGTCGTCGTGCTGAACGCAGCAATCGGGTTCGTTCAGGAGTCCAAGGCCGGTTCGGCGCTGGAATCTCTTCGGTCGATGGCACGGACTCCGGCGCGCGTGGTGCGCGACGGGGAGGTGCACTCCCTGTCATCCGAGGACGTGGTGCCGGGCGACCTGGTGCGATTGGAAGCCGGAGACAAGGTCCCCGCCGATCTCAGGCTGGTACACACGACCGGCTTGGAGGTCGACGAGTCCACCCTGACCGGTGAGTCCGAACCCTCTGCAAAAGGCACTGCAGCAGTACCGCCGTCGACCCTACTCGCCGACCGAACCAACATGGGCTACTCCGGCACCCTCGTCACGGCAGGAACGGGGACCGGCATCACCGTCGCCACCGCGTCCGATACCGAACTCGGGGGCATTCACCGTCTCGTCGGGTCGGCTCGGCCGCTGGCCACACCGCTGACTGCGAAACTCGCCGAGTTCGGCAGGATCCTGACGTTCGCGATTCTCGGGCTGGCCGCTGTCACCTTCGGAGTCGGGCTGCTCCGAGGCCAGGACACCGTCGAAACTTTCGTCGCCGCAGTCGCACTCGCCGTCGGCGCAATTCCCGAGGGCTTGCCTGCAGCAGTGACGATCACCCTGGCCATCGGGGTCTCCAGAATGGCACGACGTGGTGCCGTCATCCGGCAGCTGCCCGCTGTCGAAACCCTGGGCAGCACCACGGTCATCTGTTCCGACAAGACCGGCACGTTGACCCAGAACCAGATGACGGTGCGAGCTCTGTGGACGATCGACGGCGAAATCGTGGTCACCGGTTCGGGATACGAGCCTGTCGGTGACCTGACGGAGGACGGTGATCTCGTGTCCGCGGACCACGACGACGCACTGCGGTGGTCACTTCTCACCGGTGCCGTGTGCAACGACGCGTCGCTGCGACAGATCGACGATGAGTGGACGATCGTCGGAGATCCGACGGAAGCCGCGATGATCGTGGCTGCGATCAAAGCCGATATCGACACCCAGGACTTCCTCGACGGGAATCCACGATCCGGGAGCATTCCGTTCAGCTCGGACCGTCAGTTCATGGCCACGCTCCATCGTTCCCGCAGCGACGAGCACGGGTTCGCCCTCGTCAAGGGGGCCGTGGAGCGCATCATCGACATGAGCGAGACGATGATGGATTCCGAAGGCCGACTGCGTCCGATCGATCGTCATCGCATATCCGAGGCAGCCGAAGACCTCGCAGGACGAGGACTGCGCGTGTTGGCCACTGCGCGCACCACTACCGGAGCGGCAGTGGATTTCACGGTGGACGGCCTGCCGGGGACGCTCGTGTTCACGGGCCTCGAAGCCATGATGGACCCGCCCCGTGAGGCCGCGACGTCCGCTGTACAGGCCTGCCGCTCCGCCGGGATCTCCGTCAAGATGATCACCGGTGACCACGCCGTAACCGCGACCGTCATTGCCCAGCAGGTCGGTTTGCTGGATCGAGGTGACGCAGACGGGTCGGTGCTGACCGGATCCGACCTCTCGTCGTTGAGCGCGGACGACTATCCGGACGCGGTCGATCGTGCGGTCGTCTTCGCCAGGGCCAGCCCCGAACAGAAGCTTCAGCTGGTCGAGTCCCTGCAGTCGCGCGGCCACGTTGTCGCCATGACCGGTGACGGCGTCAACGATGCGCCTGCACTGCGCCGGGCGAACATCGGGGTCGCGATGGGCCACAGCGGAACCGAGGTGGCCAAGGATGCGTCCGATGTCGTGCTGACCGAGGACGACTTCTCCACCATCGAGGCCGCGGTGGAAGAAGGCCGTGGTGTGTTCGACAACCTGACCAAGTTCATCGCGTGGACGCTGCCCACCAATCTTGCCGAGGGCCTCGTCATCCTGGTCGCGATCGTGTGCGGCACGGCTCTGCCGATCCTTCCCACCCAAATTCTGTGGATCAACATGACCACTGCCGTCGCTTTGGGCCTGATGTTGGCGTTCGAGCCCAAGGAGCCCGAGATCATGTCGAGGTTGCCGCGCCGACCCGACGAGCCGCTTCTGACGCGAGCACTCATGGTGCGGATTCTGTTGGTGTCGACCGTGCTCGTGGTCGGTGCCTGGGCGATCTTCGAGTGGGCGCAGAGCCGCGGGGCCGGCCTCGACGAGGCACGCACTGTCGCGCTCAACATGTTCGTCGCTGCCGAGATCGCCTACCTGTTCAGCTGTCGATCACTGACACGTTCGGCTTGGCAGCTCGGTCTGTTCACCAACCGGTGGATCGTTGTCGGGGTGCTCACCCAAATCGCGGGCCAGATGGCGCTGACGTACCTTCCGGCCATGAATGCGTTGTTCGGTACCGCACCGATCGGCATCGATTCGTGGCTGCTGATCGGTGCGGTGTCCGTAGTGCTGTCGCTCGTCGTCGGGATCGACCAGCGGGTCCACAATCGTAGGGCGCTCGCTACCCGCGGGCGATGATCAACGGACAGTCGACGCGGTGGGCCAGCGAACGGACGGTGGATCCGAGAAGTCGGTCGCTGAAACCGTTGCGGCCGGTCGAACCGACGACGACGGCCTGCGCCCGCGGTGATACCTCGAGAATCTTCTCGACCACGTTGCCGCGCAACACCTTTTGCTGAACCACTACGTCCGGATACTGCTCGCTCCAGCCGGACAGGCTCTCTGCCAACACGGTTCGACCGTTCGACACGATCGCGTCGGATCTGTCGGTCGCGGACGCGTCGGGCGACGAGATCAGTTCGTCCGTCGACACGTGGACTGCAACCAATTCTGTTCCTCGGAGCGAGGCTTCGTCGAATGCCAACCGAACAGCCTTCTGGTTGTGCGGCGACCCGTCGATTCCGAGGACAACAGGGCCTCGTGACGAATCCACCTCGACGCTTCCCGGCACGATGACCACCGGGCAGTGTGCTTGAACCGCCACCGCGGTGCTCACCGAGCCGAGCAGTTCGGCGAAGTATTCGCCGTTGCCGCGCGAGCCGACCACCATCATCGACGCACTCGAGCTCTGATCGAGCATGGCTTGAATCGTCGGTCCCACAATCGATTCGCTCATGATGGTGAGCGCGTCCGGGTTCTTCACCGAGCGTCGAGCAACCAGCGACGCCCAGGCCAGGGTCGACTCTGCGGCTGTGTGCTCCTCGGAGCCGATGTGAGTCGGCAGCGCGACGAAACTCGTGTACAGGGCCTTGACTTGGTAGGCGGACACCAGCTTCACCGGTAGCCCACGCAACTCGGCCGCACGCGCGGCCCAACCGACTGCGTCGAGCGACGAGCCGGAGCCGTCGACACCGACGACGATCGGAGACTTCCTCGGGGTACTCATGCGTGCGGGACGACGAGGACGGAGCAATGGGCATGCCGCAGGACGGCGGTCAGAGTTCGCCCCGGCACTCGGTCTCGTTCGTGACCGACCACCATCAGTTGGGCTGTCTCTGACATAGCGACCAACTCCGATCCCGAGTCGGCCTCGGCGTACACCGACGCCACGCGAATATCCGGGTAGTCCGCGCCGAAGGGTTCGAGTCGAACATCCATTGCCGATTCGGGATGAAGCCCGTCGGCAGGGCCACCGAGAGCAGCCGTGAGAATGGACGCGACAGATTGGGTGTGCACAGCCAGCACGCCGGCCCCTCGCATCGATGCCTCGCGAAATGCTTGATGCACAACGACATCGGTTGCCGATACTTCGGTATCACCCAGCGCTGCCACTACCGGGCCGTGCCCTTGCGCGTCGAAGTGCCGGACGATCGCCACGGGATTGGGTGAGGCTTCGACCACGGCACCGACCATCGATCCGAGTACCCAGGCGGCCACCGCACTGCCGGTGGTGGTCCCCACTACCAGCAGAGACGCAGATCCGGCTTCGGTCGACATCACCGATTCGGGCCGACCGCGCAGAACGACCGACTCCACAGCAACCGACGGATCGATCGCTGCGGCCACGTCCGCGGCGCGGCTCAATGCCGTGCGGGCGTAGTCCCCGTCGACATCCGGAGCGCCGTATACGGTTTCGGCCATTGCGTGTCTGTCGATGACGTGGATCAAGCGAAGCGACGTGCCCCGTCCCCGTGCCTCCTGCACGGCGAACCGGACCGCATCGAGTGCGGTCTCCGATCCGTCGATACCGACCGTGACCGGTCCGGTGGAATGTGAAGTGTTCATCAGATGCCTCTCGATGGTGCGCGTCTACAACGAGAACGCTACGAGTGCAGGCACACCGGTCACAGCAGTCCGAGGTCATCGGAACAGGTGACCAAGGTCGTCCGTCGTCAGGGCAGCGGTACCGACCAGATCAACTCGGTGCCACCTGCGTCGGCTGCGGACGGCCTGAGGATCAGCGCGCCGCCGCATTCGAGTGCACGCGCTTCGAGGTTTGCCAGTCCACTACGAGTGATGTTCTCGTCCAACCCTGTTCCGTCGTCGGAAACCTCGATGCGGAGATCGTCCCCGACAGCCAGTGTCACATTGACGGTCTCGGCGCGTGCGTGATGGACAACGTTGCTCACCGCTTCACGAATGACGGCGACGGCGTGGTCGGCGAGGAAACTGTCGATGACCGACAGGGGCCCGAACATGCGAACCACGGCGCGAATGGGAACGCTCTCGGTGAGTTCGAGGACGGCTCCGTTGACGCGCTGCCGAAGGCGAGTGGTCGAGTGCGTCGCGCTCTGCAGGTCGAAGATCGTCGTGCGGATGTCCTGGACGGTGTCCTGCAGGTCATCGATGGTGCGGGCCAGACGCTGACGAATGTCGTCGAGCTCGGTCTTCTGCAACGTGCTCTGCAGCGACAATCCGGCTGCGAAGATCCGTTGGATGACGTGATCGTGAAGGTCCCTGGCGATCCTGTCGCGGTCCGCGAGGACGTCCAGCTCGTGCATTCGTCGGGTGGTGTCGGCCATCTGCATGACGAGCGCGGCCTGGTCGGCGAAGCTGGAAATGAGATCGAGTTGAGAGTCGTTGAAGACCGGTGCGCCTTTTCGGCGCAGCGTCACCAGGACTCCTCGCACGCCGTCCGCTACCCGTAGCGGCGAGATCAGCGCCGGGCCGAACGTGTTCGCCACGTGCTCGTTGGGCCGGTAGTCCAAGTTCTCCTTGCGGGTAGCCGTCCGAAGACGATATGCCGCACCGGAACTCGATCCCTCGATCGGGATGAGCGAACCCACCAGAGCGTCTGCGTCGTGCCCCTCGGCGACCGAGATGTTCAACCGGGACACCACATCGGCGTGTTGGTCCGCGTCGGCGGGGACGGCGATGAACGCAGTGTCGGCCCCGGTCAGATGCAAGGCTCGCCTCGACACCATGTGCAGGACTTCGTCGATGTCGCTCCCGGCCAGCAGTTCGGTACCGATGTCCCGCATCGCTTCCATCCACGATTGACGGATCCGCGACTCCTCGTACAGGTGTGCGTTCTCGATCGCGATTCCGGCCGCCGACGCGAGTGCGCGCGTCACCACCTCGTCGTCCTCGGTGAACTGGGCTCCGTCCTTCTTCTCGGTGAGGTACACGTTTCCGAACACCTCGTCTCGCACCCGAATGGGCACGCCGAGAAACGATTTCATCGGCGGATGGTTGGGCGGGAAGCCCACCGCCTCAGGATGTGCCGAGAGGTCGTCGAGTCTCAGGACATGGGGTTGATCGATCAGCAGACCCAGCACACCTCGGCCGGTGGGCAGGTGGCCGATCGCGTCCCGCACGTCGTCGTCCATACCGTGATGAATGAACGCCTTCAGATCGTGACCGTCGCCTCGGACGCCGAGTGCACCGTACCGGGCACCGACGAGGTTGACTGCCGACTCCACGATCGACCGCAACGTCACCTCCAGATCGAGGCCGGAGGTGATGACGAACATTGCGTCGAGCAGACCGTCCGCCTGCACGCGCGCATCCGCGATGCGCCCGATTCGGTCCTGTACCTCGGCCAGCAGTTCACCGAGCCGGAGCTGCGGCAGCCCGGAATCGTGCTCGCCGTGACGATCATCCATCCGACGAACCTGGTTGCATATCCGATTTCGGGTTCGTATCGGCCAGTCTCGACGCATACACCGCAGCCTGGGTGCGCCGCTCCATCCCGAGTTTGGCCAGCAGCCGGGAGACGTAGTTCTTCACCGTCTTCTCCGCCAGGAACATTCGAGCGGCGATCTGCCGATTCGTCAGCCCCTCCCCCAAAAGGTCGAGCAGTGTGCGTTCCTGCCCGGTGAGGTGGTCGATCGGTCCTGGAGCGGCCGTGCCCGCGCGCAGCTTGTCCATCAGCGCTGCTGCTGCACGATTGTCCAACAGCGATCGACCCGAACCGACATCCTTGATCGCGCGGGTCAACTCCATACCGGTGATGTCCTTGACGACGTACCCGCTCGCACCGGCGAGGATTGCGTCGAGCATGGCTTGATCCTCGGTGAACGAGGTCAGCATCATGCATTTGAGATCGGGGAGTCGGTCGAGCAGTTCGCGACAGAGCTCGATGCCGTTTCCATCGGGGAGACGCACATCGAGAACAGCGACGTCGGGCCTCAACGCGGGAATACGAGCGAGTGCCTGTGCGCAACTTCCGGCTTCACCGATCACGGAAAGATCGGGATCGGAATCGATGAGATCGATCAGACCTCGTCGCACGATCTCGTGATCGTCGACCAAAAACACTGTGACCACGTCCAGCCCCTCGCCTGCGTCCTCGGTGGGCGCTTCTTACACAACACTACGGACCCGCAAGCGGGCGAGCTTCACCTTTGGTCATCGAAAGTGGAGCCGAAAGTCCCTGACGTCGGTGTAGTTGTCCTGGCGCGCGGATGCCGGGCCGGAGGGTCTGATGGAGCTCCGAGACCACCATGAAGGGAAACATCAGATGGGCATATCCCACACCGTGGTAGGAGTCGACGGTTCCGCGGCGTCTCTCGACGCCCTCCGATGGGCCGTGCTCGATGCCGAACTGCACAGCTCCGACCTGACGATCGTCTCTGCTGTCCCGACGGTACTCACAGGCCTCGACGCCCTGCCCGAACGAACATCGGCGCACCTGAGGTCCGAAACGAACCTCATTCTGGACGAGGCCATGTCGATAGCTCGAGCCGCAGGATCGGCCGCGTCGACCATCGCCGTCGACGTACTTCTGTCGGATCGACCCGCCGCCGCGACCTTGCTCGAGTTGTCCGAGACGTCTCGCATGGTCGTCATCGGAACGCACGGACTCGGTGCGGCACAGCGTGCGTCGTTGGGTTCGGTCAGCGTTGCGCTGAGTACGCACTCGCACTGCCCGGTCACGGTCGTACATGCGTGGCCGACGGGCGGCTACACACAGTCCGAAGCGGTCGTGGTCGGCGTCGATGGGACCTCGGCCGCCATGGGCGCGGTGGAGTGGGCATTCGAGGAAGCCGAAGTCCGAGGCGTGACGCTTACTGCTGTGCACGCATGGGCCGATTCCGATCTGTCGATAGGGATGTCGGTTCCCGGTCTCGAATGGGCAACTCACCGACCCGAAGCCGACGACGTATTGGCAAGGGCCGTCGATGATTGCGCGCGCCGGCATCCGACGGTAGCGCTGCGACATGTGGCGGTCAGAGACCGCCCGGTCCACGCACTGCTGGACCACGCACAGAGCGCCCAACTACTGGTGCTGGGCAGTCATGGTCGCGGCGGATTCGCCGGAATGATGCTCGGTTCCACCAGCCGCTCGGTGATGGCACGCGCGTCGTGTCCGGTCACCGTCGTGCCCAGCTCCGCCCGCGAGAGAACGACTACGACGAAGGAACATTCGTGAAGAAGATAGCTCTGATCTCAATGGGATCGATTGCAGGAGTGGCGATACTCGGTCTCGGGATCGTTCTCGCGGTCGGTGGAATCTTCTCCCCTGCCCACTACCTGGATCCGTGGTCTTCGGACTACTCCGACGGTTTCGACGACCCACGGATGAAGGTCGTCGCGCGCGCCGAACTGGCCCCCAGCAGCCACAACACACAGCCGTGGACGGTCGTCTTCGATCAGTCCGACGCGCAGGTGCTCTACCTCTACGTGGACGCCACTCGCCTCACTCCCGCAGTGGATCCGCTGGCCCGACAAGCCATGCTCTCGCAGGGAACGTTTCTGCAGTACTTCGAGGTGGCGGCCGCTGAAATGGGATACCGGTCGACCGTCGAGCTGTTCCCGGCCGGTCCTTACGACGAGGCCGACCTGATGCGATCGATGAACGACGTACCGGTTGCGAAGGTGACTCTCGCAGAGGATGCGTCGGTCGTCACCGAGGACTTCGATTCTCTGTTCCTCTCGGACACCAATCGTGCCCCCTACTCGGACACCCCGTTGACAGCCACCGAACGCGACGCACTGACGGAGTTGGCAACCGGTTCCGGCGCAACCGTGGAGATAGTCACCGATGCCGAGAACATGGCGACTCTCGGCGACTTCGCTGTCGAGGGCACCCTCGTCGAGAGCCGGTACACCCCGGCAACCGAGGAGAGCGCGGCGTTGTTCCATCCCAACGAAGGCGCGAAGAACGATGCCCGGTCCGGGTTCGCCGTGGAAGGTCAGGGAACCAGCGGATTCATGAAGTACCTACTGCAGGGGCTGATCACGATCGTGCCGTCGATCAACGACGACGCGGCCACTGCGAAGAATGCAATTTCGTCGACCGACGAGGCCGTTGCACATACCCCTGCGTACGCACTGGTGAGCACGGCATCCAATTCCCGGGCGGAGCAGGTACAGGCGGGGATGCTCTACGCCGATCTGTCGCTACGTGCACGCACTCTCGGGTTGGTGATGCAACCGCTGAGTCAGGTCCTCCAGGAGTATTCCGAGATGGCCGGCCCGTACGCGGCAATTCACGAGGAATACGCGCCTGAGGGCCAAACGATTCAGATGATGGTGCGACTCGGTTCCCCCACAGCGCAATACCCGACTTCGATGAGGCGCGATGCCGCCACGTTGGTCCGAACGCCATGACGACCACCCAAGAGAACCACATCGCCGAAATTGGCGTCAGGCTGGGGACAGCCTTCCCCGACACTGCGACAGCGGTGATCGACGAGGCTATCGCAACAGAGTATTCCCGTTTCGATGGGCGAACGATCCGCGATTTCGTTCCCCTGCTGGTCGAGCGAAGTACCCGGGCAGCTCTCCACGCAGCCGCGAATCGGGGGCACAAAGCCCCTACCCGCAGTGTATTTCTTACTCCACACTGATCTTCAACCCTTACAACATAATTCGACACGACTCGTACCTCGAGCAGAACGGACTTCGATCATGAATACCTCCGACTCCACAGACACACGAGAAGCAACCCCCCTGATCGACACCATGCAGACCAGGGGAGCCGACGTGACCGCAACCGTGAAGAAGCTGCTGCACGACGGCAACATTCGTCGAATAGTGGTGAAGAACGAGCACGACCACACCATCATCGAGATCCCCGTCACCGCCGGTCTCGCATTCGCCGTCGTCGCTCCGGTTCTGGTCGCCGTCGCTGCTGTTGCCGCCGTGGTCGAGAACTGCAAGATCGAAGTCCACCGTGTCGACGAACATGTATTCGCCACGCAGTCACGATGAACTTCCCGATCGAAGTACAGGCACTGAGCAAGAGTTACGGCAACAAACTCGTCATCGACGGCCTGTCGTTCGTTGTCGAACCCGGCACTGTCACCGGCTTTCTCGGACCGAACGGATCGGGTAAGTCCACCACCATGCGGTTGATCGTCGGCTTGGATCGCCCCAGCGCCGGCACCGCACTGATCGGCGGTGTCGAGTACGCCCAGCTGAGCAAACCTCTCCTCACTGTGGGAACCCTGTTGGACTCCGAGGCCGTCCACCCGGGACGATCGGCATACGCTCATCTGCTGTATCTTGCTCGAACTCAACATATTCCGACCACACGCATCATCGATGTTCTGGAGCTGGTCGGGCTACGCGACGTCAGCGGCGAACGTACCGGATCGTTCTCGCTCGGTATGAGGAAGCGACTCGGGATTGCCGCAGCACTGCTCGGCGACCCGACGGTGCTGATCCTGGACGAGCCGATCAACGGCTTGGATCCGGACGGCATCTATTGGATGCGCAACCTCATGAAGAACCTGGCGGGAGAGGGACGAACGGTCTTCGTCTCCAGCCATCTGATGGGCGAGATGGCGCAGACTGCAGACCATCTCGTCGTCATCGATCACGGCCGACTGATCGCCGAATGCACTCCCGCAGAGCTGATTGCCCGCAGCAGTCGAGCGTCGGTGCTGGTGTCGTCATCCGACTCGACGAGTCTCGCCGCAGTGATCGAGGCGGACGGAGGTACCGCCGACATCCTCGGCCACGATGGACTCACCGTTCATGATCTCTCGGCGCACCGGGTCGGGGAACTCGCCCAACAGCAACACATCGCGATCTATCAGCTGACCCCGCAGGAGGCGTCGCTGGAAGAAGCGTTCATGACACTCACCCACCTCGACGATGTCGAGCACGACCGACAGCTCGTCACCCACTCTCGCGGACAGGCGAACCCATGAGTATCACCGCACAGCGCATCGCATCGGCACCTCGCGAGCGCGAACACCACCGCACCGACGTTGTCGGACTGGTGTTATCGGAATGGACGAAGCTGATTTCGCTGCGTTCGACGATCTGGTCGTTGGCCGCATTGGTGATCGTCACGGTGGGCTTCACCGGGTTTTTCACCTGGTTCACCGTCGCTTACTGGGACAACGTCGATCCGGCGTCACAGCTCCAGATCGTCACCGACCCCGCGCGGCAGATCCTCGGTGCAGGATTCCAACTCGGTCAGTTGGCGGTGTGTGTCCTCGGAGTCCTGGTGGTCACCAGCGAATACGCGAGCGGCACGATCAGGGCCAGCCTGCTGGCGGTCCCCTCACGAATACCGATGTTGGCCGCCAAGACCGGCGTGTTCATGGCCGTCGTGTTCGTGATCGGTGAGATCACGGCCTTTCCCACATTCTTCCTCGGGTCGGCAATCATGGATTCACGTGCCTCGGTGTCGCTGAGCGATCCGGGTGTGCTGCGAGCGGTGATCGGTGCCGGTCTGTACCTTGCGCTGCTCGGTGCCATGGCAGTCGCCGTCGGTGCCATCGTCCGACACACCGCGGGTGCCATCACCGGCATCATCGGATTCGTTCTCGTACTGGCCCCGCTGACCCAGCTGATCCCCGGCACCGTCGGCCGGTACATCCAGGCGTACCTACCCTCGCAGGCAGGCAGCCTGATCGCCTCACCCCGGCAAGCCCCCGGCGACTTACTCACTCCCTGGCAGGGTTTCGGAGTCGCAGCACTGTGGACGGTGCTGCTGCTCGCACTCGCGTCGTATCTCCTGCGCCGACGCGATGCGTGAGACCGGAATGAACGAGCTCGCCGAGTCGGCCGCTGGTGCCGGCCTGATCGCGTTCCACGTCCTGGCCTCAGTTCCCCTGCGCCGGTGGCGTACGACATGGGGTGCGACGCAGGCGGAGGTGAACGAAACGTTGCCCGGTGACGACAGCGTGCCACACCCGGCGTGGGGGTACACCCATGCGATCGATGTCGACACGACGCCGGATCTCGTGTGGCCATGGTTGACTCAGATCGGTCAGCAACGTGCAGGTTTCTACAGCTATCGCGGACTCGAGAACATGGTCGGCTGCAACATCACGGCGGCAACGGGACTCGATCCTTGGTTCCAGACGCTGGCGGTCGGCGACTCTGTGATCTTGCATCCACAAGCACCGTCTCTGACAGTGACCGTGGTCGACGACGGGACGGCCTTGGTGCTGCTGGGCGCAGACCCCGAATCGGCCGACCGGGCACTCTGGTCGTTTCATCTACGACCCCTGCCCGGCGGTCGAACTCGACTGATCGAGCGCGGAAGATACTCGCACTCGACGTCGTTCAAGAGCAACCTGACCTTCGGCCGCTACTTCGTCGAGCCCATCGGATTCGTCATGAGCAGAAAGATGCTGCGCACCATTGCTGCGAATGCTATTGCAGCGCAGGCAATCTAGTTTCTCTGCAGCACCCCACCCAGACTCCGTAGATCATCGAGGATCGCAGGAACCCGGCTCATCAGGGAGATGTGCCCCTCTCCCTCGATCAGATGCGCCTGCGCGCCGGCGACATTCGCTGCCAGCCATCGCGCGTGCGCGAACGGCACCATCGTGTCGAGGCTGCCCTGCCAGATCGACACGGGAGTCGAGATTCGGCTCGTATCGAATCCCCAGGGGCGCGTATGGGTCAGGTCGTCGTCGCGCCACCCGACGATGCCCTGACGGCCGGCCGCGTTGACCGATGCGGCAAGGTACTCGGTCAGCTCATCGGTCAGCGCGGCACGGTCGACCGGCGGAGCCAATGCTCCCAATCCGGCCGCCACCTGATCCGGCGTGACACCGAAGAAACCCTTTCGCACATCGAGGAACGTTTCCAGTGCCTCGACACCGGCGAAGACGGCCGTGTACTCGTCGATGTTCTCTTCGGCCATCCCATCGCGAATGTCACCGTCGTACTCGGCGGCCGGCGCTATCCCGACACAGCAGGCAGCGGCCAGGCATCGTCCTGGCAGCATCGCAGCGCACGCCAGTGCGCGCGGTCCCCCGCCGGACCAGCCGATGGTCAGGAACTCATCGATCCCGAGGTGGTCGAGCACAGTCGCGGTGTCCTCGGCATCGTCGGCAACCTGCGCCGTGGTGGCACCGTTCGGGCGCGGAGACGACGCTCCGTACCCGGGCCGTGAGTAGGACACGACCCGGAGTCCCCGCTCCGCCGCAGCGCGTTCGAGGGTCGGGAACGGCACCGCACCCTGTGGTGTGCCGTGGTGGTAGACGAGCGGAAAGGCGTCCGCGGGGCCGGTGTCGAGTACTTCGAGGTTGCGGCCGTCTGTTGTCCGAACGAGGACGGTCATCGGCGTTCCGCCGGGCTCATACTGCACGCCGTCCGGCCGCGATGTCCTCGGTTCGACGGTCGAGAACCGTTGTGCCCGATATCCCGTCGAGCACGTTCTGTGCATCGTCGAGCGCGCCGATGGAGGCCAAGTGCCCGGTCGCCCAGGCGAAGGTGCTGCAGGCCTGCACTTTCGGGCTCATCGACTCGGCCGCGAAGGCACCGGGGTCGAGCTCGTCGACGTAGACGTTGCCCAGCGGCTCCGCCTGCGCGGTGCCGAAGTGGTCGACGACAGCGGGCACGTCAGTGAGAATCAGCAGACGATCGGCACCGCAGTCGAGGGCGATCAGTGTCGCGGTCAGGTCCTTGTCGATGACCGCATCCACTCCGCGCAGCTGTCCACTCGCTGCCTCGACGACAGGGGCACCGCCACCGCCGCCACAGAGTACGACGGAGCCGGCCTGGACCAAGCGCGTGATCGATTCCTGCTCGATCACGCGAATCGGGCTGGGCGACGGTACTGTTCGACGCCACCCTGTGCCGTCGGGAGCGATGGACCAACCGTGCTCGTCCACTGCGGCGCGGGCCTCGGACTCCGTGTAGACGGCTCCGACGAACGTGGTCGGATCGGAAAAGGCCACATCGTCCGGATCCACGAGTACCTGCGTGGTCAGGTTGACGATCGGTTTGACGATGCCCGCGTTGCGCAAGGCCTGTGACAGCCAGTAGCCGATCATGCCCTGGCTCTGAGCTCCGACTGCATCCAGCGGGTAGGGGCGCACCAGTGCCGCGTGCAAGCTGCTCTCCCGGGCGGTTGGCCCCACCTGAGGTCCGTTGCCGAGACAGATGACGACCTCGTGTTCGCGAACGATGGGTGCCAGAGCGATTGCCGCCGAACGAACATGCGCGAGTTGTTCGGCGGTGTCGGAGCGCCCGTTGCAACGAAGCAACGCGTTTCCTCCGACAGCAATGACCACGCGCATGTCAGCTACTCACTGCCGTGACGAGAACTACGCGAGTGATGTGCATCAGGTCCATGGTCAACAGGTCTCCTCGTAGCCGGGTGCGGCAGTCTGTCGAATCTGCGCACGCCACCAGCGTGCGTGTCGCGACTACCCCAAGGACACGGTCGGGTGCCCCCGCACCGCTGCCGAAGGTCCTTTTCTACGAATTCGAGTGGAGGGCGTTCGGAGTCCATGCGGCGCCACCGTCCGAGTCCCACCGTTGGGCGGCGACGACCGGATCGGTGAACGGAGCGACGTCCGTCAGCGTCAGACCGAGTAGTTGCTGTACGGATTCCGTATTCCCGTACTCCCCCGCGCACCGCAGAACAACCTGTGCGGCAGGCTCACTCAGTTGCCTGGGTATCACCAGCAGCGCCAACCTGATTCCATCGAGGCTCCGCACACCGAGAGTGTGGGCCGGCTGCGAGCGGTACCCGTCCAACCGGACGCTTCTCGAACCGACCAAGACGCGCCTTGGCGCGTGCTGCCACTCGTCCAACCTGTACAGCACCCGGTCGATCGGGCCGAGGAGCCGAGTCAGAGCGGCAACGAGTTCCGGAAGTTCGCCTTCGAGATCGTCGCTGTACGAACGCCATCCACCGTCCACCTCGCCGGCCGAGGGTGTCCCGGGACCGGGCACGGTCAGGATCAGACGACGGTCGGAATCCGACGGCAACGCACGGTCCCCGTTCGCGAGGGGGGGCGATCGTGGTGGTCGGGCTGTGCATCATGGTGATCCGATCGTATCGATGGACAGGCAACATGCTCTGCCCATTCGAACGTTATCGACGCTGCAGGTGGCAGGACAGGGTAGGAGGTACTCGAAGCAGGGGACCCTTTGCCCGTCGCGAATGTCGTTCCGCAAAAACAAGAAGTCGATCACCTTCGGCCGTGCCTGTGGGTCGTAAGTCCCTACTCGGCGGCGGTCCGACAGCGCAGAGTGATCATCGAGCAGTCTCCCTCCACGACAAGGACCACCCGGCATGATTCTCGTTCCTTCGCTCGACAGTGCCGGACCCAACACGTTGGAAGAACTGTTCGCCGCGCGATATGCGCGCGGCGACTTGGATCGAGTGCAGTACCTGACACAGATGGATGGCCTTGCACTGCGATTCAACCGAACCCGAACCAACACTGACAGGACGTCCACATGCGAATCCTGATTGCAACAGCAAGCCGCCACGGTGCCACCCGAGAGATCGGACAGTGGCTGGGTGCATCTGTTCTGCGCGAAATGTCCAACATCGACACCACCACGACAGTCGACGTTCGTGATGCCCGCGACGTCGACAGCATTGCCGAGTACGACGCTGCGATCATCGGCAGCGGCGTGTACATGGGCCGATGGCTCAAAGACGCACGTTCGCTGATCGCCAGGGAACAAGCCGAACTGGAAGCGATTCCTGTGTGGCTCTTCTCGAGTGGCCCGGTGGACGGCAGCACGCCTACGACGACTCAGCCGAAAGAGACGAAGGCCGACTGGGCGATCGAGCATCGTGTGTTCGGTGGCAAGTTGATCAATTCGCGGTTGTCACTTCTCGAACGTGCCGTCGTTCGGCTGATCAAGGCTGCGGACGGCGACAGCAGATCACCCGCAGATGTTGCCCGATGGGCCGAAGACATCAGCGGCATCCTCACCGAACGACTGGTGTCCTCACCCGAGAAAGGCCGATCTTCATGACCGCTACCGAGCCGACCGGCCGCCCCATCGTGGTGGGGGTCGACGGATCGCCCTCCTCGATCCTTGCCCTGCAACGTGCACAGCATTTGGCCACGGCCATCTCGACCACAGTGGATGCAATCCATGTCTGGCAGTACCAGCCGTACATGGACACCGGTTATGTCGTCGAGGTCGAGCCCGCACAGAACGCAGAGAAGGTACTCGCCGAGGCGACGGCTGCTGCATTCGGCACCGATGTCCCCGCAGGTCTGAAACAGGTTGCGAGGCAGGGTTCTGCGGCGAAGGTTCTGCTCGACGCCAGCCATGACGCCGAGATTCTCGTTGTCGGAAGCCGAGGTCACGGCGGCTTCGTCGGACTGCTCCTCGGTTCTGTCAGCTCGCAATGTGCCGAACATGCCCACTGCCCGGTGCTTGTCGTTCATTCGAGGGATCATCTCTAGCCCGGGCACCACCGGGGCGATCCCGTCGCACATCGCCACGGTGGCAGTCGCATCCGCGCTGATCCGCGTACGGGAACTGTCGCGATCGATCGACTTCTACTGTTCGGTGTTCGAGTTCACCGTCTCGATCAGGGAGCAAGACGCAGCCCTACTGTTGGCCCGGAACGGTTTTCAGATCTACCTGCACGCGGACCCGATGTCGGTGCAGCGACCGATAGGAGCTCTCGGCGTCAACGAGATCATGTGGTCTGCCCAACGCATCGAGTCCCTCAACGAAATGGGCGCTCGACTCAGGAAGTGGTATCCGTCCACGTTCGCGCACAGTGAAGACGGGGTCAGCTACGTCGACGGTTGCGATCCTGACGGCAACAGGGTTCTCGTGGCGTATCCCAGTCCATTGCAGTTACCGCGCAGCGTCATTGCCCATCGCTTTCGCTGAGTTCGACTGGCAGCACAGTTCACGGTAGCTGAGGCGGAAACCAGCCACGGGCATCGCGCAGGGTCCGACCGGCCTCTTCGACGGTCGATCGGTTCCACCGCTCGGCGAGTCGGCGCAATTCGGCACGGGCTTCGGCAACCGTGCGGCCACCCGCAACGAGAACACCGATCGCCTGGTTCACCTCGCTCGTATCGGCAAGAGAACTCTGGTCGTCCGGCCCACAGTCCGTTCCACCGCTGTGGGCCAGATGTCGGTCCAGTACAGCCGAACCCTCGGCGAGCCCCAGCGCGAAGCCAACGTCCGCCGCGAAGTCGACGAGCGCTCCGGGAGTGCCGGAAAGAATGAGCAGTTGGTTGGCCGAGCGGGAACCAGGACGGCCGGCGAAGGTGAATTCGAGCGAGGACGCCACGACTCCCTGATGCGGGCTGCGTGTCGCTGTCGAGACCTCGAATCGTTCACCGTCGACAACCACAGTCAACATGATCGATACCACTGCCGAGACGGCCACATCGATATCGGCTGCCAAGTGCCCGGCGAAACGAGCGAGATCGATAGACGGGTCGTCCAGAGATTCGGTCAGAGTCGCGAGATCAGTCATCAATCGAGGCTGAAATTGCATCGATATTCCAGGTGCGGCCCGATCGCCTATTCGATTCTTCCGATACACCCGCAGCGTTGTGCCCGGGCGGATATGCCAGCGCGAGGAAAAGTCGGACTCGATGCCTCGGAATGCGCGTGCGACTCGAACGCTACGCCCTTATCTGCGCGAACGGGAGCGGGCTGTCTTCATCGCCTCGCCCACCATGGCCTCAGCGATCACTGCCACCTTCTTGTGCTCGCTCTGGCTCAGTGATCGGAGCTTGTCGTATCCTTCGGTGTCCGTGCATCCACTTCGGCTGATCAGCACCCCGATCGCCTGGTCTATCACTGCCCGACTGTTCAGTGCTTTCTCGAGCTGCTCGGTGAGCCGGGCAGCACTGGCCAGTGCGCGCGCGTTCTGCACCGAGATCGCAGCCGGCACCGAGAAAAGCTCGCCCAACTCGGCAGCGCGGGCATCGAATGCGTCGGGCCGGTGCGCATAGACATTCATCGCACCGAGCACACCGCCTGCGGTGATCAGCGGCAGGGACAACACGCTGTGCACTCCCAAACGACCGACCTTCGGACCGAATTCCGGCCACTGCGGATCGGTCTCGAGCGAACCTGACCGAACGGTGATGCCCTCGGCAGCTGCCGTGATGCACGGGCCTTGGCCGAGTCCGTACTGGATGTCGTCGACGACACGGACGAAATCTGCACTCGCGACAATCGTGTCGGGGCGGTCAGGATGCAGGAGCGTCAATCCGGCACCGTCTGCGCCGGGAATGGCCCGTACAGCGAATTCAGCCACGTGAGAGAGGGTGTCGGACAGAGACAGATTCGTCATCGATAATCTGCCTAGGTCGGCCAGGCTCGACCTGAGATCGTCTTCGTGTTCCTCTGTGTTCATCACTGCTCACTCCGTTGTGGGCACGCATACCTTTCGGGTATGCGCCTGCCCACCTCGAACCCTACGGCCTCTACCGCAGTGGCGTGCCCCATCCGCCGGCCGGATGGGGCACGCCAGGATGTGTGCAGAGTCAGGCAGGCGAATCGATGGGGACGGTGTTGATCAGCTTCTTGTTGACGAACTCTTCGATGCCGGCGGAGGACAGCTCGTGGCCGTATCCGGACTTTTTGATGCCTCCGAACGGCAGGTCGGGCCTCGTCCAGGTCGGGTGATTGACGAAGACCATTCCTGTTTCGATCCTCTGCGCGAGGGCCTGGCCGCGTTCGATATCGGCGGTGAAAATGGAACCACCGAGCCCATAGCTGGAGTCGTTGGCGATGCGGACAGCGTCATCGGCGTCGACAGCTCTGAAGATCAACGCGACAGGGCCGAAGAATTCCATGTCGTATGCCGGATTGTCCGAGTCCAACTGGGTGATCACCGTCGGTTGCACGAACGCCCCCGTCGAGGGAACCGGCGAGCCGACCTCGGTGACGATGGCGCCGTGATCGCGCGCAATCTTGGCCTGTGCGCGAAGCCCGTCGGCGGCGGCCTGAGACGACATCGGCGGCAACGTGGTCGTGACGAGGAGGGGATCTCCTGCAGTCAGCCCAGCCATCGCGTCGAGGAACTTCGCGGTGAATTCGTCGGCCACACTTTCCTCGACGATGATCCGCTTGGACGCCACGCAGCACTGACCGCCGTTGTTGATTCGTCCCCACAACGCCCACGCGACGGTCTTGTCCATCTCCGCGTCGGCCAGAACGATGAGCGCATCCGTACCGCCGAGTTCCATCGTCGACTTCTTCAGGTTCTTTCCCGCCCGTGCTGCGACGATCGCGCCCGCTTGTTCGCTTCCGGTCAGCGCGACGCCACGAATTCGCGGATCGTCGATCAGCGAGGCGAGCTGTTCCTTCGTCGCATAGACGTTGGTGTACAGACCTTTCGGCGCGCCGGCATCAGCGAACAATTTCTCGAATGCAGCTGCGGACTGCGGGACGATGGATGCGTGTTTGACGATGACCACGTTGCCTGCCATGAGATTGGGTGCCGCCACGCGGGCCAACTGGTAGTACGGGAAGTTCCACGGTTGGATGCCGAGCAGGATACCCAGGGGTTCACTGTGGACTACTGCAGAACCTGCCTCCTCGGACGAGGAAACCGTACGAGGTGCCAGGAACGACTCGGCGTTGTCCGCGTAGTACTCGAGTATGGAAGCAGAGAGTTCGACCTCACCGAGGCTCTCCGAGAACAACTTTCCCATTTCCAGAGTGAGCAGGCGCGCATAGTCGTGCGCATTGTCGCGCAATAGAACTGCGGCGCGATTCAGCACGCGTGCCCGATCTGCGAACGGAGTGTTCTTCCAAGATGAGAAGGTCGACTGAGCCGTCGCGACTGCGTTGTCGAGCTCATGGTCGGTGATGTCACGGAATGTGGCGACGGTCCGATTGGTGAACGGGTTGGTCGAGGCGTAGGACATGTCGGCTCCTGCCGTGGTACCCGCGTCGAAAGACGAGGGGTCGATTGCGTGAAGAAGTCGAGCAAGCGATGCTGTGGCGTTCCCGAACAGCATCGCGGCTCGACATCAGAACTCGAAGACCTGCCGAGCGGTGACGCGGCCGCCCATGAGGTCGTCGAAGCACTCGTTCACCTCGTCCAACTTGCGCGACACGGCAGATACTGTGGTTCGCCCGGCCTCGTGCAGTGCGAACACTTCACGCAGGTCCTTTCGGGTGCCGACGATCGAACCGAGTACCGAGATACCGCCGACGACCGTCTCGAAGATCGGGACCGGGAACACGCCGTGGGCGGGCATGGACACGCACACCAGCCGACCGCCGCGGCGAAGCGAACGGAAGGCCTGATCGAAGACGCTGGGGATGACGGCCAGGACGATGGCGACATCGGCACCGCCGAGATCCTGGATCGCCTCCACCGGATCGGTCGTCGCCGAATTGACGGTGTGATCGGCACCGAGTTCACGGGCGAGTTCGAGCTTCTCGTCCTCGATGTCCACTGCGGTGACGAATCCGCCGGCAATCTTGGCGTACTGCACCGCCATGTGACCGAGTCCACCGACGCCGAAGATGGCCACACGCTGGGCCGGTGTGACGCCGCCGACCTTGACTGCCTTGTACGTCGTCACGCCTGCACAGGTCAGCGGTGCAGCGTCGAACGAGGAGATGCCGTCTGGCACGCGGACTACGTATCGCGCATGTGCCACAGCGTATTCCGCGTATGCACCGTCGATCGAGTAGCCGCTGTTCTGCTGCTTCTCGCACAGCGTCTCCCAGCCCGACACGCAGTGATCGCATTCGCCGCACGCCGAACCGAGCCATGCGATCGCGACCCGCTCACCGATTCGATCCTTCGACACCTGCGATCCGACGGCCTCGATCACGCCGACGCCTTCATGCCCGGGAACGAACGGCAGGGTGGGCTTTGCTGGCCAATCCCCCTGCGCTGCATGAATATCGGTGTGGCACACCCCGCACGTCTCCATCTTCACCAGGACCTGCTCGGGTGCGGGTGTCGGGATCGGGATGTCCTTGACGACCAGGGGTCCGCCGAACTCGGTGACAACAGCAGCTTTCATCGTGGATGTCCTCCAACTTTCGAATCCAATGCCGTTCTCGACCATCGAGCAATGCACACTGTCGATGGTCGGCGCTGCGACACTCGGCATGTAGGGCCGGAAGTCACCGCAGGTTCGGGACGTATCCCAACCCGACAGGTCGGGAGCAGAAAGGCCCGAGGAGCAGGGGCTTTCGTCCCTGGCACTGGTCGATGAGCTGGAGAACACTGGGCAGCATGGATACTGCTGCACACTCCCGATCGAACACCTGCGGGCAATGAACCTGTGGCGAAGACACCCCGGGGTCCGAACCGGTGACGCACTGACCACCGGTGAGCGAGCGGCGGATTACGTCCGAAACGGGATGGGCTCGTGGCCGTTCGTGTTCCTGTTTCTGGGCACCATGGCGCTGTGGGCAATGTACAACCAGAGCGACGGATTCGACCCGTACCCGTTCATCCTGCTCAACCTGTTCTTGTCGATGATCGCGGGACTCCAGGGAGCGATTCTGCTGATTTCCGCCAAACGCGCGGACTCGGTGAGCAGTGAGGTTGCCGTACATACACTTTCGAACACCGCCCTGCTTCAGGACATGATCGAGGCCAATACGGTCTTGACCGAATCGGTGGCGCGACTGGCGGCAGAGATTCACGAGCACGTTTGTCCGTCCGCTCAGCGTCTGGGTGCAGGCACGTCCCAGAAGGTCACGAGCCCGGTGTCCCAGCCGTGAGACAGGCGAGTATCTCTCGGGCCCAATTGCATACGAGCACCCAGTCGCGGAAGTCTCCTGCGACTGCTCCGGAGTTTTCGAAGATCTGACGCTCCCCCACCGAAAGTTTCTCGGGCTCGAGCCTTCCGGGAAACGTTCGGTGTTTGGTGGCATGCAACACCGACACCGCGTGTGCCGCGTCGGAGGTGACGTTGACCGGCCGGTCGCTCGAGTGCAGCGGTCCACAGGAGAACAGCCAGACGGGTGGATGGTCGGACCTGGACACCCTGTCGACCAGAGCCTTCGCGGCCGGAACCCAGCGATCGGAGTAGACGGCGCTGCCGATGATCACCGCGTCGTAGCCGTCCACGCGGGTCACCGATTCCGGTGCCCGCATATCGACCTCGACGCCATCGTGCTCGAAGACTCGGCCCATTTCCTGGCCCAGACTGTGGGTCGCTCCGTGCCGACCTGCGGTACAGATCAGCAACCTCATGCGTCGTCCGACAACAGATACGCGGACTTGCCCGCGGCAACCGTCATTCGCCATCCGCGGAGAGCGATGGCGAGACCCAGCACACCGAACGATGCCTGCAACCAGCTCGTCTCACCGGTCAGGACCGGTTGCGCGACGATCCAGGCCACGAGGAGCACGCCGGCGATGTGAGCCATCGGGCCCGACCGTCCGCCGCCTGCGAAGGCAGACGCCGCAGCAAGCCCCATCGGTATGCCGACGACCAACACCAGCGAGAGTGCTGTGAGCGTGACAGGCAACGTCCCCTGTACATCGGGGCTCGGATCGATTGCACCCGACATCAATCCGATCGCGGCACCGAACGCGTTGATCGATGCACCTCCGCAGACTGCGCCGAGCCACGGCCAGCGTCGAGTGCGTTCGGTGGCCACCCGCGTTGTCGATATCATCGGTCCAGCTTGGCCGCAGCGCACCGCGTGAACTAGGGCACAAGGTCCCTGCTGCCCAGGGTGATTCAGCGACCGAACAACGACCGCATGCTTGGACGCTCCGAGACGGGTGACGCTGATGCCTCACCGCAGGTGCAGCGGTCGGCCACGGACACCGTGGCCATGACGTCGTCGACATGGTTGCCGCAACCACCCCAGCCGGTCTTGTTGCAGGTGTTGCAGGTGACGGGATAACACATGATTCTCTCCTCTACGATTCGGTGAAATGTCAGGCCGGAACGTGGGCGTCGACCCAGGCGTTGTAGCCACCCAGCAGATCCGAGACGTCCTCGAATCCCTGTGCACGGAGCAAGGATGCGGCCACACTCGAACGCCAACCGCCTGCACAGTGCACCACGATCGGCTTGCCCGTCGGAACGTGCTCGAGTCGAGTTCGCAGCTGCGCCAGCGGTATCGGTGTCGCTCCCGGGATCGTGCCGAGGTCGCGTTCACCCGGATTACGGATGTCCACCAGTGTCACTTCGTCCGCTGCGAGCATGGCGTCGAGTTGCTCCACCGTGGTGCGTGGAGCGGTCTCGACCAGTTCGGTCAGCTCCGAGGGAAAGGTTCCGTCTCGGTCCACCACCAGGTAGCCGATCGCGTTGTCCGAGCCGACCCTGGCCAACCGCAGCGCAGCTTCCTGCTCGTCCCCCGGGTACGCGATGAGAACGATGCGTCCGCCGATCTCCGCGACCATGCCGCCGGTCTCGGCGAAGCGACCGTCGAAACCCACGTTGACCGATCCCCGAAGATGGCCGGCCGCGAAGTCGTCCACACTCCGCGCGTCGAGCACTCGGGTGCCGGCGGAAAGCTCGCCTCGGACCTCCTCCGGTGTCAGCGCAGGAATCGTACGGCTCGGTGACAGCAGCGGGTGCACCTGCTTGTTCATCGCGGCGTCGGCGGAGAAGTACGACGGAGCCGCCGGTTGACCCTCGGTGACCAGCGCAACGAAAGCATCCTCGGTCATCGGCTGCACCGACGGATTGGTCGCCCGCTGCTCGCCGATGGTGGAGGTCAACTCGGTGGACAGGTTCTTGCCACAGGACGAGCCGGCTCCGTGGGCGGGCATGACGACGACCTCGTCGGGCAGCGTCAGCAGTGTGTTGTGCACCGTCCGATACATCGCTCTGGCAAGGTCGGTGGTGGACCCGTCCCCGAGATTGACGAGATCGGGTCGCCCGACATCGCCGATGAACAGGGAATCTCCGGTGAGCACGGCAGTCGGGGTGGCCCCGGGATGCTCGCGAACCAAGACCGAGATCGACTCCCAGGTGTGACCCGGAGTGGACAAGATCTCGAGTTCGACCTCGCCGAGGGACAGACGTTCCCCGTTGCGCAGTCTCCGAATGGGGTAGTCGGTCTCGGCCGATTCACCGAAGCCGATCCACGCGCCGGTCGCGTCGACCAATTCGAGGTGACCCGAGACGAAGTCGGCGTGAAAGTGGGTGTTGACGACACCCTCGATCGTGAGGCCGTATTTCGCCGCATCGTCCAGGTATTCAGCGATGTCGCGACGAGGATCGACTACGATCGCGCGTCCGGTGCTCTCGTCACCGATCAGATACGAAGCGTGGGAAAGGCATTCGAGGTAGTACTGCTCGAGGATCATGATTTCCTCCATCTGGCTGTCTCCGGGCGAATTTCGCGGGGCGGTAGACACAGTGTGCAATACCCCCTAGGGTATGTCAAGTACCCCCTTGGGGTATAAAGAGAACAGCAACCATGGGAGTGAACACACGATGACGTTGGCGCTGGCGCTCGGATTCGGTGCGGTGATCGGAATTCTGCTCGGCCTACTCGGTGGAGGCGGATCGATTCTTGCGGTCCCGGTATTGGTGTTCGCCCTCGGCCTCGGCGTGGAGGAAGCCATCCCCGTCTCGCTGATCGTCGTCGGTACCGCCTCCGCAGTAGGAGTGATACCGAAGCTGAGAGCCCACCGAGTCGAATGGCGGCTGGCGGCCGTGTTCGCTGCGACCGGCATTCCCGCGACGTTCGCCGGTAGTGCACTCGGACGGTTGCTTCCGGACAGGGTCCTGCTGCTCGGTTTCGCCGCCGTGATGATTGCCGCAGGAGCGCGGATGCTCGCCGAGCGGGGAGGTATCGGAACAGCCTGCAAGACATCGACATCGGGCATCAACTGGAGACGCTGCGCACCACGTTCGGTTCCGGCCGGCCTTGCCGTCGGATTCATGACCGGGCTGTTCGGCGTCGGAGGCGGCTTCCTGATCATTCCGGTACTGGTGCTGATGCTCGGCATAGAGATGTCGGTCGCTGTCGGAACCTCGCTGGTCATCATCGTCGCGAACTCCGTCGCGGGTCTGTTCTCGCACCTGAGTGGTACGACCATCGACTGGTCGATCACCCTCGCCTTCGCAGGCACCGCAATCGTCGGCTCCCTCGTGGCCGCGCACTTCGGAAGTCGGGTCGATACCGCACGGCTACAACGCCTATTCGCCTACCTGGTCTTCGCGGTGGCCGGATACGTCGTCGTCGACGCGGTCTTTCTGAGCTGATTCGGTCTCGTCCGGCCCCTGATCGAGCCGGAACGGCGGGTACTCGTCGGTCATCAGAGCCGCATAGGCCGCGACGCGAAACACCCACCGGTTGATGCCGAGCACCAGGTCGAACAGGCCTCGCGGATAGCGCCCGGTGAACAGAAGCGAGATACCGGCGATGAGGACGAGCACGCCGAGAACGGATCCGAAGATGTACGGCTGGCCCGTAGCCCCTGCGTCCCCGCCGTTACCCGCTATGCGGAAGCCCGCGTACCAGCCTCCCGCCAGCAGGGAGAGCACCAGGTAGTGCGGGATCGCCAGCAGCCACCACTTCACCAGAACTTTTCCGCGCGAGAGCTTTTCGGGGTAGTCCACCACGAGGTCGGCGGGATGGTCCGTGCGGTGCAGCGTGAACGGCGGGTAGCGGTCGGTACCCAGCGCGGAGTACGAGTAGAACTGCACACGCCACACCCAGCGGAGAACTCCCACATTGAAGTCGAACAAACCGCGCGGGTACCTCCCGGTGAACAGGATCGCCAACCCCGCGACGAAGGTCGTGACAAAGAAGCCTGCCAGGAGAAAGACCAACACGATGTAGTGCGGCACTGCCAGAATCCATTTCACGAGCCACAGCCCCCGGGACAGTGACTCGGGGCGTGTGCCTGTGAGCACCACCGGATATAGAGACTGTTCGGCAGCGCTGAGCAGGGCGTCCGGTTCGTCGAGCGGCTTCGATACCGCCGCGGTCTCGGAAGCCGCCCGCCTGCCGAGCCCGGACGCACCGAAGACGATCGCCCCGACACCGAGCACCAGAAGGATCGCCGACGCTGCCAGTACGGAAGCAGCCACCGGTCCGAGTGACTGCACTCGGACGCCTGCCCTCACGTCCACGTCGACGCCGGCGCTCCCGTCGGCATTCATGACTACCATCGTCCACGAGCCGCCCTGCGGCCTCCACTCCAGTTCTGTTGTCCCCGTGCCACTTGCACGGGTCGACCACCACGGCTGATCCAGCGGCGAAGCAGCGGTGTCGCTTCCAGCGACGTTGTCGTATCCAGCCCGAAAGGGAGAGAACTCGACATCGGTCACCACGGTGTGCGCCACACCGCGGAGGTAGTCACGAACATCTTCGGTGGGCGCGATCCCGATCAGCACCTCACGCGCGGGATCGGACGAGGTGACTCGGACCGAGACCGAAACCCTGTCCGACACCTGCGGGTCGATCGCATCGACAAGGGAGACATCCTCGGACACGAGTGCGCTCGAGGCCGTCGTCAACGGTGCGGTCGGCAAACCGATTCGCCCCTCGTCGTCCTGCGCGACGTAACCGAAGAACAGAAGTACACCGACGCCGAGCACTGCGAAGGCGACGAGTGAGACCACACATCCGATGACGAGTGCAAAAACTCTGTTCGTTCCCATGGCGGGCCCTTCGGTCGGTACAACTCGTGCGGTGCGGGTCATCGGGCAGCGTGGACGACGCTACGAGGCGGCATCACAGGACAGAGGGGCCTTCGGTAACGAGCTCGTCGACAAAAGGCCCTACATCGCACGAGCCGCGCCGGGAACGCTCAGGGGAGGAGCACTCCATCTCCACGAGCGCGAGGTAGCCGATCTTCATGACCATCACCGACGCACCACCGACCACCCAACTGCTGCACGACGAATTGACATCGATCGCCGAGATGCTCGCCGCGAGGTTCCCCGATCTGACGCGCGCAGTCGTCGACGACGCAGTCCGCACCACCTACGACCGCCTGTACGCCACCGCGCGCGTCCACGGCCACCTGTTCCCACTGACGTCCAATCGTGCCCGTGTCGAACTCGACCGTCTGCAAGCGGAACGAGCAATCGACGACGATCTGAAGACCGTTTCGGCCGAGATACGCCGCACCCTGCCGCCCATGGCAGGCCGGTCATGGTGAGCGCAGAGCCGCGACACCAACCCACAGAAGACCCGGACGCTCCCGGCTTCTGGGCGAAGAGCAACTGGGGTGACATCGTCGTCGCGCTCGACGGCACGTTGAAATCCCGCGACGCCCTGTCCTGGGCCGCGGGCCTGGCCTCTGTCACCGGCGCGCGCATTCGGCTCGTGCACGCACTCACCTCCCGCGAATCGGCCCGGTCGTTGGAGCGACTGCACGGTCGACGCCTTCTCCGATCGGCTCGTCGTGAACTCTTCGGTCTCGATCCCCGCATCGCAATCGATTCGATTCTGACGGACGATCCCATAGCCTCCGTTCTCGGCGCGCTGTCGCACACTGCTGATCTGATCGTCATCGGCGGTCGTGAATCGGGCCCGATCCGAGATGTCCTGTTCGGCCGCAACGCAACTCGCATCGTCGAAGAATCGTCGTGCCCGGTCCTGGTGTGGCGTCCCCAGCACGCGGATCTCACGCCGACCTCTCCGGTTGTCGTCGGCGTCGATCACTCCGATTCCTGCACCAGAGCGATCGAGGCGGCCTTCTGGTTCGCCGATGCACTCGAGGTACCACTCACCGCGCTGCACGTCGGATCGCCCCGCCGTCGGCCTGTCACGAACGATGCCGAGCTGGAACAGATCCGAGCACTCGAATGGCTGGGCGGACGCCTCGACGCTGCTGAGTCCATGCATCCCACGGTCGACGTGCATCTGCATCTGCTCGACGCGTCCGCGGAGCACGAGCTTCGACTCGCATCGGCCACCGCACACCTCCTCGTGGTCGGCAGCCGCGGGCACGGGCCATGGACTGGTCCGTTCACCGGCTCGGTCGGCCAGTCACTGGTGCATGCGTCGGGCTGCCCGATTCTCGTGGTGCGTTGAGTCCTCGAACTGCCGACAGCCCCCGGCTCATCGGGACCTTGTGCCCTTCCGGATCCACTGCTCGACGCCGGAGACTCGTAGGAGACGAATGCACTTCGGGTGGGAGTAGGTGACGGCCATGTTCTCGGAACTCGCGCACCGGTGGTGGCGACACAGTCCGTGGATCTCCAATCCACTGATGCGGCTGCCGGACAGGATCGAACGAGCGGCTTTCGCCGTCGGGATCGCGGTGCTTCTGCTGCTGGTTCCCGTGGCAGCGACGATCGGTTCGGTGACGTACAGCGACCTGTCGTTGCGGGCGCAACAGCAACGCGCAGAATACGTTCGAGTCGATGCCAGGGTGGTCGACTCCGTCAGGACCGAGCGGTCCGAGACGGACGGTGCCGTGCCCGCCAGCGGTACCGCGACCGTGCAGTGGAGCGCGCCGGACGGCTCCATCCGGTCGGGATCGGCCCAGGTGCCGTCCGCTGTGCAGATCGGTGAGACGACTCCGATCTGGCGCGATGCGGACGGAAACCGCGTACGCGCTCCCGAGACCGCCGCCGGTGCCGTCGTCAACGGAACTGCCACGGCCGTGTTCGTGTGGTTCCTCGGTGCAGTCGTCGTCGGTGGTCTTGTCTATCTCACAACCAGGGCCGGCGAACGTTCACGAATGCGGCAGTGGGACAGGGACTGGCAACACTTTCTACAGGACCGCAACCATCCTTCGCGGTAGTGCCGCCGATCTTGTTCTCCCCCAAATCCATCGAAGGATGTTCCATGCCTGCAGTAGTTGATTGCGACCGAACAGGCCCGGCGGTCGTCGGCACCGCAGAGGTCCACGAAACGCACAGCGCTTACGTGTTTCTACTCGGTGATGTCGCCTACAAGATGAAGAAGCCGATCGAGACGGACTTCCTCGACTTCCGTACCGTCGATTCCCGATGGACCGCATGCGACCGCGAGTTCGTACTCAATTCTCGATTCGCGCCCGATGTATATATCGGTATCGCCGAGCTCACCGATCCGGGCGGCGGGCCCGCCGAACCACTGTTGAAGATGCGACGTCTCCCCGATTCAACCCGGTTGTCCACCCGCGCTGCGGCAGGCGACGATATCGGCACCGTCGTCGACCTCGTCGCGCAGACTGTCGCGATCGCCCATCGGAACAGTCCCCGAAGTACCCGCATCGACGACGAGGGACGACAGAGCGCTCTGAACGAGCGATGGCGCAACAACATTCGAGAACTGCACACACTCGCGCTCGGCGTCCTCGACACCGCACTCGTCGACGAGCTCGAGTACCGATCACTGCGTTACGTCGCCGGTCGTGCGGCCCTGTTCGATCATCGGATCTCGCGGGGCCGCATAGTCGACGGACACGGGGACCTTCTCTCGGACGACATCTTCTGCCTACCGGACGGCCCACGAATACTGGACTGTCTCGATTTCGACGACCGACTCCGCTTCCTCGACGGAATCGACGACGTCGCCTGCCTGGCAATGGATCTCGAATTCCAGGGACGCCCCGACGCGGCTCGACGCTTCGTGGCGTCGTACCTCGAGGCGACCGAGGACAATCCTCCCTGCTCTCTGATCGATCACTACATCGCCTACCGCGCAACGGTTCGCGCCAAAGTCGCCTGCCTTCGCTTTCATCAGGGTCATCCGGCCTCGCAGACCGACGCGCTCGCCCACATGCGACTCGCGCTGGACCACCTGGCGTCGTCCTCCATCACCATCACGTTGGTGGGAGGCCTGCCCGGCACCGGCAAGAGCACGGTGGCGGCCGCACTCGCGGAACGTACCGGGGCGGTGGTGTTGTCGAGCGATGTGGTGCGCAAGGAGAGCGCGGGGCTCGATCCACGGTCTCCGCATCCGTCGGCAGTCGGATACGGGCTGTACACCCCCGAGAAGACAGCATCCACCTATGCCGAATTGATGCACCGAGCGCGCGAGCAGGTAGGGATGGGCCGTTCGGTCGTCATCGACGCCTCGTGGAACGACGAGAAGTCCCGCGAGCAAGCGCTCGAACTGGCCGCCGGTACCCACAGCGATCTTGTCGAACTCGAATGCCGAACGCCCGAACACATTGCCCTCGAACGTATTGCGACCCGTCCACGCGGCGCTTCGGACGCGTCGCAGGCCGTGTACGACGCCATGGCCGGTACCCGGTGCCCGTGGCCGAGTGCAACCGTGATCGACACCTCCGGAACGATTGCCGACTCGCTCGCCGCGGTGTTCACCTCATGAACTCTTCGATCGCCGATACGGAAGAACGCGGAAAGCTCTGGCGCACCAGCGTTCCTGGCTCCGTCGACGACTCTCCGCTGCATCTGTGCGACGAACCTCGTCCCGTCCCCACATCGGGAGAATTGTTGATCGCTGTGCAGGCCTGCGGGGTGTGCCGGACGGATCTACACGTCGTCGAGGGCGATCTTCCGGTACACGAACCTCACGTCGTCCCCGGACACGAGATAGTCGGGGTAGTTGCCGCCCTCGGCGAGGAGTGCGGCACTGCCTTTCGCATCGGAGATCGAGTTGGGGTTCCGTGGCTTCGGCACACGTGTGGGACCTGCTCGTTCTGCACCGCTGGAAAGGAGAATCTGTGCGCCGAATCCCGTTACACCGGTTGGGATCACGACGGAGGCTTCGCGCAGTGGGCGGTTGTCCCCGTTGACTACGCTCTCACTCTGCCGGACGGATACGGCACTGCCGAGCTCGCGCCCCTGTTGTGCGCGGGAATCATCGGTTACCGAGCGTTGCTGCTTGCCGAGCTCCCCGAACACGGCGTACTCGGCCTCTACGGATTCGGCGGCAGCGCCCATATCGTCGCGCAGCTCGCCCGCTCGGCCGGTGCCACGGTGCATGTGATGACCAGGGATCCTGTTGCGCGCGAGTTCGCTCTGTCCCTCGGTCTCGATTCGGCGCAGGACACCTACGCCGCCCCGCCGCAGCAACTGGATGCAGCGATCGTGTTCGCTCCCATCGGTGGGATCGTCCCCGCAGCGCTCGAGGCACTCGCGCCGGGCGGAACCGTCGTCCTGGCCGGTATCCACATGACCGATATCCCTGCCCTCGATTACCAGCGGCACCTGTTCCACGAAAAGCGTGTGCGCAGTGTCGAAGCGAACACCAGGGAGAATGCACGGGCATTCCTCGAGGTGTGCGCTCGAATCCACCTGACGGTGCAGACCACGGAGTACCCGTTTTCGCGAGTACCGGATGCCCTGCGCGATCTGCGGCACGGCCGGTTCGCGGGCGCCGCAGTCATCGTGATGTGAACTTCGGCGACGCGGCCGGTCACCACGAGAAGGGCCGAGTGTCCTCGAAAAGAGAGCCTTTGTGCCGACTGCACGCCGCGTGTGCCGTCGTACGCTCGAGGCTGTCGTCCTTGAACTCGTCGACACGAATCACCCACGTTCGAGGAGACGATGACATGACCGATCTCGACACCGAATTTCGCTCCGCCGGTACGGACTACGAGTTCGCGCTGATGCGTAGCCCGTTGGCTGCGCAATTGCGTGTGGTCGAGTATCGGATGCGGGTGATGATGACCGAGCAGGGGGCGCTGCATCCTCGTGATCTCGTTGCATCGGCGCTGCCGTCGAGTCGACGCCCGACGCTGAACTCTGCCTGACACCGGCGCGGGCGCATGACCTTCGAGACGCTCGCCCTGTGTGCCGCGGTGGGATTGTTCGGCCCACTGCTGGCGCTTCCACGCGGGCTTCGGATACCCGTCGTCATCGGAGAACTCGTCGCCGGAATTGCACTCGGCTACACAGGCTTCGGCGTTGTCGACCCGAGCGAGCAGACGCTGAGCTTCCTGGCGCAGGTGGGCTTTGCGCTCGTCATGTTCGTGGCCGGCAGTCAGGTTCCGATTCGCGATCCGCGACTGCGCATCGGTCTCGGGGTCGGCGCTGCGCGGGCGGTGGCCGTCGGGCTGCTCGCAACCGCGCTCGGTTGGGGCGTTTCGGCAGCCTTCGATCCGCCTCATCTCGGTCTGTACGCGGTGTTGATGGCGTCGTCCTCGGCCGCTGTCATCATGCCGATCGTCGAGTCCACCACGATGACCGCACCGGGCCTGATGGCCCTCCTGCCGCAGATCGCGCTCGCCGATGCCGTCTGCATCGTCGCGCTGCCCCTCGTGATCGATCCACAGCGGGCCGGTCCGGCCGCATTCGGATCTGCGACGGTTCTGCTCGCTGCCGCGGTGATCTTCGTCGTCCTGCGGCACTTCGACATCTCGGGATTGCGCCGCCGCGTGCATCGGGTGTCTGCCCAGCGCAAACTCGCGCTCGAACTGCGACTCAACCTGGTTCTGCTCTTCGGCCTCGCGGCCCTGGCCGCCCACACCCACGCCTCGGTGATGCTGGCCGGCTTCGGTTTCGGCCTGGCGATTGCCGCCATCGGAGAACCGCGTCGCCTTGCCAAACAACTGTTCGCCATCACCGAAGGATTCCTGGGACCACTGTATTTCGTCTGGCTCGGTGCATCCCTCGATCTACGTGCCCTCGCCGGTCACCCGAACATGATCGTGCTGGGGTTCGTCTTGGGCTTCGGTGCCATCGCGGTGCACGGCGCGATGCGCCTGACAGGCCAGCCCACCCGACTCGGGATACTCGCGGCAGCCCAGCTGGGTGTTCCGGTCTCGGCGGTGACATTGGGCGCGCAGAGCGGCGTCCTGGCTCCCGGTGAAGGCCCTGCCATCGTGCTCGGCGCACTGGTGACCATCGCGGCGGCGGCCGCAGCGTCGCGGGTCGCCGCTCGTCGTCCTGTCTGACCCTGCGGGCCTGCGGCGGCGCAAGGCATTTGGGTGTTTCGAGTTCCGCGTGACGGGGAACATGGGTCCTGGAACGATCGGCACGACGCGAAACGGATCATGACGATGACGGATGACCAGGTCTGGCGCCTCAAGGGTGCGTGCATCGAAGACATGGATGCCTACGACTCGCAACAACTTCCTCGGCACGGACGCAAACGCGCAGAGAAGGCATGGCGCTTGTGCGCCGACTGCCCGGTGTTGCGCAACTGCGCCGAGCAGACGGCGAGCGATATCGAATCCGGCCGTATTCCGGTCGGCGTGGTCGTCGCCGGTGCCGCGTATCACGACAATGCGAGTAACGGACGGCGGACCGACGCCTACCGCACACTCGAGTTCCTGATCGGACGGCCGCTGTCCAATCCCGCCGCCTGACAGCGCCGAGGTTCTGTAACACCGCGATCACGGAACACTACGAAATCGGTAACGTGGACAGCTCTGTTCGACGGGTCTTCGGCGTGTCTTCTCAGGCCTGACCTGCGTCGGAGCAAGTCGCGCAACAATGTCTCCATGACCGCAGCGAACGCAACCGACTTCGGGCTGCCGGACGGTGTTCAACGGGCACTCTCGCAACGAGCACCGATCGAACAGGCCAAGGGAATGTTGATGGCAATACATCGCATTACCGCCGATGCGGCGTTCGCGCTGCTCGTCGACCGATCGCAGGGCACCAACCGAAAGCTTCGCGACATCGCGCAGGAGTTGGTGGACAAGGCTTCGTCCGCGCGGTAACTGTTCAGGCAGCCCCGTACGCTGCTTTTTCAACGCACGGGGCCTGAGCAATGCTGCAGTCCGGACTACTTCATTACCTGCTGTGCCGTATGCCCTGCCATGGCTGCCCGAAACATCCCGTCCAGCAACGCGGTCGTCGTTGTGTCAGAAACGCGCGAGAATCGCACGCGCACAACGAACTACTGTGGCGCGGTCGTACGACATCACGTAATCGAACTCACGATCGGCGTCGATTTCCCCGCGGTGCAGATCGATCGCTGCGAGCACTCCACAGAAGTGCGGACCCAACACCACCACGTTCCACTCCTCCACGAGCGGATCCGTCGGGTCGAGGGGCGCATGCATGATGCCGCCCTCTTGTACGTAGCCCATGCCAACGCCGTACACGCCGGCGTACGAGATCTGCTCGGCCATCGAGACCCAACGCGCACGGGTGGTCGAGGTGAAGTGCTCTGCTCGCTGAAAAGTACCAAGCACCAACGTTTCCGGCCCTGCGGCCGCAGCCTGCATCTCGAGAGACGTACTCATCGCCACCAGTAGACGCTTGGTGCTGCGGGTGGCCGTCTTTCCTGCGGACGCGATGGCGTACGGCGACTCGGCGGCGACAGCTGGCGTGCTCCAGGTCGGGAACGGCGGCATCACCTCCGCGGCGTCCGCGGGGAGCTCCTCGGTGGTCTCGGCCGCCGGATACAGCTCACCCACCCCGTAGGTCGCTCCGAGTCCGAGTGCGCGAGTGCGGTGCAAAGCAGTGTCGACTCCGCTGGCCACCACCACCGCGCCGGTTCGTTCCACCTGAGCCGAGACGGCATGAGCGGTACGTGCGGTGGCGAGATCGGGACGCCGGGAGACCATCGATCCGGCGAGGATGATCACATCGGGTTCGATGAGCGGCAGCAGGGTCATCGACTGCGGCCGACGACCGACGTCGTCTACGGCCACCACTTTGCCGTCACGCCTGGCCTTGTCGATCGCAGCGAGGGTGCGGGCCGGACTGTCGACGAGTGCCGCCTCGGTGACGACCACGATGTCGCGGCGCAACTGTTCCTCGGTGGCGGAATCGAGTGCAGCAAGGGAGTCGACGTCCATGGAGACGAGCATCGGCAACCGCACCGACTGGTTGATCCGAGCCACTCCCCACGCGAGGGCGTCGAGTTCCCGCTTGGCGTCCATTGCTCTGGCTGCGCGCTTGAGCGCGTCGGCGGAGGCGAGCGGGCCGTTCTTGGGGCCTCGCAATTGAACTTCGATCGCTGCGAGCGCGCCGTTGTCCAGCCGACAGACCGGGGCGAAATACGGTTGCACCGTCAGCTCTCCCGTGTCCGTGTCGACTGCAGATCCTGCTTCGGCCAGCGCGAACGTCACACCACAGTTTGACACGAAAAAACGACCCCCGTCACGTGGGGGTTGGCTGATCTTCAAACCTGAATTCCGTAGTTTCTTCTCGCTGGTTCCATAGTGGACGACGGAGGTGTCACGACAGACACCACAACTATCTCGTTTGGATAACTTTGTATAACGCTCAGGTAACGGAACTTTCCCAGAGTCGACCGCGCGGCTCGGAACCCTCAGGGCTCGAAATCGGGCCGAAAACCCATGACGGAGTGGACTTTCGGAACCGGAGCCTAATTTTGTTACCACGGCGAACAACAAACATACCGACCGTATTGTGAATACTCACAGACTTGAATCGAAGCAATTCCGACATATGGTTCGCCGACCTAACGTCCATCCCGGTTGCCGGAGCACCGGTACCACCGGCCGCCCGCGTGGGCTCCCGGAGTCGTCCTGGACATGGAGGATCGATCGATGACGCTCAACCCGCCGACCCGCTCTCGTACACTCGCCGCCGTACTCGCCGCCGTTGCCATCACCGGGGCGACAGTCGGTGCCGCCGATGCCGGTGCCGCCACCATCTCTCCGGCCGGAACCGCCTTCACCGCACCCGGCACGATCGTCGTGAGCACGCCCGCCTCGTTCGGCGTTCCCGTGAGCTGTTCCATCACACTCTCCGGCAGCACCAGCGCCGACGGCTCCTCTGCATCGATCACCGACGCGAAGATCAGCGGTTCCAACCGCCTGTGCGGCCTGCCGCAGCTGAAGGACCTGCCGTGGACTCTGACTCCCACCAGTGCCACCACCGGTGAGGTCTCCAACGTGGCCTTCTCACTCGTCGGATACAACTGCGGCCCGGCCACCCTCGCCGGTTCGTTCGACAACATGACCAACACCCTCACCTCGACCGACCAGCCCATGTCCGGCAACTGCACGGTCGACAGCCTGTCGGTCCAGCCGAACCCGGCCTTCACTCTGTCCTGATCGACATCCTCCGATTACGTTCCACCACAATCTATTTCCTCGAAGGAGAGCACGTGAAAATCCGCAACAAGACTGTCGTCACAATGGCGGCACTGGCCTCGTCCGTCGCATTGGCGACGATGGTGGCCGCCCCGGCCAACGCTGCCGACACGCTTCCCATCACGTTCCAGGCAGACACGACGACGATCATCGCCAAGACCGGTCAGCCGGTCGTCTTCCCCACCACCGACCTCGTCACGGACGTCGACCTGGTCGGCGGGACGGTAACCGGCACGCTCGCACTGCCGCAGGCGTCGGCCGACTTGAAACTCGGCCCTGCAACGTTGGCGAACTTCACCATTTCGATCGTCGATCCGACGCCGGTGTCGGGCACCCTCACCCAGGGCGGTCCCGCGGAGGCACCCACGTTGGATCTCGCCGTCCAGCAGAGCTTCAAGATTCGTATCGACTCGGTCAAGCCTCTGGGTATCGACACCGGGTCCGCGGGGTCGGCGTCGGTCGATCTCATTCCCGCGGGTAGCAACTGCGTCACCGCGGAGACCACGGCCGAACTCACCGGTTCGCTCGACGCGATCGATCTGATCCAGAACAATCAGGCCGATGCCCACGTGAAGGGCACCTACACCATTCCGCAGTTCCAGAATTGCGGCGCGTTCACCTCGGTGCTCAACGGCATCATCGCAGGCCCAGGAAACAGCCTCGATGTGCACCTGACCAACCCGGTGTTCGACGTCGGAACGCAGTCCGCGCTCGCGGCCGAGGTGGCGTAGCAGTTCGTTCACAGCACGATCGACGGCGTCGAGCCGGGTTCCGACACGGACCTCGGCTCGGCGTCGTCACTGCAATTCGTCCACGTCACGGCTCGACAGCGAATCGCCTCCGTAGAGGGCGACGCGGTCGCCGCCGAGCCTCTTCGCGTGATACATCGCCTCGTCGGCGCGGCCCAGCAGTTCGTTGACAGCGGACTCGATGTCCCCCATCTCGACCACGGCACGGGCAATGCCCAACGACGCGGTCAACGGTGCTCGGTCGGTCCCGTCGCACAGACGATTTCGTAATCGCTCGGATTGTTCGACCACCGCATCGAGGCCGTCGACACACACGGCCGCGAATTCTTCGCCGCCCAGCCGAACCGTGACTGCCGGTGCCGGGAAGACCTCGAGGATGCGATTCGCGGTGGTCCGGATGACCGCGTCTCCGTGCTCGTGGCCGTATCTGTCGTTGACCGCCTTGAAGTTGTCGATGTCGACGACCACGGCGACCAGCGACATGTTCGCACCGGATCGAGATTCCAGGTTGCCGATCGCCGCATCGAATCCCCGACGGTTGCGCAGGCCGGTGAGCGGATCGTAGAACGCGCCGGTGGCGTCCCGGCGCAACAGCATGAGGAAGGAATGCCCGATCAACGGTCCCGCGAACATCACCAGGATCAGCATGACGAAGTAGAGACTGGTCTGTAGACGCTCCGCCGGGTCGTTCACCATTGCCGAGACGTAGAGGGTGACGGCGGTGACGAATGCGAAGCCGTGATGGAACGCGAACAGCTTGGGACCGTGAAACCCCGCGACATAAGCGCCCATGACCGTGAACAGGGCTGCGATGGGCAGTACCGCGGACGGTCCATCGGTGGTGAGCAGGACAGCCGCGAGCACGATGTCGGCGTACAGCACGAACGCGATCGACACGCGCCAGCTCGGCCAGCCGCCGATCAACCAGATCAACCCCACCGGGACCGTCGTGACGACGGTGAACCACAGGGGCCAGCGCGCGAGGCTGCTGTCGGCGAATCCCGGAATGCTCAGAGCGATCGCCGCGGCACCGGCGTAGAGCCAACACAGGATTCCGATGAGAACCCTGGTGATGTCCAATCCTCGTTGCGAACGCGCATATGCAACGTTCCACCCGTAGTCGACGGGAAGCGACCACCACTGACGAAGACCGTTCACCTTGCAGAGCTTTCCTGGTATCCCGACCTGGAGGGCCAAGTCAACCACAGACGAATCACCCGGTCTGCGAACTCGAGAACTTGCCTGCGGGGCATGGATCGGGCGGCGGAGCCGGGCTTCCCTCCCAGCTCCGCCGTACTCGACACTACTCGCTATCGAACATATGTGCGAGCTCGCGGAGGAGTGGTTTTCGGTTGTACCACTCTTACTGTGCACAATCCGATAAAGTGACCTACAGTCTGTGACATGCTCCAGAAAAGGGGTTCGAACGGGGTTCGACCGCCAGGTTCCACTGATCCAATTCATTTGGCGCTCTTAGCAATCCTCACGATTGCTGTGATCGCCCTCGTCGTTGTTGCGATCCACCAGGGCCGCCTCTGATCACGCACCTCAGCGTTCACTACCGACGCTCAGCGGCGGAATCCCGCGTTCGGCGCACGGTTCTGAACGCTCACGTCCGCGGCAGCGCTCGGCCGACTGCATCGATCGAACGTCGACGACGCCGGACCACCTCGATGATCTCGTCGACCACGCGTCGCGTCTCCCCCAACGCCTGTACAGCGGAGTAGCGCAGAACCAGCCACCCCTGAAGTACCAGCCGGTTCTGGCGTCGACGATCGCCGTCGAACACTCGGCTCGACGTATGGAACTCGCGTCCGTCGATTTCGACGATCACCCGTGCCCGGAAGTCCACGAGGTCGCCGAAATACGGACCTACCCGCGCATTGATCTCCATGAAGAACTGTCGAGCGGACAGTGCCCGAGCCACTACTCGCTCGGCCTCGGATCGGGTGCCGAGGCAGCACAGACGCAGTTGTCTCCGTACTGCCTTCATGCCGTGCATCCCTCGAGATCGTTCGCATTCGGTCGCGATTCGACGTCGCAGAGCCGGCCGCGCGATTGCCGTGTCGAAGAACCGCTCCAACTCCTCACCCGTCAGGGTGGCCGCCACGTCGACGAACACCTGGGCCAACGTCACCACCGGAAGACCTCGGCACCGGTCCGCCTCGGGGACGCGTCGTCGATGGATCTTCACCCACTCCGGCGCGTGCTGCCGGGTCGAGGGCGGCACTGTCGCCGTGACCTGCGTCGGCTCCTCGTCGATCAACCCCCACACCCACGCAGCGGTCAGATGACTGAGCACAGCGCCGGGCTTCCACAGAACAACCGCTGTGCACAGGTCGATGTACTCGGGTTTGTTCGTCGCGTAGATTCCGGGCAGCACTCGAATCAGCTGCCCGGACGCAGTTCTGCGAGAGATGGTGCTGCGGCTCATCCCCCGAGCCATCAGGTCGACCGCTGTGTGTACCCCCATGCCGATACGGTGAACGATCGACGACGCCTGCGCCAGTGCTGTTTTCGAAACCTGTGGATAGTTCGGGGTTATCCACAGGCAGCCCGCAACTCAGCGTTCAGTACCGACTCTCATCGGCGGAATCCCGCGCTTGCAGCACGCTTCTGAACGCTCACGTCCGCGGCAGCGCTCGGCCGACTGCCGCAACCACCGCTGCCGCCATGGCTGCAGCCGTACTCGCGGTGGGGTGCACCCCGTCGAAGGTGGCTCCGGGCCGGTCGAGCAGCGGCGCGAATTCGGCGACGGGTATGCCGCGCTCGGCAGCCAGGGCTCGAATTTCGTCGTTGAGGTCGTCGGCGCTGACCTTGCGGGACGACGGCACCGTGGCGATCACGACCGTGTCGACGTCGCGTGCCCGGTCCAGGATCGTGCGTAGGTTGTCGATGATCCGGGGTAGCGGAACCGACCGGGCCAGGTCGTTCGTGCCGCCGTTGACGACGAGGATGTCCGGGTTCGCTGCCAGTGCGTCGTCGGTTCGGGCGAGGATCTGCGTCGTCGTCGCGCCGTTGATTCCCAGATTGCCACCGTCGGCTGCGCGAGCATCGTCTCCGCACACGAGATACGAGTACCACGACGTGTTGCCGTGAATCCCCCAGTCGACGCGTGAATTGCCTTGCGCCATCGAGTCGCCCAGCGTCACCAATCGTGGGCCGGTGTCGTTGACGCTCCACCCGAAGCAGTGTGCGTTGCGGACCGTCAGCGCCGGCTTCTTCAGTGGTCCTGCCACGAGCGCGGCGACCAGAGCCACCCCGAGTGCCCCGGCGATCCACAGTCGAGTTCTTCGCACGCCGGGGATTCTGCCCTACCGGCGATCACGAGCAGTCCGGGAAGTCCACTTCCGTCGGTGCCGGCGCCGATTGCGGCTGAACCGGTGCGTGCGCTTCGCCGGCGACTGTCGGTTCGACGAGGTTGTACTCGATGGTCGTGGTCTGTCCCGGTTCGATGACGACCGGCACGTAGAACACCGGGTGGCCCCGCTCGGCAGCGGTCAGCAGAAACAGTGGAGTTCCGTTGATCGTGGCGTCGGTCAACGTTGCGCCTTGAGTTGCGTACAGAGCCACCACCGATCGGTTGGTTCCCGGAGGTCCGTCGTATCGGGTGGATTCGTTCTGCCTGCCGGCGATGTAGGTGGTGTAGTCCTGCAGCGGAGCGTTGTTGGTGATCTCGGCGACGACGCGGGTGGTGCGCGTCGGGCCGTCGCAGGACTGCGCGGAGTAGGTGACCTTGCGCTGCAGGTAGTAGTCGAGCTTGCCGCCCGCACCGTTGTTCACCACCAACGCGGCGTACGGGTCGGGGCTGTCGGGAACTTCGTGGCCGATCTCGGTCGGACCGAGGATCGCTTGGAGTGCCGGGTCCGCGCTCCACACGGAGACGTGACCTTCGCTGGTGGCCTTGCCGAGTGCTTCGAGCAGCGCGCTCGGTGATCCGATGTTGCCCTGCATCTTCGCGACCACCCGGGCGGCGATGTCCTGGAGGTAGGCCTTACGTGCGGCATTGTCGTCCTGGAAGCGGAAGTAGGCGTCGGACTGCGTGATCCGGACGACGTTGGATCCGTCGATCACTTCGCCGTCGCCCATCGTGATGGGTCCGACGGCGTCGAGGATGTAACCGAGGGCAACCGGGTCGGTGGCCAACGCGCCGTCGAGACGCTCGCCTGTTTCCTGCTCCCACATCGACTGCCAGATCCGACCCGCGTACGGAAAGTGCGGACTGACGTTGCTGTTCTGCCAGTTCTGGGTGGGCGCAAAGCGGCTCTCGTAGAAGTCGAAGAAGTCGGGGCCGAGATCGATGGGGTCGTACGGAATCCGAAGCTCGGCATTGCTGGCCAGCGAGTCGACCGCGACCTTCCCGCCCACGGCGCGCACGATGCCGAATCCGCCTATCAATCCACCTGTTCCGCGGGATTCCGACAGTGTCTGGAAGGCCAGGAAGTAATTGCGCGGGCCGTCCGCACCGAGCATCGCCGGAAGCACCCTCGCCGCGATGTTCGTGTTCGTCAACAGGGACGTCAGCTCGTGAGTCTGATCCTGCAATCGAGTTCGCGCCTCGCCGACCCGATCGACGAATGTCGGTTCCTCGATTGCCTCGGCCTGGGCATCGAGTACCTCCGCTGCAGCCGCCGCCCGAGACAACGCAGGCGAGGCGTCGCGCAGGGCGGCGATGTCGATGGAACCGTCGGGCCCACGCAGCCGACTCGGATCGAGGGTGGTGCCCACCTCAACCGAAGGTGTCAACACATCCACGCTCAGCCCGTTGACGACGTCGGTGATCTGCGAGACGACGTCCAGCGGTTGACCCACGTACGGAATCGCGGCGGCCGCCGTCCAGATCAACGAATCGGTGGCGTCCTTCGCCTGGGTCGAGGTGCGCACCGCGTCGGACACGGAAGTTTCGGCCTTCTGCGTATCCCCGGTCAGCAGTGCAGCTTTTGCTGCCTGGGCATGCTCGCGGGCCTGATCGAGATACGTGTATGCGGCATTGACGGTGTATGCGAGCCACGCACCGAGACCGAGCGCCACGACGATCAGCAGTCCGAAGCCCGCAAGCATGCGTCGACCGGTTCGACCGCGAGAGCTGCGGCGTTCACCGTCCGGGTGGTCGTGGTCGAGGCTCATTTTGGGTGCGGATCCCTTTCGCTTCCGGCTGAGAGTACAAACGACGCCCCCTCACCGCGACACGACGTGCTTTTGTACAAATCAGCCAATTTGTCCATCGAGCTGACAAATTCCGTGTATTGTCCAATCCACAGTGATCGGCCTTACACGAGGAGTGACGATGACCGCATCGAATGTCGACGATCAGGCGCAGGCGCCGGTCGCCGAGTGGCACGACCGAAAGCGATACCTCTGGCTGATGGGTTTGATCCCACCCACGGCGGTCTTCCTGGCCACCGGCCTGGTGTGGGCCTTCAACCAGCTCGGCTGGACCGCTGTGTCGCCGGTCTGGTGGTGGATCGGCGCGCTGCTGGTCTACGGACTGCTCCCGATCCTCGATCGCTTCTTCGGTCCCGACGGTGACAACCCACCCGACGAGGTGATGAAGGCGCTGGAGGAGGACAAGTACTACCGCTACTGCACCTACGCCTACATTCCGTTCCAACTCGCCAGCCTGGTGTTCGCCTGCTACCTGTGGTCGGCGAACAACCTGTCGTGGCTCGGCATCGACGGCGGGCTCGGCCTCATCTCGAAGATCGGCCTGGCCATCAGCATCGGCGTGATGGGCGGCGTCGGCATCAACACCGCACACGAGCTCGGCCACAAGAAGGACAGCCTCGAGCGTTGGTTGTCGAAAATCACTCTGGCACAGACGTTCTACGGCCACTTCTACATCGAGCACAATCGCGGCCACCACGTTCGCGTCGCCACTCCCGAGGATCCGGCGAGCTCGAAGTTCGGCGAGAGCTTCTGGGCCTTCCTGCCTCGAAGCGTGTGGGGCAGCCTGAAGTCGTCCTGGGAGCTGGAGAAGACCCGCATGGAGCGACTGGGCAAGAGCACGTGGAGCATTCAGAACGACGTGCTCAACGCATGGCTGATGTCGGTGGTCCTGTACGGGGTTCTGATCGCGGTGTTCGGTCCGATCGTGTTGCCGTTCCTCGTGATTCAGGCCATCTACGGATTCTCGTTGCTGGAGACGGTGAACTACCTCGAGCACTACGGCCTGCAGCGTCAGAAGAAGGAGAACGGCCGCTACGAGCGCTGCACTCCCGAGCACAGCTGGAACTCCGATCACATCGTGACCAACATCTTCCTGTACCACCTTCAGCGCCACAGCGACCACCATGCAAATCCCACCCGCCGCTACCAGACTCTGCGCAGCATGGACGGGGCACCCAATCTGCCGAGCGGCTACGCGAGCATGATCTCGCTGGCCTACTTCCCACCGGTGTGGCGAAAGGTGATGGACCACCGCGTTCTCGACCACTACGACGGTGACATCACGAAGGTCAACATTGCGCCGTCCAAGCGGGAGAAGATCCTCGCCGCGCACGGAGCGAAGTGATGGCCGCCTTCGAGTGCCCGGTGTGCGAGTTCGTCTACGACGAGACCAACGGCGCACCGCGAGAGGGCTTTCCGGCAGGAACACCGTGGGCGGACGTGCCCGACGAATGGCCGTGCCCCGATTGCGGAGTGCGCGAGAAAATCGACTTCAGGAGTCAGGCATGAAGCTCTACCGCTGTGTTCAGTGTGGATTCGAGTACGACGAGGAACTGGGCTGGCCCGAGGACGGCATCGAGCCGGGCACGCGCTGGGACGACATTCCCGACGACTGGTCGTGCCCCGACTGCGGCGCGGCCAAGGCCGATTTCGAGATGGTCGAGGTAGAGCGCGGGTGACTACTGGGCAACCCGCCGAGGTCGTGATCGTCGGCACCGGTGCCACCGGGTACACCGCCGCCAAAGTGCTACGGGCCGAGGGTTTCACGGGTTCCATCACGCTGATCGGGAGCGAGCAGGAGTCCACCTACCGTCGTCCGGCGGTGTCCAAGGAGCTGCTGATGGGCACCAAGTCGGTCGATCAGGTCCGGTTGGGTGCAGCCATCGAGGGCGTGGACGTCCGCACGGGCGTCACCGCCGTCGCCGTCACCGACTCGGCCGTCGAGCTCGACGAGGGCGATCCGATCCCGTACGACGCCGTGCTGTTGGCAACGGGTTCTCGTGCTCGGCAACTCGATTTCCCGGGTCACGTGTTCACGCTTCGCAGCGCCGCCGATGTCGCACCGCTGCATGCCGACATCCTCCGCACCAAATCGCTGTTGGTGATCGGCGGCGGATTGATCGGGTGTGAGGCGGCGGCAGCAGCCCGGTCGCTCGGTGCCGAGGTGACGGTGCTCGAAGCGGCATCGGCTCCGCTGAGCCGGATCGCTCCGCCGGAGATATCGCAGATGTACCGAGACCTCCACGCGGACAACGGTATAACGATGCACACCGACGTCACCGTGACGAGCCTCGACAAGCAGGACGACGGCACCCTCCGTGCCGCCGCTCAGGACGGACGCTCATGGTCGGCCGGCACCGTCCTGGTGTCGGCCGGTTCGGTGCCCAACGTCGAGCTCGGCGCGGACATGGGCCTCGAGACCGCGTCGGGAATCCTGGTCGACGCGGCGATGCGGACATCCGCGCCCAGCATCTACGCGGCGGGCGACGTGGCAGAGGTTCCCAACACGATTCTCGGCGGCACCTATCGGAGTGAGCACTGGAACGGTGCCGTCGATCAGGCGACCAGGGCGGCACGGTCCATGCTCGGTCTCGATGTCGGCACTCTCGACGTGCCGTGGGGCTGGTCCACTCAGCACGGGCTCAACCTGCAGTTCGCGGGATGGACCGGTGCCGAGGACGAGTACGTCGTGGTTCGCGGCTCCATCGAGGATCGCCGCTTCACCGCCTGTGCGCTGCGCGGGGACACGCTCGTCGGGGCCATCGGCGTCGGCTACCCCAAGGACATCCGACAGATCAGATCCCTCATCGCGAGCGCAGACCCCATCGATCGGGAACTCATCGGAGAAGATTGGCTGGATCAACCTCATGCGGTCGTTCGATAGAGTCGTGTTCATGCCCGCAGCCGAACAGACGTCGACCCCCGGTCGATACCGTGAAGCCGCGTCCACTCTCGCGCGCGATACCGCGCTCGACGCGTTGCGAGAGCTACTGAACGAGCGCAACTGGCGCAACGTCACGATGAGCCACATCGCCAAGGCGGCAGGACTGAGCAGGCAGAGCCTGTACAACGAGTTCGGTTCACGGCGCGGCGTCGCGCAGGGGTACGCCATCAGATTGACGGACCTCTTCGTGGCCATGTGCGAAACGGCTCTGTATCAGCACGAGAATGACGCGTCAGCCGCTCTGCGGCAGGGCTTCTCGTCGTTCTTCGAGCTGAGCGGCCTTGATCCGCTCGTCCGGTCGCTGCACAGCGGCGACGCACCGGAAGATCTTCTGCGATTGATCACCACCGACAGCGAAGTGCTCATCGAGCGGGCGGGTGAGCGTCTGTCCGAGACATTCCAGCGCGGATGGGTGGGCGCGAGCCCACGGCACGCCGACGTGGTCAGCAAAGCCATCGTCCGATTGGCCCTGAGCTACATCCCCGAACCGCCCGAGGACATCGCTGCAGCAGCCGATGATCTGGCGCTGCTACTGACCCCGTTCGTCGATTCGATCACCGCCGACAACTGACCTCGACGTCCACAGCTCGCCCTCGCCCAGTACGCCGATCTCGCCCCCGCCCCGCTCCCGCACCCCTGACCTGGCAAATGCGCGCGCGTTTGCCAGGTGCGCGCGATCTAGGCCCGAATCGGATGCGAAATCGAACGCGTGTGACGAATGCGCGCGCGTTTGCTGAGACACGGCCGCGTCAGTCCGACTGAACACGACTCCGCGGCGGCCCGGCAGGCCCGCTTCTTCCGCCCTCGTGCAGAGCGACCACAGTCCACCCTGCGCCCACCATGGACAGGACCAATACAGCTCCAATTGCGATCATATGACCACAATGGACTGCTTTCACTCCAAATAGTGCAGTCCAGTGTGCGAGAGTGGCATGCATGGACTCGTTCGACGCCTCCGCCATCACGGCCCCGGACCTGGCCGCACGGATCGACCCATCGACGTTGCGAAACCGATCCGGTGGTCCGCTCTACCTCGAGATCGCCGACGAGTTGCGGCGACTGATCGAGAACGGTGAGGTGTCGGCGCAGACGCGTCTGCCTGCCGAGCGGGCGTTGTCGATCAGCTTGGACGTCAGTCGGGTGACAGTCGCATCGGCGTACCGGCATCTGCGCGAGGGTGGGTGGATCAGCGCCCAGCGAGGTTCGGGTACCTACGTCTCGCCGACGGGGTCTTTGCCGTCGTGGGGTTCACTGGCCGGCGACCGAGAGACTGCAAATCTGGAATTCGTCAACGCCTCCCCGTCGGCATCGCCGCTGTTGTCCGACGCGTACGGTGTTGCGGCAGAGACGATTCGAGACCGTTTCAACTTGGGCGGGTACGCTCCGTCCGGTCTGTTCGAGCTCCGAGAGTCCATCGCCGCGTACTACCGAGGGCGGGGAGTGCCGACCACCGCCGACAACATCCTCGTCACCTCCGGTGCCACCGACGCCATCCACGCTGTGTTGGCGACGTTCACCGAGCCCGGGGCCCGCGTATTGGTGGAGCACCCGACGTATCCGGGTGTCGTCGAACTCGTCCACTCCCTCGGCGGTCGTTGCATCCCGGTGCCCATCGATCCCGACAACACCGACGAGTTCGTGGCTGCCGCAGACAGGTCCGCGCGGCAGAGTGCACCGACGTTGGCGTACTTCATGCCCGACTTCTCCAATCCGTCGGGTGCGCGACTCCCCCTGAGCACCCGCCGACAGCTGTCCGCCACCATGCACCGCCACGGCGTACTGACCATCGTCGACGAGGTAGCGGCCGATCTGTCTCTCGACGGTTCACCGGATATCGAGCCCTTCGGAGCCGCCACTCCGGACGTGGCGACGGTGACCGTCGGGTCCACGAGCAAGACGGTGTGGGGCGGGCTGCGGGTCGGGTGGGTTCGCGCCGAAGCCGGCCTGTTGGCGAGGGTCGCCGCAACCTATGCGCGACGCCAACTTTCGGTCTCGATCATCGATCAACTGGCGGCAGTCGAGTTGTTGGGTAAGTACGACGAGGTGCGACGAGTCCGTGCGGAGGCGTCGAGAACGGCCCGCGATCACACCGTCGCACTGATACGTGATCATCTGCCGGGCTGGCGCTTTCGCGTTCCCGACGGCGGTCTGGCACTGTGGTGTTCCCTACCCGACGGCATCCGATCCAGCCATCTCGTCGCCGACGCCCAGTCGCAGGGACTGCTGCTGGCACCGGGACTGAGATTCGGAACGGGGTACGCCTTCGACGATCGTCAGCGCATTCCGTTCACCCGGTCACTGTCCGACATCACCTCGGCGGTCAAGATCCTCACTCGCCTGTCGTCGGAGAACACCCCGACGCCGACCGTCGCGTCGAGCACGCCTGCTGCGGTGGTGTGAGCCCCGACGGCCATCGCAAACGCGCGCGCGTCCGCGAGACGCTCGCGAATTGGTCACCAGGTCGCTAGCGGGATCGCGCGCACCTGGCGAATGCGCACGCGTTTGCGATGTCCCAGGGCCGGCAGCACTCAGGGCCGGAGGGACTGGACGATTGCCGTGACGCGCCGCTCGCGAGTGTCGTCGCGTTTCGCGTCGGCGACGGACCTTGCGTGTTCCTTTCGCGTCGACGGTGCCAGCGCATCGAACGCTGCTCGGAGAGTCGGATCCGCGTCCAAGGCTGTCGCCAGCTCCGGCGGAACCTCGATCACCTGCGGTTGGTCGTCCAGCTCGATGGTCACGTCGACGGTGTCGCCGGCCTCGACGCCGAGTGTGGCGCGAACGCTCTTGTTGAGCCCGAGCAGATTTTCGCCACCCATTCGGCCGATGCGCCCACGCACCGTCCGACCACCGATCGTGAACCGAACTGGCGGCGTTTTGGTGGAACCGAAGGACGCGACCTGCTCGTCAGTGAGCACAATGGCCGCTGCCGGGCCTCGTGATTCGAGAACCGTGGACATCCGCAGAGCCGTCGCTGCCATGCGGACAGGCTATCGGTCACAGGTGCGCTCAGTGTCCACAATTCGCGTCGAGAGGCGGGATTCCGTCGTCGGCCTCGAACAGTGGACAGCCAGCGCACCTGGCCGACAGTAATCAGGCTTCTGCTTCCACGATTCGCTTGATTGCGGCCAGGGTGCGAGGGATGCCGTCGAGTGCCGCCTGGCTACGAGTGTCGATTTCCTTCTGCGCGTCGTCACCGAACTTGCTGTGGAAGAAGGCAATGCCGTCGGGCAGGAAGTTCCAGTTCTCGGTCAGTCGTGTTCCGCCATCGACGGTTTCGAGGGTGTAGCCCCAGCGAACGAAGTTGTCGCCCACCACCCACGCGAACTCGCGACCGGGTTCGGCTGCGGCGACCGTCGACACGGTCTCCCACGTGCGACCCGGCACCACGTTGCGGCCGGTGAACGTCGATCCGACGCCACCGCCGTCGGCCTCGTTCCACCAGCACTCCTGGCAGATCGGGCTCCACTCTCCCGTTCGGGTGATGTCGGAGACAACGGCGTACACGTCGTCGACCGACGCATCGACGACGACGGATTCGGAGAACTCGAGTGCAGTCATCTCTCCATTGTCCATCCGGCACCCGCGAAGCTGTGAGCAGACCCGCTGCCTACAGCAGAACCATTGGCATGCAATCGAATTGGGACTCACACTCGAACCATGAGCGAAACGCCACGAATGTTCCCACCCGAACTCCGCAACCAACTCCTGCGTCATCGAGTCCTGGTGCTCGACGGCCCCCTCGACGACGACAACGGCACGGTCCTCACCACCCATTTGTTGACATTGGCCGCCGACAACTCCTCGGCCGACATCGCCCTGTGGATTCACTCCCCCGGCGGATCGGTTCCCGCGATGCTCGCCATCCGCGATGTGATGCGGCTGGTGCCGTGCGACGTGTCGACGCTTGCACTCGGGTTGGCCTGCAGCGCCGGTCAATTCCTGTTGTCCTCCGGTACGCGCGGCAAGCGGTATGCCCTGCCGCATTCGCGAATACTGATGCATCAGGGATCGGCCGGGATCGGTGGATCGGCCGTCGAAGTGGAAGTACAGGCCAACGATCTGCGTCATACCCGAGATACGGTGCTCGGGCTCATTGCCGACGACACCGGGCAGACACGCGAGCAGATCTTCGACGACTCTCTGCACGACCGTTGGTTCACCGCGGAAGCAGCCCGCCAATACGGGTTCGTCGACGCGATCGTCGACTCGTTCGATCAGGTCATGCCCGCGCGACGGGCGTCGTTCGGAATGGAGTTGGCCCGATGAGCACGTACACCATTCCCAATGTCATCACCCGAGATTCGCGGGGCGAACGCGTCGTCGACGTCTATTCGCATCTGCTCAGTGAGCGCATCGTCTATCTCGGTACCGGTATCGACGCAGGGGTCGCGAATGCGATGATCGCGCAGCTTTTGCATCTGGAGGCCGATTCCCCCGACCAGGAAATCTCGATGTACATCAACTGCGAGGGCGGCGACACCGCCGCCATGCTCGCGATCTACGACACGATGCAATTCATCGGATCACCTATTGCCACAACATGTGTGGGGCAGGCCGTCGCGGCAGGCGCTGTGCTGCTCGCAGCGGGAGCACCGGGGCGACGCTCTGCGCTCACCCACAGCCGGGTGGTGTTGCATCAGCCTGCCGCACAAGGCCGCGGCACCATCCCGGACCTCATTCTGGCCGCTGACGAAGTCGTCCGAGTGCGAGCCGAGATGGAGGCAATTCTGGCGGCACACACCGGACGCGACGTGGACACGCTTCGACACGACACCGACCGAGATCTGGTGTTGACGGCACCGGCTGCTCTCGAATACGGCGTCGTCGATCAGGTTCTCGAGGGGCGTCAAGCGGCCATCAACGTCGCATCGCCGCGCGAGAGGTCGTGATGCGCAAGGCGTGAGATTTCGGCCATCGACGTGCCCAATGCGCCGACGACGGCCGCGAGGATCTCGCTCGACGGATCCTTGCGGCCGCGTTCGAGCTCCGACAAGTACTGCGGCGCAATGCCTGCGCGCGCAGCGGTGTCGGCGAGGGTATCTCCGCGGGCGTGTCTGCGCTCGCGTAGTCGTCTGCCGACCACCTCGCGCCACAGGGGTTCTACCGCGCGCGCTGCTCGACGCTCATCGATTCGTATGACCTGGCCCATGATCGGAGCCTAGGCCTCCCGTCCGTGATGGGTCGCAGATTCTGCTCAGAGCAGAGAGCTCGGTTTCACGAATGTCCTCGCATAGCGCTTCTGCCAGGGCGTTTCGATAGCGCGGTGCGAGTAATTGCTCCGGACATAGTCGATTGCAGCACTTCCCGGCAAACCGTCCAGCGCAACCAGGCAGGCCAGTGCGGTGCCCGTTCGCCCCTCACCGCCGGTACACGCAATCTCGACTCTCTCGGTTGCACAGCGGCGCAATACTTCTCGTAGTCCGACCTCGAGCTCATTCGAGTCGGACGGCAGCCGGAAGTCGGGCCAACGAACCCATCGACTGTCCCACGCGAACTCGCCCGGATCCTTGCCCTGCAGGTAGATCCCGAAGTCCGGCAACGGACCGTCAAGCATCGGAACACGCAAAGCACGTCCACGAACGAGGCTGCCCGACGGCAACTGAAGCACGCCCCGGCTGTGTAGATCCCACATTCGACGCGTCCTTTCCTCAGCGTCCGCTCCCCGCTCCATGACTGTTCTACGCCTTCAAAGAATCAACCTTTCAGCGGGGGAACATGCTGGCATACTCGGACGATGCACCGCCTGTTGTTCGAGCACCGTGAATGCGTTTTGACCGGTAGTTGGACGCCGGAGCACGGGGTCGAGGTCGGGTCGTCCACGTTGCCAGCACCGTGGTTGACCGCGCTCGGTCGACTCGGCCACGACCTGCATGTGCGTCAATACGGCTCTCGCATCGAACATATCGATTGGGCGGCCATGTACGACCCGGACGGCGGCGCGGTGTGGCTCGAAAGCGCCGTCACCGTGGAGGGGCGAAATCCGGATGGGCTCGGCGGCAACGGAACCGGCGCGCAGGTGGACGACGGTGTCGAGAGGGTGCTGGTATCGATGGCAGATCTGGTTCAACTGCAAGTCGCCGAAGCCCACACAGCCTGGCCGTGGGGTGACGAGGGTGGATTCATGGCCCCTCACCTCGTCGAAGGTGTCGCGATGTGGATCGATCGAGCCGGCCGAGCGACGCCCATAGGCGATCTCACGGAGAGGAGCTGACTCGTTTGGCTAGACCATCGTGGACCACATCGGCTGTCTGTTGGCCGATAGTCGGTGGGGTCGTCTACGCATGCTGGTCGCTGTTCCGGTCAGCCAGTGTCGTCGCCGATGGCGGCACCGTTGTGTACGCGCTACTGATCGGAGCAGTTCTGGGCGGAATAGTCGGCTGCGCGACTTATGTCGGCGGTACGTGGGCATTGAAGGTCATCGATGGCGAACATGCTCTCACCGCTCGATCAGCCCGCAAAGTCGTTGTATTCGCCATCCTCAGCGCCGCTACCGCGGGCGCGACCATCTTCGCAATTTTCGCACTGTCGAGGCAGATCGCGAACGCAGGCGCTCCTACCGCAGTGGTAGTCGGATTGTGCTTCTTCCTGTCACTCACGTACTCACCGACGGCAATCCGTGAACGGGAGGATCGAAAGCAAGGAAAATCCGCCTGACCTCTGCCACTTCTCGACGTATAGATTCTGCGGTATCGTTCGCTGCACCAATCCGAAAAACTCACCGGCCCGCCTCCGACATGGCGCTTATGATGACAATTCTGCACGAGAGGGCAATGCCCGCGTTTGTCCGATGAACACCCACAGGCCGCGTGCCGCGCGAACTGATGGTTGGGCACTCCAATACTTGACGCAGTGGCGTCAGCGAGTCGAGTCCGTCGAGAAACAGGTCAGCGGGAAAAGTCGGTCTGCACGTGACAATCGGGTCCCGCTATCGACCGGATTGACTGGCTGTCCGGCATGCGACGGGCACTTCGGCGGCGAAGGACCTCGCGATGGACTGGAGCGACTCATGCGACGCCATGGACGCCACGCCCACCAATTACGCGCCGCTGTAGCTCGATTGGATCAGCGGTACCGAGACGTGACCGTCGAGATCGACCGGTCCAGAACACTGCCGTGGTGGGAACGCCGAGCACCGTGGGTGTGACTACACGCCAGGCTTCGTCCACTCGATTGTGTGTCGAAACCCTAGGCGGTGTCGCATCTTCTTACCCGGTAGCCACTTTTCGGCCATGTCTCCGATGTCGTCGAAGCTCAGCACCGGATCCTTGACCGGGAACGGTGGCGACGGTGCTGTCACCGGACTCGGCCACGGGTGGTGCAGAAATCCGATGAAGGGGTTGGTCACGATGGAGACCGAATCCCACAGCAGATCTCGCACGCTGGTCGGTGGAGAAAGCCCGACGATGAGCACGCGGCCGCCCGGCGCAAGAATCCGCCCGACCTGACGCAAGGCATCGTCGATGTCGAGGTGATGCAGGACGGCGACCATGGTCACGAGATCGATCGAATCGTCTGCCCACGAATCCAGTTGACGATCCGTGATCGATACGTTGTCGACGTGGCCAGACGTGGCCACTGCGATTCGGCGCATCTCATGATCGGCATCGGCCCCGACGACGTGCTCGAAATGAGGAGCCAAGGCTCGCACCAGGCCACCCCGTCCGCAACCCATATCGAGTGCACGGCCACGCCGGTCCGGCAGATTCGCCAGAATCCAGCTGTGGAAGTAGTCGTTGTGACTCCATGGGTGTCGCTCGTTCAGCTCACGAAGCCACTGGGCCCCTCGGCCTCCGATGAGGGACGTTCCCATTCGTCTCAGCACCACGGTACTCAGTATCCACGAGACGCACCTAGGACGGTTCGGCGCTGATCAAAACACGTGGTCGGCGGCGTCGGGCGCATACCCGCTGAATCAAGCGGACTGAGCTTCCAGCACCTCCTCGAGTCTTTTCAAGTCGTCGGCCACCATGCCGAGATCACGCTCGAATTCTTCGTCGCTCAGTTCGATTTGTCGGACCGTGAACAGAATCTCCGCGCCATTTGGATGACTCAGCACTCTTACCGGATTGTTCACGACGATCCCCGACGGCAGTGTCACGTCATGATCGAGGACGCCGAGGTCGTTGTGCGGCACGAAGCGTACGGTCACCTGTCCCATCGGCGAATCGACGAGAAGCCGATCACCGTCGATGGTCACCGCGCTGTTCGCCAGTCCTGCTGCCCATTTGGGCAAGTTCGCAGGATTCGCGGCGAACTCGTACACCTCGTCGGGTGTCCGCCTGATAACTCGAGCCACATGACGACTCGCCACAAAGGGTTCTCGGTTCATAGCAGCGACCCTACGTCTGACGGTCAGCGGCGGTTCCAAAAATCGGACCGGTGTCGAAGCGGTCGGCGCGACCTGTCGTCCTCGGTACCGATCTCCACACCACCGGCTCCCGCGGACTTGAACGTGTTCAAAAACAGGTCTATCGTCAATTTTGAACACGTTCAGAATTGAGGTCAATCGATGGCTCGCACGTCCGAGACTCGAGACAAGGTGGTCGAGGTAGCACTTCGACTGTTTCGCGAGGAGGGGTTTCAGGCCACGACGATGCGTCGTATCGCCGATGAAGCGGGTGTCTCTCTGGGAAATGCGTACTACTACTTCGCCGGTAAGGACGAGCTGGTCAACGAGTTGTACATGGTGATCCAGCGCGATCATCGCGAGCGCGCACTCGCCGTTCTCGTCGACGGCGGATCACTGTCCGAAAACCTTGCTGCCGTCTTGCATTCCGGTCTGGACGTGATGGAGCCGTATCACGCATTCGGTGGATCCTTCCTGCAGTTGGCGTTGCCCACCCGGTCGAGTTCCAGTCCGTTCTCGGAAGAATCATCCGACGCCAGGTCCATGGCCATCGACCTCATGCGAACCACCTTGGAGACGTCGAAACAGAAGGTTCCAGGTTCCCTGAAAGACGTTCTTCCGCAGCTGCTCTGGATGATCTACATGGGTGTCACCCTCCATTGGGTCACCGACTCCTCGGACAACCAGGCACGTACCCGCACCCTGGTCGACGGGCTCGTACCGGTGGTGGCCAAAGCCGTACGCCTCGCTCGTCTCCCGGTGGCGCGGGGGTTGGTCACCGACGTGGCCGGCCTGTTGAAACGAATGACCTCTCCAGAAGGGTTGGACCAGTGACTGATTCACCATCGACTGTCGTCGTCTGCGGCGCCTCTGGCTACATCGGCCGGTATCTGCGTCGCTCCTACGAAGATCGCGGCATTCGCGTCAGGACCGTCGGGCGCGGAACATCCAGTGATGCAACGTGGTCCGACCATCGCGGCCTCGTCGATGTGCTCGACGGTTCCGATCTGGTCGTCAACCTCGCAGGCCGCTCGGTGAGCTGTCGCTACAACAAGGCGAACGCGGACGAGATCATGTCATCGCGCATCCAGACGACGGCCCAACTCGGGCGTGCCTTGGGTCAGGTCCAGAACCCACCCGAATTGTGGGTCAACGCCAGTACGGGCACCATCTATCGCGATTCGCGCGACAGGCCGATGGACGAACGATCCGGCGACATCGGGTCTGGATTCTCCGTCGAGGTTGCCCGCGCCTGGGAGCGTGAGCTGTTCGACGCCGATGTGGCCATTCGCAAAGTGGCGCTGCGTATGTCGATCGTGCTGGGTGCAGGCGGCGGGGCGATCAACCCGATCATCGACCTGACCCGAGTCGGACTCGGCGGCACGATGGGCGACGGCGGCCAGGTGTTCAGTTGGGTGCACGTCGCCGATGTCGGACGCATCCTCGATCACCTCTACGACAACACAGGCATCTCCGGCCCCGTCAACGTCGCCACGCCGTTCCCGGTGACCAACGAGGAGCTGATGCAGAAGGTGAGGAACACCCTGGGGCGACGCCGCGGGTTGCCGACACCGGCATGGCTGCTTCAGTTCGGGGCACGGGTGATTCGCACGGAGGCAGAGTTGGCCTTGAAGAGCCGTTGGGTGGATCCACAAGTATTGAACGGCAGTGGCTTCGAGTTCCGATACCCAGACCTGCAGGAAGCGCTGACCGACATCGCATCCGAGACACCCCGAGGCCTGCTCCCCGTCGCCCTGGGATGACGACGGAGAGCCCTCCGAGCTACACGAGCGACGCCGACAGTCCTCCGTCCAAAATGTAGTGGCTTCCGGTGATCCACGACGCCCGGTCGGAGGCGAGGAACAACGTCACTTCCGCGATGTCCTCGGGTGTCCCCAGCCGTCCCTGCTTGGCCTTGACGAGGTCACCGAACGGGATCTGGGTCGCGGCTTCGAAGTCCGGGACCAATCGGTCGACCATTGCGGTGTCGGCAAATCCGGGGCACACCGCATTCACCCGCACTCCCGATGCTCGCATCTCGATGGCGGCGACGCGGGTGAGCTGGATGACTGCAGCCTTTGTAGCGCAATAGGATCCGAGCAGCGCGGTGCCGCCCACACCGGCGAGCGATGCGATGTTGACGATGTTCCCCTTCGACTCGACCAGTGCACCGATCGCGGCTTTCATCACCAGGAACGTGCCCTTGACGTTGACGGAGTAGATCTTGTCGAAGCTCTCCGTCGACTGTTGGAGCAGCGGCGACGACACTTCGATTCCCGCGTTGTTGACGACGATGTCGAGACCACCGAGAATCTCGACGGCCTGCGCCACCGCACTCTGCACCTGACTCTCCTCGGACACATCGCAGTTGGCGATCCCGGCGGCACCGATCTCCTCGGCTGCCTTCGCTGCTGCGCCTTCGTCGATGTCGCTGACCACAACACGAGCGCCACGCTCGATGAACATCTGGGAGATGGCTTTTCCGATGCCGGCTCCGGATCCGGTGACGAATACTCGCTTGCCCTCGAACTCGGTCATGGTGTGCTTCCCTTCGATGATGAGTGAGACATGATGCTGCGTACTTCGGTCTTGAGGATCTTTCCCACCTTCGAGCGGGGAAGGTCGGTCCAGATCTGAATCTGTTTGGGTGCCTTCATGCTTCCGATTCGCGCCTTCACGTGCGAGATCAGATCCTGGTCGGACGCATCCCGGCCGGGTCGCAGCAGAACTGCCGCGGTGACGCGTTCGCCCCACTTGTCGTCGGGCAGCCCGACGACGGCGCATTCCTTCACCGACGGATGCGACAGCAGAGCTTGTTCGACCTCGGCCGAGTAGACGTTGAACCCGCCCGTGATGATCATGTCCTTGGCGCGGTCGACGACGTACAGATAGCCGTCGTCGTCGAGATACCCGATGTCACCGGTGTGGTGCCACCCGTACGCCCCCACTTCGGCTGTGGCGTGGGGATTCTCGTGATAGCCCTGCATCACCAGGGGCCCGCGGACAACGATCTCTCCCCGCTCACCACGATCGACCAATGCGCCGTCGTCGTTCATGATCGCCACCGCTGTCAGAGGGGTCGGCTTGCCCGCCGAGCTCAGTCGTTCGGTGGCGATCGAACCGTCGCTGCGGAAGTGATCGGCCGGAGCGAGCGTTGCGATCATGTTCGGTGCCTCGGTCTGCCCGAAGAGCTGCCCGAGAACCGGTCCTACTCGGGTCAGTGCCTCTTCCAGCCGAGTCGGCGACATCGGAGCGGCCCCGTACCAGAGGCATCGTAGCGACGTCAGATCCGTGACGTCGAGATCCGGATGATCGAGCACGCCGTAGATCACCGTCGGCGGCAGAAACGCGTGGGTGATCCCGTGTTTCTCTATGAGGGACAGAAACTTTCCGACGTCCGGAGCAGCCATGACGACAACGTGTCCGCCGAGACTGAGGATGGGGAACGTCAGCACGCCCGCGGAGTGGGTCAGCGGCGCGAGAGCCAGGTACCGAGGCCGATCCCCGAAGGGATAGCTCATGAGTGCCGTCGCCGTCGCCGTCATCATGTTCTCCTCGGTCAGCCTCACCCCCTTGGGCTTTCCGGTCGTACCGCCGGTGCCGGCGATCATGCACAAGCCGTCCGCCGGTCGTCGCTCTTCGACCGATTCCGAACCGTGTTCGACGAGCCAGCTGTCGTACGAGAGTGCTCCCGATACGTCACCGTCCAGACAGACGAGCCATTCCAGTCGAGGCAGCTGATCGCGAATGCGTCCGACGAGATCGGCGAAGGCTTTCTGGAAGAACAGGAATCGGCAGCCGAACAGCTCGAAGAGTTGCCGATTCTCGTCGGCTTCGTTGCGTGGATTGATGGGGCACCACACCGCCCCCGCGCGCGAGATCGCGAACACGCATGTCAGCGCGAGCGGGTCGTTGGCGGAGAGCACAGCGACTCGGTCGCCTGCCTCGATTCCGTTGTGCTGCAACGCAGCGGCGATGGCCACCGTGTCGTCGTACACCTGGCCGTAGTTTCGGGTGGTGTCACCGATGGTGAGACACGGTGCGTCTCGGCCCAGTGACACACCCTTGTCGAGGTAATCGGACAGCCGCATCGGCCCTGTCCTCAGCTGTGTGCAGTGACGATGGGCTCGAGCACCAGCCCGAACGCGCGAAGCACGCCGAGCAGTTCTCGATGCCCGAATGCCTGGCAACTCGAGGCGAATCCCACCTTCTTCGGCGGTCCCTGCAGCAGATGCGCCGCTGCGTAGGCGTTGAGCAGCGCGGTCTGCTTGTAGTTGCAGTTGCCGTGGATCACGGTGTGCACGCGACCGAGTGGTCCCGACGCATAGACCGAGTCGAGTGAGGTGTTGATGCGTGGGTTCTCACGCGGGGGTGTCTCGCTGCGCACCGACGACGACACCGTGTCGATGATCTGGTACTTCTCGGCGTCGGACTTGCCTTCCATCTGGGCCATTGCGGCAGAGATGATCTGGGGCACTGCCAGCATCAGCGGCTTGTTGATCACCCCGCCCAGGGCACGTGCGTTCGCGACGCGAGGATCGTTCTTGAACCACACCGGATGGGACGTGCCACCCCAGGGAAGAGCCAGGCCCAGATCGTGTTGGCCGGGCACGACGACCTGCATGACGCCGTCGTCCGGCCATTCGACGTACTCGTTCTGCTCCAGATAGTAGGCCTTGGAGAACGCGGCATTGGTAAGGATCGTGTTCGTCGACGCGACCGTCGGGTGTCCTTTCCAGAAGACCTCGATGTCGAGTGTGTCCAGCCCCGGCGTCTCGAGGCAGATGTTCGCAGCGATCTCGCCGATGCTGTACATCTGTGCCAAACCTGTTGTGAGCACGAGGTTTCGGGCAGCGAATTCCGCGCCGTACTTTGCCTCGGCGTCGATCATCCAGTCCTGCTCACCCGTGGTGTCGGTGTAGTGCGCGCCGATCTCGATGCACGCCTGCGCAACTTCGTGGCCGTATCGCGAGAACGGTCCTACCGTGTTGAGGACGATCTCGGCACCCCGGAATGCCTCGGCGAGGGCCGCCGCGTTGTGTTCCACCTCGACAACGTCGTGCTCGACGGTCTCGATGCCGGGAACCACGTCGATGATGCCCTTGACTCGGCCCTCGTCGCGTCCGGCGGCCAGGAACGGAATGTTGTACTCGCGCAGGTATTCACAGATCAGTCGGCCGGTGTATCCCGACGCACCGTAGACGACGACGCGCTTGTCGGTTGGCATGGAAGGTCCTCTCGTGATCGGCCCGTCCGCACGGCGGACCGAGATGGATTGAGACTGCGAGCACCGGAGGGGACGTGGGGAACATCCGCCCTTCTGACGTGTGCTGCGCATCACAATAGGATAGAATTTGTACAGACGTCAAGCTTTTTCTTGACAACTGACCAACATCTGGCCGACACCGACGTTCCCTGATCGGCCGTCGGGCATACACTGAGTTGACGACCACGCGCGGAAAGGACCCGGCACATGACCCAGACCGCTGATCCGCGCGCGCGTATCGAAGAGCGAGCCCGCAACAAGTTCGAGGCCAAGCGCACCGAGCTGGCCGAGGCGACGCTGCACACGCTGGCCGAATTGGGTTACGCGCGCACGTCACTGCGGGAGATCGCGCAGAATTCCGAGTACTCACACGGCGTACTGCACTACTACTTCACCGACAAACTCGACCTCATCACGCACGCCGTTCGCCAGTACGAGGCCATGTGTGTCACTCGCTACGACGAGGTGGTGGCCAACGCCGTCGACGCCACCGGCTTGTACGCGGACTTCGAGGAGAAGTACTTCGCCACTCTGGCCGAGGACGCCGGCATCCATCGACTCTGGTACGACCTGCGTAATCAAGCCCTGTTCGACGGGTCCTTCCGCACCGACGTGCTCGAGATCGAGGCGCGTCGTGAGGACATGATCTGGCGCGTGGTCGCTCGTTACTGCGAACTTCGCGGCTCCACTCCCGCACTCGACAAAGCCTCGGCCTACATCCTCCTCGACGGCATCTTTCAGCGCGCTCTGCTGCATCACCTGGCCGACAACACAGCCGAGATCGCTGCCGCGCGTCGCCAACTGCTTGCTGCGTTCGCATTACTGGATTGCCCGACGCCTCAGTAGGTTCCCGGTCGAGTCCCCGTGTAGATGCCGGGAACCCGAAAGCGAAGGGGCGCTTCGTCGTATTCTTCGAGGGCGTGTGCCGTCCACCCGACAATGCGGGCGAGTGCGAACAGCATCTCCGGTGTGTCGTCCTCGAGCCCGTAGGCGAGGGTGAACGTGGCGAGAGCGAAATCCGAGTTCGGAAAGGTATCGAATCTGCTATTCACCTCCTCGATAATCGTGTCCGCTGCAGCGATCACTACGGGGTCCGCACCGTGAGCCGGGTCCCGAAGCAGTCGCAGTAGCTCCTCGGCACGCGGGTCTCGGTCGGTGTAGATGACGTGCCCGAAGCCAGGCACCCGCTCCCCGGATCTCAATTGCGTTGCAAGAGCGCCTATCGGATCGTCGATCGCGGTTGTCAGGAACCGATACACGGGATCGGCGGCGGAGCCGTGCAGCGGGCCGTCGATGCATCCCAGACCCGCCGAGACTGCCGAATACAGATTGGCTCGGGTGCTCGCTGCCACCCGAACTCCGAGCGTCGACGCAGCAAGACCGTGGTCTGCCATCAGGACGAGCGCGGCCTGCAGCACCGCCAGACCGTTCGGATCCGATGGGTCGGACTTGATTGCCGCCCAGACCGATTCGACAACCGAAAGCTCCGAGGAACCACCACCGAGTGCTGCTGCGACCGTCGCCAGCAGCTGCCCTGCCTCGCGGACAACGGATGTGGACCCGGTGTCGAATCGCATCGGTCGGTAGGTGGACGCGATGTCGACGGCGATACGGATCCGATCGATGGACCGGCAATCCGGTGACACCAGCGTTGTCGCTTCTCTACATCGTTGCACCACAACGGAGTCCGCGTGGAAGTGGACTTCGTCCAGCAATTCACCCGTCCAGACGAAGTGTGCAACCGACTCGAACGCACGCGAGCTGAGCTCCACCGAATCGCGCCCCCGGTAGTACAGATGCCCGTCGTCGATCAGCGTGATCCGAGTCCGAATTCGTTCCACCGCACCGATATCGGTGCGCCGCGCAGTGTCCCGTCCGGCGAGAGATTCCACCTCGTCGACGTCGAACACACTCCCCCGTACGCCGGTCAGTCGAGTACTGGTCAGCAGACCGCGGCTGACGTACGCGTACACCGTTTCCGGCTTGACCCCCAGCCGTGCGGCAGCCTGGGCGGTGGTGAGCATGTTCCGACCGTCAGCGTGCGTCATGTCCGCCTTTCACATTGATTCGATCAACATTGACAATAATCAACGTTAGCGCGGATGGTAGGGGTTGACCAGCGCAAAGGAGTGCAGCCATGACCGTTCTCGATGCCCCACGGGGGCTCCACAACGTCGTTGTCACCACCACATCGATCGGAGATGTTCGCGGCGACGAAGGTTTCTATCACTACCGCCAGTACTCGGCGATCGACATCGCGCTACACCTGACTTTCGAGGACGCGTGGTTCCTGATGGTCGAAGAACGATTGCCGGACGATTCCGAGCGCGCCGAATTCTTGCGTACGGTGGCACCGCTTCGATTCTTGCCGGAGGCCGTCGCAGCTGCGGTGAGGACGGTGGCGCAATCGGGTCCCGAGCAACCCCTCTTTGCGTTGCGGACGGTGTTGTCGGGGTTGGCAGGCGCAGTTCCCCTCTACGAGTCGTCGGAATCGGACAAGCGTGCGACCGCGCTACGTCTGTGCGCAATGACGCCGACCATTCTGGCTGCCGTACAAAGGATTCGGGCCGGCAAACAGCCCGTGGAACCGCGCGAGGATCTGACCACCGCGCAGAACTGGTTGTTCATGATCACCGGGCAGGTGCCCGACGCCGCCCACGCCCGAGCGGTCGACCGATACCTCACCGCCACGATCGATCACGGGTTCAACGCGTCGACCTTCACTGCGCGAGTCGTCGCGTCGACAGGTTCGGACATCGCATCCGCAGTGTGTGCAGCCATCGGTGCCTTCGCCGGTCCGTTGCACGGAGGTGCCCCGGATCGTGCTCTCGACGGGCTGGACGAGATTGCCGACGTCGATTCTGCAGACGCGTGGGCGCGAGCGAAAATCTCTGCAGGCGAACGCATCATGGGCTTCGGGCATCCGGTGTACCGCACCGACGATCCCCGATCGGTGATGCTGCGCGAGACGGCGCAGGAGTTGGGCGGGGAGCTCATCGACAAGGCGGTGCAGGTCGAGAAGGTCATCACCGCTGCGCTCGCCGATCTGAAGCCGGACCGCAAGCTGTACGCCAATGTGGAGTACTACGCCGGCGTCGTGATGGAGCTCTGCGGAATTCCTCGGTCGATGTTCACGCCCACCTTCGCCTGCAGTCGGATGGTCGGCTGGTGTGCCAACATCGTCGAGCAGTCACATGACAGCAAGATCATTCGCCCGATCGCCCGCTACGACGGCCCAGTGCCTTCGGCAGTGGCGCGAAAAAGTGCCGCCCAGGGCACCTAAGCACGCCACTGCGGCGGAGCCGCACCACGGTGTGCCATCATGATCATGCGCCGGTGCGCGCAGCGGCGGTGGGGCTCGCCGTAACCGAACCTCGGTCTTCGGACCGACAACAGTCCCTGTCTCGGCACTCGTATGTCCGCAGATAGGGAGCAGGTTGATGAACAATTTTTACGAGACGCACGGCGCTACCGCCGATGGGTCCCTGCCGGTCGACCCCGACAGCCCGGCCCCTTCCCGCCCAGTGCATGCCCAACCAGCCGCTATTGCGGCCGTAGCCCTCGGCGGCCTGGTAGGTACCGGTGTTCGATACGCGGCCGAGACCGCGTATCCGCCCAATCCGGGTCCGTTCCCTTTCAGCACTCTCATCATCAACCTCACCGGAGCTTTCGTCCTCGGGATGCTGTTGGAGCGTCTTGCGCACTCCGGCCCTGACGACGGCTGGCGACGCCGAATCCGATTGTGTATCGGCACCGGGGTACTCGGCTCGTACACCACCTACAGCTCCTTTGCTCTCGAGACCGTGGAACTGCTGCAAGATCATCGGGTGTTGGGGGCCGCGTTGTACATGACCATCAGTGTGGTCGTCGGTACGTTCGCAGCCGGGGCAGGCATAGTTCTCGCGCAACGGTTCGGTGCCCACACGGAGGACAAGCGATGATCGCACTGTGGGTCGTTCTCGCCGGAAGTGCCGGGGCAGTGAGCAGATTCGTGCTCGACGGCGTCATCCGCACGCGACTGAAGACCGAATTCCCCTACGCCACAGTGCTGATCAATGTCACCGGATCGGCCGTACTCGGCGTCGTGGCGGGGTTGGTGATGTTTCGGTCTGCACCTGAGCAGGTGCAGGCAACTATCGGTGTCGGGTTCTGCGGTGGTTTCACCACTTTCAGCACCGCAAGTGTGGAGACCATCCGCCTGCTCGAACGCCGCCGCTACGGGCTCGCCGCGTCCAACGCCATCGGCACGGCGTTCGCCACCACTGCGGTCGTCGGTGTCGCGATGATCGCGACGGCGTACATCTGATGAGGGCGCATGTTCGTTCTGCAGTGCACGATTCGAGGAGGCAATGATGTCAAGTTCAGACCACCACCGACGCAGCGCGGTAGAGCACATCGACGGACCGGACGGTGGTCCCCATACCCACAAGTGCCCGCTGGTCGTCGGTTACGACGGCGGCGACATCTCACATCACGCACTGACGTGGTCGCTGCAGTTCGCATCGGAGATCGGAGGATCTGTCCACGTCGTGCACGTGATCGACCTCGCCGACACACCCGTCGACCCGGACTCGGACAGCTACGAGGAGGACACCGAGGCTCAGGCGGGCCGCGAACGTGAGCGCGCTGTCGCAGCACTCGACCGAGAGGACGTCCCATGGACCTACGATGCGGTCTACGGAACACCCGGCGGCGCACTGGAGTCTTTCGGACGGAAGTACAACGCGCAGATGATCGTCCTGGGTGCGTCCGGCGGCGGGTTTGTCTCGGTGCTACGCAGATTGGGCGGCGAGTCCGCAGCCGACAATCTTGCTCGACACTGCGGTCGGCCGGTTCTGACAGTGCCCGCTTGACTCAGCTGAACCGTTTCGGCCCCAAACTCGACGAGCGCGTCCAGATCGTCGTCCGACCGTCCTGGACCCGAACGCTTGCCTCCATCCACAGTGCTCTGTCCGGACCCGTCGCCGGCCTTCCACGTGGTCTTGATCGATTTCCGAGAGCGAGACAGTCGAGTCACTGATAGGTCCTGAACCAACCTGAGCGAAGGCCGAATGATCACAGACTCTTGATTTTTGCGAACGGGTAGCTGCCGACGATTACGACGATGAAGACATAGGCGGCCAGCCCGGCCAACTCCCACGTTGTTCTGTCGCGTTGAAAGTCGGTGAAGATCCAAACAAGTGGAGCAAGCAGCAAAGTAGCGGCAGCGACGCCGCAGACCACGAATATCCTATTCGCCCGTGCACGCAGGTGCGGCGTGGTCTTCACTCGGTCCGGCACGTCGCGGCCGTAGTAATCGACGTAGAGCGCCTTTCCTCGAAAGCCGACTGAAGCGCCGTACGCGAACGCGCAAACTCCGACCATCAGTAGCAGCGCAAGTACGGTGTTCACTGCGCCGTTGCAGCTCGACGCGACTTGGCCAGCGATCTGTAGTTGCGAATTGTGTTGACGCACAACCATCCGGTCACGATGGGGGCGAAGAAGCCGAGTGCCAGGCCCTCGCCCATCAGCGAAAACACGACGACTGCGAACCCGATCAGCGTGACAGCCACCGAATCGATCTTTCGACCGATAGACGAACCCGAGGTCGCCACGATGCCGGGAAAGCGCGGCGAGTCGACAAGAATCCGTATCGCCGTGACGCACGCAATCAGTCCTGCAACGACCATGAATGCAAATACAGTCGTTTCACCCCAACCGATCTCGGCCCAGTTCAACTGCGGCTCGAACAGGCCGCGAACGAATGCCTCGAGTATCGGGACCGACGCGAAGTAACCCAGATACAGCAACACGATGGGTCCTGCCAGACCCGCAGTCGTCCGCCGATTCGCCATACCGAACGGTATCAAACGGCTCGGCTACGAGGTCGAAAGCAAATCCTCTGTCACCACGACAGTCGCAAATTCCCCGTGCAGGTTTGTCGCAGTCATTGCCGACAAAGTCGCCGCGGGCACCGTGGTTCCGTCGAGTGCGAGGCGATCGAAGGTGTGAGTGGCGTCTATGGCGAAGTAGGTGTCGTATCCGAGGTTGCCCGCCATGCGCGCGGTGGTCTCGCAACAGTGATTGGTGGTGATCCCGCAGATCACCACCTGGTCGATGTTCTCTGCGCGCAGCCAGGCATCGAGGTCCGGAGTGCCGTAGAAGCTCGAATTGACCCGTTTGCTGATCAGCAAATCCGGAGTTCCCTCGATGACGTCTTTGAACGCATGCCCCGCACCGGTCGGAGACAATGGCGACACAGGGTTGTCGGAGTCGTGTCGAACGAACACGATCGGCCATGCCTTCGACCTCCACACCCGTAGAAGCGCAGCAATATTGGTTTCGCACAACGGGTTGTCCCGCGGGCCCCAGAATTCGGAATCGTCGAATCCAGCCTGCACGTCGACGACGATCAGAGCAGGCCGTTCGAGGCGTATCGGCGGTACGTTCATGCTGTTCAGGCTAACCTCCGAAAGCCGTCGAGACCACAATGCCGGGTGGCCCCTTACCCACCCTCGTTCTCGTTCGATCAGCACACGGTAGTGCACTGTGCGGTGTGCGCCGTACTCCGTGAATTGTACTGAGCTGCACTGTGAACGGGTGATTACCCGGGACGCTGCTCACCACGCGGGAGAAGGACCGGAAAACCGCCGGCCGCGGCACGTGCTCGCCTCGAACGAAAACTACCTACTACCCGGCAACCGATTCACTACTCGATCAGGTCGAATTCCCAGTTGATGCGTTGGATCTCCAGATCCACCAGCCGGATCTGTCTGGCGATATCGTCTGCAGTAGAGCGTAATTCGGCAACCGGGAGGGCTGCGACATACACCAACTCCGACCGCAGCTGTCGCGGACCGTATCGACGCTCCTGTTCACGTCCCGACGCGGCGTCCGCGGCTGCTGAGATCGCCTTGTGACGCATCCGCAGCACGTCACGGGACGCGAGTGCGTCGGTGACGGTTCCGTCCCGCATCGTCGCGGCGCTGTTCGTCCGGTTGATCCTGCGAATGAGGACCTCGAGACGGTCGAGCACAGTTGTGTACTCCGACAACAGAATCGACGCATCTTCGGCCGGTGATTCACCGTCCTGATGGCGGGCGTTCGCCAGAATCCGAACCTTCAGATGTTCGGTGCGCTTGATCAGTTCCCCTCGTTCAGCGAGGGCCTCGGCAAGCTTCATGTTCTGCACCTCGGCGTTTCGAGACCGACGATGCTGTGACTACGGGCGCTCATGCGCCTTTCGACGTGTCGAATGAGTTCATGGAACAACAAGTACCACAGTCCGCCTGGATGCGGAAGAGACGGTGTCAGTGGCGCAGCTATCCGAGATCGAGAAGAAGTCGTTTCAACAGACCTGCAAGTTGGCGTCGCTCATCCGGATTCAACGATCCGAGCAGAGCTTCCTCGTTGGCCACGTGAGCGGGTAGCGCGGCATCCACTGCCGCGATCCCAGCCGGCGTCAATTGCACTATGACCACCCGACGATTGGTGGGATCGATCTCGCGTTCGACCAATCCCTTGTCGGTCAACCGATTCAAACGATGCGTAACGGCACCTGACGTCACCATCGCGCTGTCCAGCAACTGCCCGACGGTGAGACGATGCGGAGACCCGGCGCGCCGGAGCGTTGCGATGAGATCGAATTCGCCTGGTTGCAAACCGAATTCGGCCAGTACAGCCTGCGTGCGTCTGTCCAGGACGGACGCCGCACGGCTGATGCGGCCGATGACCTCCATGGGGCCGACATCCACATCGGGCCGCTCGGCCCGCCACTGCTGGACGATCCGGTCCACTGCGTCGAGTGCCTCGTTCGACATCGAGCCAACCACCCCCTCAACACTTCAGCGCTCAATTGTTTGACATTGTGCCACGCCCGTCTTACCGTTCAATGCTAGATAGTTCAACGTTAAGACGTTTGCCGACAGCGCCCCAGAGATGAGCTCCCGATGCGTACACCTCGCATTCAGACACACCCAACCGATGCTCGACGCCTCCGCGCACCAGACGTCGCCCCCCCGACTCTCGGATTGACGGCCGCTGCCGCACTCGCTCCCATCCTCTGGGGCACGACATACCTGGTGACCACCGAACTCCTTCCTCCCGACCGCCCGACGACCGCCAGCGTGCTGCGCGCGGTTCCCGCAGGGCTCCTTCTGCTGCTCATCGCTCCGGGCGTCCCCGCAAGGGGATGGAGACTCAAGATCGCGACCCTCGGTGTACTCAACATCGGATTGTTCTTTCCGATGCTGTTCGTGGCGGCCTACCGGCTACCCGGTGGAATTGCCGCCGTCGTGGGGTCCGCGCAGCCGCTTGTGATCGTGGCGATATCGGTGGTCTTCGGTTGGGGGCGAACGCGACCCGTCCAGGTTGGATGGGCCGCGCTGGCCGTCGTCGGGCTTGCGCTGACGGCGGTGTCCGGCACTATCCGACTCGACGCCATCGGCCTCGCCGCCGCAGTGGTCGGTGCCGTCAGCATGGCAACCGGCGTCGCTCTCACCAAGCGCTGGGGTGTGCCACCCAACACAGCCCGCTCAATTCCACTGCGTGGCAACTGATTATCGGCGGAATGGTCATCTCGCCACTGATTCCGATCGTCGACGACGGGCCATGGGCACTGGATGCCGAGGCTGCAATCGGCTATGCCTGGCTCGCAGTGGTGGGCGGCGCGTTGGCCTACTCACTGTGGTTTCGCGGTGCTCGCACTCTTCCCAGTGCCAATGTCACACTCCTCGGCGTGCTGAGTCCGCTCACTGCAGCAGTCATCGGATGGATAGTGCTGGGACAGAGCATGACCGGAGTTCAGTGCGTCGGCTTCGGCATCGCGCTCGTGGGTTCGATAGCCGGACAGTTCGTCACGACCTACCCACCGCGATCGGTGGCGTTGCGATAGAGAGAAGTCCCGGGCAGGAGTTCGTGAGAACTCCCGCCCGGGACGATTGCGACGCGTGCTCTAGCGAGTCATAAGTTCGTAGACCAGCACACCGGAGAGCGACAGGATGGAGAGGAATCCGAGGACACCGAGTGCGTTCTTCCACCACGTGTTTCGGAGGTCTCCCATCAATTGGCGGTTGTTGCTCATGACGTAGAGCAAGAAGCCGAGGAATGGGGCCACCAGCACGGTCAGAGCCTGGGCGACGATGATCAGTTGGATCGGCGACGAGGTGAACATGATCGTGATCGCCAAACCGAATGCCAGGATCGCGGCGCAGGTCACCTTCGCCGTAGGGGTACCGGGCGATGCTCCCCGGCCCAACGCGTCGGAGAGCATAGTTCCTCCGGCGGTGGCATTGGCCACCATCGAGGAGAAGGCCGCTCCCGACAGTCCGAGGGCGAAGATGGTCGAACCGATCGGTCCTGCAATGGGTTCGAATATTTTCGCCAGTCCGACCAAGCTGGTCGCTTCGGCATTCTGGCTCTCGAGTACCGCAGCGGCCACGACGATGACGAGCGCTGTCATGATGCCGGGGGCGACGATGCCGGGGATCGTGTCGGCAATGGAGGTTTGACGGTATTCGCCTCTGGTCCGGCCCCGTTCGTGGATGCCGTACGAGGTGAAGAACGCTGCGTTGAGTGAGAAGTTGGTGCCGACGAGCGCGACGATGAGCAGCAAGCTTCCCGAAGGGGCGCTGGGCATCACGCCGTCGAGCGCCATGTACCAGTCCGGCTTCGCGATGACCGCGCTGATGATGAAGGCGGCACCGAGGAGTCCGACGATGACGAGCAGCACTCGCTCGACTATGCGATAGACGTTGCGAAACAACAGGATCAGCGCCACGAATGCCGTGCAGGCAATCGTCCAGATCAGAGGCGAGCCGCCGAATACCATCGACAGCCCGAGTCCGGATCCGACGGCATTGCCGACCGAGAAGCACAGGGTGATGATGAAGACCCCGAAGCCGGCTGCGACACCGAATCGGTGCCCGAGGATGTCTTTGACCGAACTGATCAACGACGTCGGCGTCCGTATTCCCAGACGCACGCTCATATCGGCGTACACGAGCATGAACACCGTCGAGAGCACGACGACCCAGATCAACGCGTAGCCGTACTTGCTACCGGCCTCGACCGCACTGGCCAGGTTGCCGGGGCCGAATTGCCAGGCGCCGGCGATGAAGGCGGGACCCGCCATGGCCAGCGTGCTCAGGACGGTCTTCCATCGACTCGACATGGCAGGCGGTCCATCTGCGGTGATGGTGGACGCGGCTGGTGCCACCGGGGTCGTGCGGGGTTGACTCATGACGAGCCTTTCTGGTGACGCTCCGTACTCGCTACTAGAGGCAGTGTGCCCTCGGCTCGACGCGGTGGGGAGCGGATACGAAAAGTACGAGCGAAGGTCGGTGTGCGGCATCGATGGCCGGACGAAGAGGGCCACCGATGCCGACCGAGTGATCTGACGCGGTCTGTCCCTGCGAAGGAACTCAGACCAGCGCGGGTACTACCGAACCGAGGTTCGCGGAATCGAGTGCCGCCGCGATCTCTTCGTGAGCGCCTGCGGCGAGTGGCAGCAGTGGCGAGCGGACGGTGGCGTGCTCGAGGATGCCGCGGTGGACCAGGCCTTCCTTGAGCGCGACGGTGCCCTCCATGTGAGATCCGCGGTGATAGACGTTGGCGGTGACGGGCAGCAGACGGTCGTGGATGGCGCGTGCGGCCGGGTAGTCCTTGGCCTTGCCTGCGGCGATGAGCTCGACGAGGGGTTCGGGAGCCAGGCCGCCGTAGCCGACGAGGAGGCCGTCGACGTCGAACATGGTGTGCAGCAGGTATTCGTCGTGGCAGCTGAGGATCTGCAGGTCCGGGTTCTCCTTGCGCAGAACCGGGATCTCGCGGTCCCAACGGCGCATGTTGCGAACGCCGTTCTTGGTTGCGAAAACGCCCTCCTGAGCGGCGATTTCGAGCTGGGTGTCGAGGTTGTACGTCGCCTTGGTGACATCCGGGTACTGGAACAGGATCAGCGGTAAGCCCGATCCCTCGTACAGTGCGCGGTACCGATCCTGCGGTGCGCCGTCCTGGTAGCCGAAACGGAGCCAACCATGCGACGGGTACACCAGTCCGGCCGATGCACCGGCGTCGACCGCACGCTTGGCTTCTTCGACGGATACGGCCGTTCCTTCCCCGGTGATGCCGGCGATGATCGGAAGCTTTCCGTCGACCGAATCGCGGAAGGCACCGATCACCTTGGCCTGCTCGGCCTGGGTGAGGAAAGTGCCTTCACCCGCGTGACCGAGGACGACGAGACTCTTGACGCCGTCGACGCTGCCGAGCCAGGACCCGAGGCGCTGGATGGCGTCGTAGTCGACCTCACCATCGCGAGTGAACGGCGTGATCGGTGCTGGGCTGAGTCCGCGGAGATCGAGTGAATTCATGTTGTCGTCCTTCTCGAGAATCTGATGGGAACGTTGTCGGGAACGTTTGCATCACGCTAAACCGCTCGCCGTCGATGTGTCAACCATCACTTTGAAGATCAGGGGTGACAGGCATCGCATAGCGCGCTTGCAAACGTTCCTGGGACGTTTGCATGCGCCGCGGGCTGGCGATCTGTAAGTTCGGCCGTACCAGGAGTTTCAACGAACAGTCAGGAACTGCACATGCGTTCCACCCGAAGTGGGCTTTCGACGGAGCGCACAGACGCGGTCACACTGCGTGACGTCGCCAAGGCTGCCGGGGTCAGCATCTCGACCGTCAGCCGTGTCCTCGACGACCGCGTCGCACCGTCCCGATCCGCGACGGCCGTACGGGTGCGCGAGATTGCCGCGCATCTCGGATACCGGCGCAACACGTTCGCGTCGAATCTACGACGCGGTGCCACCGCCACCATCGGCGTCCTGGTGCCGCGCCTCTCGGACACCGTGATGGCGCTGATGTTCGAGGCCATCGACCGGGCAGCGGGCAGGGAGGGTTACCACGCCGTCGTCGCGACGAGCGGCGACGATCCCACCGACGAATGGAACGCTGCGCAGTCGCTTCTGGAGCGCAATGTCGATGGGGTCGTTCTCGCCACGAGCCGCACCGACGACCCCCTCCCCAGTCACCTGCGCGAGAACGGAATTCCGCACGTACTGGTGCTGAGAACCGACGGAAAGAGCCCGTCCTCGATCGGCGACGACGAGACCGGTGGATATCTGGCGGTTCGCCACCTCATCGATCTCGGCCACACCGACATCGCAGTGCTGACAGGACCTCTGTTCACGTCCAGCGCTGTCGGTCGTCTGGCGGGCGCGCACAGGGCATTTGCCGAAGCCGGCCTGCAACCACGCCCGGAGTGGACGATCGAGACCGGCTACGGAATCGAAGCCGGCGCAAGCGCAGGACACGATCTGCTCGACGGCTCAGGCCGTCCCACCGCCGTGTTCGCAGCCAACGACAACCTCGCCCTCGGAGTGTTGTCGGCAGCGCATCGCCACAATCTGGCTGTTGGAGAGGACCTTTCACTGGTCGGCTACAACGACATCCCGCTCGCGCAACTGTTGCCGGTTCCCCTGACCTCGGTTCGCACCGCATTCGACCAAATCGCCCTAACCGCAATGGAAATACTGCTCAACGGCGACGACGGCTCGACTCCGCTCAAAAAGGCACTCCCGACACTGATCCCGCGACAATCATCGAGCCGTGCGGCGAGATGAGTTCGTCAGCGGGACTGTGTCGGTTCTGGCTCATCGGTTTTGTCGTCGTTCTCACCGCGTCGTGCAGTTCGTTCGAGCCCGGCGAACGCAGGTCCATGAATGAAGAAGAAGTGTCGCGTGGTCTGCAGGACATAGCTTTCGACGTGCCGAGTGGCTTCGAGTTCGTTCAGGCCTTCACCCACACGGAGTTCGTCGGCCAGCCCGCGTGGCGGGCCCGATTCGACGCGCCGGGCGAGGCCGGCGACGACACAGCGCTATCGGCGGCAAACCCTTCCTTCCCGCCCCTGCAACCGGTGACGTGCGCCGCTGCATCGACGAGCAACTGGACTGCACTGGGCTTGACCTGCGAACCCGAGATGCTGTCCACCGCGCGTCCTGCGCAGGGAACGGCAGACCCCGTGACCGTCCTGCTCACCAGGAACACACGACAGTCGTCGCTGTTCATCTACTCCCAAGGCCACTGACTGTTGCAGCGACGCTATGCGGGCTGAAGCAATTGGAGGCCGAATCGGGTGCAACTGACCGCGCTGAGCGCGGCTAGCTGCACCCGATTTTGCCCGGCAGCGGAGTCCGGCACCTCGCTGACCACATCCTGCCGATCGATAGACCTGGGGACATATCTGTCGAAATCGCGACAGCCCCGCTACGATGCTCGATACATCAGACCGAACGGTCTTGAAAATGGAGGATCACATGCCGTATCTCGGTCTGCTGGTGATGTTGCTGTGGGTGTTCTGTCTGATCGACGTGATCACGGCCGACGATGGTGGAGTGCGATTCCTCCCGAAGATCGTGTGGTTGCTGTTGGTGGTGTTTCTCCCGCTCGCCGGCTCACTGGCATGGTTGTTCGCGGGACGTCCTGTAGGAGGCGGAATCTGGGGAGGTTCCGGCGGCGGCAACCGGCGCGCGAGCAACTCTGCGTTTCCTGAGTACGAAACACGCCCTGGCCGTCAGGCTGCCCAGAATCCCGATGCCGATGCAGAATTTCTCCGGCGATGTCGAGAACGTGCAGAGGAACAACGCCGACTCGAGCGCGAGCGTCGCAAGAGGGATCTCGGATTCTGATCAGTGTTGCTGAATCGGCGGCGACTCGATGGCGCCCCATCGCGACGGCGGCAGCACGATCAGGCGCGCTTTGCCGATGACATCACCGACGGGGACCGTGCCGCCCAGTTCGTCAGTGCTGTGAGATCTGGAATCGGCTGAGCCGCTGCGGTTGTCGCCCATCATCCAGAGATTGCCGGAGGGCACCGTCACGGGCCCGAAGCAACGGCCGGATCGAGGCGCCGTCTCGCAGGTGAGCGTGTCCTCGACGAACGGGAAATCCATGACGACGTACGGCTCGTCGAGTGGCTGACCATCCACCTCGACGCGACCTTGCGCATCGCAGCACTGCACGGTTTGCCCACCGATGGCGATGACGCGTTTGACGAGGTCGTTCTCGTCGGGTGCAACGAGTCCCGCCCATGAACCAGCGTCCTGTAGCGCTCTCGCTATCGGGTTGGTCGGCCGCGCGGAGGTGTACCCGACGTTCCACGACATGGTCGGTGCACGGAACACCACCACATCACCCGGCTCCGGGTCATCGAATCGAAAGGTCATCTTGTCCACGACAATCCGATCGCCTGTGCATCCCTTACATCCGTGCAGCGTCGGTTCCATGGACTCGGAGGGTATGAGATAGACGCGGCCGACGAACGTCTGCAGAGAAACGCTCAACACCAACGCGACGACAACCAGAACGGCTATCTCGCGAAGCCAGGGCGGGATTCTGCGTCGGTGGATATCGTGAGCCTTCGTCATCCTGGCAGCCTAGAGCGCAGCCGTTGCGTAACGTACTGAGCATGTTGTTTTTGGGCCTTGTGGTCGCGGCACTCGGTGCGATGATGATGACCGATGCGACGCTGCGCCTCGCACGAGTCAACGAAGGGCATCGACTACCCATGACGTGGGGCAAGTTCGCGGTTGCGCCATCGAAGGACGTCACGCAGCGGCGGGTGGGAGCACAAGCAGTGTCTGCCGTCGGCGCTTGGATCGTGCTCGACTCGATGTGGGATTACCGTGCGGCGACGCCGTCCATGGTCGCCGGAGGCATGACTCTCATTGCTGCAGTTGCACTTCCGGTCATCGCTGTCACCTCGTCCCACAATCGACGCCTGTCGACCCCGGGACAGTGACCATCCGAGCATCACGAATTCTCGAGGTCGAGAGCTTCCCAGGAACTCGTGTCCCGCAGCATCTGTCGATCGTGTGTGGACACCACCACCGCGGCATCGGTTGCCTCGAGCGCCTGGGTCAATTCGTCAACCAGAGCGATGGACAGGTGATTCGTCGGCTCGTCGAGCAGTAGAACGCTCGGGCGGCAGGCGAGAGCCAGTGCGAGATCGAGGCGGCGTTGTTGCCCCATCGATAGTTCGCCGATCCTCTTGTTCATCTCTCGCGACTGCAGCAAACCGAGAGAGGACAACGAGACCGCCCCGTCTGAACGTGATCGAAAGTACTCTCCCGCTCTGCATTCCGGCGGCAATTCTGACTCCTGACGCAGCAGAACGACCCGCGCATCGTGCGCTGCACGCACCTGGCCGGTCGTCGGTTTATCGTGCCCCGCGAGCACGGAGAGGAGTGTGGACTTCCCGGATCCGTTGGGCCCCGTCACCAATTGCTTGATGCCTGCCGATAGGGTCAGCGACACAGGCACACCCAGTCGCCCCTCCACCGTCACATGTTCGGCAACCAGCAGCGTTCCGCGCTGTGCAACGATTGTCGGAAACCGGAGCCGCTGAGGTGGTTCCGGAACTGGGAGCAGCTGCGATTGCAGGTCTTCCTGCCTGCGGTGCACGTTTCGCACCAGACCTCCTGCACGGGTGGCGCGTTGATGCTTGTCTGTGCCTTTGCTCGGCCGCCAACTGCTGACCAGTCTGTTCTGGGCTCTGCTCAGATCTTCGTGGAGCTTCACAGTCATCGCCAACTGCTGTTCGTACTCCTGCTCCCACTTGATCCGCTCGGCAGCGCGGCCGGCCCGGTAGCTGGCATAGCCCGCACCGTAGACGCGCGGGCGACCGTCCGGAGTCGGATCGAGATCCAGGATCTGTTGCGCTACATCGGACACGAGAGCTCGGTCGTGGCTGACCACCACGACACCACCCGCCCGACCTCGAAGCCGTTCGGCCAAATAGTCGAGGCCGAAGCGGTCGAGGTGATTGGTCGGTTCGTCGAGAAGCAGAAAGTCGTGATCTCCTCCGAGCAAACAGGCGAGTCGAACCCGGTATCGCTGTCCAACAGACAGCGTCGACAGAAGCCGGGTTCTGTCGGTTACTGCACCGAGTCCGTCGAGCGCAATGTCCAGTCGCCGCTCGGCGTCCCACGCGTCGAGGGCCTCGGCGCGCTCCAACGCTGATGTGAATCTCTGCTCAGCTCGATTTGTGCCGGAGGTGAATTCTCGCGCTGCCGAGTCGAGACTCGCCAACGCCGATATCGACTCGGCGATGGATTCGCGGAGGACTTCCCTGACAGTACGTTCGTCCGTGGTGACCATTTCCTGCTCGGCAACATCGAGGGTCCCGACACGTGACACGGTTCCCGAGTCTGGCGTCAACCGCCCGGCCAAGACGTTGAGGAGGGTGGACTTCCCGCGCCCGTTCTCCCCCACAATTGCCCACCGAGATGCGGGTGTCACAGCGATGTCGACACCGGTCAAGACCGGTGAGCCACCGAACGTGACTGCGATGTCGGAGGCGATGAGTTGCGCGTTGGCGCGCGCACGGAAAGAAGAAAAGTGTGGCATTCGATCTCCGAAGAAGAAGCACAGCAACCTAGCTGCGCGTGGGTGACGGACGGACCGGGTAGGTCCGGAATCGGCGGCACCGCCGAATGCGGGTAGTTCCCACGTTCGACTCGGCCAAAGAAGCCGTCACTCGAAGATCAGATGCATGCTCGGACGGTAGCAAGCCGAGCCAGCGGCCCACCACCGGTTTTCGTCGGTTTCCCGGTGCAGTGACGTGATTGTTCGTTACTACGTTTTCAGCGGTCCACATCGGTCGTTGTCGAAGGCGCGAGAACGTACGCGAAGGCATAGCTCACCGCTGTCAGTATTCCGAGCACTAGCAAGTACTCCGGGTCCAGAGATGAATTCCCCGAGCCCACCTTGGTCCATGCGAACAGTCCGCCAACCGAGAGCATCGCGGCCGCTGCCGAACACAGCGCGAATCGATGTCTCCACCGATTGCGAGTCCGCGGTGGCCAGAACGCTGCAGTCCGAGCTGCGTAGTGTCCACCGGCGACAGCGAACAGGCCCACGGCCAGTCCGAACGCGCCACCGACGACGATGGGGAGGGTCAGGTCCCACCACCGACCGTCGACGATCGGCCAGATGAGCACCGCAGCCGTGCCCGCACCCACGGTCGCAGCCGAACCGAGCTCCTTGGCGACCCAATTCATGAGACTGACTCAAACACACAGCTTCACGTCGATTGAATTCGGTGCACCCAGCCGCGCTGAGCGCGGCTCAGTGCACCCGATTCGCTCTGTGGAACCGCTTCGGCGCAGTGAACGTCCAAGTGGACATGCTCGATGAATGGCTGGCACAGCACGACGGCGTGATCACTCGCGCGCAGGCGGCGCTCTGCGGCCTGAGTGGCGACGCTGTGGATCGCTCGGTTCGCGCGGGTGCGTGGCGAACAATTCATCGCGGGGTGTACTTCGTCGTGGACCGCCCATTCACTGCGGACGCACGCATTCGGTGCGCTGTGTGGGGTGCGGGACCGAACGCTGCGCTCAGCGGAGAAGCCGCTGCCTTCTGGCACGGAGTGATCTCCGTAGCGCCGAGCATTATCGAGGTCACCACCCCACGCAGGGGGCGAAGCCGCGCCGAGGGCTGCCGACTACGCCGCCGCGACATTCACAACAAGGACATCGTCGAGCGGCGCGGACTTCGTGTCACGTCTCTCGAACTCACCGTACTCGAAGCGTCGATAGGTAAGGCGCACATCATGGATCGGGCACTTCAGCGACACACCGACCTCGAGCGATTGCAGCGAGCAGATGCACGAAACCCAGGTCGCACCGGCGCTCCCGAAGCGAAGCGGCTGCTGAAAGTCGCAGCGAACGGTGCACGCTCCGAGGGCGAGCGTCTCCTGATTCGAGAGTTCCGGGCCCGCAAGATCGGCGGCTGGGTGGTCAACTATCGATGGGGCGGATACGAACTCGACTTCGCGTTCCTCGCCGAGATGGTGGTGATCGAAATCGACGGCTGGGCATTTCACTCCGATCACGACGCGTTCCATCAGGATCGGATCAGGCAGAACGACATCATTCAGAGCTGGACGATCCTTCGCTACACCTGGGTCGACCTGACCGAACGAATGGACCACGTGATCGCCGAAATAGTCGCTACTCTCGATCGAATCCGGTGCAGCCAGCCGCGCTGAGCGCGGTCAGCTGCACCCGATTTCATCGCCGCGAGGACCTGGGCGGACTGTACGACCCATCGAGTCGACTTCTGATGCGACGGATCGCCTTCCATCCCGCGGGAGTCACCGCGGTGCTGACTATCGCGCCGATCATGACGCCCTGGAACAGGGCAGACCACTGGCCGGGGCTGCCTCCGAACAGCGGCCATTTGTACACGATCGCGAGAACCGCGAGGAGCACCAGAGCACGCATACCTGCACCCTCCCATGACACGGTCAGCGCCGCGAACAATCCGGTACCGTGGAGAAAACGGACAAACTGGACCGCACGAGGTCGGAGGCCGAGATGCAGAAGCCATTTCGCGAGTGGGTCATGACCGGTGCACTGAGCAAGAAGTGCGGCGCAACCCGGGCCGATTACATCAATGCGCTTGCCCTCGTGCCCGCAGTCGGTATCGGTTTCCTCCTCATGCACTTGACGATCACCTCGGGCTCCACCACGCTCGATATCGCTGCAAGCTGCCTGGGCGGTGCCATCACCGGCTTCCTGTATCTCTACATCGCGTATCGAGTCGAGTCACGTAAGCACCGCGGGCCTGCCCCTGCGCCGCCGCTGGGTGCTCGGCCGACACGGCTTTGAGATTCCCCAGCCCCGCCCGACCCACCGGATCAATGCGACTCTCTTGCACTCCGACCGACTGAAACCCACATTGATCCAGATCTCAGGCGCGCTTGGACGAGTACATTCGCTCGTCTGCGATGCGCAGTAACTCGTCCGGGTCGGTGGTCGGTTCCCAACTCCATCCGACGCTCACCGAGACCGGGACGACAATGCCGTCGATGTCGTAGGGGCCGGCGAGGAGGCCACGAACACGGTTGGCAAGGCGCTCGACTCCCTCGGCAGATCTGGCGGAGTGCAGTAGGGCTACGAATTCGTCACCGCCGATGCGGCAAGCAATATCTCGAGTGCGGGTGTTGTCCAGGATGCGACGGCCGATTGCCTGGAGTACCCGGTCCCCCACTGCGTGGCCGAACCGATCGTTGATGGATTTGAAGGAATCGATGTCCACGAAGAGCATTCCGACCGGGCGTTTGCTGACCGATTCCTTCAGCGCATCCAGCTCGGCCATCAATCGTCGTCGATTACCCAACGCCGTCAGGTCGTCGATCAGCACCTGGCGTTCGAGCGACGCCTCGGCAGCTTTGCGGGCGGTGATGTCCTGGATCTGCGCGATGATGACGTCGCCGGATTCGTCGTCGCGCACCACGGTCGCGTTTCGCTGTACCCAGATGGTGGCACCGTCCTTGCGGATGTATCGCTTCTCCGACGCCACGTTCGTCAGCGTCCCGTCGGCCAGTCCCTTGAGGTGTTCGTCGGCGAGGGGGATGTCGTCGGGATGGGTGATGTCTCGAAAAGTTTTCTGCCGCAATTCTTCTGCGGTGTAGCCGAGTAGTTCGCACAGGGCCTTGTTCACCTGGAGCCATCGTCCGTCACGGGTCATCACTGCTTTGCCGATCGGGGCGTTCTCCATGACGTTCTGGAACAGCCGGATCGCGCGATCGCGCTCACGTTCGACCTCGGCGCGCGCACTCACATCGACGACCAACGCGGTGAACCCGACGACGGCACCGTCGACGATATCGGGCACATAGGTTGCCTGAGTGACGCGCACGGCACCGTTGACGTCGATGAGGGTCCGGTCGAACTGCTGCTGCTCGCCCGCGAGGACGCCGGTGATGTACGGCTCGTTCAACTGAAAGAGAGCCTCGCCGAGCAGTTCGCTGAGGTGCTTACCGACCAAATCCCGAGGTTCGATACCGAAATAATCCGCATACACCTGGTTGGCGTACACATTCCGCAGCGAGCTGTCCCAGTACCCGATCATCGAGGGCAACTGATCGACGGCGCGACGCATGACCTCGCTCGATGCGTTTCGCGTACCGGTCATGGACCACCTCGTTTGTGACGCCGACCGCGCAACGCTACCCAAAGATTCCCTGTCGTGCCTGCGGGAACTCGGAATCAGCAAAACCATATGAGTGCGCAAGTGCGCACGCATGTGTACCTTGAAACCATGCTTCGCCGAAACATCGCCTTTCGACGCCTCTTCACCGCGCAAGTCGTCGCGTTGCTGGGCACCGGTCTGTTGACGGTGGCACTGGGGCTGCTCGCCTACGACATCGCCGGCAGTGCCGCCGGTGCGGTCCTCGGCACCGCTCTCGCGATCAAGATGATCGCGTATGTGTTTGTTGCTCCGATTGTTTCGTCACTGACCGACACGCTCCCCCGCAAGCTCGTGCTCGTCAGCGCCGACGCCGTCAGGGCGCTCACCGCGCTGGCGCTGCCCTTCGTCGATCAGGTGTGGCAGGTCTACGTGCTGATCTTCGTTCTGCAGGCGGCGTCGGCCACGTTCACTCCCACGTTTCAGGCGGTCATTCCGTCCGTGGTGCCCGACTCGCAGCAGTACACCCGTGCGTTGACGCTCTCGCGCCTCGCCTACGACCTCGAGTCACTGGTCAGTCCACTCATCGCCGCAGCACTGTTGACGGTCATCGGCTTCCACACGCTCTTCGTCGGCACGGCGCTGGGGTTCGTCGTCTCCGCGATGATGGTGGTGGGCACGGTACTGCCGAAACACACTGCGCTCGAACACAACAGGCCGACAACAGGCATCACGACGTTCATCAGAAATCCCGAACTGCAGGGGCTGCTCGCCCTGAACACGGTGGTTGCTGCGGCGACAGCTCTCGTGATGGTCAATTCCGTGGTCTACGTTCGCGATCTGTTCGGCGGCTCGAGCAGCCAGCTGGCCATCGCTCTCGGCTTCTACGGCGGCGGTTCGATGCTCGCTGCACTGCTCATCCCGCGGGCGCTGAGATCCACGAACGACCACACCCTCATGCTCACCGGGGCCGCAACGGCCGTCGTGGGAACCGCAGCAGCAACAGCAGTCGCAACCCTGAACGGCGGGTCGGCAGCCTGGATAGCTCTGGCCACGACGTGGTCGATATTGGGCGTCGGGACGTCGATGATCAACACGCCGTCGGCGAGGATCCTGCGTCGTGAATCCAACGAGAGCACCCGTACGTCCATCTTCACGGCGCAGTTCTCGTTGTCGCATGCCGCGTTTCTGCTCACCTATCCGGTTGCGGGATGGGTCGGGGCCCAGTTCGGACTGTTCACTGCGGCGATGGTGCTCACGGGCTTGGCTACACTAGCGGCACTGACCGCAGCACGCCTGTGGAGTCGCACCCGAATGTCGGTGGTCGCCTCCGCGTAGGGAGACGACGTTCGATGCCACCGAAGAAGGAACCGCGCATCAGTCTCGACCATGCCGTCGAACCGGACTCCGCCCGCCTGGCCACGGCCAGCGACACCTTTCGGATGCTCTCCGACCCCACCCGACTGCACATCCTCTGGCTACTCGACCGAGGCCCCGCCGACGTCAGCGCATTGACCACGGCCACCGGAACCTCCCGCACCGCCGTCAGTCAGCATCTGGCCAAGCTCCGATTCACCGGACTCGTCGAGACCCGACGCGACGGCCGCAACGTCATCTACCGCTTGGCCGACGGTCACCTCGCCCGTCTCGTGCGTGAAGGCCTCAACTTCGCAGACCACAAGGTCACCGGCGAACCTCCACACGAGTAGCGACAACAGGAAAGCAGTCCATGAAACGCCTGGCCGTGATCGCAGCCGCCATTCTCACCGCGACGGCACTGTCGATCGCTCCGGCAGCTGCGCATGCAACTCTGCAGTCCAGCAACCCTGCCGAGAACTCCGTGCTCGACGCCGCGCCGGACGAGGTGACGCTGACGTTCAATCAGTCCGTTCAGTCGAACTTCGCCACCGTGACTGTCATCGGATCCGATGGAACGCAATGGGGGGCATCGGATCCCGTCGTCGACGGCAGTACGGTGACCGTCGATCTGGACGGACTCGGCGCGGGAGGGGACTACACCATCGGCTATCGGGTCGTCTCCGCCGACGGGCACCCGATCACCGGCAGCATTCCGTTCCAACTCACCCAGGCCGACGCCCCGCCGGCAACGGACCTGGACTTCACCAACGAGGCCCTACCGCCCGCTACTCCGGCAGAGGACACCGACGACGGATTCCCACTCTGGCCGATCGGCGCAGCGGTGGCCGTGGTCGGCGCCGCCGGCGTTCTGTTCGCGCTTCGTAAACGCAGCAACTGACAGCCTTGCCCAGTGTGGACGTGAGAACATGCAGCATGAGTGACGGTGGCCCGCGCCCGAAGTCCGATGGCCGTAAGCGGCGTTGGGAACAGCACAACACCGATCGTCGACGCCATATCATCGACGCCGCCATGAAGGTGCTGGCGCGCGATATCGCTCCTGGTGAGCGGCTCACCACCGCTCAGATTTCCGCCGAGGCCGGGGTGCATCGCACCGGTCTGTACCGGCATTTTCGTGATCGCACCGACCTGGATACGGCCATTCAGCGGGCGATCTGCGCGGAGTTGACGGCCACGTTGGTCACCTCGTTCGCGTTGACCGGCACTCCTCGCGATGTGGTCCATCGAGTGGTGAGTACCTACGTGCGGTGGGTGGCCGAGCATCCCGCATGGACGCGTTTCGTCGAGCAGGACGTCAGTGCCGAGTCGCCCACTCCCCTCGAAGAAACCAACGCCATGCTGGCCGAGCAGTTGGAAGTGAGCGTCGCGGCGTTCCTGTCCCTCGTGCATGCAGACCTGACCACCGACGACTGGTCGCTGGTGCGGCCGTGGGTGGCGGGCCTGGTGTCCGGCTGCATGGGTGCGGTGCGCAGTTGGAGCGGGCAGACCGAAACACGTACCGGGCTCGATCATTTCGCGACATTCTTGGCCGACACCATCTGGCTTCAGGTCAAGGGACTCGGAGCATCCCGCGGCATCGCGATCCCGCAGGTGCCACTCGAAAGCGTCGTCGACGAGACTCAGCCGAAAGACGGCTCACTGCGGTAGCGCGTCCATTGGCGCACATAGCCTACTTTCGTGATATCAAAGTATACTTACGTTCGAAACAGTCGCGTTTTCTGACGATCGGGGGCGACAATGATCTGGTCGCCGCACCGCGTCGAGTCGCGGGCCTGGAAGCCGAGTCGGCGTCACGGTTCGCGGGCCGATCGCACGCTGCAACACATCGAAGTGTCCATCCCACCCATGATCGGCGAAGCGCAGTGCGATCTCTCCGGCTCGGTTGCTCGGGCTCATGAAGAGGCGGTCATTGCTGTCGTCCGGCTGGAGGCGGGTTTCGGCGAGCACCTGGCACCGTTGTCCGACTTTCTGCTCCGAAGCGAGTCTGTCGCATCGTCGAAAATAGAGCACATCGACGCCGGCTGGCGCGCCTTCGGCAAGGCCTTCGCCGGAGGTAAATCCAACGCCGAGGCGAAATCTCAACTCGCGGCCGTGCATGCTCTGGCGGCGATGGTCGACGCCTCAGGCAGAGGTCCGATCACCGGTGACGACCTGACGACCGCGCACAGACTGTTGATGGCACCGGATTTCTACACCGCGCGCGATTCGGGCACCATTCGCGACGTGCAGAATTGGATCGGCGGCAGCGATTACACCCCGATCGACGCTCTGTACGTCCCGCCTCCGCCGGAGCTCGTCCACGAATTGATGACGGATCTGCTCACCTTCGCCAACCGAACAGATCTGCCCGTACTTGCTCAGGCTGCGATCGCGCACGCCCAGTTCGAGTCCATCCACCCGTTCACCGACGGCAACGGCCGCATCGGCCGGGCTCTGATCAGCGCGATCCTGCGTCGACGCGGATTGACCGGACGGGTGACAGTCCCCCTGGCATCGGTGATGCTCGCGGACACAGGGCGCTACTTCGACAGGCTGACCGACTACCGCGCCGGTGACGCAGATGGATTCGTGAACTACGTCGCGCAGGCGGCAACCGTGTCCAGCTACGCCGCCCAGGAATCGGCCCAGGCCTTGGCCGAACTTCCCGAACACTGGCGCGCCACTGCTCGCCCCCGCGCCAATTCTGCGGACGCGAAGATCATCGACGCCTTGCTCGACACCCCGATCTTGAACGCGGACACAGCCAGTCGGATCACCGGCACCACCGATGCGAGCACCTATCGCGCCCTCGCTCGGCTGACCGAGGCAGGCGTGCTCGAGGTACTGACAGCCAGCAAGCGCAACCAGATATGGGCTGCCACGGCGGTTCTGGCCGAACTCGATGCACTCAGCGTCGCCATCGGAAGACGCTCGGTCCCCCAACGAACAGCTCAGCCGAACGACGGCTCACTGCGGTAGCGCGAGGGGCGTCCGTCGATACCGAGGGCGCGCCATACGCGTCGGGACACGCGGTTCATCAGTCCGAGCTCGCCCGCGAGCATGCGGACGTCACCGAAGGTGTCGCGCAATGCCTTTCGTGAGGAGTCGCTGTCCCACCAGACGGCGTCGACAACCTCGTCGGGGATGTCGAGTTCGCGTCGCATCTGCTTGCTCGGCTTCATGATCACATCGCACAGCAATCGCATGATGATGGGCATGAGTATCGAGATCGACGCCTTCTCGAAGCGTCCGAGCCGCGGGGCCTTGTGCTCGAGGTACTGATGCGCGAAGCCGATGTGACGGGCTTCCTCGGCGATGTGAATCTGCATCACGCGCTGCACCAAGGGGTGTCCGACGCTACCGGCGCGCAGGACGCCCTTCTGCATGTGGTCGATCGGCTCTTCTCCCGCGAGGACGCCGACGAAGAATCCGAACGGTGCCGATCGAGCGGCGAACACCGTGAGCATCGGTACGACCTTGCGGAACCACGCGGGCCCACCCGGAACGTCGATGCCGATGCGGTTCACCAGTTCCTGGAACATTTGGGTGTGGTGGCACTCTTCGGTGGCTTCGTGCGTCGAGTACCGAAATTCGGGTGAATCGTTGGGCAGCGTGAGGGCGTACTGCATGAGTCCGCTGATGAGGATCTGCTCGAACTGCAGGCCGACCTTGACCATGCTGGCCTGGCGATACATCCCGATGTGGATCTGCTCGTCCAGGGGAAGCGACTTGTACCAGTCGGTGTGGCCGAGCGGGTCCGCGTCCGGGAGCACCCAGCGTGGATCGTTGGGAACGATTGCATATTCGGGCTCATCCCAGGGGATGTCGAGGAAGGCGTCGAAGTGCTGATGCACCGATGCCGTCGACAGAGCGTGCAGCCTGTCTCGGTAGAGCGTTCGTGCGTCGTCGACTGCAGTCATGGTGATCCTTCCGCCCGCGTCCTCAAATCTTTACGCTACACAGCGTCACATATAAATCTGGTTGGTGCAACGCTCCGTCGCAGATACTTGAAGAAATCGATTCGAAACGACGAAACCGGCCGACCGCTGTACGGTCGACCGGCCTCGAAGGCTCGGGTGCCCCGGGTCGTGAGCAGAAACTCGTAGCAGGCTACGAAGTTCCGGTCACATGCGACGAAGTCGCTCCATCACCAGTACGGCAACACCATCACGACGAATCCGATGCCGACGACGATTCCGACGATTCCGGTCCCGATGGCAAGCGCCCTGTCGCTGCGATCGGCGGGCGGCCCGGAGAGGTCGGGGCTGCGATCGGCCCACAGCGCGGACGCGACGGCAATCAGTCCCGCCGCGATACCGAGGCCCGCAGCCCAGAACGAGACGATCGACAGTGCACCGAACATGACGGCATATTCGGTCACCTGAGCGCGGGTACGAATGCGCCGATTCCACCACTTCGGTGGCATGTCGTCGTCCGAATCACGTGTATCGAAGTGGGGAGAGGTGACGGTCACTGCGGACTCCTTTCGAGTGAGTATGAGCCTCCATTTTGGCACTCGACGGTGAAGAGTGCCAATCCCCTGGACGAGGTCGATCGGCCGCGCACCCCCGGGTTTCGCAAAGGCGCGCGCGTTTGTCAGACGCGTTCGGATTCGCCCCCGAGACGGGCAGAATTCGCGCGCACCTGGCAAAGGCGCGCGCGTTTGCGGAGAGATCAGAGCCACAGAAACCGTTGCCCCACCGAAGCTTTCGTCGGACCCAGATCGAAGGTCGAGGCGTCGGGCATCAGGTACGGGACGAGTATCCGCATCGCGTACTCGCGGTGCTCGAGCAGAACCTCGAGATATGTGCCCGACGCCTCCTCGTCGGTCACGTCGGACACGATGGCGTACGACCGCAGATCCCCGGCGACGGCTCGCAGATCATGGACGAGTTGCTCGTGCATCGCGGCGTTCGATGCCCCGCCGCCCTCCGGCTGCAGCGGCGCGAGCACCCTCTGCCCGCCGGAGAAATCGTTGACGACAGCCACCGGGTGGAGGCCCCAGTTCTCGCTGATTCGCTCGGCGGCGATATCGATACAGACGTCGAGCAGGTCGTCGAAATCCTGTTGGCACTCGATGCTCGTCACTTCTCGCCACTTCGTCGTCATCAAGACCCCATCGTCGGCCGGCCATCCCAAACCCTTGGACGGCGCGGGAGCGCGAACGGTTCCCGAAAGTCGTACATACGTACCTATTTGCCGAAACAGCAAGATAGATTGCCATAATTCAGAGGGGGTGCCACTCTCCCTACAAAACATCGAGCGAGAGGGTTCTGCGATGACGCACGCATTCGACAAGGACTACTGGGAGCACCATTGGGATGACAGAACATCTCGTACCGTCGCAACGAATCCGTACCTCGTGGAGGAAACAGCCGGATCGACGCCCGGTACCGCGCTCGACGCAGGATGTGGCACCGGAGCGGAAGCGATCTGGCTCGCCGAGCAGGGCTGGCAGGTCACCGGTGCCGACATCTCCGCAGCTGCCCTCCAGGCCGCCGCGCAGCAGGCGCAGACAGCAAAGGTCGACGTCACCTGGATCGAAACCGACCTGACGACCTGGAACCCCACCGAGCGATGGGATCTGGTGATGACCCACTACGCGCATCCGTCGATTCCACAGTTGGAGTTCTATCGACACATCGCGCAGTGGGTCGCGCCGGGTGGCTCGCTGCTCATCGTCGGCCATCGGCACGATGGCGCACAACATCATTCACACGAGGGCGAGCCGCCGCACGAGGCCACCGTCACCGCGAAAGGCATCACCGCCCTGTTCGACGCCTCCGCGTGGCGCATCGACACCGCATTCGAGCGTTCCAGGACCGTCGGCGGGACGGGTGTGCACTCGAAAACGTTGCGCGATGCGGTGGTTCGGGTCACGCATCGGATCTGACCCTGTGCCGCAGTGACATCTGTCCCACACAAGCCAAGGGTCACTCAGCCCGCATTCGACTCTCCCCGAATCATGCTGTGCACGTGCATGTCATGCCACCCGTCCGCGTGACGTGCTGACCTACGACGAGTCCCTTCCAACTGGAACCCGGCCCTTCCCGCGACGCGGCACGAAACAGCATTGTCGACCGAGTGCTCGAGCTCGATGCGATTGAACGTCATTTCACTGAAAGCCCATCGCGCCACAGCAATCACCGAGTTCGAGCACACTCCGTGCCCACGCGCCGATGCAGTCATCCAGTACACCAGCTCGGCTGTTCCGTCGTACAAATCGATACTCTTCAACCCGATTCGCCCGAGTAGAAGATTCGAATACGAATCGACCACAGCCCAATGGGCTCCGGATTCTTTGTGCCACTCGGACTGCCACCGTTCGATCCAGTCCGCTGCTCCTCGACGGAATCTGCGCGCCGGACGTGCCATCGTTGGATGAGTGGGTCCCGGAAAGCGTCCACCACCGCTGCAGCATCGCCCCCATCCCACGGGCGCAGCGAGACCGACCGCGAGACCTCGACGAGGGGTTGAGCAGCACCGACAAATGATCCCTCGGGAATAGCGGGTTCGACCAGAATGGGCACGAGTCTCATTTTTTGCAGGACCGAACTGGCGATGCGCGGCGCCCCTGCGTGCCGCTACACGGGATGCCCCGTCTCGAACGCCGTGGGGTATCGGCCTTCCTATCCGTTCCGTACTGACGTACAACGTTCGAGATCGGCCGCAGGCTGCGGGCCGATACGCTGACTCGATGGCGAGAATGACATCGCTCGACAGGTGGGTGCATCAGCAGCTGACGGGCGACCAGACACGGTCGAAGCCACCTGGTCGAATACTGCTGACCTTCGTGACAGCCGCCGTTGCCGTATGGGTCTGCGTCAAACGAAATTGGTGGCCGTCTCCGTTCGGCGCACACACCTGGGCCGACCCACTTCTGGCCCATCTACTCGTCCTTGTGGTTCTTGCCGTCACTGGCCTGGTGTGGGCGATCCGAACTCTCTACGTGCTCGGCCGCGACCAACGTTGGTCCTGGTGGATACTTCCCGCGCCCGTCATCGTCTCTGTCGCTTTCGCCTTCGTGGTGTGGGGGCCGAGCACGACATTCCTCGACAAGCGTAGCGAGTTCGAGGCCATTGCCGTCGACATCCGGGAGAACCCCGGCACGTCCCGCGAGAAGTTCGAGATCGGTCCTTTCGATATCAGTAGCGCCCGAGGCGGTCTGTCGGGAGAGGTCTTTTTCGTCGACAATTCGACCATCTTTTTCAGCTTTACGAGCGGGTGGGTCTACTCGCCTGATCACGAACCAGGCGGCCGGGGCGATGCCGATTCCTCCTGGACTCACCTCGACGGCCCTTGGTACCAATACGAATCGGTGTACCGAGACTGATCCGCCGAACGCCACTGTGCACGCCATGTACCGACCAGGGGCCGGCGCGTGGAGTTGTGAGGGCCGAACGGTCTGCGTTTGCGCTCAGCAAGAGCGACGATACTGAGAGGGAGCACGAATGAGTGAGGTCAATTGGTTACTTGCAGGCCCGCGTGGTCGTCGGTTGGTCCTGGAGTATTCGCTGCTCGCGGAGGAGGATTCGGGCGTCGATGCCGAGGATTCGTTTCGCTCTGCGGTGTTCCTGGCGTCGTACCGCCTCGACGTAGATCAGGGTGCCGGAGTGGTGATGTTCGGGCCCGGTGCTGAGGAAGCGCGGCGGACCGTGGTGACAGCGGAGGATGTGGCGGATCACCTGTCTCGGGTGCCGCTCCCGGAAATGACAGCAGGCGTACTGCGTTCGGCCCTTGCTGCAGCGGTCGATCACGCGATGTACTGGCAGCCACCGAGCGGTGAGGACGTTCTCGCGGCCACCGCTTCTGTACGGGGTGAGCTCGAACGGATCGCTGAACACGTCGCCTCGACGCCGCACGCACAGTGGTGGTCGACGGGTCTTGCGGCCGCTGATCAGTGGATCGTGGAGTGGGACGACACGGACACCCAGGTCTCGGATGGCCCCGCGGCCACACCGACGACCGCGGAGTCGTTGCGCGACTACGGTACTCGCACAGTGAAAGAAGAAGTACGAGCAGCGAGCGAGCGGCCGGCGGACCCGGCCGCGGGCTTTTCCGGTGAGTGGTGGTCGGTCCCTCCGACACGGAGTTCGACTCGCTCGTTGTTCGATGGCACCCCAGCGGAGCTGTGGTTCGTCGAGGACGGTTCGGGGTGGAAGCGGGCGGTCTCGCGGCGCTTGCGTGTTCCCGGCGGTGTTCGCGTGTACGAGATCGACGGCGCACAGGAGTGGGCGCAGCTGTGCAGAGAGTTCCCCGTCGAGGTCACTGCGCAGAAGCGGCACGACTGGTACTCCACCACCGGGCGGGCCGGCCGATGGGTCATTCCCGACTGGCCACGGGTGGCCGCGCACTACGACGGTATTCACCTCACCGTCTGCGGCTACCTTGCCGCAGCCGGTACGGCCATCGCCGTGGACGACGACACGTCAAGTGTCATCGCGGGATGGGCACCTGACGAAACATACTGGCTCACCGACGCCGCAACCTCCGACGGCGACGAAGCCCAGGTGTGGGCGTGCGTCACCGACGGAGAGCACCCTGAGTGGACCGCAGAAAAGCCACGTTGACATGGTCAGCAACCGGCTCGCGTCAGCGTCAGTCGAGCGGAGTGAGCCCCAGCATCCGGTCGGGTGAGACGTGCATCCATCCAATGTCGGTAGGAGTCGTCGTTCCAGACCAATAAAGGTCCGGATCTGTGTCGATGGCTTCGAAGGGGGCCTCCCACAGACGATTCCCCGTTTCGATGTCCACGGCAACGATCGCTCGACCGTCGTCTCCCGCAATCGTCGTCCCAGAATGACCGGAGGGGATGAACGACCCGGCGAGGTCGCGTCTCCACATTTCGGAACCGGTTCGCAAATCTATGCCGAGGGCGACGTCGGTCGTCGAATCTTCTACGTAAGCAGTTGTTCCGACGACGGCGACGAGGGTGGGGTACCGAGTTCCGTCGAAGTCTCCGAGAAGATCTGGATTCGTCCATAATTTCTCTCCGGTGGACGTGTCGTACCCCGAGCTTCCGATCACGACCGGAACGCCCTCGGCCGCGGGCTCGTAGAGGCGCGGCGTCTGGGGCACACCGGTAACGTCGGTCGCAACAATGCGTCCGTCCGGTCGGCGGAGCACCTCGGTGATCGTGTCGTAGGTTTCGCAGTCCACATGGGTTTGCGCAACTGCCGGTCCTGCGACCAAGGTCGACGATGTCACGCATTCATTGGGGTCGCCACCAAACAGTTCCGCGCCGGTCTCGGCATCGAATGTTGCTCCTTGCCAGGCAGTTCCGACAAGACCGACTCCGTCGGCAACGGTCAGGAATGCCCCCGAGAACACTTCTTCCCACGCGCCACCTGCTTCGTACTGCTGCACCCATCTCGACGAGATGTCGTCAGGTGTGCCCGCATGGACTCGCACGTCGTAGTCCTCGGCATTGCCCTCGACCACGTAGAGAGTGTCGTCCGCGACGGTCAACGCGAACACCGATTCTTCGACGGGTGTCCTGACAACATTCCCCGAAGCTGCTTCGTACGTGACGATCTCGTACGCATCACCTGATGCGTAGCACACGATTTTGCCGTCGAAAGACTCGCTGGCGCACTGCTCGATTCCGGTGGCGGGGTGTTGCCAGCGCACTGTGCCGTCCGAAGCGTCGATTCCGAGCATCACCGGGTCTTCGAGTGAATAGCCGTCGCGGTTCACCCCCGCTGCCACGACAAGTGTGTCGCCAACAGAGATGGCTGCGGAGGACCCGTCCGGAAACATGACGCCACCGCGCGGGTCGAAGAACTGCGCCCACGGTCGACCGAGATAGTCCGCAGCACTCAAAGACCACGCCAAGCCGGGCGTTCGATCATTTGTTCCGATGATCTTCATGGTGGACGTGGGCGTCTGTCCAACAAGTACTGCGCCTGCTCCGACTATCGTCACGACCGCGGCGGTCGCTGCGGCCACCAGGGCCCACGTCTGCTTCTCCGGCATCAGCGAATCTCCAAGCCATCGGTCAACGCGACGGTTTCGAGGATCTCCAACCGCACTGGTTCACTCGTCACGGCGGAGCTCGACGTCATCGAAACGCGGGTACCACCGGGGCGCGTCACGGTCACCGAATTCGATACCCGCTGCTCGGCATCCTCGCTGCCGTCGCTGCTCACCGACGCATAAGACGAGAGGTCGGTCTGGACAACCGTCCCGTCTTCCAGAGTGCGAAAAGTCTTTCGAGTATCGGAGAACGGGTCAGGCCGCTCGGCGTCTTCGCGCGGAAGTTCTTGACCACCGACGAGCGTCAGACCGAGGCTCGTATTGGTTCCCACCACGGTCGAGCTGCTGCACAGTATGTCCATCCCGAAGTCTGTCAGCTGCAACGTATTCAACGGGCGATCGAGAACGATGCCGCCCAGGTCGGCACCGGCCAGCACGTCGTTCAGTCGGTCTCGTTCCTCGCGTGTGATGTCCGGGCCGGGCACGTCGGTATAGACGCCGCAGTCTGGTGCAGGCGGTGCAGTGCCCGGCGGAACGGGCGCGGTGGAACGCAAGCGTGGATCGAGGGCGATGCGTTGCAGCTCGTCGAGGCTCAGCGGGATCTGGCCGCTGTTCGACGTTTCTGGAGTAGAGGGTCGGTCGTCGGCGGTGACGTCTATCCACGAACCGTCGGGCACGTATGCAGCCACGCTTCGGCTGACAGTACGAACACCGTTGACTTCCTCCCACATGTCGTTCAGGTCGAGGACGGTGCCGTCGGGTGCCGTCACACGTTCGTCGAGGGCCCCCGCGAAGCACGCTGGAATGGGTTGGGTGCTCTGTCGGACGCTGACATGCACGGTGCCTGCAGCACCAGCACGGGACACCGTTCCCCATGCGTCGGTCGAACCGATCGAGTTCGGATCGGACTCGTCGAAGTCCATGATCGGACCGAATCGAAGCGATCCCTGCGGGGATGCGAACGCCACCTCGACCCCCGTCGGCAGCAGATCGATGACGGCGTCGGACATTGCTGTCGCCTTCGGGCCACTGAACCACGGGAACTTGGGGTTGTCGTACGTCGACTCCGTCATCGAGGTGCTCATGCTCAATATCGGTTCACCGGGTGTCTCGACGATGTCGCAGCCGGGTATGGCGGCAGTGGGGTCGGCGGGCTCGGTGATGCGCACGTATTCCGGCATCATCGGTGCTTCCGGTTCTGCTGTCGGAGTCGTTGGCGCGGTGGTCAACTGGAGTTCCTCGTGTGGTTGCGTCAGCCCGGCCACAATGACGCCGGAGGCGACGATCGAGACGATGACGAGACCGGTAGTCCACCTGGATTTGGTCGTCGATCCGGTGTCGCCCATGAAGTGTGCCGTCCGATCGTAGAATCCGATACGCCGGTCCTGTCGTTAAAACCGGTGGGTTTGTTACGAGAGGAACATATCGTGTCGGTTGTGACGGCGGGTGCCAGCGCTTGGCCGGGACGGAACTCGTATGCCGGTTGATGCAAGAGGCTTATTGGCTATAGAACATTGGCCACGAACACAACTGCCGATCCCATGGTGAACAACCCCCACACGATGCCGAGGAAAGTCGTGTTGTCCTTCACCCAGGCCCAGTAGGCGAGAAACGCGAACACGATCGCCAGCAGGCCGAAAATGATCGAGTACAGCGCGGTTTCGTGGCCGACGAACAGCTGTGTCACCGCCAACACGCCGGCGGCGACGATGCCGCCGGCGAACGTCCGGGTCACACTGAGCTCGGGAGCTGGTGAGTCGGGCATCAGTTGATGATGTCCTCGAGTACGTCGTACTGGGCCGCTGTGCCGAGTCCTCCCGGAACAGCGCACAGGAAAGAATTCCGGACGCGCCAACCGTCTCGCGACGACAACGTCACCACGCGGTTCGTGGCGCGCACTGCAGAAAACGCAGACATTCGATCCGCCTCCTCGTAGAAATTCGAACCCAGCACCTACTGCCACCCTCCATCCCAGCAAACCACACCGAAGACCGCTCGGTATGTAAGGCCTGCAGAAGTCCGCGCGAAACCACCCCGCTCTTCGGCAGGACTCACCCGTCGACGGAAACAGCAGCAGCAAGTCCGTCGACGAGTGTCGGCAGGAAGTACGGAATCGACAGTGCCGTCGGGCCCACTGCGGCTCCGGCTTCCTGGCCGACGAATCCGGCGACCGCACCGGCAGCGACGGCCGGAATCTGCCGCGACACAGGCGAATCGAGGAACTGCTGCAGGGCATCCTCGGTGTCGACCTGAGTGAACACGACGTCGGCGTCGATCTTCGAGATGTTCTCCGCCGAGACGGTCGTCGAGTACGTCGCGTCGTCGGTCGCGAGATCGGTCACCGATGCCGGTGAGGCGAAGCCGAGGTTCTCGAGCAGTTCCACTCGCGGGTCCGTCGGCAACAGCAGGTAGTACACGTCCGCAGCCTCGGACACGTATGCGATTGTGCGGCCGTCGAATTCGGGATGCTCCGCGCCTGCGTCCTGCACCTGTCGGTCCAGATCGGCAACGAGATCGCGTGCGCGCTCGGGAACTCCGAGAACGTCACCGGTGGTGGTGATGACGTCGCGCCACGGCGTCGACCACAGCTCCTCGGGTGGGGCGATGACGGGAACTCCGGCCGCGGTCACCGCGTCGTATTCGGTTCGCGTCAGGCCGGAGTGCGGGGCCAACACGACATCGGGGTCGGTGGCGAGCAGTTTCTCGACGGACAGTGCGTCCGTGACGTTGTCGAGCAGAACCGGTGCCGGACCGCCCGAGGCCTCGATCGCGTCGGACACCCACGGATAGATCAGATCGTCACCTCCGCCGTACTCGGCCGACGGCATCGCCACCGGGACGACACCGAGTGCGAGCACAGCGTCGGTGGTGCCGAATCCCCATGTCGCGACCCGTTCGGGTACGGCGTCCAGCGTGGTGTCGCCGTACATGTGGTGCACGGTCAGCGGAAACGTGCCGGTGGACGATGCGGCTGCCGGACTGTCGGCCGAATCGGTGGAGCCGCAACCGGCGAGTGCGATGGATGCGGCTGCCACGGCGGTGAACACTGCGGCGAAGCGGAACGTGAGGCGATGAGTCATGACAATCCTGTAGCTCGAGAGGGCATTGCCGATAAGGCTAGCCTTAGCTATCCCCCATCGGAAATCCGGGCCACACCGCTCACAGGAACCTTGCAGCGGAGGTTCAGGGTCTTCACCGCATCGTCCCAGAGTATTGGCACTACCGAATCATTCAGTGCCACATCGAAGGAGACCCACGACGATGACCCGCATCCCCGAGCCCACCAACACTTCTGCCGGACCCGCCTACGAGGGCCGGCTGCTCGATCGACCCGCCGAGGAGGTCGTCGACCAGGGCGCGAGATTCGACATCACCACCCTCGTCACCCGTCGTCGCGTGCTGAGCATCGTCGGCGCCGGAGCCGGCGCTGTGGCGCTGGCTGCCTGCTCGAGCACGTCGAACTCTGGAAGTGCCACCGCCACAACGGCAACCGCGTCGAGCACAGCTACCGCAACCAGCGAGATCCCCGACGAGACCAACGGCCCCTACCCCGCCGACGGCTCGAACGGCGTTAACGTGCTCGAAGAATCGGGAATCGTTCGCCGCGACATCACCTCCAGCCTCGACGGCGGCACCGCGGTCAGCGGAGTGCCCCTGTCGCTCAGCCTCACCCTCACCGACATGGCGAACGACAATCGCCCCTTCGAGAACGCCGCCGTGTACCTGTGGCAATGCGATGCGGCAGGACTGTATTCGATGTATTCCGAGGGAGTCGAGGACGAGACGTACCTGCGCGGCATCCAAGCCGCCGACGCCAACGGCACCGTCACCTTCGACACGATCGTCCCCGGTTGCTACAGCGGGCGCTGGACCCACATTCACTTCGAGGTGTATCCCGACGCCGCCTCTGCGACCACCGCAGACAACGCCATCGCCACTTCGCAGATCGCCTTTCCTCAGGACATGCTCGATGCGATCTACCAGCTCGACACCTACCCGTCATCGGCGCAGAACCTCGCGCAGCTGGGCAGCCTCGACAACGACAACGTGTTCGGCGACGGCTACGAGTTGCAGATGGGGTCGTTCTCGGGCGACCCCACCGCCGGCTACGTCGGATCGCTGGCCGTCGCCATCGACACCACCACCGAACCCGCCGCCGGCGCAGCCCCTTCCGGAGGCGGAGGCGGCCAGTCCCCGATGGGCGGCGGCACTCCCCCGGCCGGCGGCCCACCCGCAGGCACCGCACCCACCAACTGATCACCCCTACCTCACACCACCGAAGGAATCACCATGTTGCACAACCTCACCGGCTGGCATGCCCTCATCGTTCTCGCCATCCTGCTGCTCGTCTTCGGCTCCACCAAGCTCCCGTCACTCGCGAAGGGCGTCGGCCAGTCGATGCGCATCCTGAAAGACGAAGTGCGCGAGGAGAAGAAGCCCGTAGCGGGTGACGACACGACGGCTCCGGTGTTCGCCGACGCTGCGTCCACGCCGGTTCCGTACCGACACACCTCGTGAGCACAGCCACCGCCGCGCGGGGAGTGATGCCGCTTGCCGCGCATGCACGCGAGGCACGTCGCCGCGCGATTCGCGCGGCGGTGTCGCTGCTCGTCGGCATTGCGATCGGGTTCGCGCTCTCCGATCAGATTCTCGACATTCTGCGCGCACCCGTCGAAGAACTCGCCCTCACCCGGCAGGCCAGCCTCAACTTCGAAACCGTCACCGGCGCTTTCGATCTCGAACTGAAGATCGCCCTGTTCACCGGCGTCATCGTGTCGTCTCCGGTGTGGCTGCGTGAGCTGTTCGCCTACCTGACCCCCGGCATGACGCGTCGGGAAAAGAAATACGTCTACGGCTTCTCCGCGGCCGCAGCTCCACTGTTCGTCGCCGGCTGCGTGTTCGGGTTCGCCATCTTCCCCCGCATGGTCAGCGTCCTCGCCGGGTTCTCCTCCGACCAGGACAGCACCATCCTCAATGCCTCGTACTACGTCGACTTCGTGATGAAGATCGTGTTGGCCACCGGCATCGCCTTCGTCCTCCCGGCACTGCTGGTGATGCTGAACTGCCTCGGCATCCTGTCCGCGCGCAGGCTACGCAGCAGCTGGCGAATCAGCGTCGTCGCCATCGCACTGTTCAGTGCACTCGTCACGCCCGCCGCCGATGTCCTGTCGATGTTCCTGGTCGCGGTTCCCATGGCCACGCTGTTCGGCGCAGCAATCGTGATCACCGAGGTACACGACAAACGCGCCCTCACACCCCCGAAAACGGAGCTCTCCTCATGTTCGGCTTGACCTTCGAGAAACTGTTCCTGATCGCGATCATCGCCGGGTTCGTCCTGGGCCCCCAACGCCTCCCCGGATACGCGCACCAACTCACCCGCGCCGTACGCAGCGTGCGCCACTTCGTCGACACCACCCGCACCGCGGCCGAAGCAGACATGGGCGTTCCGCTCCGACGCTCGGAATGGGAATCGATGAACCTGCGGCAATACGACCCCCGCCGCATCGTCAGCGACGCACTGCGTGACACCAACGAACTGCGTGACACCGATTCCCCATCGGAGTGGGTCCTCGCCGAAGCAGCCCGCGTGCGCCCCGGTCAGAAGTACCTCATCACCGGGCCCTCCTCGCATCCCCGACGCATCCTCATCGACTCACTCGCCCAAAACGATCCACGTCGCATCGCGGCGCAAAGCCAGCCGAAAGCCGCTACTTCGGCGATGGCGACAGAGATCGGTGCAGCCCAAACCGCTCTGGGCTGAATCCGAAAGGCGATAACCCACCCACAATTACCTGGCAGTTAGAGCGGCGAAAGAAGAACGATATGTAACACATTCGTGCATGATGTGCCCATGACTACCAGCGTCGTAGCTGCGACCGAGTCCGGTGTGACCGCGATTGCGGTGTGGACCTTGATTCTCGTCGTCATCGCTGCGCTCGGTGCCGCGTTGGCTGCGCTGAGTGTCCGACGCGTCGGCGCGAAGGAGGAGGTGATGTCGCGGGAGTTGGCGGCGTTGCACACCGCCGTCGATCGTCAGGTGCGTCAGTCCAGCGACAACGACTCGTGGAACCGCGACCAGGTGACCGCGCGATACCAGGAACTACTCTTCGCGCTGTCGAACGTCGATCGGGTTGTGGCCGAGGAGATTTCGGCAGCGGTGGTCTCGACTCCGGTCGGCGACCTGAAGGCTGCGACGCGGGCATTGGACAAGGCCTACGACCAACTGAATCTGGCGCTGACCGCGGCACTGGTGGTCGCGCGCAGGCGCGTCCATCCGTTGGCGTTGGAGTTGTCCACGGGCATCGATCGTCGGGTGTTCGCACCGCTGGCTCCGGAAACCGGAATCCCCGCTCCCGCACACGAACGTCTGCAGAGCGAGCATGCCTACATCACCAGAATGCACTCGTTGCTACTGAAGGCGATGCGCGCCGACTTGGGTCTGCTCGATCCCAGCGCCGAGGCGACACTGATCTTCACGACGAAGGAAGTGGAATCCGGTGTACAGGCAGATCGCTCGACGGCAGCCGGTCGCAGTGCCGTGCAGCTGATCGATCTGCTCGAGGACTTCGGAGTGATGCCGCTGCTCGGGGCCGAGGACGACTTCGTCATGTCCGACGCGCTGGTGGTCCAATGCGAGGAGCTCTACAGCGCGGTGAGTCCGAGCTTCCAAGCGGTACTGCGCCACATCGGCGACGAAATCCATCTCGCGATCAGGCCCGATCTCACCGACGGTCGCCTCGAAGAGATCTACGAAATAGCGGTACGACTGGTCGAAGCCGGATTGCGCGGAAACATTCACCGCAGAGACGGATTGGACGGCAGCAGCCTGTTCCTCATCGATCCGACCCACGAAGCGGGAATCGATCGGGTGTAGGTCACCTCCTAAGCCCGGCTGATCAGATCGCTCGGACGTCTCGCGACATTTGGTCAAATCGGGGTAAGAGCGACCGCGCGGGCTCGGCGCCTCGGGACGAGTCGGAGTCTACGGCAGGCAGAGAAGGCGGACTCCTCTCGATCCACGAGGTGGACAGTGGACTATGCGACAAACAATCGACGAGCCCGTCCTGCGTTCGGATGAATTCTCTTTTCCCACATGCATTTGATCCGATCGGATTGGTAGGTTCCGATTCGTCAATTGTCGGTCCGGACGGACCACCGCTCGAAAGGCAGTCTGTGACCGCTCGCATGTCTTCTCGCCGGTGGCTGATTCGAGCCTCCCTCGTCGCTGTCTCTGCGGGGTCGGGCATCGCGCTCGGCTTAGGATCAGCTGCTGCCCAGCCCGTGACCGACGACGGAACACCGTCCATTGTGCAAACCGAGTCGGACGACTCGGCCGCGGAAGATCCGCGACCCCAAGGCGGCACCGACCCCACTTCCTCGGCGGCAGAAACCCCGGCCGAGATCGTCACCTCCGAAGCCGAATCCCCCGAATCCGTCGCCAGCGACGCGGATGCCGATACCGATACCGATACCGATGAGTCGAGCACTCTCAATCCCGAGATGGAGGAGACACACATCGGGGAGCCAGACATCGGCACACCCGGTGCGGATCCCGCTGCACTCGACGAGGACCCAGTTACCACCACTGCAATTCCTACGACTGCGGACGCTCCAATAGCCGAGACGACTGAAAGCGCGCGGCCGCCAGTCAACGCAGAAAATCTGCCTTCCCACGATGCAGACGACGCAATCCCTGGACAGTCGCAGGACAAGCCCATTGACATAGCGCCCTCTCCGCCAGGTTCCGAGAATCACACAAGCTCGCCTGCCGCCGGTCCTGAACCGATTGCCCCTGTTACGCCGACGACGCCTTCTGCGGAGTCCAACCCGTCCGTTCTCGAAAGTGTGGTCGGAGTGCTTCTCGACCTCGCAGGAGTGGCGTCGGACGAAGAGTACGTCGGCAGTGGCCAAGTGCCGCCCATCGAAGGCCTCTGGCTTGCGGCCCGGGACTTGCAGGCACGCACGATCGCGCAACGAACAGCAAGTCGCACAACGGGTTCGGCTCCCACCGACGCGAGCAGCGATGGCCACAGCGTCACTGTCGACGAGGTCAGTGGAGCGGTCAGCGGAACGATCGACGTCGTGGTTCCAGAGGGAACCACGCCCGTGTACGTCACGACGAATTCTCCCGACCCAGGAATCGGCAGCTTTGCGATCGACAGCGCTACTGGTCGGTGGACGTTCACACCATCGCACCTCTTGCGTCGTCTTGCGGCTAGATCGACAGGGGAAGACACATTCGGTGTCGATCTTCTCGTCGGGTTGGGCGAGACAATTATCCCCGTATCGGTGACGGTCCCCATTGTGCCGCTTGCACTCGCCCCGTCGTCGCAACACACTCTCGACCCGGTCACCGGCATAGTCTCGGGCTCGATCGTGGTGCCGGGCGGTACCGTCGGAGCACCGGTCTTCGTGGTCACAAACGAACCGGACAAAGCGCTTGGCGACTTCACACTCGACTCGACTTCCGGCTCGTGGACCTTCACTCCGACGACGGTACTGCGTAACCTGGCGGCTCAGACGGCCGGCGAGGACGCATTCGACGTCACCGTGCTCGTCGGCGACGGTAACGAGGTCGCGTCCGTGACCATCTCCCTGCCCATTGCTCCGCCCGTCAATCAGACGCCGACGGTTACCACCGACGTGTCGGACACGACCGTGGATCCGATAACAGGGACAGTTTCGGGTTTGGTACGTGCTTCCGACCCGGAAGGCGATCGGCTGGTGTTCGTCGTCGCGAACGCACCCGACTCATCCCTCGGGTCCTTCACTCTCGACTCCACTTCGGGACGGTGGACGTTCACACCAACTCTGGAACTCCGGGACCTCGCTGCCCAGTCGCCTGGAGACGATTCATTCGGTGTGACGGTCCTCGTCGGTGACGGAGCCTCCGTCGGGTCCGTGGTGATCGATGTTCCGATCGCCGCGGCCCTCGGCCCCAACCGCGCACCCGTATTCGTGGACGGTCCGGGTTCCACCACCGTCGATCCGAGGTCCGGTGCAATGTCAGGGATTCTCACCGCGACCGATGCCGACGGGAATCCTCTGACTTTCACGATCGTCTCCGGCCCGCAGGTCGCCGCGGGCACCGTCAAAATCGACAGTGCAACTGGCCATTGGACACTCACACCCGGCGGAGACACTCTCATGTCCGCTTACTTCTCCGGGCAGCCGACCACTCTGACGTTCACAGCCTCGGTGTCGGATGGTGCACTGTCCTCGTCTCGAACAGTCACCGTCCCGGTGACGCTGTCCCGCAACGAGTTGGTCACGATGCTCGAGCGCGATGGGAGCCGCCCCGTCGCGCTCGCCGTGGCTGGAGATGGCCGACTGTACGTGGTGGACGAAGGAGCCAACACCCTGACCATCATTGACAGAGTGGCAGGAACGTCACACACCGTCGCAACTGGTAGAGCGCCTACAGATGTCGCTGTGAGCTCGGATGGACTCGTCTACGTGTCGAACGGGCAGGACAACACGGTGTTCGTCTACAACGCGGACGGCTACCTATACCGACAGCTCAATGTGGGCGCTGGTCCAACGGGCATCACCGTCGCTCCCGATGGACGCGCGTACGTGACTACGCGAACAGGACTAGGGGTAGTGATCATCGACACGGGCGCGTACAGCGTCTCTTCCTTCGCTGTCGCGGTGCCTGGTGCGGACCAAGTCGCTGTGGCGGCCGATGGCACCGTATTCGTGCTCGAAAACGGCAGCAGCTCAGTCACTGTGGTCGATCCGACTACTGAATCCGTTCGGTCCGTCAGTGGTTCGTGGTCGGCCGGTTCGATGACAGTCTCTGCCGACGGCGTTGTGTTTCTGACGGATCCGGGACAGGGAGTCGTAATCCGATTGACGCCCGACGGTGCGGGTGGATTCATCGAGCATCTCATCGATGTGCCTGGGGCACCGGGCGCAGTCACGATCGGTGCGGACGGATTGATTCGACTGGCCGACGTCTCCACTGGCTCTATCTTCATGATGAATTCGCAAGGCGACGTGCTGTCAAAATTTGTCGTCGATTCGACGCCATCGAGAGTGGTCGTGGACGCGGCAGGAACCGCCTACGTCATCGGGCTCGACACGGCCGACATCACGATCATCGATGAAGGCGGCACCGTATCGACATTGGACGCTGCGGTTGCGGTCAACAACATCACGGTCGGCCAGGCCGGGGAGTTGATCGTTGTGAACAAATACACGGGATCGGTGTCTGTCGTGTCCGCAGCAACCGACCTGTCGGCCGGATACAGCATCGACAAGGCGGTCTTGTCGGACGCCACACAGACCAAACCTCAGGTGGCCTACGGGGCGGACGGCGCTGTGTACGTTGCCCGCGCGGGCTATTTTGATATCACCGTCTACCGCCTTGTCGACGGCACCTATCAATCCGGCAATGTGGGTTCCTTTCTTTCCAGCGCCGAAACAATGATGGTGTCCGAGGACGGCCGTGTCTATGTGTTCTGGACCGGATCCCACAGGTCTCAAGGGCTCGCGCAGATGGACTTCGCAAGCAGGGGAAATATTCCGATTCCGATTCCATATCAGATCTCGACCGTCGGCCTTGGCATTGACGGTACGCTCCTCGTTGCAGATGCCAGTGCCGGTGATCTTGTATTTGTCGATCCGGACAGCTTCGCCGAAATTCGACGCGTCCATCTTTGGGCACCGAGTCATTACAGCGCAATCACCATGGACGTGGGCACCGATGGCAGCATCTATCTGATCCCCACCTCCGATGGACAGAAAAAACTGTCCGTATTGAACTCGACCGGCGATCTGATGCGAGAGGTCACACTTCCGTGGAACTCGGGCGTGATCGAAGTCGGTTCAGACGGAAAGGTCTACCTAGCGAACGAACTCGGTGAGATCTTCGTCCTATCCTCCGACTTCGAGTCGATCACAGTGGTGCCAACCGGAGTAACCCCGCAGGCGATTGTCGAGGGACCGAACGGATTGATCTTTGTCTCCACAGGTCAGGGCGCTCTCGTGATCGATCCGCTGACCTACGCCATCGATTCGGAGAGCCGAGTAGGCACAATCCTGGACATGTACTCTCGACCGGGTGGACCGATCTACCTGATCGAATACCAAAGCTACTACAATGCATCAAGTTTCACCGTCGACATCATCGGTGACCCTCTCCCTGACGTGCCTGACTACCCGGACCCCGAGCCCGGGGACGATCCGTCCCAGCCCATTCAGTTCGAACAATCACCCGCGACGTTCGAGGCTCTGTATGATCGCCTCTGGAGCAAACCGGGAAACGACGACGGCATTCACACCGAAATTGTGCGTGACTGGGATGGTGCCCGGAGGGTGGTCGTCTATCTCGGCGGCACTTCTGACTTCTGGGGTTTAGACCATCAGACCTGGGTATCCAATGCGCCCACCTACGTAGGCTTACTGAAACCACATCAACTGGAGATGATCGACGCCGCCATCGCCGAGTGCGGTGACGATTGCAGCGAGATGATGCTTGTCGGTTACAGCCAGGGCGGTATGGATGCGCTCAACTTGGCCGACCATTACTCAGAACTCGCCACAACCGTCATCACATTCGGCTCACCGATCAGTCAGCCAGCGCAATGGAACGATAGGGTGGTGCACATTCGCGACACTCGCGATCCCATCCCCGCCCTGAGCAACGCGCTCGCTTCCTGGGTTGCGGACTGGAACGGGCAAGTGTTCAAGGGTTCGACGCGCAATGGTTGGGGAATGGGACTACATGGGGACAAGAAGACCTACCTCACTTTGGGCCGCGAATTGGACAAGTCCACGGATTCCAAGTACTCGCATATCAAGAATGCCTTGGCTCGGTTCCAGGGCGACATCATGCCCGAGCCCGTCGTTACAGAATTCTGATTGAATCGCTCTGAACTGCACGCGCACGTCATTACCCGGGGCCAGATGGCACCCCGTTCCTGAACAGGAGCCCATAGGGGGGCGTCGTCCTGTGCGTCACCATCAAGAAGTTACGCCGTCCATCTGACACGTTAGATATAAGGAACCCGAAAGGGAGGCTTGGCTGCCAAAACGAGAGCGTCCCAGTTGCTCTCGGTCCCTCTATGCTGTGATCCGCCCGAATCTCCGAACAGCCACAGTTCGATATCTCCTGTTGTAGTCCATCCCGTGGCGCGAACAAATCGACCTTCCGATCCTGAAGACCTGGACCCAGGCTGGCATCGCTCTAGCCCACTCGATTGCTACCACGGTTAAGGCGAGCAACAACGAGACCACCGACACGACTGGCCGGTGGTCTCGTTGTTGGATATCGAAGCCAGTCCCTCACCCTGGTAAATCAACTCGCGATGGGAGAGTCCGTCACTCCTGCATTGCTGAAGCAGTGGACGTCTCCGAAGCCTCTGCCTCAGAGGTGTCTTCGTCCGACGGCTCGACATCGATCTCGTCTACGGTCTCGCTCTGAGTCGAGTCGGACGCCTCACCGGTGGGATCGCTCTCCGCGGACTCCGGAGTCTCGGTTCCGGCATCATCTCCAGAACCTTTGGAGGCAGCTACTTCGTCTTCAATCGGTTCCGCTGAATCGGACACTTCGGCAGATTCGACTATGTCACTTGTTCCGGATTCCAGCTCGCCTGCTGCACCGGAGGACTCGCCCGTAATCTCCACAACCGACGACTCGTCATCCGGGCTGCTCGAGTCTTCGACGATACGGGCCGCAGAATCAGCGCGATCACCCCACTCCGGGTATTCGAGCAATCGCTCGATCGGCGGAAGGGGCAGCTCGACGTCGAGTGGAGCCTCAAGCATCGGCGGTGCCACCGGATCGGTCAACGTCTCCGTGGTCCCATCTGCGTACGTGATGACCGTGACGCTTCCGTTGCTGTCGCACGACCCGAATTCGGACCGAACGGATGTCACACCTCCGTAGCAACCGAACTCGCCCGAATCCGTGAAGATGTAAGCGGTCCCGCCCTGCGTGGCCAGTACCGTGATCGTCGTAGGACCGTTTCCGGTCGTGTGGTCCAGAATTACGTACGCTCGGCTGCCCTCACCAGCTGCGGCAGCCACCACTGAATCGCCTGCGCCGTACTTCGCACTGACCGATACTTCCGCACCGTCGTATGCCAGTGCACGCACCTCTGCCTGTGCTCCGTCAGTCTCCTGCTCGGAATAAGCCTCAATGCTCGTACGAGACCCCTCATCGTTGGCTTCGGCATTGACCGAAACGTTGCCGAAGACCGATGCCACGACGCGCGCTGTGTTCTCTGGGTCCACACTCTGCGCGAAGGTGACCAAACGAGCACCGTCGAACGCCTCGGCGTACACCTCGGCACCATATCCACTGGACTGTGCCCACACCGACGATCCATTAACAGCAGTTGCATTGTTGTAGCCGCCGATCGACACCGATTCGATTGTCGAGTCGAGGGACTCTGCCTGAACCAGAGCGTCGTACACAGCGGCCGCCCTGACCCCGCCGGAACCAGAAGCGTCGACGTGTACTACCGACCCGAGTGCGGCTGTGGCTTCGGCATAGCCACCCTCGCTGGCCACCAGAAGCACTTCCGACCCACCGCTGGCATCGACGTAGGCGGACGCGTTGTCCAACGCCCCTGCCACCACGAGCGCTTCGTCTGCCGCACGAACGAACACCGTCGAATCGATGCTCTGAGAGCCCACATAGGACTTGCCGTCAGCTTTGACAATCATGTCGCTGCCGTCCTCGGCGTACAGTTCCATGACCGATCTATCGGTGGCCAACGCAGAGACCGACGAGCCTAATACGTATGCAGACACTCCCGAATATCCGCCGGCGGCCAGTTCGGCATCCGAACCATCATCGATACTGGAAGACACACCCGAATGGTCGATCACGTATGCGAGGAGGTTCGAGCCACCTTTCGCAACAAGATACGCTTCGGACGAATCCGTCACGTAAGCGTCGACGGTGGAGCCGCCCTCAGCATCGATCGTCAGAATGGACATCTGACTTGCGACTGCGCGAACGAATGACGACAGGCGCGACGCTGCGTGCAGATGTGAATCTCCGATTGCCGCGCCGTTCCCGATCGAATTACTGTCTCCGAAGACCACAGCGGACGACAGATCGCTCGCCGTAGCATCCATGACCGCACCGGTCTGCGCGAAGGCGGACCCAGAAGAGTTGCCGGACAGTGTGAGTCGCGCACTGCCATCGGATTCTGCCCGAACAGTATTCTCCATCAGAGGAACCTCCGTGGGGAGCGTTCCGTCCCAGTAGCCCTGCGCTTGAGCCCCGTCATCGGACACCGAACATACGAAGTACTCGTTTCCGTTCGGCGATCCTGCGACAGTATTCGAAGCGCAGAAGAGAGTCGGCGCAGTCGCAGTTGCCACCGAATCGACATGCAGCGTTGCTGGCACTCCGGATCCTGCTTGAGACAAGAATGCCGCAGCAACGGCCCCGACGATCATGCTAGGGGTGGATCTACGCATCATGGACAAGGTCTACTCCAACTCGAGGCACGGATCGGTCATTCTCGAATGAGGCCCCAATGGCACAGATTGGCCTCAGATACCCTACGGAATGTCCAGAATTTCTAGGCAAAATCTAACACTGTCGAGGATATACAACTACGCACAAGGAACGATTACTTCGTTTGGATGACCCTGAAAACTACTGCTCTACCCACTGTTTCGGGCACTCATGTGACGGCACACTTGACTTTGCAAAGCTATCGAGCGGTCAAGGTACCCCGAACGACGCAACATGTAGACCCAGCAATCGCGGGAAAGATCCGAGATGCAATCGATCTAAGGCACGAGATTCAGTACGGCCTCCAACACGGTGATCGTAAGACCCGCGAAAGCAAGGAATGAGATTCCTGCCGGGGCCGAGACGGCTAGCGGTGCCAACGCAATAGCTATTGCCGCAACGTCCGCCAATCCAAGGAGGTAGTCCTTCATGTCGCCCGCTGCTATTCCGGGCAGGCGATCCTTCAGGTCAGCGACCTTATCGAGAATGGTGACGAGTCCGAGAATGGGCAGGCCTCCCTGCGTACCTAAGGACTTGATGGCCTGGATGTTCTCGGCTATGCCGGCGAGATCCGCGACCGTACCGGCTGAGGTGCCGTCGAGGGCATCGTGGATAGCGTCTGCGGGGGCGATCGTCGCTGCGTACGCAAGATCGGCGATGTTGGCGAGACGCGCGAGCATTTGCTGCACTCCAATGCCGTTCTCCGACAATGACCCCGACAAACCAACCTGATTGAACTGCGTGGTGCAGTAGGAAGGACCGCAACTGGCGGACAGGATGTATATTCCGCCTCCGCCGGCGACGGCATCCCGAGGGTAAACAGAATTGGAATTGCTCGAGGAGAGAGCAACGGTTCCGATCGAATAACTGCCGGGGTCGAGGACGTATACGGTCGCGCCGACGATGTAGACCCGCCCGTCTGTACCGATAACCACCTTCACGGGCGTCTCTTCGCCGATCTTGACGAACGCAACCTGGTCGAGGTTCGCATTCAGGACGCTGACGCCACCATAGGTGCCGAGGTAGATTCGACCATCTGTACCGGCAGCGACACTCGAAACACCGGCTGTCGGGACGACAGTGCGCACCGAGTAGTCGGCGGTGTCGATGATATGAAGCACAGTCCCGTAATTGGTTGTGGCATAAAGTTTTCCGTCCAGACCAAGCGTAAAATTGTTCAGCCTTGCGTCCCACGTGTCCCCAACCGGCACCGAAATCACTGTCATCACCGACATATCGGTGCGGTCCAGGACCGTGATCGTTCCGCTTCCGCTCGTGAGGTACAACCGGTTGTCCGTGCCGACCACCAGGTCCTCCGCGAAAATCTCCGGCACGATTCGCTCGAATGCGATCCCACGCGTGGAGGACAGAGGGTCCTCGGGAGCGTCGTGTCCGATATACAGCAAACCGCTCGTGAGTAGGTAGTACGTGCCGTCTGGTGCAATCTCCATGACCGCGTGTCTAGCTGATGTGTCGTTGTTGAGCAGCAGTCCGTACATGGTCATACCCGACGAGACAATATTGCCGGCGTCGTTGAAGCCGTAGATGTACCCGCCGTAACCAAGATAAGCTTGACTGTCGGTAAAGATGCGGCCGTCCGGCCCTACTGCCAGAACGATACTTCTCGATAGTCCAGAAAAATGAGCCGAGGCATTCTGGCCCACGCCGATGTTGGGGTTTGCCTGAATTATCCTAGTGCCGTTGTTGATTGTGTTTGTCAAAATCAGCTGACCGCTCGAACCCATCGTTGCTCGATAGGTGTCCAGTCCGATCGGGATCTGGACCGGTGCGGTACCGCCGAGCACGCTCAGCGTATTTGAGCTGCCGTTGCTCACATACAGGGTTCCACCGGGTTCCACTGAGATTCCGGTCGGTCCAGCACCGACGGTTATATACCTGGTTCCGACGTTCCACGAGATCTCTGTGATCGTGTTGCCGCTGCCGTTCGCAACGTAGATCGTTCCATCGAGGCCTGACGCAATACTCGTGGGAGATCCGGGTACGACGTAAGTCTCAAGCAGGTAGGGAACTGTCCCGACCTGGGACGTCACCGTTTGAGGGGCACCCTGAAGGGACCACGAGGTCGAGGAATCGTGGGACACCGATTGGTTCGCGCGACTGGCTTGTTCGCTCGATCGGGCAAGGCGTGTCACGGTGTCGTGAGTGGGATCGGTGACGTAAAGGGCTCCGTCCGAACCGATTGCGATCCGGTACGGGTTCACGCCGGTCAGTGCGATCGTGTCGGTTGCCTTCGCGTTGTCCCAGGGATATTCGCCAGCGATGAGGTTGTCCATGTCGATCACCGAGATCGTTCCGTCACCGAAATTGGCGACGTAGACCAGATCGTCGGCATCGACCGCGATGCCGGTCGGGTTCTTACCGACAGCGACGGTCCTCCGCACCGAGAAGGTCGAATCGATGACTGTGACGGTACTGCTCACCGAGTTGGACACGAATGCGGTTCCATCGGAGGCAAACACGATGCCGGCTGGCCCGGAATCGACACGAATGGTTTTGATGACGTACCCATTGGACACTACCGTCACCGTGCCATCGCCTGAGTTGGTCACCCACACACGATTCTCTGCGTCCACGGCCACAGCGGTCGGCGTCTTGCCGACCGCGACGACAGCTGACACCGTCTGAGTGATCGGGTCGATGACGGAGAGTCGACCTGCCCCGGAATTGACGACGTAGACCGCACCATCGTTGCCAACTGCAACGGCAGACGGATGACTTTCGAACTGCCGCAACAACTCAAGCAGCGCATCGGACGACACACCGATCGGCACACTCACCGTCGTAGTGGCAGTGAGCCCGGACGATGTCGTTGCCGTGACAGTGAAGCTAACCGGTGCTGTGCCGGATGGCGATCGCCATGCGTCCGTCAATGCTCGCAGCGATGGGGTATACACGAATGCACCCGTCGCAGAATCCAAATCGAGGTATCCGTTCGCCGGACCGAATGTCCCACCGACTGTGTAGGTCAGCGGTCCGCCGCCGGGCGATGAGAAGTTGACGCTGCCGACGACGACTCCGGTAGTCGGGTTTCCTGTCGCAATGAACGGGACATCACCGATCACCGGTGCCGAGTCGACGAAGACCGGGGACACCGGCACGCTGATTACAACGGACCGTACGGACGTACCGTCGCCCACCAGGATGGTGACACCGAACGAATCGTCACCGGGGGACAATGTGGCGAGGTCTCGAAGAATGCTGCTGGGCGTGAAGGTCCAACGCCCCGTTGCCGAGTCGAGGGTGAAAATCCCCATGGCCGGATCTGGAGCGTCAGATGCAACGAACACAATCGGATCGTTCTCGGGGTCGGTCGCCACCACCTGCCCCAAGACTGTCCCCGTCACTGGATCGACTGTCGTCGATGCGGCATCCGGCACCACAGTCGGGGCACCATTTACAGGTGGAGCGATAGGTACCGCTACCGTGACCGAAGCGACCTCGAGACCATCACCCACCAAGAAAGTCAGGTCGAAAGCATCGTCGCCAGCGGATTGTGCGGCCAGATTACGAAGCACGGTCGTGGGGGTGAAAGTCCAAGCGCCGGTATAGCTATCGAGGGCAAACGAACCAAGTGCAGCGTCAGGCGCGTTGACCGCGAAGAAGAACGGTTCTCCGACTGCGCCACCGGGGATGCGGATCATCCCGTGGACGGTGCCGTTGCTCGCCTCGACGGTGTGCTCCGACGTGGGCGCAAGTGCGAGAGGTAGCACTGGAACAGCCAAGTCCACGTGCGTGACGGAGTCCCCAATGCCCACTAGCACGTGAACACCGATGACGTCGTCCTCGTCCGACGTCACCGCCAGTCGACGCAACAGATCCGATGGAGTGAACGACCACACGCCGGTGGCCGAGTCGAGAACGAAGTTACCGACCGATGGGTCCGGTGCGTTGGTTGCCACGTAGACAGGAACAACACCCTCGGAGGTAACAACGTCGACGGTTCCGGTGACCGCGCCGGTGAGCGGATCGACGATGAAGCTGTAGCCATCCCCACTGACATCGGTAGCGTCGGTCGACGCCGAACCTGTTGCTCGGCCAGCTGTTCGGTATGCGGACGTGCGAGCCTGCAGGTCACGTGCGGCGAGCCACAGCGCTTCGATCGGCGGGCCATCGAGCTGCCCACCGTCCTGTGCGTTCGGCCCTCCCCCCGTGATATCGAGCAAGGTGTCGACGAGTCGCTCGATAACCGACGGTGCTGATGTGATGGGCTCGGGGGACGCGGCCGGAGGCTGCGCATTCCCTCCAGCTGCCGTAGTCGGCGTCGTTACGGTCGGTGCGCCGTCGAATGGATGGTGGGCCGAGCCGGGAATGGCCGAAGGATCGGCCGCGGAATCAGGTTCAGCCGTTGCGGCAGGTGCCTCGTCGGGCGGTGACTCGACCGGTGCATCGTCGTCGACAGGATCGTTCCGGCCCCGTGCGGGTTCCGGTACATCCAAGTCGGCCTTGGCCTCGACGGGTTCAACCCCAGAGACACTGGATTCGGTCACGGGGACCGGAGCGTCATCGGGCGAGTCCGCCGGGACCTGATAAGGGGCTGGCCCCACCACACCGTCGTCACCGGGATCGATGACAGGTTCCGGGTCGGAAACTTCCTGCAGCGGTTCCGATTCGATCGCGACAGTGCCGTGATCGTCTGCCGGCACTGCGTTGATGTCAGCATCGTCCGGCGGGTCATCAGTGCGCAGTACGGGCGTTGCCGGTTCGCTGCTGACGGTGATTGCGACGTCGTCACCGGTAGTTGGGTCTGCGAGTGCGACGCTCTGTCCGAGCGAGACTCCCGTTCCCACAGCCGCGGCGACGAGAGAGACACGCAAAAGCCAACGGCGAGATGCCATTCGTGAAGTCATGGAGGGCCTTTCGGGCAGCGGCCCGTCCGGACCTCATGCTCAATCGAAACGCAATGTATCAACCAAATCGGAACATTTCATGCCCTGAACAGCGAGTTCATCCAAACGAACGACACATTCGCCTAGGGCCAGCAGTGCTTCAACGTCAACCACCGCCGGATACGTTGCTGCCGTCCACGAAGCTAAGTCGCGAGCACCTGACGATCTGCGATCGCTTCCTTCGTAAAACGCTCACACACAACGACTTCCCCATCACTCTGGCCCGCTGTCGTTCTCATAACCGGCTTCGTCATCGGCTTCAGACGAACTGCCTGTGCCAGTGCTGGCCTCAGTCGTTACCTCGTCGGCCACCTCAGAATCGATGCCTTCGTCAGGTGACTCGTCGCCCTCTGCTTCTGTCACGACAGGAGCGGTAGGCACCGCCGCGCCATCGTAGATAGTGGCCGGTTCATCGCTCTCGCTCGTAACAACGGCCACCGGTACGTCGGCATCGGACGCTGCTGAGTGATCCGGAATCAGTTCTTCGCCTATCTCAGGTTCTGCCACCAAGGCCTCGTGAACCGAGTCGCTCGCCGGTGAAACGACAGTGCTCGCCGCCCGCGCCCCCGGGGCAGCGGATCTCGGAAAGACGTCAAGATCGGGAACAAGACGCTCGATGGTCGGGAACGGGCTCGAGATATCAACCGGCGCTGCCAGATTCGCGGGCACCACCAGATCGGTGAACGTCCCAGTCGACCCGTCCGCATACGTGATCACCGTGACGTTGCCGTTGCTCTCGCACCCACCCGTCGACGTCTTCACCGACGTCACGCCACCGAAGCACCCGAACTCGTTGGTGTCCTCGAAGATGTACGCCGTACCACCCTCGGTCGCCAACACCGTGATCGTGACCGGCCCCGTCCCGGTGGAATGATCGACCACGACGAACGCCCGACTACCCTCACCCGACGCGGCAGCGACGATCACATCACCGGCAACAAACTGAGCACCGACCGACACCTCCGCCCCGTCGTACGCGAGACCACGCACCAGCGCCTGCTGACCCACCGGCGAACCCGGAATCACCGGTACCGCAACCACTCCGGTCCGCGCACCGTCACCGTTCGCCTCGGCATTGACATACACGTTGCCCGTCGCCGACCCGAGCACCCGAGCCGACGCACCCGGATCAGCACCACTGTCGGCCTGCGTGAGAACCAACGCCCCTTCGAACGCCTCCGAATACGCCTCGGCTCCATAACCGAACGATCTCGTGAAAATCGCCGAATTATCGAACGCCTGCGACCAGCTGTAGCCGCCCACCGAAAGCGCCTCGACTACCGAGTTGTCCGCTGTCGCCTCGAGCAACGCGTCGGCGACAGCCGCCGTCTTCACTGAGGCACCGGCGCCGGTCGCGCCAGCGTGAACTACGGAACCATCAGCGGCCGTGACCTCCACGTCTGCACCGTTGTTGGACTCGCCGATAGCCTCCACGCCTCCATAGGCGTCGATGTAAACATCGGAACCTCCCGTCGCGCCAGCAGACACCAGGGCTCCGTCTGCGGCGCGCACGAGGCCAACCGAATTCCCCTGTATTCGCGTACCGACGACAGAGCCGTCGTCCGCGTTGACAACAGCCTCGGAACCGTCGGTGACCTGGGCCGAGATTTTGGAATCGTTGGTTGCCAGGGCAGACAGCGTCGACGCTCCCACGAGTGCCCCAATCGTGGACCCACCCCCGGCGGCCAATACTGCCTGAGCAGCGTTCCCCAAAACAGCTTGGACCCCCGAGCGGTCGATCACATAGGCGGTCAGGTCAGATCCGTCATCGACGTTGAACCCCCCTTGCGAGTTCTCCGTGACGTAGGCGGTGACAACCGACCCGCCAGTCGTGTCGACGAACGCCGCGGAAAACTGAGTGGCGACGACGTCTACGTTCGAACTCCGAGCTTGAACCCCGATACGCGACTGACCGCCGGAGGTTGCGGTGACATTGGACCCGTCCTCCGCGTAAACCTCAGTTTTCGACGATGCATTGGCGATTGCGGACGCGACGGCGTTCGACGACGCAATGACGAGGGCTGCCGAATTCTCGGACACTCTCACGGTCGCGTCACCGCCGGTCTCCGAAGTGGCAGCACTGTAACCAGGTAAATCGACAGCTGGCTCCGACCCGTCCCAATACCCCCGCGCAGTGCCGCCCTCGCCGTCCGAGACGCAGAAGACGAACTCTGAGCCATCTGGGTCTGGGCCACCTGAAGACCCTGCCGCGGTCTGCGAGCAGTAGAGGGAGGGAGCCGCAGTGACCGTCGAGGTGGCCGAGACCGTAGCTGCGTTTCCGGAGCTGGCTTGCGAAAGAAACGCTGCCACAGCGGCTCCGACAACCATGGCGGGTGTAAATCGGCGGTGAAGAGGCATGGCTGTACTCCTGCTCGGTGCGGCGAATCGTTCTTGTAGGTACGAGCCCCGACGGCAGTTGACCGAACCAGAATAGGTGCTGACCAAATGTCCGGTTATAACAAGCTGGAATGTAGCACCGTTATCGGACCGAAACCATGCCGCACGATCGATTCATTCAATTGAATTACTTCGAAACCTTAATACGTTCCTTACCCACAACAACATATTCTCCATATCGCCCGTTCGCGAGAATCGAAACTCGAATCATGCACGTCCGTACCCTTTTTCAGCAGGCCCTTTCTTTGGGTGCGGAGGTCCGAAGACACCCGGAACTCGACGCAGAATCAAATCTGCTGTGAGCCCGACCCCCAATGCGACCGACAAGGCGATGATCGGAAGGAGGAGAGCGAAGGCAACTCCGATGTTCCGGTCCGCTACAGCCAGGCCTACGAGCTGTACCACCAGGGGGTGCGTGACGAAGACCGGCAACGTCCGCCGACCCAGGTACGCCGCAGGCCCCGCGGCCACCGACCAATCGGTGAGCATCCGAGAAATGATCAGAATGACGGGAACAGCGACCAGCGGCGCGAGCGCGTACACCAGCCGATCGGCTTGTGGTACAACTCCGGCAACCGCCAGAAGCAGCATCCCCACCACCACAAAGAACATTATGTGCAACACGCGCCCCACCCGCACTGCTTCAATTATTGGGTCCCGCAACAACACTCCTACAAGGAAGAAGATGTAGAAGTGCGGGGTATGCGCCAGGCCCCATCCCTCGAACGGTTGCAGGATTGCGAACGGCACAGCCAGCAGCAGGGCGGCGGCCAGTTGGATCGAGGCAGGAACGGTACGCGTGAGGCGCGCAACCGTCAGATGCACCGCGAGCGCGGCGAGGTACCAGAGGATGGTGTGCAAGGTCAGCGTGGCGAGGACGGTTGCGCCGAGCCTGCCACCGGTAACCGAGAACAGCACTACGAACAGCGTTGACCAGGTGATCCAGAGGTATGCCACCGGCCACACCTTGACGCGCAGATAGGCGAGCAACGGCAGCCCGAGACTCCTACCCACGAAGAGGCCCGACAGGAGGAAAAACAGGGGAAGGATGAACGTGAAGATCCCGATGTCGAGAACGCGCCACACTCGCGCTGCCTGGTCGTTACCCGACGCGAGCGAACCGGCATGGAAGAGAACAACTCCGATGATCGCGACGGCCTTCGCTACGTCGACCCACTGAGTTCGGCCGGCCGCGTAAGCAAGTGTAGCGCGATCATGCTCGTGCACTGCAGACTTCCTTTCTCCGACTCACAAGTGCCATTTCGTTACCGTCGGCAATTTACTTTCCGGACCCAGGGCGAATTCGGATCTACGTATTCAAGCACCGGTTCTGCCGATTCGATTCGGTGCAGACAATTGCCGCATGTTCGGTTAGCATTCGTTTCACGTTTCGGGATGCGGTCCGAACGACAGACTGACGAGGCCTCGGTCTCGATACATTGGCTACGGCCACCCGACAGCCCCACGAAATTCTGACGAGGCCCAGTGACGCGCACAGTGAGCATCATCGGCACTCGCGGCTATCCGAGTTACTACGGTGGCTTCGAGACATTGGTTCGCCGACTGGCACCGTACCTCGCCGAGCAAGGGTGGCAGGTGAACGTCTACGGACGGCCCGGTGGATTGTGTACGGAAGACGCGAACCGCGACAGTCGCGTCCGGTCCATCGTCACCCCAGGTATCGAAACCAAATCGCTCAGCACGTTGTCCTACGGCCTGACGTCGACCGTTCACGCCCTGACCGATCGTCCCGACGTCGCGTTGGTGATGAACGTCGCCAACGGTTTCTGGCTCCCCCTCCTCCGAGCACGCGGCATACCAACCGTCGTCAACGTCGATGGCGTCGAATGGGAACGCGAGAAGTGGGGAAAGGGAGCCAAGGCCGTGTTCAAGGCCGGCGGCTATCTCACCGGAAAATTTGCGACGTCCCTGATATACGACTCCAAGGAACTGGGTATCCGGTGGCGCGAATACTGCGGCCGTGACGGTATTTTCATTCCATACGGCGGGGACTTGAAGAACAACGGCCCGATCATCGATGGATTGAGCCGACGCAAGTACGTGCTGATGGTCGCTCGGTTCGTGCCCGAGAACACCATCGGGCCGTTCCTTGCTGCTGCCCGCGTTCTAAGCCAGACATGGCAGGTGGTGATCGTCGGCTCGTCCGGATACGGCGGCGACATCGAGCGGCAAGTGAAAGATCTGGCCGAGTCCAACTCGAACGTGAAGTGGTACGGACACCTCAGCAACGACGACTTGCTTTTCTCTCTGTGGGAGAACGCCGGTGCCTACTTCCATGGCCACAGCGTCGGAGGTACCAATCCTGCTCTGGTGCAGGCGATGGCATGCGGCGCGCCTATTGTTGCGCGCGACACCCGCTACAACCGCGAAGTGCTCGGAGACAATGCCGTCTTCGTCGAGCCCCAACCCACCCAGATCGCCGACGCGATCCATAACCTGATCAACGACGGGGACCGACAGGAGGACCTCAGCGCTGGGGCAGCGCAACGAGCGAAGGACGAGTACACCTGGGAACTCGTGTGTGCAAACTACGAATTGGCGCTCAGCGACCACCTGGGCCGATAGCGTGCACCCAGGTGACAGCCGAATTCCGAACCCACAGAGGAGGGCTCGTGAGCACCATCGGTGAGAAGTTCGACCCGCGACACAACAGCCTGAACGCAATCCGGCTCATTCTCGCGCTTGTCGTCATCGCCGTGCACTCGTGGCCTATCGGTGGATGGGGACACATTCCCGAGTGGCATGGCCGCGACTTCGGAAACACGGCGGTCGCTGGATTTTTTGCGATCTCCGGCTACCTCATCACAGCCAGTCGTATGTCCACGCCTTCCATCGTCGACTACTTCTGGCGGCGGTTTCTCCGAATCTACCCCGCCTACCTGGTCGCGCTGCTCATGGTCGCGGCAGTCTTCGCTCCCGTATACACACTGCTGACCGACCGCGACAGCTACGAGTGGAAGAGTGGGATCACCTACTTCTTCAACAACTTCACGCTGTACATCCAACAATGGGGTATCGCCGGCACTTTGCAGGAGGCACCGTATCCGGATGTGTGGAACGGATCCCTGTGGACGCTTTACTTCGAGGCGCTCTGCTACGTCGCCATCGGCCTCGGCGTCAGCATCGTACCGCGGCGTTTCGTGGTTCCTGCAGTATTTGTCGGCCTGATTTTGACCGGAACCTACAATGTTCTGCACGTGTGGCGCGGTTTCGTCATCCACGACATGCTCACGTTCTTCAGCCAGCTTGCAGTCTACTTCTGCGCCGGTGCTCTCCTGTACCTCCTGCGCGACAAGATCCCGATGAACGGCTGGCTCACTGCCGTTGCCGCATGCTTGGCAACCCTTACCATCCCGTTGGGCCTGTTCCCGTTGCTCGGTGCACTTCCATTTGCTTACGTCATGATGTGGCTCGGAATCAAGCTACCTCTTCAGTCTGTCGGAAGAAAGAACGACTTCTCCTACGGCACATACATTTACGCAATGCCACTGCAGCAGATCCTGGTGGCGATCTACGACTGGACAAAGCTTCCCATCGGCGTATTCGTCGCGCTGTCGATCGCCTGTGCGGCACCGTTCGCGCTACTGAGCTGGTTCGTCATCGAACAACCGGCCATGACACTCAAACGACTGACCAAGAAACGCACCGACCGCGCTCGTGAGAAGGCCGCTATCACGTGAGCGACTCGCCTGTTTCACCCGACGTTCTGCGGGTCTACGACTCGGTGCGCACGACACACCTGACCTTGCTCGAGACGATGGTGCCCGGCCATCTTCTGTACCGCGACAAGATGTACGACTACGAAGAACCCCCGAACGGAACGGTCTCTGCCGAACGGTCGGGGCTCCTGCGCACGGTGAGAACACTTCTGAGCACCAACGCTCACTTCGTCGAACTCAACGAGCCTCTGATGATTCGCGTCTGGCCGTCGTTGGTGCCGCAAACGCTCGCCCTCCTGTTTGCGAGATACGTTCTGCGGAGGCACTTCACAGTGACCACCTACGTCATCGAGAACAATCCGCCCGGCCCAGCCGTGAGCAGCTTTTTGCACGTTCCTCAATGGGCCGGATCGATGATCGCCCGTGCGGCGAGCCGGGTTCTGCTCGCCCCGATCGACCGGATCGGGTTCGGCACCGACGATGCCTACCGGAACCTTAGGGATACCGCGGGCCCCACGATCGACCGGAAAGACGTCAAAGTACGTCTAGAGTTGCCCAACCCCTGCCCGTGCGTAGGGGAGCACCCCGGTACTGGAAAGGCAGCACCCGTCCTCCTGTTCGTGGGCGAACTGTCGGCGCGCAAAGGAGTCCCCGAGCTCATGCTGTTGTGGGACAACATCTCCGAGAACGACTCCCGAGTGCGACAGCTCGTCGTACTCGGCAAGGGCCCCCTGGAAGCTGAGGTCACGGCTTGGGCAACCGGACGCGAGGACATCGAGTTGAAGATCGATCCGCCACGCGAGGTGATCCACCGGCACCTGCGAGAAGCGACCGTCCAGATTCTGTTGTCGCAATCGAACCCGCGATGGCGTGAGCAGATCGGGCTTCCCAATATGGAGGGACTCGCCCATGGATGCGTGGTCGCGTCGACGGACCAGACGGGCTACGCGGGTTGGCTCAAAGAACACGGGCACATTGTCGTCGAGCAGTTGTTCGATGTCGACGCCCTGGCCAATGCCGTGGTGTCGGCCTTGCACGGCCGGTCCCGCGTCACCGAGATCACCGCCTCGCTCCCGGCCAGCGCCGTACGGACCGACTTCGATACATGGATGAATACGGCGTGGTGACGTCTGGTGTCGCAGCCTCTCTCGAACTACGAGCAGCGATGGCGCACAGTGACAACCCCAAGGCGAGCCAGAAGACCGGGAAGTACGTCGCGTTCGATATCAGGCTGCAGAAGCACACCAGAGCCAGGATGCGGCCGGGCAGGGTGGAGAACGATCGAACCAATACGTAAGCGATGAGCAGGAAAAAGGGAATCGCGAGGTAGCGAGCATCGACCCACAGTCCCAGAACCCAGTTGCTGGCAACGCTGTTCGGTGACGGTCCGGTCAGATAGAGCTTTCCCGAAACACCGACTCTGCCCGCAGCACTGAGCCCATGGCCGTAGAACGGGGAGTGCTCCGCCAAATACAACAGTGAGTCGACCTGTTGGAAACGCGCCAATCCGCCGTCGTCTCCAGGAACCGTGGATCCCATCGCACCGGCTACCGTCTGTTGCAACCGGTTCCAAACATCGGTACTGACCCCACCGACCACGACGGTCGTGACTGCGAGGACCACGGCGACGATGCTCGCTGCGAAACCGCGGCCTTGCTGGAAGCTCGACCGAAGCGCGCGGTTACGGTTAAGGACTATTGGCAGCGCCAGCAGGACGACGACGATCAGGACCCCGACCCACGCAGCCCGAGCGAAGGCCAGAAGCCATGACACGCTGCATATTCCGAGGGCGAACACTCGGACCCATCGCGTCAGATCGAGACTGAACGCCAGGAAGATTCCGATGCCCGACATCATTCCCAGCCAGTCCGGTTCAGGCGTCAGTCCGCTCGGTCGTCCGATGGAGCTGATTTCCAGGTGTATGAGCTGATCGGGGACGATCAGTGACACCTCGGACGGAATGATCTGCGCTACTTGAGCAATGGCAACCAGGCCGGAGAACGTCAGGATGAAGAGGAGTCCGTGAAGCATCCGCCTCTGGTCGTTCGGAGTCGAGTACAACGCCACTGCGGCGGCCGCGACGGTCAGCGCGATCAGCTGCAGAGCGAGTGTCGGATTGACCACCAGGTCGCCGATCAGCACCGTCGCTGCGACCAGCGTTGTGCTCATCGACAACACCAGAACCAGCGTCACCGTGTTGTTCGTGCGCCGCCCCAGTTTGAAGAGGACCCACACGAAGACGAGGATGGTGAACACGTGTACCCGTGCAACCTGCAGATCGGTGAAACCCGCCGCGACACCGATGAGCACCGCGAGAATGTCGTCCCGGCGCGGATGGCACAGCAGCATGATGGCGATGCCGGCAACGGCCAAGAGTTCGAAAAGCAGGACTAGCACGCGTGCACCTGCTCACGCACGGTGCGCACGACCTGGTGGAGTCGAACGGCTTGAAACGCGGTCACCACTGTTTCAGAAATCAAAACCGCGACTGCAGCGCCGACGGCTCCGGCCCACGGCACGAGTACGAGAAGCAGCGGTACACCGCAGCAGGCACCGAGCACAGCGCTCACCGCCACCGTTCGGTCCCGACCCAGTGCCAGCAGGCACACCATCCCGGAGCATCTCGACAATGCCGACATCGCCACCGAGATGCCAAGCGGCACCGTCAGCGTCCAGGTCAGCAACCCTGCTTCGTCACCCAGCAGTCGTGCTGCGGTGGGTCCGGCCACTATGGTCAGGGTCGCCAGTACAACCGCAAGAACGGCCGACCACTGCAGGACGAGGCGGATCCGTCGGAGCGTCTCGGTAGTGACGGGGTGACTCGGTACCCACCCTTGCATCCACTGATAGATCGGTGCGATGGCCAGGAACGTGAATCGGGTGAGCCGGTCGGCAATGGCGTAAACGAAGACACTGCCCGGTGCCAGCGCCGCGACGATCAATGTCGGCATCGACAGGTAGGTCGAGGCGGTGAGTACAGTAACACCCGCGAAGGCTTGTTTTCGGCTCTGCCGCATGGCTTCTCGGGCACTCCAATCGTCGCGCACGGCGTCCATACCGCGTGTGCACGCGTGTGCCGACAAGACCACGGACACCACTGCACCGACCAACTGGCAGAGGACGAATGCAAGTGCGTCCCTGGTGTGGAGGAGCGCGGCAATACCGGCCACAGACGACGCTGCCCTCGGCAACGCGTCGTACAGAAGCAACGAGCGAACGTCCTGAGCCCCGATGAACAACCAGGTCATACCGAGACCCAAAATCGAGACGCCGAGACACGACATGGTCGAGACCCACACGTGGTCCCGCTGGAGGACTGCGGCCACGGCACATGCGAGCCCGATAATGACCGGCGCCGCGATGGCTCGCGCGATCAACGAGTTCACGGCGATGGCCACTCGGCCATCGGCAGGTGCCATCGCGACGATGGTCGGGCCGTTGAAACCCCATCCAAGGGCTACGACGATGCCGGCGATGGTTCCGGCCGATTGGCCCACAGCGATGGCAGACCACTCCGACGATCCAGCGACGCGAATCAAGATCGGGATCACTGCAAAACCGACTGCGGCAGGCACCAATACCGCTACGGAGAAGCCGCTGAGTCGACTCAGCACGTGCCTCACGAAGCACCTCGCCGCGTCGGACTGCACTCGACACCGACCTTGCCGGTGACAGTGTGCCCGAGCGGTCCACTTCGTCCGCGTAGCCCGTCTGCGACGCCGCGGAGGACGGCACGGCGCTGACCCGGATGCGCGGGATGCACGACCTTGCGCACCGACTGCTCGGCGAGGAGGCGGAGCATTCCAACGAACCTGATCCGAGGAAGGTCGAGATCGCGGAAGAGCAGGAATGCATTGCGGGTCAAGTAGTAGTCGCGTACCGGGCTGCGGTGCGTGTACAAGGCAGCTGACCCTGACGCGGCACGGTCGGGCGTATCGCCCAGTGAATGCAGCAGTGTCACAGACGATGTCACGACGGAGGTGAATCCCGATGCGCCGGCGCGCAATCCCCATTCCTTGTCCACGTGGTCGATGAAGTACTCCTCGCGAAACAAGCCAACCGTCTCGAATGCCTCGGCCACCACAACGGCACCGGATCCGAGTAGAAACGCCGAATCGGTGAAGTCGTCGTGATCGTCAGCTGTTCTCAGTTGACGGATATGCCGACCGCGCCATGCGAATGTCAAGAACTCACCGGTGCGCCGATCCTTGACCCTGGGTCCCATCGCTACGACGTTGGGGCGCGTGACCCGCAGCGAATCGAAGGCAGCGAGCAATGCAGTGGGCGCACCGGCGGTCAGCTCGCTGTCGTCGTCCAAGAACAGCACATGAGTGGCATTGCGCTGCAGCGATTCTCGGATACCCCGATTCTGCGCCGCGGCTATTCCGATGTTGGACTTCATCGCCAGGAGCAACGCACCCGCCTCCTGGCAGCAGGACTCGACGGCGCGTGCGACGTCGGGATCGTCGCTGTTGTCCACCACTACCAGTGGCGTCAGTTCAGGCCCCAATCGAGCCAGTGTTGCCTCGAGCCTCCGCAGGTCCGGGTAGTAGGTGACTACCACGCCCGCCAGTTGTCTGGTCACGACGTGCCCGCGGGGAGCACAATGCGTAGCCACTTGCCCCACTCGTCCACGGCTGCGGCCCGCGCCGCAAGGGCCGCCCGGTGCATCTCCGGCCTTCCCTGCTCGATCGCGTACTCGATGGCGGCGGCCCATGCTGCCGGTGACGCGGAAGGATGAACCAACAGTCCGGAGTTCGCACCCAACAGATCGTCCAGACTCGTGCCCGCGGGGCCGACGACGGGCGTGCCACGTTCGAGGCAGCGAACGGCCACACCACTTTGAAAGAACCGCTTGTACGGAATCACGACGACGTCAGCGGTTTCGATTGCATGGCCGAACGCGTCCTCTGAGACGAACTCGGAATGCACCGACCATCCCGCAACCGCGGGCCATCCCCGTCCAAGGATCTCGAGAGTGGTCTCGCCACCGAGCGCGGACGCAATATTGTTGAGCAGCAGAAGGTCTCGATCGTTCTTGTACTGACCTAGCACGCGGACAACGGGAAGGCGTGTCGCGTGTCGGCGATTGGATAGGCACACGGAAAGCAGAGGGTGAGGGAGGCGAGCCGTGCGGTGTCCGAGCGCCGACTCCACTGCGTGGTCTGCTGCTGCACTGTGCGTCACCAAGCGGTTGGGCCGAATGATTCGAGCGCATCGTCGAGCCGCCGAACCGAATCCGACGGCCGCGACCAGCGGTACCGGATCGTGCATGACGATCCAGCACCGGCGTCCTCCGAGAACCATGGCGGCAATGACGTCGAGATACCCGATCGGTGGCCACAGTATGACCACTGCCGATACCGCACCTCGCCGAGTTCGCAACAACTCTCGGAGGTAGGCGGTGAGCCAGCGGATCCGTCCGGTACCGGACGCCGACGGCTCCAGAATGCTGCGGACAACGGTTGTGGCACCGCAGGCATTCAGCACGTCGACGGCTTCTTGTTCGTAGTGACTCAAGGCCGCCCCGAGTGGATTGATCAAGACGACCGTTACCACGACGTGTGATCCTTCCGGCGCGTCACTCTCGAGTCAGAGAGTCGACATAGGCTTCGCCCGCTGAGATCGGAGCATTCACATTATGCACGGCCAGATTCGATTTGTCGGCTTTCAGCTACTCGTGCGGAAAGCCACTCAGACCATCGCGCCATCCGCGCAACATCGCAACCAGACCGACCGGCCGACGACCGTGCACCACATTCGACAGCGCGCGATGCGCGATGGACCAGGGTGTAGCGAAGGCACGGCCGCGCCGCGTGCCGTGCGCGTGCTGGAAGAGCTGCATATTGCGAGCCAGTGAATAAGGCGGAATTCCAGACGATGACTGCCAGACCTGCGCGGCCGGAACGTGAAGCGTCGTCCATCCCGCCCGACGCAAGCGCAGGTGATAATCCACCTCTTCCATGTAGAGGAAGTACGACTCGTCCATCGATGCGGCGTTCAACGCGTCGACGCGGTACAGCACGAACGCGCCGTCGACCCACATTCGTTCGACGGTACCGACCTCCTTATCGATTCCCTCTGCGCGATGGTCGAAGTGGCGCGGTAGCCGCAAGACCCGGGTCAAGAATCCGCCCGTCGACCACACCTGTCCGGCACCGTCGTGCACCCTCAAGGTCGGGCCTGCGACACCCGCACGAGAGTCGCACTCGAGTGCTGCGACCAACTCACGAACTGCCACGGGATCTGCACGGGCTTCGTGGGTGGCAACAACCAGATAGCGCATGTCGGGTAGCTCAGAACGTAGCCATTCGATTCCCGCGTTCACCGCGGCCCCATAGCCCTTGTTGGACGTCCTGAGCACGGCGGCCCGAGTGCCGAAGGCACGCTCGAGTTCACCCGCGCGCTCGGGCTCCTCGGAATTGTCCACCACCACAATCGCCGACGGAGCCGTGACGCCTCCGGCCAACGCATCCACCGTGGATTTCACGGTGTTGTAGCTGCGATGGTGCACCACGACCGCGCCGAACAGCACAGTCTCGGACGCATACGGTGTCACGCGCGTGACACTACCCGCGGATCGATTTCAGAACAGTTCGCGAACGGCAGAACCTTCCCGTGCTTGTCCATTCCACCTCCAGAGCCCACTGGCGCCCGTTCTATACCGGCCGGAAGCCCGCACCCGGGGCTCCCGATGCACTCAGCAAGCGCATCGATTCCGACGCCGATGCGTAGGCGGTGGGGCTGAGCAACGGAGCGCCCGAGGCATGGCTGGCGATTCCGACGAGCGTGGTACCTGCCACCAGCGGTGCTCCGGAGTCGGCCCAGACGGTGACGGCATCGGACATCAGGTCCCCGCCTCGGTTCTCGACGATGGTGCCGCACGTCAGTCCGCTACCGACGCCACTCTTGCAGACCGGTTGACCCACCGACCCGATGCCGATGTCCGTCACGGTGACTCCGCCCAGACTGGACACGGGCGTGACCTTGGTGGGATCGAGAACGATGACGCCGTAGTCGGGTCCCCAATGCCCGACGGCCGTGGTCCCGACCGGGGCCGTGGGCGACCCGACGAGAGTGACGGGCAGACCCGTACGCAGAATGCAGTGGCCTGCGGTCAGGGCGACGAGTCGGCCGGCGTCGTCGTATCCGACGGCCGCGATGGAGCAGGCGGTGAGGTCGTCGATGCCTCCGGTGGTGACGAAACCACTACCGGGTCCGACGACCGGAAGAGGTGCAGCAGCAGCGGTTCCGGGAGCCATCGCGCTGACGGCCAGAACCGCGGCAGCGAACAGTCCACTGACACAACCGACTCGGGCTTTGATCATGGTGGGCATCCTTGTCACTTCTCGGGTATGTCTGCAGCGGCCAGCGTGAATTGCACGACGTCGATGCGTGAACTCTTGAATCGCGCCGACGAGCCGGTGAGGTACTGGACGTATTTGTCGTACGTCGCCTCCGAGGACACGGCAATGGCCTCGTCGCGAGATGCGATCAGTTTCTCGGCCCAGGTATCGAGTGTCCTCGCGTAGTGCAACCTCAGAGGATGCTCCCGCAGCAACTCGAATCCGGCGTCGGCCGCCTTGGACTTGATCACCTTGACGAGCGTCAACTGTCCGCCGGGAAAGATGTCGCGCAGGATGAAGCGTGAGAAGTGCGCATCCTCACGGGTGAGTCCGCCCGCACCCGAGGCCGGGTCTGGTGGGGTGATGACGATGGTGTGCAACAACATTCGCCCGTCGGCGGGCAGTACCGAGCGGCACTTCGCGAAGAATGCCGAGTATCGGTTGCGTCTGAAATGCTCGAACGCGCCGATGCTGACGATCCGGTCGACGGGCTCGTCGAATTCCTCCCACCCCTGCAACCGGATATCGACGGTGCGGTCTGTCGACAGGTCGGCCACGACGGTGCGCCCGTGCTCGTACTGATTTCGGCTCAACGTCAGACCGATGACGTTGACGTCGTACTTCTCGACCGCCCGCTTGGCGAGAGCGCCCCAGCCACAGCCGATGTCGAGCAACGTCATGCCCGGCTTCAGATCGAGCTTGCCGAGGGCGAGGTCGATCTTGGCCGTCTGCGCCTCCTCCAGCGTCATGTCCTCACGCTCGAAGTAGGCGCAGCTGTACGTCATGCTCGGGTCGAGGAACAACGCGAAGAACTCGTCCGACAGGTCGTAGTGCGCTCGCACGTCATCGACGTACGGCTCCAATTGTTCGCTCATCACGCCACACCTTTCCCCACAGCATCGGTGCCGATCACTCGGCCTAGTGCACGGGCACCGAACTCGCCCAGCATGTCTTCGTGTTCCACATCGACCCGGTGAACCGACATCCGCCCGCCCACGAACTGCGTCCACTGCTCCGCACCGTGCGAGCCGCGAGCGGCGAAGTAGTGCACCGACCCCGCGAACACAGCAGGCGCGTACGACGCCACCCAGGTGGGAGCCTCCGCGACGGGACGATACATTCGCCGCAGATGATCGACGGTGAGGAACGCCAGTTCACTTATGTTCTCGCGCAATCGATCCACGATGGTCTCGAACGAGTCACCCTCGACCCCGAGCTGACGAGCAAGATCGTCGATGCCGAACTCTGCGGCACCCTCCGGTGCCGAGAGCTGCGCGTCGACGAGCGCCAACAGCGCGACGTCCTCACCTTCCGACTGCAGTTGCGTCGCAACAGCATGCGCGATCACGCCGCCGAGCGACCATCCGAGCAGGTGGTAGGGGCCGTGCGGCTGAACGGCTCGGATCTCGCGCACGTATCTCTCGGCGAACTCCTCGATCGAGGTCGGTGCAGTGTCACCGTCGGCGATGCCGGGCACCTGAAGCCCGTACAGCGGCCGTTCGGTCTCTCCGAGCAGCGAGAGGTAGCTCCACGCGATTCCGATGGCCGGGTGCACACAGAACAGCGGCTCACCCACGCCCTCGGTTCGAAGCGGAAGCACCACCTCGAAGGCACGGTCCGCACCGTCCTCGCCCGCGTCGAGTTGTGCGGCCAGGGCCGAGATCGTCGGATGTACCAGCAGCAGACTGATCGGAAGCCGACGGTCGAGTCGGTCCCCCAGCGCATCCATCACCTGCACCGCCGAGAGGGAGTGCCCACCGAGATCGAAGAAATTGTCGTCCACCCCGATGTCCTCGCCGGCCATCTGCAGTACGTCGGAGAACACGGCATGCACCAGTACTTCGTTCGCGGAGACCGGGGCACGTCGTTCGGTCGACATGATCGAGGGCTCGGGCAACGTGCTCACATCGACTTTGCCGGACAACGTCATCGGCAGCGCATCGACGACGGTGACGGTACTGGGCACCATGTACGCCGGCAGTGTCCTGGCCAGGAACTCGCGAGCCTCCCGCGGTTCGACGCCGCCCACCACATAAGCAGCCAGCGACTGCCCACGACCGATCACGCTGGCCTGACGCACATCTCGGTGACGCAGCAGTGCCGCTTCCACCTCGGACAGCTCGACGCGATGACCGCGAACCTTCACCTGCGAATCGACCCGGCCCAGATATTCGAGCTCGCGATCGATGCCCCGAACCACCCAGCGCACCAGATCGCCGGTTCGGTAGAGCCGACCGCCACCGAACGGATCGGCAACGAAGCTGCTCGCCGTCGTTCCGCTCTGTCCCAGATATCCTTCGGCAAGGCCGGCCCCGCCCAGGTAGAGCTCCCCGACGACGTTGTTGCCCACCGGGCGCAGACGGGTGTCGAGTACCACTGCGTCGAAGCCGCGAACCGGTCCGCCGATGGTCACCGGCACCGCCGGGCCCCATTGACGCTGGTCCGTGGTGCAGGTGCTCATGACGGTCCCCTCGGTGGGGCCGTAGGCGTTGAACACCGAGCGTCGACGCGACCAACGTTGCAGCAGTGCAGAATTGGCAGCCTCGCCCGCCATGACGACTACCCGAAGCGACGGCACGGCCTCGGCGTCGGTCACCTGGAGGACGGTCGGCGTGAGGCAGGCATGGGTCACCTGGTGTTGCTCGATGAGCGCTTCGAGCTCGCGCCCCCCGTGCACCTCGGGCGGAACGATCACCGTGCTGGCTCCCGCACCGACGGCCATCAGTGTCTCGAAGATCGACGCGTCGAAACTCGGCGACGCGAACTGGAGCACCCGCGATCCCGGCTCCACTCCGAAGAGATCTCGTTGACTCTGAACCAGATTCGCGATGCCGCGGTGCGTCACCCGCACCCCCTTGGGCACCCCGGTGGAACCGGAGGTGTAGACGACGTAGGCCACGCTGTCGAGTGGTGCCTCGCGACCATCGACACGATCGCGCTCGTCGCCGGTGACGCTCATCCAATCGGCACCGACCAAATGGAAGTCGGCAGCCGAGATTCCCGTGACCGGGGCTGCGCGCTCGAGGATCTCCTGCACCCGAGCCACGGGTTGAGAGGGATCGATGGACAGGAACCCGGCACCGGTCTTGGCCACGGCCCAGATCGCGACGAGATAGTCGGCGGAGCGCGGATAGGCAATTGCCACCAGTACACCTGGCCGTGCACCTGCGCGTATCAGTCTGTCGGCCAGCGCATTCGACCGTCGATCCACCTCACGGTAGGTCAGCGATTGCGAGCCCTCGATCACCGCGACAGTGTCGGGCCAGCTCTGCACTGCCTGCTCGAACACTGTCGCCAGTGTGAGTCCGGGTGCGCTGTCGCGATGGGAGGTAACGGCCGACGGGGCGTGCCCGAACTCCGCGCTGCCCAGCCGAATGTTCGGCCGCGTGGAGACCATCGTCAACACCTCGGTCAGACGCTCGGCGAGTCCGAGAATCACCGATCGCGAGAACCGTGCGGGCGAGTACCCGAGATGGCCGATCAGTCCGGCCTCGGACTCGTCGACCAGGACCTCGAGGTCGAACTGCGTGTCCGTGATGTCCACGCGACGCGGGGTGATCGACGTGGACCCCAGTTCGATTGTCGGAGTTGCCGTATCACCGAAGGCCAGGAGCACCTGGAACAGCGGATGGGTATCGACGGCGCGGGTGGGTTGCACCGCGTCGACCACCTGCTCGAACGGTACGTCCGAGTTCGCGAATGCATCGAGATCCCGGTCGCGGACCGCGGTCACGAAGTCCTCGAACGTCGTCGACGGATCGACTTCCGTCCTGAGCACGACGGTACCGACGAACATGCCGACGAGGTGATCGAGTGCCGGATCGGATCGGCCACCCACCGGGGTCCCGACGGCGATGTCCTGGGTACCACTGGCTTCTGCGAGCACGGCGGCCAACGCTGCGTGGACCACGACGAATACCGTTGCGCCCACACGATGCGCGAGCGAACGCAGCAGCGTGAGGGTGTCCGGACCGACGGAGAACTCCACGGCCGTCGCATCGGCCGAGGGATCAGGGGTTCCGGTCGGCAGGTCGAGGAACTCCGGCACTCCGGCCAGGGTGCGACGCCAGAACTCGAGCTGATCCGACGCCACGGCGTCGAGCACATTCCGCTGCCACACTCGGTAATCCGAGTAGTCGACGGCGAGAGAACCGAATTCCGGTGTCGATCCGGCCATTCGGGCCAGCAGGGCGATCTCGACGTCCCGGGCCAGCGGACGGAGTGAAAGGCCGTCGACCGCGATGTGGTGGGCAACAACGGACAGCACTTGCTCACCGCCACGATTCAGCAAGCCGAGGCGTAGCGGTGCTTCGAGGGTCAAATCGAAGCCGTGCAGGGCCAGAGCATCGTGCCCTGCATGAGCATCGTCCAACGTCGACAGCACGATCTGCGGGTCGAGAACAACGGTGACAGGACCATTCGCGGTCGACGGGTACACCGTGCGCAGCGGCGTATGCCGTTCCAGCACATCGGCTATCGCGGCGCGCAGAACATCGAGGTCCAGGTTTGCCGGAAGCGGTACCTCGACGGCGATGTTGTACGCGGCCGAGGTCGGGTCGTATCGATTCTGCAGCCAGATTCGGCGCTCGGCCGGCGCAAGACCGGGGTACGACCGCGCGTCGGGATCGTGGACCAGAGCGGGTAGCGGAATGTAGTTCTCGGACAACAACTCGATCGCCGACGCAAGCTGCTGCGCGGTGGGAGATTCGAAGATCGTCCGCACCGGAACATGGGTACCGAGCGCCGCGCTGATGCGGGTTGCGGCACGCGTCGCGACGAGGGAGTCCCCGCCGAGGACGAAGAAATTGTCGTCGACGGCAGGATTTTCGATGCCCAGCAGGTCGGCGAAGATGCCGAGCACCACCTCCTGAGCCAGGGTGCGCGCCGCCACCGGATCACCGCCGGGAAGCGTCTCCGCATACAGGGCGGCGAGATCTACCTTTCCGTTGCCGGTCAGCGGAATACCGTCGATCCGGGTGATGACCGCCGGTTGCATCGACAACGGCAGCCTGTCCAGCAGCCACTGGGCAGCGTCCTGCCCATCGAGGCCCACCACCCAGGCGTGAATTCGGTTCTCACGTACCGCTGTCACCACTCCACCGACGTCGGGGTGCGCCGTCAGTGCACTCTCGATCTCCCCCAGTTCGACTCGCACACCGTTGATCTGGACCTGATCGTCTCGGCGCCCGCGGTAATCGAGCATGCCCGACGGCTGCTGCCGAACGAGGTCACCGGTCCGGTACATCCGCGTGCCGCCGGGTGCCGCAACGAAGCGTGCGGCGGTCGACGCCGGGTCCGAGTGGTAGCCGCGAGCCACGCCCGAGCCTGCGAGGTACAGCTCCCCGACGCCCCCGAGTGGCACCGGATGCAACCGGTCGTCGTGTACGAGCGCTCCCACATGATCCAGCGGCCGACCGATGGTGACCGGTTCCCCGGCACGCAGCGACTCGGCCAACGTGGCCACCACCGTCGCCTCACTGGGACCGTAGGCGTTCAGCATCGACCGCCCGGCCGACCAGTCGTCGACGACGCCGGCACCCAGCACGTCACCGCCGACGGCGACGGTCCCGATCCCGGGGGTCGGCGGCACGGTGGCGAGCACCGCGGGTGTGGACAGGTAGTGGGTGACACGATGCGCAGTGAGGAAGGCCGACATCTCATCCCCGCCGAGTAGGTCCGGCGGCGCGATCACCATGGTCGCCCCGGCCCCGAAAGCAAGAACGAGTTCGAGCACTGCCGCGTCGAAGTTGACCGAGTAGCCGTGGAGCACACGCGAACTCGAGGTCACGCCGTACCGCGGAATGACCTGCTGCGCAAGCCCATACACACCCTGATGCGTCACCACCACGGGCTTGGGTGTTCCCGTCGAACCCGACGTGTGGATCACGTAGGCGGGGTGCGTGGGTTTCAGCGCTGCCAGGCGATCCGCATCGGTCAGGGCCAGGTCACTGAACTGCTCGGCCTGCGTCTCACCGAGCCAGTGCACTGTCGGCTCGACTCCGCCGAAGCCGGTCTCGATGTGCCTCAGCATCTGTTCGCGGCGAGCGGCTGGGTAGCGCGGGTCCACGGGTACGAACGCGCCGCCCGCCTTCACCACGGCCCACAGCGCGACGATGTACTCGGCCGAGCGTTCGAGGGACAGGGCGACAAGGGTTTCCGGCCCGATACCGTGCGCGATGAGCAGCCGCGCGATCCGGTTCGAGCGAGAATCGAGCTCGGCGTACGTCACCGATTCCAGTCCGTCGATAGCGACAGCACTGGACATGACTGTGCCGCCGCTCAATACGTCCAGCAGCGTGCCGTCGGGCATCGAGGACGGCAGGGCCGGCGTGTCGGCAAGGGCGAGATCACCGACGACAAACGCTGGGTTCGCGACCGCTGCGTTCAAAAAAGCCAGAATCACCGAGGCGAATTGCTCGAGGGTGGCCCGCTGGTAGAGGTCTACCGCGTACTCGATCTGGCCGGTCGACGACGCCGAATCACCCTGTTCGTCCGCAAGCACGAGCGTCAGATCGAATTCCGAGGTGCGGGTGGGTACCTCCAACACCGAGACCGGCAGGTCCTCGACCGATCGGTGCGGCGCATTGTCGAAAGCCAACATCACCTGGAACAGCGGATGCCGGTCGAGGGATCGATCGGTCGCGAGAGCGTCGACGATGCGCTCGAATGGGACGTCGGAATGAGAGAACGCATCGAGGTCTGCGGTGCGGACCGCATCGAGCAGGGACGCGAAACTGTCCGACGGATCCACAGTGACTGCGAGAGGCAGGGTTCCGACGAACATCCCCACCATCTCGTCGAGCGCTTCGTGTCCTCGCCCTGCGGTCGGAGACCCGACCACCACGCGGTTCGAGGTACCGAAGCGGCTCAAAGCGGCGGCCACGGCGGCGTGGACGACCATGAACGTGGTCGAGTTGGTCGATCGAGCCAGCTCACGAATACCCGAGTGCAGGTGTGACCCGATCTCGAACGGAACTGCGTCCGTTCTCATCGATTGCACCGCAGGCCTGGGGAAGTCCGCAGGTAGCTCCGCCGCCGCAGTGTCTGTATCACCGAGAACCGACGCCCAGAACGAGAGCTGTTCGTCCGCAACCGAATCCACCACGGCCCGGTTCCATACCGAGTACTGGCCGTACTGGGCGCGCAGGCGTGGCCAGGTGGGCGCGTGACCTGCTGCCCGAGAGGCGTGGGCGAAGGCGAAGTCGCGTACGAGTGGGTCGACCGACCACCCGTCCATCGAGATGTGGTGCACCACCACCACGACAACGGTGTCGCCGGATTCGCTCACGTTAAGAAGCGTTGCGCGGATGGGTACCTCGGCCGAGACATCGAAGCCCTCGGCCGCGACCGCTGTGACAGCGGAGTCCAGATCCCGCTCGGAGACAGTGCGCTCGGGTACCTCGACAAGGACGGTATCGGTGGGCCGCACCACCTGCCGCGGACCGTCGTCGTCGGCTGGGTAGTAGGTGCGCAGGGCTTCGTGTCGCTCGATGACGTCGCGCAGAGCCGTCAGAACCATCGCGGGATCGTCACCGGCTCCGACTCGTACTGCCACCGGCATGTTGTACGCGGGCGATGCGGGATCGAACTGGTTGAGGAACCACAGCCGCTGTTGCGCGTACGACAGCGGGATACGCCCCGGCAGAACGGTATCGAGTAGTTCGAGTGACGGCTCGAAAGCCGAGGACGCGTCGATTGCCGCCGCGACTGCGCGGACTGTGGGGTCGGCGAACAGTACGGTCAACGAGATTCCGGAGCCGAGGCGAGCGAGGACGCGGGTAGCACTGAGCGAGTCACCGCCGAGTTCGAAGAACGAGTGCTCGCGCCCCACCTTCTCGACACCGAGGACGTCGGAAAAGGCTCCCGCCACGGTGCGTTCGGTATCGGTCTGCGGCGCAACGTATTCGGTATCGACGAATGCGGTGGGGGCCGGCAACGCACGACGGTCGACCTTGCCGCTCGCGGTCATGGGTAGCGCATCGAGAACCACGACGGTGCTGGGAACCATCCAGGCGGGCAGGCGGTTCCGGAGATGACCGTCGAGCTCCGCCGAGCCTCCGGTGACGTACAGAACGAGTCGGTTGTCGCGTACGACGGCCACGGCCGCGGTCACTCCCGCACACGTAGTTGCCCCAGACTCCACCTCGCCGAGTTCGAGACGGCGCCCGTGCAGCTGGATCTGCTGATCGCTGCGGCCGAGGTACTCCATCGTGGACCCGTCGAACGACCGGCGGACGATGTCTCCCGTGCGATACAACCGAGCTCCCGCTGTCCCGGGGTCTGCGACGAACCGCGTCGATGTCACACCCGGCTGCCCGCTGTAGCCGCGGGCCAGTCCGTCGCCACCGAGATAGAGCTCGCCGACGCCTCCGTACGGCGTGGGCCGCAGGTGTGCGTCGAGCACCAACGCGCGAACACCCGGCAGGGGCGCGCCGATGGTCACCCGTTCGGCGGCGCGCATCGGGTCGGACAACGTGGCCAACACCGTCGTCTCGGTCGGCCCGTAGGCGTTGCGCATCGTTCGATCGGCCGAGACGAACCTGTCCCGCAACGCGGGCGGGCACTCCTCGCCCCCGACGTCGAAGACGTCGATGGAGCTGAGGTCGTCCGGGTCCAGAGTGGCCAGCACGGTGGGCGAGGTGATCAGGTGCGTGATCTTCTCGCGGTCCAACACGCCGGCGAGGGCGGGACCGGCGTAGACGTCGGCCGGGGCGATCACCAGGGTGGCACCGGCAGCGAACGCGGCAAGGAGCTCCTGGATGGATGCGTCGAAGACCGGCGACGCCGCCTGCAGTACGCGCGAGTCGGGGGTGACGGCGTATCGGTCGACGACGTTGGCTGCGAGTTGCGCGAGCCCGCGGTGAGTGACGCTGACGGCCTTGGGTTTTCCGGTCGACCCCGAGGTATGGATGACGTAGGCCTCGTTGTCGACGTGCAGGGTCGGCACCGTGAACGCGATCGGGTCGGCGTCGAGCAGGTCCTCGATGAGCAACCATCGGACAGTGCTCGGAAGGTGGTGCGCAGGGGCACGAGTCGTGATGCCGAATTCCACGTGCGCATCGGCGAGCACTGCAGCCAACCGGTCGGTGGGGTCGGTGGGGTCGAGTGGAACGAACGACGCGCCCGAGATCGAGACCGACCACAACGCCAGTAGGGATTCGTAGGAGCGTTCGATCGCGACGGCAATTCGTTTCTCCGGGCCTGCGCCGATCGAGACGAGTTGCGCAGCAATGTGTTCCGCAACCCTGGTGAAGTCGTCGCTGGATTGATCGACTCCGGTGGCTCGCACCACCGCGCCGGTCGTCAGCAACGAGGGAAGCAGTGCGGGGGCTACGGTCGCCGTGGAATGCGCGTCGAGCAGCGCTGCCTTCTCCTCGGCACCCAGCACTTCGAGCTCGGACACCGCGAGCCCCTCGGGGGCGTGGACCACCTCGCGCAGGAGTGCCAGGAACCGTCGGTGGTGGGCTGCGAGCTCGTCGGTGCTGTAGAGGGCCGGGTTACCGAGGAAGTCGACGCGGGTGCTCGTGCCTGCGACACCGGGGTAGACGTTGACCATCATGTCGTCGATGGGTCCGCTGGAGAGCACGCGGTATTCGCCGATGACGTCGCCGAGCCGAATCGTGCTGTTATACATCATGATGTTGACCGTGGGACCGAATACCCCGCGTCCGGCCGCGGCGCTACCGGTGCCGTCGCCGGTCGCCCGCTGCATGTCCTCGACGCGGAACCGCTGATGGCGAAGTGCGCCGGTGAGTTCCACCTGAATCCGTCGAAGGAGTTCTTCGACGGTGACCCCTTGTTCGACGCCGATGCGCAGTGGCACGACGTTGGACATCATGCCGGACGATTCCCGCAGTTTGGTGGTCGCTCGTCCCGATACCGGCAGGCTGAGCATGACGTCGTCGGTGTCGGTCATGCGCGCGAGATAGAGCGCGAACGTGGCGAGCACAACGGGGACGTCGGAGGAGTTGTACCGATGCGCCACTGCCGCAACGGCTTCGGTGAGATCTGCGTCCAGCACAGCACCGACACTGACCGTCACTCCGCTGGGAGCGGCGGGTTCACGTGGGCTGCCGGCCAGCCTGGGGGCCTCGAGGTGTCCGTCGAGTCGACCGAGCCAGTACTGGCGGTCGGTCTCGTAGCGGGAGGAGTTGGGGTATGCGGCCTCGTAGTCGTAGATCTCCCGCACTCCGATGGCGCGGGTCTTCGGGATCTCGGTGCCCGTGATCAACGCGGTGTACACCGCTGCGGTGCGCTCCTGCACCGAGATTGCGCCGAGGCCGTCCATCACGATGTGGTGAGCCCGGCTGTACCAGTAGTAGTGGCACGCGCCCACCTGGATGATCTCGGACGCGATCAGTTGGTCGCGCACCAGATCCACCGGTTTCCGGTACTGCTCGTTCATGTAACGCTGGGCATCGTCGATGGGATGCTCGCGGTCGGTGAAGTCGCGGTAGATCATCGCGTACGGCACCCGCAGGTCCGACCACTGGTACGGGTGACCATCGTCCACGCCGATCCGCACTGCAGGCGATTCGAGCCGTCGGCAAGCGATGTCCGTCGCGCGAATCAACGCCGCCGGATCGATATCGCCGCGGATCTCGACGTATTGAGCAATCGTGAACGGCACATCCGGGGCCAGCTGCTGAGCGAGGTAGATGTTCATCTGAGCAGCCGACAGAGGGAAGCGGCCATCCTCGAACCGCTCATCCGCCTCTGGCGACACTCCCCGACCTCCTCAACGCACGCACCCTGACGGCTTCGATTCGGCCGGCGGCACCGCTCATCGACGTCGATCTTTTCATCGCCCACTACAAACTAGTCGACACACTGTGAATGCTCTACCTGGATCGAAGACAGGTACGCCAGATCGACCACTCCCCTTTAGGCTGTGCACTCGAATACATTTCCTCGACCGAGAGGCCACCGACAATGGCAACCAGTTCCACCGATACCCGGGGTCGGAAATCGGGCAGAAAGCGGCCCATTCTCATCTCGGTGGGGGTATTTCTGGTCATTGTCATAGCTTTTGCGGTGTGGCTTGGTTACGAAGCCTATTCCGCGCAGTCGAGTTTGACCGCCACTCGCGACTCGGCCACACAGGCCAAGGACGCATTGCTCGACGGCGATTCGGCCGGAGCCGAGGCCGCAGCGGCTCGCGCTTCCGAATCCGCCGACGATGCGGTCTCGGCGACGACGTCCATCCCGTTTTCGTTAGCCAAAGCCGTTCCATACCTTGGTAGTCCCTTGAAATCGGTAGCGCAGATCAGCGACGTGGTGCAGGGATTGGCCGTGGACGTGCTCGCCCCGGCGTCGGCCGCGGGCGCGAGCTTGAACCCGAGCAGCCTCGTCGAGGGCGGCGGCAAGGTGGACACCGCAGCACTGCGGGACGCGCAGCCGGTACTGCAGCAGACCTCCGCAGCGGCCTACGAGCTCAGTGAGCGGGCCCAGCAGGTGGACGAGCCCGCCTTCCTCGGCGTGGTGGACGAGGCTCGTAAGTCGTTGATCGATCAGACTCACGAACTCGCGACGTTGCTCACGAACACCCGGATCGCCAGTGAACTGCTGCCGTCGATGCTCGGTGACAACGGCCCGCGCAGATACTTTCTCGCGTTCCAGACCAACGCAGAGGCTCGGGGCACCGGCGGGTTGCTCGGTGGCTACGGCATCATTCGGGCCGAGAACGGGACGGCCCGGGTGGATACTCTCGGTGCCAACAGCGAACTCGGGTTCTCGTCAACCTCGCTCGATCTAGGACCCGAATACAACGCACTGTGGGCTCCGCGTAACACCACCACCGACTTCCGGAATTCGAATGCGAGCCCGCACTTTCCGTATGCCGGTCAGATCTGGTCGTCGATGTGGACGGAGCAGACGGGTGAGGTGCTCAACGGCACCATCGCTACCGACCCGATTGCGTTGAGCTACATCCTCGGTGCCACGGGCCCTGTCACGTTGGCCGACGGTGAGCAGATCACCGCGGAGAACGTCGTCGAGATCACCCTCAGCACAGCGTATTCCAGGTTCGGCGACGACCAGTTGGCCCGTAAGGCATATCTTCAGGAGATCGCCGCGGCTGTGGTGCAGAAGATGACCACGGGCGCGGCACCCACCAGGCCTCTGCTCGACGCCGTGGGCCGCGCCGGGAGCGAGGGCCGCATCTCGGTGTGGAGCGCAGACCCGGCCGAGCAGGCAATTCTGGCCGGCGCCAAGGTGGGTCACGTGTTGCCGGACAGCCCGGCCCCGTACGCCAATGTGGTGGTCAACAATGCCGGCGGCAACAAGCTCGATTACTACCTGACCCGCGACATCACGTATTCGGCAGAATCCTGCACAACCGGTACCCGTATGTCGACCGTGACAGCAACGCTGACCAACAACGTGGATCCGGCAGGCCTGACGTCCTACGTAGCAAGTACATTCCAGCCGACGGTGGAGTACGGAACCAACGAATCGATCGTCTACCTGTACGGAACTCAGGGCGCGAAGATCACGTCCATGAAGGTCAACGGCATCACGGGATTCTCCATCCAGGCCGGCACCGAGCTGGGCCGGCCGGTGCAGGCTGCGTACCTCACCATCCCGCCGGGTCAGTCGCAGACGGTGACGTGGGAACTCGAGGAGCCCTCGGCTCCAGGCGAGGCAACGGTGCCCGTGCAGCCTCTGGTGGATCAGCCCACGGTGAGCATCGACGTTCCGCAGTGCTGAACGCCCGGTGAGATAACGCAAAGCGTGGTTGCAGATTCTGGTGACCTTGCACAACGGGCCAGACGATGTCAGGCGCCCCCTCTCGACTCGAGTCGAGTCGGATATTTGTTGATGTCTTTACATGTGATTTAGGTCACATTAGGCCGATAAAACGCGGCATACAATCTGCCTGAATGCGGTTCGATAGTTGGTGTTATGGGCGGTTGGTGGAACCACCTAATTCGCGCTCGGTGCCACGGGCGGGCGCAAACACAGCGCCCTTCGCGAGGAAAAACCGACTGCCTGGACAGGCTTCACTGCCTGACCCGATCTCCCGTCAGCGGGGCATAACGTGTGTCAGGTACCGCTTTCGCCGGCGGATGGTCCACGAAAACCATTGCTGGTCAACAAGTTTCCCGACCGCGACGGGTGTAGCTTCAACGAGGTCATCATCATCTGCCACGTCAGGAACTACATATGAGTAAAGAGAAGAAAATCGAACCCAGCATCAGCGACAGGCTCACCGTGGTCGTCCAACTGTTGGTCGCGGTCGCTGCCACAGCGCAGGTCCCAAATGTCTCGACGCCGGTACTACTGGCGGCGATGACCCTGGCGGGAATTCTCATCGGCGCAAGCGGACGGCCGAAGTCCAACTCGAAACGATCGAGTTGATCTGGACTTCGGCCGTCTACTTCCGCGGTCTCTGACTACTTCCGCAGTCTCGGGTTTTCAGTGCCATTTCTGGGCAGAGTCTCAGGCCGCTGGGATCGGGGGTCGGTTTCGGAGTCCCGGGTTGCCTCTCTGGTGCGCGGGCCGGCAGCAGGCGATGCGGAAGCAGACCGAGGAGAGGACTGCCGCGTCGGCGGAGCATGCACCGGTGCGGGAGCGGGAGGGTTCACCGGCGTCGTCGAGGCGACCGGTACCTGGGGTGCAGGCGCGGGAACCGGTGGTGCCACCTGCTTGGGCAAGTTGGTATCGGCGACGTAGTTGTACGAGTAGCTGTACATGTCGCCCTTCTTCGAGGGAGTCAATGCCAGCACCACACCGAGGACGTGCGCTCCGATTGTTTCCAAATTGCCGATGGCCCTGACCAATTCGTTGCTCTTGGTATGCCCGTAGCGAGTGACCATCAGAGCGCCGTCGGCATGGGTGGTCAGGACGGCCGAGTCGGTGACCGGCAACAGTGGAGCGCCGTCGACGATGACGTAGTCGAACTTGGAGCGCAGTTCCACCAGCATGGCGCGAGACGCTTCCGATCCCAACAGCTCGGACGGGTTGGGCGGAATCGGACCGGATGCCATGGCTTGCAGGCCCTCGTACCTGGTCGGCTGAAGCACCTCGTCCACCTTCGCCTGCCCGGCAAGGACGGTACTCAGGCCGACCGAACCGATGAGGCCCATGTACTTCGAGATGCGAGGACGACGCAGATCGCCTTCGACGAGAACGACGTGGTGGCCGGCCTCGGCGAGTGAGATCGCCAGATTCAGCGCAGTGGTCGTCTTGCCCTCGCTGGGAATCGCACTCGTGACGACGATGACGCGCGGCGGATGATCGACTTCGAGGAACTGCAAGTTGGTGCGGAGCTCACGGAAGGCCTCGGCGCTGGCCGATTGGGTCAGGTCCTGGAAGTCGACGGCCGGATGTGTCTTGCGCTCCTTGTCGAACGGGATGGTGCCGACCAGTGCCTTGCCGGAAATCGACTCGATCTCACGACGATTCTTGATGGTGTTGTCCAAACGGTCGCGCAGCACTGCAAGTGCGATACCGAGCAACAGGCCAACGGCGGTACCGAGGGCGAGGTTGCGGTTGGTCATAGGGCTGACCGGCGATGCGGACGCGTCGGCCTGCTGGAAGGTCTTCACTCCCGCCGACGGTGTTCCCCCGTCCTCGGGAGTTTCGAGTTCGCGCACCTGGTTTGTCAGCTCGGTGGCCATGGCATTGGCAATGTCTCGAGCCCTCAACGGCGATGCATCGGTGACGGTGATGTCGAACAGAACGGTGTCGGGAGTCGACGACGCCTTAACCTTGGCGGCCAGCTGTGCCGGCGTCAGACCGAGCGGCAGAACTTCGAGAACCCGGGCAGCGAGCGCTTCGCTCGTCACCAATTCCGAGTACGAGGCCACGCGCTGCTGAGAGAACAGGTTGCCCTGGTACGTCTCACTCACCGACGTGCCACCGGAGGTCGACACGAACATTCTGGCGCTCGACTCGTACAGCGGCGTCGTCAGCAAGGACGCGCCCAGCGCCCCCAGGATCGCCACGATCACGGTGACAGCGATGATGATCCACCTCGCCTTCAGGATTCTCAGATAATCCTGCATCTCCATGCTTCGCGCTCCTCGTTCGTCTCGTACAACCCGCAACGTGTCACTGCGTGGCTCAATCGTTACATAGCTAGTTGCTTTCCGTGCACCGGATGAACTCGGGGTCGACGCGTGTCAATTTATTCGTTCGATATGCGAGCACAACTAAGTTAATTGCCCGTTGTGAAGTCTCACCTGAGCAACCTGGCCCGAATTCCTGCGCGATCTTCTATGGTCGGCTCTGCTCCTCACATTACGATCGAGCTTGCATGTGCCGCACAGTAAGCACACCCGCACAGCCCACGTCACCTGAAGTGATCCTCGACACCCGTTGATCGCGAGCTGCTGGTCGGCTTCTAACCAGCAGCCGCGTTCTTGCCAGGATCGGCGAAAAATGTCGAAGCGATGACGTGTGCACGATCTCGCGATGCCGACAAGCAATCACACCGCCGTAACAGCTACGGGCTCAACGCCTCAGCGCGGTTCCGAATATCCGCCCGGATCGATAGGGAGCCGACGTTACAGGGAATATTAGCTCGGAATCGAGTTTGCTCACGCCCATGCCGTCAAGTCGAAGATGTCGCGAGCAAACCCCGGCGAGCGGCCGCTAGCGACGATGTCGAGGAGACGCCATCAGGCTCGCATGTAGGACGCGAACATCACGGACATCACGGACATCACGGACATCAATTCGCACACCGGTGTCACGAGCATCGCGGTGCAGGTTGGGGACTTGAGACGATGACGAAACCCGCATCCAACAGCTGTCATCTCCGCGATCTCTCACGCCGCCGCGCGCTCTATCGTTCTTCAGCGTCACGGCCGGAGTCGTTGACAGTGGGCGAGTTCGACATCACCTCGCACGGTGCTGCACTTAGGTTCATCCAAGTTGACACCTCGTGACGTGCAGACCAGACGCCAGGATCTACGACGCGGCAAATAAGAGTTCACCCCGAGGCCTTCACCGACTGGTCGCCCAGCTGGCGGCAAACCTCAATTCGCGACCGTTGTCGGTGTTGCATCGTGCGCGTGCAACGACCGTGTCGGCTCGTCCTCATTCCACCGCAGCGGTTCCAGCACTGTATAAGCCTCGTTAACAGAAGCTTCCAAAGAGCCAAAGCGCCACCGCGTGAACCTACCCAGCAATCGTTCGATGTGCTTGAAGAACCTTTACCGTGCGCCACCGCGAAGGCGACGATCACTCGCCTTCTGGTGCCCGAAGCCCGAAAGGCCCGACGCTCGCGCGCCGCGCAAGAAACCGGCATGTACGGCACAATGCTCCGCATGGCCGCCACCCTCACCGTCGTCACTGTCGTATACAACGACGCTCACGGACTCCGTCGAACAATCGACAGCATTCAGCCGTTTCTACACTTGATCGAGTACTGGATAATCGACGGTAGCTCCGAATCAGCTGTGCGACAGCTAGTCTCAGACATTGATAACTCTGAAATCCAACTTCTCAGCGAACCTGACGACGGACTCTACGACGCCATGAACAAGGGCTTGGACCGAGCGACCGGGGATTACATTCTGTTCATGAACGCAGGTGACAGTTTTCACCCCACGTTCGACGTTCGCAGGTTCCTTTCAGGCGTAGAGAAGCACGACCGCATCGTCGTTGGGTTCAGCATCGAGACGTTACATGGCACCGACGCCTATCGCCGGCCATCTTTGGGCCGCGAAGGCAAAGGCTTGGACCACCCCGCGCACCAGGCAACGGCCTATCCCCGCGCCGCATACACGGCGAACCGATACAGACTAAACCGCCTCGGCGCAGACTGGGTTTTCACTCACGACTGCTTACAGACACACGGGGCAGTCTTCGTGGACGAGATTGTGTGTATATTCGAACTCGGCGGAATGTCGTCTACCTACGACAACTGGTCGACAGTTCGCGATCGAATCATGCAAAGCCATAGCGTGAAGCAGAGACTGTCTCTGCTCGGAAAAACTGCATTGTGGTTCGCACTGCCCCGCCGTCTATTTTACCGTGCGCTTGCACGCGGTAAATACGATCGGATCCCCGCAGGGATCGCACTCGCCGAAGGCTCTGGCCGAGTCATTGCGTCCACTGACTAGTCCCCCTTGTTAGGCGCGACCGCTTCGTGATCGCACCTGCGCTTTGAGCGAAAGGACCAGCTAAAGCCTTGTGGGCGTACAACAGAAACGGCCGATTTGCAGACACTCTACACAACGCATATGAACTCCGCAGCGCCCCACGTAGCTAGATGCGCCATTTCAAGCAGCATCATCAACACTTACGAGTTTATGAACCAGAACCGAGTGCGTGAATTCTCTCCAAGTATTCAATGATCAAGCTAGCAATTTGCTGACATCCATCAAGGATTGGACTGTGGGGATTCGGTCCAGCTGCGAACCGGAAATCGAAAGTGGGGAGGAACCCCACCCCGTCCGCCGCCAGCGCTACCCGAGCTATGTCCCTGTAGTTTCTTTCGACATCCCCTTCGATGCTGTTCGCCCCATTCAATATCCCGACCACAAGAATCGGGATCCCTGGAGCGTTCGCACGAACCGCAGTTATTGCATTCTGCACCCCCACCACCAAAGATCCGGATGAGCTACCAACGTCTGCCGCACCCGCCTGCAAAACTATAAAGTCGAAAGGTTTGCTTCCAGGCCCCAGCATTCTACTGGCGCGCTGAGAAACAACGGCACCTGGATCGCCGGCACTGACGGCATACCCAGAAGACGGGACGGCATCGACGGTAATATCCCAGTTGAGCGATGTCGACAAGATGTCGGTGTAGGACTGTTCAGAATCGCAGCTTGACCCTACTGCCGACTCATCGGAAAGAACAGCAACCCGCAGTTCCTTACTATCGACCCCAGGCCGTAAGGGGCCGAAGGGAGCCGACTCGACCACCGGATCGTAAGTTGACTCATACGGTTCTGCATCTGATGCGCAACTCACTGCAAGGACAGCAGCTGCTACAAACACCAGCAACCTACAAGCCGCCCTCGACGCGACGCTCACCTGGCAACATCCAGATCGTAAGGCCAAAACGAAACCTCTCGCAGATCTAATACTCAACACAACCTACCGCTACGGACCGGCTGCAGACAACAAACGGCAAACGGCAAATCTGTGCAGCTCTAGGATGCCACAGAAAGCAGTCCACGCCTTAGAGGTTCTTAAACTATGATAGCGCTTGAGGAACATACCGTACGCGCCGAACTTGCCGTAGGGACACCCGGTCGGGCCCAACAGTTACTAAGAACGACGGTTTACTGGAAGGAAAGCAGTCTCCATGGAGCGCAAAGGACGGAATTTGGTGACAGAACGAACAAGTGTGGGCGGAGTTCCATTCGAGGTCACAACGCTCGAAAACGCTACTCAACAGGTACTTCGAGCCGCAATCGAGCGATCACCCATTCCGGTCAGGCTTTCGAACGCCTACTGCGTTGCACTAGCATCCAAGGACCAAGACTACCTACAACTACTGAACGCAGACGGGCTCAATTATCCTGACGGCACCCCGATCGTGTGGTTCATGAGGCGCGAATCGCAATCACTCTCGAAACCCGGTCGCGTCAGGGGGCCCTCGCTATTCCAGTCAGTCTTAGATTTAGGTCGAACTCCGGGAGTCAAGCACTTTTTTCTCGGCACGACAGCGAGAACACTCGATCTTCTCACAGACAATATGCAGCGAAAATATCCAGGACTTCTCGTGGCGGGATCGTACGCTCCCGAGTATGGACCCCTGTCAGACGAATTCTTTGATGAGTGTTGTGAAAAAATCGCAGCATCGAATGCCGATCTCGTATGGGTAGCGTTGGGAACACCAAAACAGGATATTGCCGCAGCGAGGATATCAGCCAGGACTGGCAGAGTAGCCGTCGGCATCGGTGCCGCATTCGACTTCTCTGCCGGAACAACAAAAGAGGCGCCGCTTGCATTCCAAAAACTAGGTCTCGAATGGCTCTTTCGGCTAGCGAGCGAACCGCGACGACTGTGGCGAAGGTACTTAGTTGGCAATGTTGTATTTTTGCGAACAGCAACCAAAAGCAAGTCGGCATCGCAATGAAGATTGCAATTCTACACAGCTACTATTCTAGCGACTCACCAAGCGGCGAAAATATTACCGTGGACGCGCAAGCGGCCGCTCTCTTGAACCGGGGACACACAGTTAAAGTCTTGGGTAGATACACCGACAGCGAGTCGAGTCGTGCCTTATACCCCCTGAAAGCTGCAGCCGCCGCCTCCGGCATTAGCGGACCGTCACCACTTTCAGACCTCCGCGAGTTCAATCCCGACGTAACCCACGTGCATAACCTCTTCCCGAACTGGGGTTCCCGTTGGATGAGAGATTGGAACGGGCCCATCATCGCAACTATGCACAATTACCGCCCGCTCTGTGCGAACTCTATCCTCTGGAGAGACGGGCATGACTGCACGGAATGTTTAGACTTTGGTTCACGGTCAGCACTTAGACATAAATGTTACAGAAACTCATCGCTGGCAACAGCACCTCTGGCATTTGCCTCGCGGGCACGGGGAAAACACTCCGATGTACTCAATAACGTACAGGCGCTCATAACGTTGAACTCGCAGGCCGCGAAAGTGTTCCAAACAATTCGCCCGACGGTACCTATTCAGGTCGTACCAAATTTCTCACCAGCAAAACCGTCGATGAATAACCCCATGCCCGATGGATTCACCTACGTAGGTCGAATTACGCAGGAAAAGGGGTTGATCTGGCTTCTGGAGCGTTGGCCGCAGGGCCAAAAACTACGCGTTGTAGGCACCGGACCGTTAGAACAGGAAGTGAAAGAAGTAATCTCACGACGACGTCTGACAGCAGTCGTGATGTTGGGTCTACTAGACACCACCGAAGTCATTCGTCACATCAGGGACTCATACGGTCTTCTGCTTCCGAGCCTTTGGTCTGAGGGCCTACCAACAGTTGCGCTTGAGGCATTGTCGGTGGGCACACCATTGTTGGTATCTAATGCATGCTCAGCAGCTAAAGAACTGACCACTGATGGCGCTGGAATGACGTACTCACCTCAGACTACAGAGGCACACGACGTGGAATCGATGCTAGCAGAACTCCAGACCAACCAAGGTACATATCGCCAGTGCGCAGGTAAACTCTACTGCGCCCGCTATTCTGAATCTGCGTGGATTGAAAATGTGGAAGAGATATACAATATGGCTATAGCCGCGCGAAAGAACAATTAGCAGACATTCGAGCCCATGAACTCGGTAACGAATATAGAATCCGGAAAGACTCCATACATCTGACTGACCGTTTCAACACATACTATCCACTAAGAGGGAACGACAGAAACTTCATGGTCGATACCAGTCGCCCATAAGGCGAACAAACCGGGCCTCAGACCATTGCCCTGCGTATGCGGGATTTTGAGAGTTGGACACCAAACCATTAATAACGTTTGCTAACGCCCGCGGATCGTTCGCCACGGAATCTGACACTACTTCGCCCCCATATAATACTTTGCGGACTAGGCAATCAGCCCCCGAACCATCGACGGCAACAACCTGAGTTCCACAGGCCAAAGATTCAGCCACAACCCAGCCGGCACCTTCCCGAGATGCCAAGTGAAGCAGAAGACTACTTTTCGCCAGAAGATGCAACACCTCTTGACGAGGAATCTTGCCCGTAAACTTAATCCTGCCACTAGCTACTAAAGGGGCAAAGCTTTCCTCAAGGGTGTCCCGGAGAGGTCCATCACCTACGAATACCATCTCAGTGGTGATCGGTAAATACTCTGCAGCCATACATGCAAGTCGCGGGCGCTTCCGTTCGATCAACTCACCTACCACGATAACTCGATCTCCATGATTTGGCGTTAACATCCGTGTTGCTCGCACCGACGTAACTACCTCATCATCGACTGAGCAATTCTGCTCTACGAAGCTTGAGACTCTCCCCCCGATCAGTTGCTTCGCAACCCAATCAGTCTGAGAGACAACCACTGAAACCCTGCGCGCTAGCGCAGTAAACCAAAGCGATTTTAAAACCCGCAAGCTTCTTGATTGCCATGATTGACCGGTGTTCAAAGCAACACTGGAGCTACCAACCGGACCCCAGATTGTTCTAACCTTAGTCCTAGACAAAAAATGCACTGCACCGGGCATCGCGTCTGACGCCATCGTCATATGATGGATAGCCGCAACTGAATTCTCTCGCGTAAGCCTTCTCACGCGCACCCATACCCGAGCCTGCCATACCAAAGACTCAAGTCGAAAACCCATCGAGGAACCGAGGGCTTTCGACTTCCAGCCGTCGACACCGATAACACGAATTTCACCAACGCCACGCGATAGCATTTGCTGTACATCAGCTGAATGCTTAGTTCGCGTATAGACCACCAGACCGAAACCCTGGGTAGCCGCAAATTCAGCCGCTGACCTAACCAAGGCCGCACCGGCACCGGCTTCTGAACCGAGGTTTGGATCTGCAGCAAACGCTAGGCACACAACTACGGAACGGTTCATATCGGGTACCATCCTCTCATGAGCCTAAAACGACAAGTTTCAGCCGACCTGAGCAGAATATACCAGACTACGTCTGCAGTATCCGCACTCAAAGCATTAGCACTTTCGACAGCATTCAATGCTGCTTTCCTCTATCGACTGTCCCATGCCGTGTTTCCAAAAAACCGCCCCATTGCGCTGTTGATAGCCAGATTAAACATTGCACTGAACGGGATAGATATTGATCCAAGAGCATCCATCGACGATGGAATTCTGTTTCAGCATCCGACCGGTGTTGTCATAGGAGGTGGCGTTGAGATCGGTGCCTACTGCACATTGATGGGTGGCATAACGATAGGGCGGAAGAAAATTGGATTCGACAGTCACGAAGGCTACCCAACGATTGGTGCGGGTGTCGTCGTTGGCGCGAACGCATCCATTCTGGGCGAGATCAAGGTAGGAAATGAATCCACTATCGGTGCAAGCAGTGTGTTGCTAGCAAGCACCGAGGACGGATCAGTCTGGGCTGGAAATCCGGCCAGGATCATACGGGCCACGCAAAGAATAAACTAGAGCAGCATAAGTCGATATTACGCCGGTAATTGCACCCGCCGCAATCGCCAGTGCCAGGTCGTCAGGCGCAGGCCGTAGAACCAGCACGGCTAGGGATGTGTAGGCACACACCGCTCCAACTACCTGCCCGTACAGGCTCGTACCGCCAAGCTTAAGTACCCTGATTAGGGCCCCGCCTGGCTGGCCTACGATAACAGCGACGGTTACCACAGCAATAGGTATCCACACATTGTTCACGTACTCCGCCATGTCGCGCGGAACCATTCTTTCAACGATATAGTCTTGAGCCAGAACAGCACCGATTACTATCGTACCGGCTATCAGCAGAGCGCCCAGAACTAGTCTTTTTGTCAACGAGACTGCGTCCCGAATGGATTGCCGCGACAGAAGTCCGATCAACGTGGGCTGAAAAGCTAGACCAAGTACTGCTATCGGATTCAAAAGTGACTGGGTCAGCCTGATAGCCCCAATGATTGTCGGTCCTGAGAAACCGAGTGAGACTATAGGCAAGCATTGCGTGGCTGACGTGGCAATCAGAAACTGTGCACTGATCAACATTTCATACCTGCCCAGGCTCGATAGATAGCGCCTCATGGATACCTTGGCAGGTCGATACACTACGAATGCAAATACAAGCCACGGGAGATTTGATGCGATGGCCAGGACCACTACACCCAGAGTTTCGTCGAATGCCAATGAAGCCCCGAGGCATAAGAGTGCAGTGACAGCCCTTAACATGTCGACCACAGCTATCGCTCGCAGGCTCAAGCCGCCTGCGCCTGCGAATAGCGCGTATCGAAACGCGTCAGACGCTACAAATGTGACAAAGAACCACGCCGCCAAAGCCCCGTTCAGACCCAGTAGAAGGAATGCCGTGGGCAGTGTTACAACAGATAGGATCGCAAACAGATAACGTTGAAAAATCCAGTAGCCATCGAACGAGCCCTTACCGCCAACGGTCGCCAGCAACTGCTCGCCGAGTACTGACCGATTCATCGACATAACCAACGCAAGTACGATTGCGATTACGCTGATCCAGCCGTAGGCAGTAGGCGAGAACGCGTGAGCAAGCGCTAAAGTAATCAATAACGAAACGGCTGATTGGGATAACTGGCCTGCCGGATTCCACAGAGACGATATTAGTTTAGACAAGTTATCTGTTCCGTCCAGTTCGATCAGATCATATCGACTGCAGCACTGAACTAAATCTCTTAGTCAACGCCGAAGTGGTCGAACTGTTTGCAAACTGTTCAGCACTCGATTTGTCGATACTGCCCGCAGTAAGGCTGGCACGGACTAATACTTCTGCCAGTTGCGAGGCATATGGATACTCGAACGTATCACCAAGTTTCCACCGTCGTGTGCGCCAACCTACTAGACCGTGATCCGAGGTAATGACGGACGTTCCTGATGCTGCCGCACGAACTAAGACACCACTGGTCGCGTTAAACTTCTGATGGTAAGGCAAGAGCACTACAGAGCTCGCCGTCATGATCTGCGCCAGCTCTAAGTCGTTAACATAATAGTTGTAGTGCGCAAGGCTAGGGCCATAACAGGTCTTGAGTTCGTTTAAGTAGTGCTCTAGCGCGTCATCCACTCTACCTACAAGACAGATTCGAAACCCTTCCTCAGCGGCCTTGATTAGCGCTTCGGCCGCCACGTCGAATCCCTTGCGCTTGTCTTGAAATCCGACCAAGCAGACTATGAAGTCATTTGTATTCCAGTTGTGGTCCTGGGCTACACGGGCACCGCTCACCGAGCCAAACGGACCTGACCACGGGTCAGGTAATACTGAGTAAAATGGCTGTTGCACTCTCTCATCAAAACAACAAACGTTTGCAGCGAGCATGGCGCGTACGGACTGTACCAGTGCCCCCCGGACCTTTCCCGAGACATCCTGCGGGGATCCGAGCGCATCATCAACGCGGTATCTAATAAGCAAATACTTCCAACCTGGTGTCATAACACGCAGTATCGGCAGTAGCCATAGCCATTTCGTATAATCGTCAATTGCCGTGAACACAATCGTTCCCGACTTTTGCTTCGCGGTGCATCTTATCAACGTCACCAAACATTTAATAAAGGTGCTTAGTCGAATTTTTCCAGTTGCTTGCTTAGGGGAGCCGTCTTTCACCCTGATCACCCGTGTGGTCGCTGGGATCTCTGCATTAAACGACTCGAAGTCAGTGCCACCGAGGCGGTCAGGAATCACGACGGTGCAGGCCTGCTGCAAATTAGCCGCCGTTACGAGTGGTGCCAATACCTGCAACCTCGATGCAAAGGGGTTGGGCTCTACAAAAATTGTACTCATAATACGCCCCTAGTGCGATGTGCGGAGGGCCGCGACCTCAGCGTCGCATGATTTTTCTCCTCGATGAAACGCTTTGAGAATTCGGGCGCGCTAGAGACCACGGGCAATTGAGTGACTGACCACAATAGAGCCGCGTAGAAGAAGAAAGATTGTCCAAGTTGATCGAGCACTGGATTGAACAGCAACGTAATGGTCGCCGATATTAGACCCAGCAACGGAGATACATATGTCAGACCGCCGCTGGCAATGTTGTCGATCCCGGCAAGCGCACCTCTAAATACTAAACAACCGAACAAGACAATCAGGATCGCCCCACCGTATACCCCCAGGGTGAGCACGGAATTGTGCAGTGGCACGTTTGCCGACCGTCCGTCGATTAAAGCAGTCGCAGTTATAGTTTCTGATCCGTAACCTCCAAACAAGGGATTGGCTTTCAGCACGTCGAAACCCTGTGACCACAATTCTTCCCGCGTGTCACTATTGTTAGTGCGGCTTGCGTTTGAATAAAAGGAATTAATTATCCGTTGCCCAAAGATTAGATATCCGGTTGCCAACAATGGTCCGGCCAGAAATACAGCATATTTGAACGATCGACCCGAAATTAGATAGCTTAAGAGCAAGAGGGCTGCAGCCGTAAGAGCAATTAAAAGGAGTGTGGCGGTGGCATACCTGAGAGTGCTTACAATGATGGCGGCAATCGATACAATCGCTATGGTTTTACGGAACCTAGTCGCAAGGAGGCTCGCTGTTACAAGGATAAAGATAGTCTCGTGGTTCGCAAACGGAGGTGGTCCGCCTGTAGTCGCAGACAAAGCGTCGGATAGCGCTGCCGCCGCGAATAGCATCGCGATACCACTAAAGATCGTGCTGCGCCGCGTGTTTATTCGGACAAGATCGGTCAAAACAGTGAGAGGCGTCGAGCTTAGTCGGATGCCAAGAGGGCGCTTGTAGGCGGCGACGTAGAAAAGTAAAATTGCTGGCGGTAACGCCACAGCGTAATTGTCTCCGTTGAATGTGCCCATAATCGTACCGCAGGATATGTAAGTGAGGCACAAAAGGCTAAATCCATAGAGAAGCGCCGTCGTGGTTCGGGATAGTCCTTTGTATTCTCCGGCGAAAGTACCGATGGGCAGCAGCCGATCAACTTTTCGACGGAATGTTCCATCTATCGCGGCCGCAGCGCAGAGCCCCGGGACCATAAATGCATACCGCCACGGAGGTCCGCTGCTCACCCAGCCGGTGACGTCTGCGGTTGATACCACGAGGGCACTGCCGAGCGTGCAATATGGAATACCCAGTTGTGCTGTACGCGTCAGTGACCTGGCGGTTTCGCCCCTGGGTGATCGACCGAGAATCAATAGCCAACCGGCAATAAGAACTGCTAGTACTATCAACGCCGTGTTCGTATCAGATGTGACGAACAGGAAGGAGATGATTGAAGCGAGCCCCCAAAATCCTGCGTTTACATATCTACCGTGCATCGAGAATCCCGACTAGCTTCGTTTTCCAGGCCTTTATTTCGCCATGCGGTAAGGACAGCCTTGCCGGGTTGCGTACGGAGATTTTCTCCTCAAGATTTGCCCAGTCGTCTCGCGGAATTACCGGGAGCCCCGTATCGCTTGCGATTTCGGTGGCGCGGTTGTCAATCGCGACAATAAGAGAGTGCGCACCCAGTTGGTGGGCACGGACACCGGCATGGAGGCGGGTACCGACATAGTCAGCTTCCCCATGAGCCAATTTTTGGTTGAACCAACGTACATCTCGTTCACCCAACGTGACGTCAAGCCGTAACTTCTCAATGTAGGTTTGGTCTTTTTCCCCTTGCGGCCATACGTATATCTTGTCGTAGACTTGTCGAAGGGATTTGAAGAGGGCTAAGTCGGCTTCCACATGCCTCTTGTAGTCAGTAAGGGTTACCACTACAGAACTTTTCACTCTGGCGGATACGTTCACGACTTCCGGCAAGGCCCACATCGTCGGACACGCGGTGTTTATAGAGCTTATTCCTATGCTGGCAAGCTTTCGCTCGGTGTACCCATCCCTGACGCTGATAAATTCGTTCAGAAAAAGAGTTTGCCAGACCCTAGCTGACAATTTGTTTGTGTTTTTCTGATATTTCCACCAGCCAACACCCATTGGGATTGTCTTGCCTGCCAAGATTGACAGCAACTCTGGATCCAGCTTCCACTGCATGTAGAACGGCAAATTTCCGTTAAGTATATTGGTTCCGCCTACTATAAATAGATCGCATGATCGCGCTACCGCTCTCTCGGAACGGGTCATGAAGCGTTGAGTCGGTAGGCGAACAATGTGCACAGCTGGAAACATTTTGTTGAGCTCTGCCCTGACGGAATCCTGGATTATTGAGTCTCCCATGTTGTCAGAATCTAGGCTGGGGTCGAGCAGTCCGACTGTTCTCCCAGTGCTCACTTGTCCATCCTCGCTGCCGCTAGATTTCAGTCGTTCTTTGAAGTCGTTCTTAAACCTAATCAGTTTCCTTAATTTTAGTCGATTGATGGACCGGTTCCCTGGTCATCCTTGAAGTTTATCCCGAACTAGGTCCGCAGTGTCTCGACGTGCCCGCGGTACCAGTCGACGGTCGAAGCGATTCCTGACTCTAATCCGATCTGAGGCTTCCAACCCGCGTCCCGCAACTTATTCACGTCGAGTAGCTTCTGCGGTGTGCCGTCTGGCTTTGTGGTGTCCCACTCGGTCTCGCCTTCGAATCCGACTGCAGATGCCACAATAGCGGCAATTTCCTTGATCGTCGCGTCCTCGCCGGTACCAACATTCACCTGATCGGGCCCGTCGTAGTTCTCGAGCAAGTGGATACATGCGGCTGCCATGTCGTCGACATGTAGGAACTCACGCCGAGGAGAGCCGCTACCCCAGTTGGTTACAGTCTCGACACCGTCTCTTCTTGCCTCGTCGTAGCGACGAATGAGAGCGGGCAGGACGTGCGAGCCCTGTGGCGAGAAGTTGTCGCCCGGACCGTAGAGGTTGGTTGGCATCGCAGAGATCCAAGGCAGACCGTATTGCTTGCGTACCGACTGAATCTGCAAGATGCCGGCGATCTTCGCGATGGCGTACGCGTCGTTGGTCGGCTCGAGGTGCCCGGTGAGGAGGTACTCCTCTTTGATCGGCTGCGGAGCCAGCTTCGGGTAGATGCACGAAGACCCGAGGAACAACACACGCTGCACGTTTTGCGCCAACGCCGCGTCCAATACGTTTACCTGGATGCGTAGGTTGTCCGAGAGGAAGTCGACCGGGTACGTGCTGTTGGCCAGGATGCCACCGACTTTGGCTGCCGCTAGTACCACCGTCTTCGGCTTGGTCTCCTCGAAGAACGCAAACACCGCGTCGCGATCCTTGAGATCCAACTCGGACGACGAGCGGCCGATCAGGTCGCTGAACCCCAAGGCTTCGAGCTGCCGCCAGATAGCGGATCCGACCAAACCTCGGTGCCCAGCTACATAGAACGGCGCGTCACGATCCAGCGGACCTGGAGTGTAGTCGGACAACGCCGACCCCTTCGTCGCCACGGTGCTCATGCCCAATCCGGCAGTGCCGGCCGGTCGATCCACGGACGACCCTCATGCTCAAGAGCGGCGATATCGGCATCGACCATGATCTTCGCAAGCTCGGGGGTATGCACCGTGGCCTTCCACCCGAGCTTTGCTTCGGCCTTGCTGGCATCACCGATGAGAGCGTCCACCTCGGTGGGACGCAGGTAGCGCTCATCGAACTTGACGTGCTTCTCCCAATCCAGTCCGGCTCGCTCGAATGCCACGACGAGGAAGTCCTTCACCGAGAAATTGCCGCCGGTGGCCAAGACGAAGTCGTCCGGCTCATCGGCTTGCAGCATCCGCCACATGCCCTCGACGTACTCCGGCGCGTAACCCCAGTCTCGGATGGCGTCTAAGTTGCCCATGTAAACGTTCTGTTCCAGACCGGCCTTGATACGTGCGACTGCGCGGGTGATCTTGCGAGTCACGAAAGTTTCACCACGGCGAGGGGATTCGTGGTTGAACAGGATGCCATTGACGGCAAAGATGCCATACGCCTCGCGGTAGTTCTTGGTGACCCAATAGGCGTAGACCTTCGCTGCGCCGTACGGGGAGCGTGGGTAGAACGGCGTGTCCTCGTTCTGCGGGGGCGGAGTTGCGCCGAACATCTCGGAGCTCGATGCCTGATAGAAACGGCACTGCAAGCCTGCGAGGCGTACTGCCTCGAGCAAGCGGATGGATCCGACGCCAGTGGTGTTGCCGGTGTGCTCAGGCTCGTCGAAGCTCACTCGGACGTGCGACTGTGCACCCAGGTTGTAGACCTCGTCCGGCTGGATCTCAGTGAGCAGAGTGACCAACCGTGCGCCGTCACTCAAGTCGCCGTAATGAAGGAACAGCTTGGCGTCCTTGTCGTGCGGATCCTGATACAGGTGATCGATACGAGATGTGTTGAAGGTGGACGACCGTCGAATAAGGCCATGCACCTCGTAGCCCTTGCTCAATAGCAGTTCCGCCAAGTACGAGCCATCTTGGCCGGTAATGCCGGTTATCAGTGCGCGTTTCATCTTTCCACTCCTCTAAGGCCCAGCACAGATCTGGCTTGTTACGAAATTGGACATGCCGCTCAGTAAGCTCCGTCGCTTCCAGTCACGGCCTTCAGGGTCTTTGCAATGATCAATAGATCCCCCACCATCGACCAGTTCTCGACGTACGAAAGGTCCAGTCGGACAGTTTCTTCCCACGACAGGTCGGATCGTCCACTGACCTGCCACAGACCTGTGACTCCTGGCTTGACCAGCAGACGACGTCGAACCTCACCGTTGTAGGTCTCGACCTCGCGGCGTAGCGGAGGCCTCGGCCCCACCACACTCATCTCCCGCTTGAGAACGTTCACGAACTGCGGCAGCTCGTCCAGACTGAAGCGCCGCAGGAACTTGCCAACAGGTGTCACTCGAGGGTCGTCACGCATCTTGAACAGAACCCCGCCGGCACCCTCGTTCTGATCGAGGAGGTGGGCAACCTGCTTGTCCGCGTCGACAGTCATGCTGCGGAACTTGATCATCGAGAACGGTTTGCCGTCGATGCCCATCCGCTCCGACTTGTAGAACACCGGGCCCCGGCTCGTGGTCTTCACGGCGATGGCGACGGCCAACAGGATGGGCGAGATCATTACAAGGACCAGGGCCGCGAATGTCAGGTCGAACGCCGTCTTGCTGAAGCGCGTTGCACCGTTGTATTGCGGCTTCTCTACGTGTATGAGAGGGAAACCTGCAACGGGCCGCATGACCAGTCGCGGGCCGGCCACATCGACGACACCCGGTGCCACCACCAAGTCGACGTTCTTTTTCTCCAGGTCCCAGATCATCTTGCGGATGCCCTTGTGGCCGAGGTGCTCGGTGGCCGTCACAGCAACAGTGTCGGCACCGCACTCTTCGATCGCGTCCACTACGTCGTGCTCATCGCCGAGCACCGGAATGTCGGTGCCCTCGATGTGGACCACGCCGTCCCGCGGAGCTTCGTACCCAGGCATGCAGATTCCGACCACCGCATAGCCCGACGCAGACGACTTCTCGAAGGATTGCGCCATTGATACCGCCGCTGTACGACTACCTACGATCAGGACAGACGTCTTGTACTCGCCCTTGTCGCGAAGCCTTGTGACTACTTTTCGCCAGGTCCACCGGCTCAGAAGTAGTGCCAGCAATCCGACCGGAAAGGCGATCGCCAGGTACAGACGAGCGATGTCGATACGGAACAGCAGCGACGCGATAGCGATGACCCCAAACAGGCGGAATGTGGCCGACACGATGCGTCGGTACTCCTCGGCACCGTTGCCGATGACGCGCGTCGAGCGTGTTCGGAAAATAGCGAGGAAGGCGATCCAGAGACCGGCCAGGACGAGGGAGACTCCCGTGTACGTCATTGCCGAGAGCAGACCATTGGTCTCGGCATCGCCGAACCGAACGATCTGGGCCAGAGCAACCGACAGAGCCACAGCCGCCACATCGGTCACCCGCAGGCGCGCGATGTATTGCTGCTCCCACACGTGTCGCGAGGTGAGCTTGCGTGTCGGCAATACACCTGATCGACGTGGAGATCCCCACAGAGAGCGCTGTGCAGCCCCGACAGATGCCAACGTGCTCCCCTCCTCTGCAGTACTGCGCACACCTGAGGTGAACGGCGAATTCGGCTCGAACCAATCCGGAGAGCAACTGGTATCGAATTGAATAGTCCCATGCCGCTATCCGATGCACCACGCGAGCGGCGTAGATCACAAACGAATAACAGCAGGTATCCGGTTTACCACACCATCTCTGACGAGGCGATTTGTGCGACAGGAACCCACCTGGTGTAACCGTGCCGCGGCCCAAAAACGTTACACACGAGCACAATCGACGCTGCAATGTGAGACTTCACAGGTTATGACGCCTTTTATCGTGCGATCGATGGTCTCGCTCCCGCGGATAGTACGCTGAACAAACCTCACACCGCTCAGCCTGGGGCGAAACAAGGATATTACCGACATCGAAGCACATGAAAAGCCGAAACAACGAAACGTGGTATCGAACAAAGACGGCCACACGAATTCATTCCATCGAATGAATCATTCGTTCGGGTCGAACGTGATCAGGGGCGTCCAAGGCCTCGGTAGTTCCAACCGGCCGCCCGCCACTGCTCCGGGCTCAGGCAGTTTCGGCCGTCGATCAGCTTCTTGCTCCGCACGACGCCGTCCAGTTCCTGCGGAGCGAGAGCCTTGAATTCCTTCCACTCCGTCAGCACCAACACCACGTCTGCGCCCTCGCAGGCCTCAAGCGCAGTGCTGCTGTAGGTCAAGGTGGGGAACAGAGCGCGGGAGTTCTCCATGGCCTTGGGGTCGTACACGTTGACCGCTGCTCCCTGCAGCTGGACCTGACCGGCCACGTTCAGAGCGGGCGAATCACGCACGTCGTCGGAGTCGGGCTTGAACGCCGCTCCGAGCACGGCGACCCGAGCACCCAGAAGAGACCCGCAAGCCTCGCGCGCCAGCTCGACCATCCGGGTACGACGTCGCATGTTGATGTTGTCGACCTCGCGCAGGAACGTCAATGCCTGGTCAGCGCCCAGTTCACCCGCCCGGGCCATGAATGCCCGGATATCCTTGGGCAAACAGCCACCACCGAAACCGATGCCGGCATTGAGGAATTTCCGACCGATGCGTTCGTCGTGGCCGATGGCGTCGGCGAGCACGGTGACATCTGCACCCGACGCCTCACACACCTCCGCTATGGCATTGATGAATGAGATCTTGGTGGCTAGGAATGCGTTTGCGGAGGCCTTGACCAGCTCGGCGGTAGCCAGATCGGTCACCAGGAACGGGATCCTCTCGTCGAGCAGTTGCGCGTAGACCTCGCGGGCGAGTCCCTCCGCACGTCCCGGCCGGTTGCGGTCGACCCCGAGCACCAGCCGGTCGGGACGCAACGTGTCTTTGACAGCAAAGCCCTCCCGCAGGAACTCGGGGTTCCAGGCGACCTCGACGCCGTCACCGGCCGGTGAGAGCTCGCGCGCCATCCGCCCCAGCCGCTCTGCCGTACCCACCGGCACGGTCGACTTACCGAAGATCACAGCAGGCTTGGTCAACAACGGTGCAAGTGTTTCGACTACGGAGTCGACGTACTTCATGTCTGCTGCGTACTCGCCCCGCTTCTGAGGCGTGCCGACACCGAGAAAGTGGACCTCGGCGAACTCGGCTGCTTCCTCATACGAGGAGGTGAACCGGAGACGGCCGGCCGCGATGTTGCGCTGAAGTACTTCCCCGAGTCCGGGCTCCCAAAATGGGACCTCGCCGGCCTCGAGCTTGGCTAGTTTGGCCTCGTCTACGTCGACGCCGAGTACGTCATGCCCCAGCTCCGCCATGCAGGCCGCGTGGGTGGCACCGAGATATCCGGTTCCGAACACTGTGATGCGCATACTCCGGCAATCTCCTTGGTTTCGACCGCAACCGCGACGGAGCCGCGGTATCGGTACGACACTGAGTGCCCAAGGCAAACGACCGGGTAAGGCGAGCTGAATTGCACATGAGCATCAATGAGTTACCCCGCGAGCTAACGGTCAAACCGGGGACGAAGATCAGCGACGAACGGGAAACTGCGGGTTCTCCGGCTCTTCGACGGCCTCGGCGCAGCGGTGGACGAAATCGCTCAGCTCGGCGCGGACCTCTGGAGCGAGTAGATCCAACGGTGCGTCGGTGCCGTGAAACTCCGCGAACGCCGAGGTGTAGGCGTCGACGCTGTCGGAGATGACAGCGTGCAGCGAGGTGGACCTGTTCAGATGGACGCGGGCGATCACGTCGATGCGATCTGCCAGGAAATCGTGAAACGTGTTCTGCCCCATGGATACGTCACGTCCGTTCTGCGACACAGTTGTCATTGCGCAATGATACGAACAATACGGACCGACCGCAGGGTGAGCGTCAGCGCTACTAGTACGCGCCGTCGCTCTTGAGGACGGCGACTGCGGTCTTGGCGATGATGAGCAGATCCCCTGTCATGGACCAGTTCTCGACGTACGAGAGATCGAGGCGCACGCTCTCCTCCCACGACAGATCCGATCGACCACTCACCTGCCACAGCCCGGTGATACCGGGTTTGACGAGCAACCGACGACGCACTTCACCGTCGTACGTTTCCACTTCGCTGCGCAGCGGCGGCCGCGGACCCACCACGCTCATCTCACGCTTGAGCACGTTGACGAACTGCGGCAGCTCGTCGAGGCTGAACTTGCGCATCACCTTGCCCACCCGAGTCACCCGTGGGTCGTCGCGCATCTTGAACAGCACCCCGCCGGCCCCTTCGTTGAGGGCAGCCAGTTCTTGCACTCGTTTGTCGGCGTCCTGGACCATGCTGCGGAACTTGATCATCTGGAAAGGCTTGCCGTCGATGCCCATTCGCTCGGACTTGTAGAAGATCGAGCCCTTGCTGGTGAGCTTGATGATCACGGCGAGAGTCATCAGAACCGGCGAAATCAACAACAGGATCGAGGCGGCGAACAGGAAGTCGAAGGCCGTCTTGCTGAATCGCTTCGCGCCGTTGTACTGCGGCTTCTCGACGTGGATGAGCGGGAAGTTCGCGACCGGGCGCATCACCAGACGCGGACCTGCCACATCCACCACTCCCGGCGACACCACGAGGTCCACCTTCTTCTTCTCGAGGTCCCACACCATCTTTCGCAATCCGTGATGGCCGATGTGTTCGGTGGCCGTCACCGCCACGGTGTCTGCGCCGGAGGTCTCGATGGCCTCGACGACGCTGTGTTCATCCCCGAGTACCGGGATCTCTACGCCGTCGATGGTGAACGACGAGTCGTTGCCGGGTTCGTAGTTGGGTAGGCAGATACCCACCACGCTGTAGCCGGCTTCGGGGGAACGCTCGAACGACCTGGCCATGGCCAGGGCCGAACTACGACTGCCGACGATGAGCACCGAGGTTTGATATCCGCCACGAGCACGCTTGCGCGACACTATTTTTCGCCATACCCATCGACTCAACAGCAGTCCGACCAGCCCGACGGGCAGTGCGATCGCGAGATACAGACGGGCGATGTCCAGACGGAACAACAGAGAAAGGATCACGATGGTTCCGAAGAGCCGGAACGTGGCCGACACGATGCGGCGATATTCCTCCGAGCCGTTGCCGATCACTCGCGGACTACGAGTGCGGAAGATGGCGAGAAACGTCAGCCACAGAATTGCAAGGATTCCGGAGATCCCGAAGTAGCCGACGATGGACCACGGTTCACGAAAATCGATGTCGCCGAAGCGGATGATCTGCGCCACCGTCACCGCACCGAGAACGACCACCGTGTCGGTGACACGCAAGCCCTCGGTGTAATGCGTTTCCCATTCACGACGCGACGTCACCCTGCGCAACCGTCGAGCGTCACGCCGCGAGACAACCGAACTCTGCGCTTCCAGATCGCTGATTGACACTGATTTCCCCTCGGTACGTACGCGTTGCCGAACCCTTGCGTGATCGACACAGCTCCGTGCCACCCCGTCGTGCAGATGATCTTGTTGTGGTTATTGCGTCACTTGGTCACGATAGGTTGATCGACAGAAACCTGCAGGTCGTCACACGTTTCTACTGCGTTAACCGAACGCGTCCACTGCTTTACCGATGTCTGCGATCGTGCCCCACCCGACCGACCCTCGACCACCTATTAGCGCCAGATCCGCGGCCGGTGTCAAGGATGTCGGTCGAACGTAGGACGGCCCGGCTTGGCCTGTCAGGTGCGCAGTGAGTCGACGTGTTGCCGATACCATTCGACTGTGGTCGCGATCCCCGCCTCCAAGTCGATCTGCGGCTTCCACCCCGCATCCCGCAGCTTGTTCACGTCCAGAAGCTTCTGCGGTGTCCCATCCGGCTTCGATGTGTCCCACTCGGTCTCACCCTCGAAACCGACAGTGGAAGCAACAATCCCGGCGATCTCCTTGATCGTCGCGTCCTCACCGGTACCCACGTTTACCTGATCAGGCCCGTCATAGTGCTCGAGCAAATGAATACACGCAGCCGCCATATCATCAACATGCAAGAACTCACGCCGCGGAGATCCACTACCCCAATTGGTCACCGTATCGACACCATCGCGGCGGGCCTCGTCGTACCGGCGGATCAACGCCGGCAGTACGTGCGAGCCCTGCGGGGAGAAGTTGTCTCCCGGGCCGTACAGGTTGGTCGGCATAGCCGAGATCCAGGGCAGTCCGTACTGCTTGCGAACCGACTGAATCTGTAGGATCCCCGCGATCTTCGCTATGGCGTAGGCATCGTTTGTCGGCTCGAGATGACCGGTGAGCAGGTACTCCTCTTTGATCGGCTGAGGAGCAAGCTTGGGGTAGATGCAGGAAGAACCGAGAAACAGGACGCGCTCGACGCCCTGCGCCAAGGCCGCATCGAGCACGTTCACCTGAATCCGAAGATTGTCCGACAAGAAATCCACCGGATACGTACTGTTCGCCAGAATGCCACCCACCTTGGCAGCAGCCAGTACCACCGTCGCAGGCTTGGTCTCCTCGAAGAACGCGAACACCGCGTCGCGGTCCTTGAGATCCAGCTCGGATGACGATCGGCCAATCAAACGATCGAAACCCGAGTTCTCGAGTTGACGCCAGATCGCCGACCCCACAAGTCCGCGGTGTCCGGCGACGTACAGGGGTGCTGCTCGATCCAGAGGAGCTGGTACGTAGGCGGGTGCAGGCGACCCGTCCGGCACCACGGCGCTCACGCCCAATCCGGCAGCGACGGCCGGTCGATCCACGGACGACCCTCATGCTCGAGAGCCGCTATATCGGCGTCGACCATGATCTTCGCCAGCTCCGGTGTGTGCACGGTGGCTTTCCAGCCCAGCTTCTCTTCTGCCTTGCTGGCGTCGCCGACGAGAGCATCGACCTCCGTCGGACGCAGGTAGCGCTCGTCGAACTTGACGTGCTTCTCCCAATCCAAACCGGCCCGCTCGAACGCAACTACCAGGAAATCTTTCACCGAGAAGTTTCCACCGGTAGCAAGCACGAAATCGTCCGGCTCGTCGGCCTGTAGCATCCGCCACATGCCCTCGACATACTCTGGCGCGTAACCCCAGTCGCGGATGGCATCCAGGTTGCCCATATAGATGTTCTGCTCCACACCGGCCTTGATGCGCGCAACCGCGCGGGTGATCTTTCGAGTCACGAATGTCTCACCGCGACGAGGGGATTCGTGATTGAAGAGGATGCCGTTGACGGCGAAAATGCCGTACGCCTCGCGGTAGTTCTTGGTGACCCAGTAGGCGTAGACCTTCGCGGCACCGTACGGCGAGCGAGGGTAGAACGGAGTCTCCTCGTTCTGCGGCGGCGGAGTTGCGCCGAACATCTCGGAGCTCGACGCCTGATAGAAGCGGCATTGCAACCCCGCCAGACGGACGGCCTCGAGCAGTCGAATGGAACCGATGCCAGTGGTGTTGCCGGTGTGCTCGGGCTCGTCGAAGCTCACCCGCACGTGCGACTGCGCGCCGAGGTTGTAAACCTCGTCCGGCTGAATCTCGGTCAACAGCGTGACCAGTCGAGCACCGTCACTCAAGTCGCCGTAATGCAGAAACATTCGAGCGCCGGTGTCGTGCGGATCCTGGTAGAGGTGATCGATGCGCGACGTGTTGAAGGTGGACGACCGTCGAATCAGGCCATGCACCTCATACCCCTTGCTCAGCAGCAGTTCTGCCAGATATGAACCATCCTGCCCAGTGATACCGGTGATCAGCGCGCGTTTCATCGAGTTTGCTCCAACCTGAAATGTCGACGAGGGTCAGTTACCCGAGCTTAGAGCTTGGTCGGTCGAAATCGCAGCACACGCTAGCCTGAACACATGTTGGCCTCGTCTGCTTGTCGCGTCGGAACCCTTGCCGTAGTCGGCATCCTGACGCTCGCTGCGTGCTCCCAGGAGACACCGCGCGCGGTGGCAGTCCTCGATACCCCGCTTCCCGACATCGCCCAGTCGGTGCTCGATCAGCGGGGCACCATCGTTCAATCCACCCCGGTCGAAGGCCTGGATCCCACTCTTGCCGACAAGCTCGGCGAGGCCCGCACCGTCGTCTACCGTTCCGTCTCCGCATACGACGGTCAGGTGTCCGAGGTGGCGTCCACGGTCTACCGTCCCCGCGGAGACGCACCGGCAGGCGGCTGGCCCGTCATCTCCTACGGTCACCCCACCACCGGACTCGGCCAGGACTGTGGGCCGTCGCTCAGCCCGGATCTACGGGGCTACGCACCCACCCTCGCCGCCATCGCCGAGGCCGGATTCGTGGTGACGATGACAGACTTCCAGGGACTGGGCTGGCCGGGCGAGCACCCCTACCTCGAGCCACGTACCGCCGGATTCAACATGATCGACGCCGTGCGAGCAGTGCGCAACCAATACCCCGACACCTCCGACAAATGGATGGCCGTCGGCGGATCGCAGGGTGGCCAAGCAGCATGGGCCGCAAACGAATACAGCGCAGACTACGGATCGGGCCTGAACCTCGTCGGTAGTGTGTCCACCTCGCCTGCAGCAGACATCACCGGCTTCGCCGAGGCCGCTCGGGACGAGACATTGACCGGTGCACAAACTGCGTTCATGCCGCTGATCATCGACGGGTTGTCGGTGGTGCACCCCGATCTCGAGCAGAGCGACTACCTGCGGGGCGCAGCAGCAGGCGAGCTGACGGGCCTGACGTCGTGTGCACTGCCCGACACCGAGAAGGCCGCCCTGTCCACCCAACTCGACGCAGCACAGGTGCAGCCGGCATCGGACGAAGCGACCGATCGACTCACCGAGTGGCTCACCGAGGCCTCGCTCCCCCAGCGACGAGCACCGGCACCGATGCTGGTGATCAACGGATCCGACGACGAATTGATCCTGCCCGCATGGGTTTCCAAGGCTGTCGACGCCGGATGCCGCATCGGCGACCGAATCGTCCACCGCGAGATGGCAGGTCAAGGCCACGCCGATGCCGATGCGGGCGACGAGATGTACCAGTGGATGCTCGAGCGGTTCTCGGACAAGGACGCACCCAACGAGTGCCCCTGATCGATGGGACGGTGACGGCTCTTGCCCCTACAGTGGTTCGGGTGACCGACAAGACATCCCTTCTCACCTCCGCAGCGTCCGTCTGGGCATACCCACTCTGGAAAGCAGTGCAGCGAGCGGGCGTGGCCGACGACATCGCGGCAGACGTGGCCAAATGGACCGTATGTCTGGAAGTCGAGGCCATCAGCGCACTCGATCCCTACCGCCGGTTCGCCTACATCGCCGGAGCGCTACCCGAGTTCAGAACCCTTGTGCACTACCGCATCAGGCACATCGGGACGGTCCAACGGCTGCTGCTCAAGAAGCTCTATCCGGGTCTGTCCACGTTGACACTCGAAGCGGGATCCATCGGCCCCGGCCTGTTCATTCAACACGGCCTCGGCTCGATCATCACCGCAGAACACATCGGTAAGAACTGCTGGATCAATCAGCACGTGAGCCTCGGCTACACGGCCAAGGGCCGCCCGGTCATCGGTGACAACGTCCGCGTGGGTGCGGGTGCAGCGGTACTGGGCCCGATCACCATCGGCAACGACGTGACCATCGGCGCGAACGCCACGATTCTGCACGACGTCGCGCCGGGAACCGTCATGGTGTCACCGCCGGCCATGACGCTCGAGCACGCGAAAGCCACCCGTCGAACTCAGTTGGAACCGCCGGCCTGAATCACGGCATCGAGCGCGGGCTTGGGGCTGAAGTCAGACCGCACCAGCCCCGCGTTCAGCTCGTCCACCGCGTTGCCGGTGTCGTAGTCACGGAAGTCGAACAGGAAGATCCCGCCGCAGTAGGACAGGCTCCGTAGGTAGTCGATGCCGTCCACCAACAGCTCGGCCTGCTTGTCCTCGGGGACGCTCTCCGGTCCCGTGCCGGAGGCGGCACCGAACTCGGTGAACCAGATCTTCTTGTTGCGATCGCCGTTGACGATCATCGTCTCGCGAATCCGCGCGATCGCAGTGTTGGAGCTGTACGACTGCACTGACGCCTCGCTGAGCCGATCCGGGGCACTGTAGGGATGCATCGCGATGGCATCGAAAAAAGGGCCCGCGCCGGCTGCGTACAGGCCCTTGATGAAACTTGCCGGGCTCAGGTCCGTGTCGTTGTCGATGGTCGGCGAGGTACCTCCGGTCAGGACCTCGATGTCCGGATCAATGCTTTTGATCTTTTCGTACGACTGCTTCAACATCGGAACGTACGTCTGCAAATCGACACCGGGACCGAATGTCGCGCCGGTATTGGGCTCATTCCATATTTCCCACGTTCGAATTCGGTCTTTGTAGCGGTTTGCTGCCAATTTTGCGAACTCGGAGAATTTTTCGGGATCCGACGGTTTCGGGTGCATGACGTTTCGATTGGCCGGGTCGACGTCCCACCACGGTGCCCACGTCGCCACCCCCAAGATGTCGAGCCCGGCATCGGAAAATGCCGCGACCTGATCGTCGGTGGACTTCCAATCGTAAACACCGGGATAAGGCTCGATTACGGGCCAGTGAATTGTCAGTCTCACCGCACCGAAACCGTACTGCGAAATCAGCGAACTCTGTTTTGCCAGCAGGTCTTCGGACTCCGACGCCGTCACCGCAGTCAGGCCCAGATGCTCCACCGACGGTTGGCACCCACCGCCCTCGGCTGCGGCGGTCGTAGTGGACTCCACCTGCTCGTCAGCGGGGTCCTCGGCCGAAGAACAGGCAGCCAACAGCACCGACGTCACCCCGATCGATGCCAAGAACGTTCGGCACCGTCGGCGTCTTGCGGCCTGCATCCACTCACGTCCTACTCGTCGATCCGGTGATACCTGACACAAGTTAGGTGTGCCCAGTAACACTTTTGCCCGATCCTGCGAAGAATGAGCAGCGCTCGGGGAAATGCATTCAGTCAATACTTACCAGCTCGATTTTTGCTCAGTCTGTTCGTTGCACAGCCAGACATGGAGACCGCACATGAATGTCGCCCTCGGCAAGCTCACGTCAGGTTACAACCCGGTTAAGTCGCGCTCGAATTCGCCGGATCTTCCCAAGCTGATCTCGTCCTCAGAAGAAGCCTACGCGCCGGCGAAGCGGACCGAATGGCAGCGCAGCTATCGGCGCAAGGTTCTGTTGACCGATGCCTGCGTCATCGGTGCGGCGCTCGTCGGCGCTCAGCTGATCCGGTTCGGTACCCCTGCGACCGACTCGCCCGAGACCCTCAGTGCGCTGGTCTTCTTCACGGCCTTCTCCGTCGGCCTCGGCATCGTCTGGCTGCTCGCACTCGGTCTCGTTCAGTCGCGTGACCCACAGCTGATCGGCAACGGTGCCGACGAATACCGACGAGTCGTCACGGCCACCGGCTGGCTGTTCGGCGGCATCGCCGTGGTGGACCTTCTCGTCCAGTCGGGCATCGCCCGCGGTTACCTGGCCATCGCGCTGCCGATCGGCCTCATCGGGCTGTTGGCCGGTCGGCGGTTCTGGCGGCGGCGACTCGCTCGGAAACGGTCGGCCGGTTACCACCTGAGCGAGGTCATCGTGATCGGCAACGTCACCTCGATCAAGAGAATTTCCGGCAACTTCGACAACGCGGCCGACGCCGGCTACCGAGTGATCGGTGCCTGCATCCCGGGATACATCGGTGCCGCCGGGGCAACCGTAGACGCGAACGGCCGCACCATCGAGATCCTCGGTGACGAAACAGCCATCGACACAGCGCTCCGGAAGACCTCCGCGACCACGGTAGCCGTCGCGGCCGTCGAGCACCTCGGTTACGAGCGGATGCGCGATCTGGCGTGGAAGCTGGACAAGCACAGGATCGATCTGGTCGTCGCTCCCGGCGTAGCAGACATCGCCGGGCCCCGGCTCAAGATCAGGCCAATCGACAATCTGCCACTGCTGCACGTCGACCGACCCAAGTACGACGGTGCCACCCGGAAGAGCAAAACGGTCTTCGATTTCGCGCTCGCCACCATCGCCTTGGCCGTTCTGTTTCCGGTGTTGGCCGTCGCCGCTGTCGCCATCAAGCTCGGCGACCGAGGACCGATCTTCTACCGCCAGGAGCGAGTGGGCCTGGCAGGCGAGAAGTTCCGCATCTGGAAACTGCGGACCATGGTGGTCGATGCAGACTCGGCCATCGGCCACGCGCGGGAGGATGCGAACCAACAGACCTCGGTGTTTTACAAGTCGGCAACCGACAGTCGGATCACCAAAACTGGTCGGCTGCTTCGGAAATTGAGCATCGACGAACTTCCCCAGCTGTTCAACGTCCTGTCCGGCCAGATGAGCATCGTGGGCCCCAGGCCGCTGGTACCCGGTGAAGGCGCGGACGTGGAGCACTTCGTCGAGCGACGGAGCCTCGTCAAGCCAGGTGTCACCGGGCTGTGGCAGGTCTCGGGACGCTCGGATGTGGCCGAGTCGGAGCGGATTCGACTGGACCACTACTACGTCGACAACTGGTCCATCATTCAGGACCTCGTGATCATCTGGCGTACCGCCGCGGCAGTGCTCAAATCGGACGGCGCGTACTGACGTGGCAGAAGTCCCCGACGAGCAAGACGCATCACTCTCGCTCCATGGGTTGTCCGTCTGCGTGGTGGCCTGCCACTACGCACCCGAGACCACCGGAAGCGCTCCGTACAACACCGCTCTGGTGGAAGCGCTGAGCAGCGCGGGCGCGGATGTGGACCTGATCACCGGAGTTCCGCACTACCCGCAGTGGGCAATTCAGGATCCCCGCTACCGTCGCGGCATCACATGGCGAGAAAAGATGGGCAACGTACGGGTACGACGCGTCCGGCATGCGGTGCCCGCCGCTCCGAATCTCGTCGGCCGAGCCCGGATGGAACTGAGCTTCGCTACCCTGGCTGCCCCGTTGGTGCGCGCCTCGCGGGCGGACGTCGTCATCACCGTCACCCCGCTCCTCGGTGCCATGCTCGCCGCATCCCTCGGTCATCGAGGACGGCCCCTGGGAGTGGTGGTTCACGACCTGAGCGGAAACGCAGCTGCCCAATCCGGTACCACCGGCGGCACTGCTGGGCGCATGGTCGGATCCGTCGAGTACCGACTGGCCCGACGCGCGGATTCGATCGGCGTCATCACCCCACGATTCCGAGACGTACTGACGGAGAACGGCGTCGACGCAGCAAAGATCGTGGACCTACCGATCTTCACGCACATCTCGGGATCGACCGAGACGACGCACGAAGCCCGCGCGCGGCTCGGCTGGGCCGACACCGACAACCGCGTCGTGGTGCACACCGGCAACATGGGCATGAAGCAGGGACTCGAATCGGTGGTCGACGCCGCTCGGTTGGCGCACGAACAATCGATGCCGATCACCTACGTGATGGTGGGTGACGGTAATCAGCGTCGCCAACTCGTCTCTGCTGCAGGCGAACTCCCGACCATGAAATTCGTCGACCCCGTCGACGAGGACACGTACCCCAGTGTGCTCGCCGCTGCCGACGTGCTGCTGCTCAACGAGCGCCCAGGCGTCAAGGAGATGTCGCTGCCCAGCAAGCTGACGTCCTACGTCGCCGCCTCGCGGCCGATCGTGGCCGCAACCGAACCCGGTGGCATCTCACACTCGGTACTCGACGAACACTCCTCTGCGCTGTTCGCCACTCCGGGCGACCCAGCGTCCCTCAACCGCGCGGTGATGACCCTGGACGGCAACCAGACCGAGGTGGATCGACTGATCCGTGCAGCAAGGGATCTGGGCAACGCGCGCTACAGTGAATCCGCCGGCCGCGAGGGGTTCCGGCACTTCGCACACAACCTGGCCCGCCGCGATCGTGAAGGAAGTCGATGACACTGCGAGCGAAACTCGGCCTACTGTTCGGTGAGTTCCGTCCGACCGTGCTGCGCACCGCACCGATGATTGCGCGCCGCAAGCCGATTCTGGTGGGACGCAACTTTCGCGTCCGAGGCGCGGGAAACATCACCGTCCGCAACGGCCTTCTCGCCCTGGGCATCAACAACTACGGCTTCGCCGACAACAGAATGGCCGGATCGCTCCGAGTGCGTGGCCGCTTCGAGGTGGACGGCTCCGTGGCCATCACTTCCGGAAACCGATGGGACATTGGGCCGGGGGCAACGATGACCATGAGCGGACCGACCACCGTCTCTCCGATGTCCGTGGTGGTTGCGACCACCGAGATCACCGTCGGAAGCGAAGGAATGATCGGGTGGGACGTGCACCTGATCGACGACGACTTCCACCCGACGCGGTCTTCTCCCGACGCCCCGTTCCGGCACGCCGACAAGGGCATTCACATCGGCAACCACGTGTGGATCGGGTCGAGGGCCACCGTTCTCGCGGGAACGCGAATAGCCGACGGCTGCATCGTGGCCGCGGGTGCCGTGGTGCGCGGTCACTTCGACGAACCCGACTGCTTGATCGGCGGTGTGCCCGCGAAAGTGGTGCGCAGGGGTGTCGCCTGGACCGATCCGGCCTTCGGTTACACCGAGACCGACCCCGACGTCTCGGCCTGATCGAGCTCCACCGGGTCTCGTCGCTTGACCAATCGCGGAACGAACGCAAAATCCGGTACGATCTGAGTGACCAATACCGCTGCAGCAGCGACGAACACCACTCCGACGGCCCCGTACTCCGGAGCCACGAAGATACCGCCGACCACGCTGATCAGACCCATTCCCATGATGCAGAACGCCTGAAACCGCATCTCCGTCGGCGTCGTGAGCAACACACCCGCGGGAAGGTGGATGCACTGCACCACCAGTAGGCAGCCGAACGCCACCGCCAGCCACGTTCCGGTCTTCACCTCGCCACTGGAGAGGATGTTTGTCGCGAAGGGGCCGAGCAGCGAGATGAACACGGCCGCAACGATGGACACCCCGAAAAACACCAGCACGATCTTGATCCACATCTTGATGGTGCCCGCCTGATCACCGCGCCGTTTGACGAACACCGGCCAATAGGCCATGCCTGCCGTGGAGAACACCGACCATCCCAGTGCGTACACCTGAGCCATCAGTGCGTATCTCGAAAGTTCCTCGGGCGTGGACAGGTGCGAGAGAATCACTCGATGGGACTGCAGGCCGAGAGGCAACCCCACACTGGCGATCAGCATCCACAGGGAACCCGCCAGCAACTTCACCTGCGCCATCTCCTGCACGGGCGGCGCGAACACCACCGTTCCCAAGCCGGACATTCGCAGGGCCACAATCGTTCCCACGATGTTGCCGAGGAGCGCACCGAGAACACCGGGAATGGCGAAGAAGATTCCCTCTGCGCCGACGAGCATCAACCCGACGGTGATCAGCAAACCGAACACCGTATTCGACATCAGCACCAACACCGCGAGCTGATTCTTGTTGATGCCGATGAGGATTCGGATGCCCAGCCCCGTCGGCAGACTCAGCGCGAACAGGCTGGCCGCCAGGGTGATCACCCAACGATCGTCGGGTCCGGTGGTGAGACCGATGACCGCTCCCCATTTGTCGAAGATCATGATCAGCACGAACGCCACGATCAGACCAGCGGCGATCATCGCCAGCACCCGGTAGGCACGCTGAATCGTTCCCACCGTGACCGGGTCCTCGGACAATTTGCCGGCTCGCGAGCTCGCATTGGTCACCACGGCTCCGATACCGAGATCCGCGAACGGGAAGAGCAGGCTCATCGTGGCGATCAGAGACACGACACCGAAGATCGACTCACCGGTCTCGCGCACGATGATCGCGGTGTTCAGCAGCCCCAGCAGCGCCATGATCGGCGTCCCGAGAACACGAAAGACCGTCCCCCACAGAACGGCCTTCTGCTCCTGGGAGGACAGTCCACCCGCCGGTGCCGCGGTGTCCACCAGCTCGTTGGGTGCCACGTCCTGGACCGCGGCCGGGTGGGATTTGGAAAACCCCTTCTGCCCACGGTCGACGCGGTGCCTACCCGCCATTCGCCGGTGCCCTCCCCAACATCGCGCGGACTCTTTCGCGACCGTGGAACGCCACCCGAACCACCAGTTCGATCACCTTCGACTTCAGGCGGGACCGTCGACGCGTGCCGTACGGGTAGTGGTCCAGCATGTCCCAGGCCCGCCGAAGATCAGCGAAGCTCTCCTTGATGGGCCGGACCGTGCCGGCACCCGTGGTGTCGAAATCGCACACGACGCGATCGAACGTGACCGGAGGCTTGGTCAGTGCCGCTCGCATCAGATACAGCTGATCGGCTGCCAATCCGAACTCTTCGTCGTACGGCCCCAGCTGTTCGGCGAAATCGGCACCCACGAACGAACCTTGATGCGGGATGGGCGCTTTGCCGATGGTGAAGTTGTGTAGGTCGAAGGGCATGAAGCCCCACTCACCGAGGTCGATGCCGTCGGCACCAACGCGTCGTACCTTGGCGTAGCCCCATTTATCCCGGGGATCCGACAGATTCTCCACGATGTACTCGAGCGCACCGGGGTCGGAGAAGCAGTCACCGGAGTGCATGAGCCAGACGATGTCGCCGGTGGTCTGCGCTATGCCCCGGTTCATCGCGTCGTACCGTCCATTGTCGCGCTCGGACCGCCAATACTGCAGGCCTGCGCCGATCGACTCGAGGTATTGCTCCACCTCCGCGCCGGACCCACCGTCGAGAATCACATGCTCGATGGGTACCGAACACTGTTGGGCCCGAACACTGTCGACAGTCTTCTTCAGCCCGTCCAGGTCACGGAAGCTGATCGTGACCACGGATATCTTCTCGATCTTCGACGACATGCCTATCTCATCTCTTCGTCAGATGCTGGGCGATTCCCATGGCCTTCATCAACACCAATCGCACCGTGCTCACGAGAGCAAACCCCCAGGCCCACTTCCCGGGCCGTCCGTAGCGCACACCTGCGACGAGGGACCTGATCACCCCACGCATCGACCGACCACTGACAGCAGAAGACAGCGGACTCGTCAGGAAATAGTCTCCTCTGCTCCGTTTGTCCGAGGACGCCAGATACTCCTTGCCCCACTGGATGTAGGCCACGCTCTGATCGGAATCGGTTCGAGACAGCGACGCAGACGTCATGTCGTACTGCACCAACACCTCGGCCGATTGCACGATCGGGACGTCGGGAAAGCGTCGACGCACATCGATCAGCCAGGACGGGTCGTCGTGCACGGAACCGAGAGGCAGGTCCATCGGAACCGCCTCGGCTATCTCACGGGGGAACAGCAACGTGGACGTTTGCGCACTCGCTCCACCGAACCTGAGCGAGTGGAAGCGAACCAGGTACTGATCCACGGGCTGGTGCATGCCGATCAACCGAACCGGCCACTCCGAGCCGCCCTCGGCAGTGATTGCACGGACGCGACTGGATGCGATCCACAACTGTGAATCCGTTGGTAGCGAGGACATTTGGACTTCGAGCTTATTCGGCAACCACACGTCGTCGTCGTCGAGCAGACCGATGACGGCACCGGTGCTCTTGTCGATTCCCGACTGACGCGCCCTGCTGGCCCCTGCGCCGCCGCCGGTGTGGATCACCGTCACTCGATCGTCCTCTGGAACAACGGGTTCGGCATCGGAGTCGACCACCACGATCACCTCGGACACCGGATAGGTCTGCGCGAGTGCAGACCGCACAGCAGCCTCGAGGGAACTGCGGCCGATGGTGGGGATCACCACGCTGACAGAGGGTTTCATGGCAGGGCCACCTCACGGTGCTCGGTCTCGGATGCTCTCGACCGTCGGCTACCGGGTGTAGTCAGGTGCCGGCTGGCGAAGACGGCGGCGAGCAACGCGAACGCCGCGAGCAGGTTGTACGACATCGGGGAGAAGAACAGGTCCCACCCCGCCTGCACCGAAATCTGCACTGCCATCGCACCCCAGATCCCATACCGCGGTGAGCTCCAGATGACGGTGAGTGCCGCGATCACCAGAAACACCGGAAGGACCGCGGCGAACACGCCGCCCTCGGCCCACGAACTGAAGAGAACTGAGTGCAACGACGTGGCACCGTTCGCCAGATGCCAGAAGCCGTAGAACGGCAGGTTGGGGTCGAAGCCGATCGCGATCGCGAATTCCTCACCGCGAGCGAAAACTTCGGTGGTCAGGTTGTCTGCACTGCCCCAGCCGAAGATCGGTTTGTCGAGGATCGCCGCTATCGACAGAGGGGATTCGGTGCGCCCGGCCAAAATCGCAGGCACACCCGTCGAATCCTGCAGTTCGGTCTTGGCTTTCACCGCCTCGCCTGCGATTCCACTCCGCGCGATGGCTGGGATCAGGGTCCCGAGACCCGCACCGACTCCGGCAACGATCAAGAACTGCGTGAACCGCGAGATCTTCTCACGGGCAAGCCATGTCACCAGCAAGATGGCCGCGCTGCCGAGGCAGACCAAGGCATGGGACCGGAAGTTCAGAACCAGGCTGGCCCCGGCCAGCAGCACCAGGAATACCGCCTGAATCTGAACCGGGACCTTCATCCGGACGAGTACGTACAGACCGATCAACGTGACGTACGGAGCGAAAGCGTATTTCCACAGATCCTCGAATGTGGACAAGCTGGCGAAAGGCAGACCTGATGTGAGGAAGTACAGGCAGGAACCGAGTGCGACACCGGCCGCGAGCGAGAACAGCCGCTCGAGATCCCGACCGGCGATGACGGTGATTCCGACGAAGTAGATGGCGAACGATGCCCACTGGATGACGCGTTCGTCGAAGAAACTCAGGTCGTTGAGCTGCGAGGAGACAATGAACCCGGCGAACGCTACGGTCGCCAGCCCGATGATCAGGCGATCACCGCGCGAGGTCGCCGTCAGGAAGAGGGCAGGGGCCACGAGAAGGCAGAGCCCCGAGAAGCCTGTGACGGTGAAGCCCATGACCTGCAGGCCCGACGTCGCACCGAGCAGGATCAGCACACCACTCGAGATGACTCGCTTGCCGAGGGCCCGCCGGGCTTCGAAAGTGAGACCGGTCGTGGCCGGTTTCGGAGAATCGAGTGGTGCCGTCACCACGGTTGCTGTCATCACTCAGTGCCGTCGGCCTCGACCACGTGCAGAGCTTCATGTTGCGGAGCTCCGGTGCCCCGCGCCAGCGAGGCGCGATCCAGACCCACGACGCCGTCGATCGCGACATCGGTGATGGGAATTTGGGTGCGCTCGAACCACTGCCCCGAAATGGGGGCAAGGAACTTGGCAGGAGTTCCGCCGTACACACCGGGCTTGGGATCTGCGAGTGGCTTACCCGTCATGGTGGAATGCGCTGCGAGAACCGAACATTCGGGAACCTTCGCGCCCTTGAGGATCACCACGTTGCTACCGACCGACGTGTGGTGGCCGATCTCGATCCGTCCCACGGTCTGAATCATGTCTCGCATGTTCGGCTCATGGCTCTGCAGCGTGCAGCGCTGGCCTCCCACCGCGCTGTAGGCACCGACCTCGATGGTCCCGGAGCAGTCGAGGTAGGAACGGCTTTCGATCCTGGCCCCGTATCCCAGCGCCAGCGTGCCGGCTTCCGGATCGAGCGCCTGGTAGGCCGGATGGGCGGAGATCCAGTTCCACGAACCGATCCCCGCCTCGTTCTCGAGGTGCAGCAGGGACAGGTTCTTGAACGTGTTGAACGGACCGATGAGCACGTTTTCGCCGAGTTTCGCGCGCCGGACTCCCGAGACCAAGCAGGGTCCGATTTTCGCGGACATCGCGATGTCGTGACCGAACGAGTTCAAGATTCGGTTCTTCAACCGAAGTGGCGGCAACAACCAGATGAAAAGCTGGATCAGGCTCATCGACAGGGCCTTTCGATTGCAATGGGATTGGAAGGTCTGTTCGAGCGAGCGCACGCCGATATTCGGCCGTCACACTGCCCACATTCGGTTCGACTGAAGAGTAGCAATGCAACGACTCCTGGTCTCGGCATCTCAGGTTGCTCACATCCTCCATCGCGGCCCCACTCCGGTACCGTTACAAACGCCTCGATCCGTATGGGCGGACTGGTCGACACGCATCTCATCCTTGCTACCGCTACTCGTGACCTGATTCGCAAAGGACAACCTGCGTGACCGACTCCACTGCATCAGTCAGATCCCTCGGCGCACTGCGCGGGCGCTCGTACGACAAGGGTCGAGGTTTCGTCCATCAAGCCCTGTGGGTGGCCTTCTCGTCTCTGGTGTTCACGAAAGTGTGGTGCCCCAACCGCATTCGCTGCGCCGCGCTGCGCGCCTTCGGGGCCAAGATCGGTACGGGCGTCTTGATCAAGCACGACGTGCGCATCCAGTGGCCATGGAAGCTCGAGATCGCAGACAACACCTGGATCGGCGTGGGGTGCGACCTCTACAACGTCGAGCAGCTCACCATCGGATCGGATGTCTGTGTGTCCCAGCAGGCATTTCTCTGCACCGGCAGCCACGACCACCGTTCGCCGGTGTTCGAGTACGACAACGGCCCGATCGTGATCGAGAACGGCGTCTGGGTGGGAGCACGCGCACTGGTTCTTCGAGGCGTCACCGTGGGTGCCAACTCCGTCATCGGAGCCGCAGCGCTGGTGTCGGCCGACGTTCCTGCATCGTCGTTCGCACTCGCACCGCCGTCGACCATTCGACCGATTCGTCCGCGCTGACGTGCGAATTCTCCACGCGGTCACCTTGTTCAGCCCCGACGGGGCATACGGCGGGCCGGTCCGCGTCGCCCTCAATCAGGCGTCGGCCCTGCAGGACTCGGGTCACGAGGTGACGATCACCGCGGGTGTTCGCGGTTACGATCCGATCCCGACCGAGCAGGAGGGCGTACCTCTCACGCTGAAGAAGGCGCGAAACCTGGTGCCCGGTGTCGGTTTCGCCGGTCTCGCTGCGCCGACATCGCTAACCTGGCTGCGGAAGCATCGTGCCGAGTTCGACGTGGTGCACATCCACCTCGCCCGCGACCTGGTGATGTTGCCGTTCGCGACGGCCGTGCACACCCTGGGCCTGCCGTTCGTCGTCCAATCGCACGGCATGCTCGCACCCAAGTCCAATCCCCTGGCTCCAGCGCTCGATGCCCTGTTCGTCCGACGGCTGCTTCGTAAGGCCCACACTGTGTTCTGTCTCACAGACCAAGAGCGGGAAGGCATTTGCCAGGTGGCCGGTGACGGGGTACGAATCGACATGCTGAACAACGGCGTTCCCGAGTACGAAGCCGTCGAATCGACCGGTACAACACCCGAAATCTTGTATCTGGCCCGACTACACCCACGAAAACGTCCACTCGACTTCGTCGGTGCTGCGAAACAAGTTTTGGACAGCGGACTTTCGGCTCGATTCACTCTGGTCGGACCCGACGAAGGTGAAGCCGAGAAGGTGACGGAATCCATCGCCGGCCGTTCCGAGATCACCTGGGAAGGGCCACTGCCCGGAGGCAAAGGCCCCGATCGCATGCGCCGCGCCGCGATCTACGTACTTCCCTCGGTCAACGAGCCCTACCCAATGTCGGTCCTCGAAGCGATGGCCGTCGGCATCCCCGTCGTGGTGACCGACGAGTGTGGGCTGGCTCCCCTCGTCGCCCGCACGGGCTGCGGAATCGTAACGGTTCCGGGCGAAGGCCCGATTGCAGAAGCGATGAAGACATTGCTGACCGACCCGGCCCTCGCCGCGGCGATGGGCGAACGTGGTCGTGCGGCCGCCAGGAGTGACCTGAGCATGCGGTCGGTGGCAACCAGGTTGACCGACACCTACGCTGCTGCGACGGCCGATCGAGGTCGTCGTGCCTGATCGTCCGAAGACACGGTCGAGCCGATTCCGGTTCGGACGCCCATCGGCGAACGCAGCGGTCGCCGTGGCCCTCATCGCAGCCGTGGCCCTCGTGGTCGCAGCCGTCGTCCGAGACGACGCCTCGCCTCCCACCGTCACCGCCGCCGACACGCCCCTGAAAGTTTCGGTGGTAGGCGACTCGTACAGCAGAGGTCTTCCCGACACGGTCGTATGGCCGACGCTGGCAGCGGAGTCGACTGGATGGTCGGTGAACAACGTCAGCATCTTCAGCGCCGGATACGTCGCCACCGACGGCAACGGCACCTACGCGGACCAGATAGACGCGGCAGTGGCCGACGACCCGGACGTCGTGTTCGTCGTCGGCGGGATCAACGACGTCGGCAAGCCGCCGGAACTGATCATGCAACGCGCGATCGACACCCTGGGCGAACTGGCTCGCCGGGCACCCCGCGCCAAACTCGTGGTCATGGGCCCGATATGGCACGAGATCCCGGTTCCCGAAGCAGCCGCCGTCATCGACGATTCGGTACGCGCTGCCGCGTCGATGCTCCGGTTGCCGTACCTGAGCGTGGTGGGTGAAGATTGGTTGGTTCCGGAAGGAATGATCCAGGAAGACGGAATCCACCCCACCGAGGCCGGTCAACGAGTACTCGCCCAGCAGATCGTCGCGTCCCTCGAGAACACCGGAGTTCCCTTTGTCTGAGCAATCACGGCATTCAGCGGCACCCGGCGCGAAACCACGCCGAATCTCGCCGACCAACGTCCGTCGTGGACGCGTGCTGACCGGTGCAGTGATAGCGCTGGCGATGGTCGTCGTACTCGGGGTTGCCGCGGTGATGCTCGGCCACGACACCGCGGCCTCCGACCCCGGCACTACGGCCACCTCGACCGGGCCCACTGCTGATCGTGGTGCTGCCCGTTCGGCTCTGTTCGTGGGCGACAGCTACACCGTCGGCCCCTCGTCCGTTCCGGACTTCGGCTACCCCTGCCTCACCGCCACCAACCTGGGGTGGAATTGCAATCTCGGCTCCCAGCCAGGAACCGGGTACATCAGCGGCGGACCGGACCACCGGTTGCCGCGCGTTCTGGGCGCACTCGAAGTTGCGTCGTTGAATGCCTCGGAGCGTCTTCCACGTTTGCGTGAGAACTTCGACGCCGACGTCGTGGTGCTCGATGCCGGTCGCAACGACCTCCAGTTCGGCCCGATCTACCTGAGCAACATGTTCCTGTACACCGTGGAACGGGCCCGAGAGACGTGGCCCACCGCTCGAATAGTGGCCATCGCACCGTGGTTCATCGACGATCCCGACGTGGAATTCGATTCCGACGAGGGACCCGCCAGGGTGGGGCCGTACCTCGAGGGCAAGCTCCGGGAGGTGCCGGAGAACAGTGCGGTCACGTTCATCGACCCCGGCTCCCTCGGCTGGTTCGCCGGCGAAGACGTGAGCTCCCTGCTGGCCGATGACGGCATCCACCCGAACCCCGAGGGCCACAAGCGCATTGCCGAGAAGCTCACCGCCGCCCTGATCGCCGACGGATTCGGGCAGCTGCAGTGACGCCCGGCCGGACTCCAGTACTGATCGAACCCGACGGGACCCGATGAACAGCACACTCACCGAGTACTTCCGCATCCTGACCGAGCGTTGGCGTTGGGTTGCCGTGGTGTGCCTCGTCGTGGTCGGTCTGGCAGCGACTTATCTTCTGCTGCAACCGAAGTCCTACCAGTCACAGTCGACGGTCTTCGTCTCGACACCGCGCGACGATTCCGACACGTACTACCGCGGTGACCTGTATGCCAAGGAGCGCCTACCGTCCTATGCGGCGTTGATCCAGAGTCAGGATCTGGCCAGAAGGGTGATCGCCGATCTCCAGTTGGACAGCACGCCGGAAGCGTTGATCGCCAGTACGACGGCCACCCCGGTCCCCGGCACGGTGCTGATCCTGCTCTCGACAGCGGCCGGCTCGCCGTCCTCGGCCCAGGCCATCAACCAGGCCTACCTCGACGAGTTCATGGCCGAAATCGCCTCTCTCGAAGCCATACCCGGGGCCTTGACCCCCAGAGCCGAATTGCTCGTCGTCGAGCCGCCGACCAGCTCCGAACTGCCGGGCGGGTTCCCTCCCACTCTGATCCTCGGTGCCGCAACGGCCGCAGGGCTGATCGCCGGGGCCACTCTGGCGGTGCTCCTGGCCCTCGCCGACTCACGCATCCGCCGGCCGGAGGACGCAATCGAGGCAACCGGTTTGCCACTGTTCGCAGCATTTCCGGCTCAGACGTCGAAGACGACGGGGATCGAACCCGGCCGTCAACTCCGCGACGCGCTGCAGGCGGCGCTCCCGGCAGACCAGAAGCACATCGTGCTGGTGACCGCGCCGGACGTCTCGACCGGATCCACCTCGATCGCACAGCAATTGGCCGATTCGCTTCGGGACTCGGGGGAAAGCGTTGCGTTGATCGATTTCGACGTACGGACGAAGCCCAGCGGCACACCCGACGAATCCGTCGTCTCGGTCGTGGATGTGGTCGAGGACCTGGTGGCACCCGACGACGCCCTGAGCAACAAGGTCGACGGAATCTCCGTCGTTCCCCAGGGACACGCATCGGAGAACGCCGCACGCGTGGTCGATTCACCCCGAGCAGCGCTGCTGATCGAGCGGGCCGCACAGTTGCACGGCTGGGTGATTCTGGACTCCGCCCCCGCCAGCAAGTTCAGTGACGCGCAACGGCTTTCGCACTTCGCCGACGCGCTGGTGATCGTATCCCGAAGCGGGAAGACCAAATTCGAGACACTTCGCGCGACCGCTCAGCAGATCACACTCTCCGGTCAGCAGGTCGCCGGAGTTGTCCTCAACGGTTGTTCCGCGGCAGATATCGATAGCATCGGACGATCCCGCAGCCCCCTCCGATCCACCCCGGTCGATCGATGATCGCTGCCCGCCCAGCACCCGAACCAGCCCCCGAAAACCAAGGAGACCTTCGCTAACAATGGATATCAAAAGGGCGTTTGTAATCCTCCTCGAACGCTGGTGGATCGTCGCGGTCACCCTCGTGATCGGCATCGGCGCAGCGATCGTCGCAACGTTGGTCACTCCGCCGCAGTACACCTCCAATGCGCAGCTCTTCGTCTCGACCACCGGCGGTACCAGCTCCACCGAGTCCTACCAGGGTGATCAGTTCTCTCAGCAGCGCGCAACGTCGTACGCTCAGATCCTGACCAGCGAGATCCTCGGCCAGCGGGTGGCAGATGCGCTGGGACTGAACCTGAGCGGAAATGCGGTGGCAGGCAAGGTCACGGCAACCGTCGTTCCGCAGACGGTGCTACTGGACGTCAGCGTGACCGACTCGTCTGCCGACCGGGCAGCCGAGATCGCGAACACTCTGTCCGACGAGTTCATCGCTTACATCGTGCCGTTGGAGACGCCGACCGGCCAGGACCAGGCCAGGGCCACCGTGACCATCGTCAACGGAGCAGAAGCTGCGTCGAGCCCCACGACACCCAAACTGACGACGTACCTCATCTACGGCGCTACCGGTGGAATCTTGGTCGGCATCCTGCTGGTCATCCTGGTAGCGACGCTCGATCGACGGGTCTCCAAGCGATCCGACGCCGAGTCGCTGACGGGGCTACCGGTTCTCGGCCCGGTCGCACCGGTCACCCGCAGTCCGGAAGGGCGTCGTGCGCAGCTCGACAAATGGTCCAGCCCCGATGCCGAGGCATTTCGCAAGGTTCGCGTCCACCTGCAATCGATACCCACCGGTCCACAGGTGATTCTGGTGACCAGCTCCTCCGCCAAGGAGTCGACCATCGACTTCTCGGTGGATCTGGCTGCGGCACTGGCAGAATCCGATCACCGGACGGTGCTGATCGAGACCGACTCAGCGCATCCCGCGCTGGCCGAGCAATTGAGCCTGCCTGCATCTGCGGGACTGGTAGGGGTGCTGGCAGACACTGCCGACAAGCCGGATGCTCCCGACCAGATCGCAGCACCCACAACAGACCGCTACCTCGACGCAATTCCTGTCGGCGTCGGGTTGGACGCAACACCGATGCTCTCCACCGTCGCAATGCGTGACCTGGTGGAAACGCTCAGAAAGTCCTATTCGTACCTCGTGATCGACGCTCCGCCACTGGCCTCGAGCGGCTCGGCAGCTGTTCTCGCCGGACTGTGCGACGGAACGTTGCTCGTCATCGACACCAAGCTGGCTCGTGATCGCGACGTTGCCGCAGCGGTACGGGAGTTGCAGGGTTCGGACGCTCGTCCGATCGCCGCGGTAATGGCGAGCTCGAGCCGCAAGCGCTAGACGCGTCCCTGTTGCTCGACCAGGTCGAAGAAGACCGAATCGAGCAACAGGAGCGGATCGGTCACGATCAGATCCATTGCCTCTTCGATCTTCGCTCGCTCGAACACGTTGTCGTGGAACGACACCGAGTAGGTGCGTTCCTTACCGACGACACCGCACATCACAGTGATGGCATCGGGAGCCGACGGATCGAGCAGACCTGCGAACTGGCTGCCCTCCCCCTCGCTCCACGGAACCCTGGCCCACGACGGCGGCCGCCCCAGATCCGAGTACATGAGCTTGACCTTCGGATTGCGCAACACCCGGTCCACGGCCGTCCGGTCGGTAGCAGGCTTGACCCGAACAGTCGCCGATACCAATCCCAAAACGGCCAGCGGAAGGCCCGAGGTGTACACGGCATCGAGAACACGTGCCTGAGGCTCGATGGGGCGGGTGCCGGAGATCGCCACATCCAGTCCGACGGCGAAGTTGCCGTTGACAGTGGTCTTCGCGTCGAGATACCTGCGGCAATTGATGGCGATCGTGACGGCAGGCGTCGACTCCAGACCGACGCGTTCCATCGCGCATCGGACCAACCACAGCGCAACGGTGGCCGCACCGGCCGACGGCGCATTCTTCTTCCGCCAAGCGGAGACAGCGGCTTCGGTGGCCGCGGTGGACTGCCTGATCACCACCGAAGGCGACGGGCTCCACGGAACTGTCTCATTGTCTTCCGGTTGACCCGCCTCAGCGAGAGCCTGCTGTTTGAGAGCCTGCATCCCTTTCACCGCACGCCACGCGTCGCGCAGCCTCAGTGGATGCAGGGCGAACCATCGCAGCAACGCCCGCGGAATGACATGGCTCGACTCGGGACCGAGCGACCACACACTCGCGCCGTGAACATCGTTGAGATGCAGGGCCTCCACCAGATCGACGAAAAGCTTTCCATCGCTCAATCCGTGCGCTGTGTCGATGAACAGGTACTCGCCGCAGATGGTGACCTCGAGCGGCAGACGCTCTCCGTCACGGCGACGCACGGCCGCGATGGCCGACTCGAGTTGCCCCGACGTCGAACACGGCTCGACCACCCGGACCGCGTCGGCACCGAGGCATTCCGACACCTCCCAGGTGACCGTTCCGTGCTTCGGCACCAAGCCGATTCGTGTGTGTGTCCCAGAATCCGCGAGACTCTGAAGCGTCGACCTGACAGCATCGGCACTCAACCCTCGAGCCGGGCCGGCAACGCCGATGTAGCGACTGTTGATCATGCACAGGTCCGCACCCGTGACCCTGTAGGTGTTACCAGAATTACGGGACAAGGACGTACTCCAATCGAACAAACCAGCCATGACGTTCAGTCGCCCTCACGATTGCACGAACCGGGCACACCAGGCAATTTGCGTTCGTGAATTCATTCATTCGACTGAAATCTATCGCGATCAGTTGATCAGTGCCTTCACTGCAGCCAGGGACGGTTTCGCGGTGTTGTTGGTTCTGGTCAGCCCGTAGTTCTCCTCGAGATTCTGACTTCCGGTGTTGATGTCGCGGTAGTCGAAGAGAAAGATGGGCCCACCGTTGGGCAGCGACCTCAAGTACTTGATGCCGTCGACCAGGATCTCGGTTTGCCGAGCCTCGGTGACGCCGTACGGCGGCTGTCCCGTGGTGGTGGCTGCGCCGAACTCGGTAGTCCAGATCTTCTTCCAACCATCGCCGTTGATGTACATCAGGTACGAGATCATGTCGATCGAGTTCTTCGGCGTCCACCAGTCCGTACCTGCGCTGAGTAGATCGGGAGCGCTGTACGGGTGATTTCCGATTCCGTCCAACGACGCTCCGGCCTTGTTGGCGTACAGGGCCTCGACGAATCGAGCAGGGCTGATGTTGGTGCCGTCGTCGATGGCAGGCGAAAGCCCGCCACTGATGACCACTGAGTACTGATCGACGGATTTGATTGCGGCATAGGACAGTTTGAGCATCTGGCTGTACTTCGCAGCATCCGGCTTCGGCGCGAAGCTGTGTATGACGTTGGGCTCGTTCCAGATCTCCCAGTTTCGAATGAGACCCCGGTAGCGCTCTGCGGCCAGGCGGGTGAAGTTGGCGTACGTGGCCGGATCGGCCGGGCCCGGATGCAGGAACGTTCTGCCCTCGGGTATCGCCGCCCAGGTCGGCGTATAGGTGGGTACAGCCAGTATATTGAGACCAGCGTTGTACGCGTCCACGACCAGTTTGTCTGTACCCGCCCAATTGAATACGCCCTGAACAGCTTCGACCTGTGGCCACTGGATCGGTATGCGCACGGCGGGGAAGCCATTTTGCTTGATCGACTGAATCTGCGCTTGCCGCACGGAATCGGAGGTCTCCAACGTAACGGCAGTGACACCCAATGTGCGCGCGCCCATCGGGCCCGAGGCGGCCGACGCGGGTGCCGGCAGAGCCACCGCAACGGACGCCGCCACGATCAGCGCTACAGAGGAAGACAGGGCGCGACGAAGAAGTGGCCTACTTTTCGAGGCACTCGGCGAGGGGGATCGGAAATTGATATTCACAGCGAATGCCTTACTCGGGGGTGAACAGGTGCAACTCCTGCGGACAGGCCCACAAGAGCAGGAAAAAGCGAAGAGTCGATTGCCACCGAAGGGCTTTCACATATATGTACACCAGGCTCGGAAATAAACAAACACGAGAAAATAGCGAAACCTGGAGATTCATGACAATGAACCGCACAAACAATCTACGAGTTGCCGCGATTGCTGTTTTCACGACCGTTGCCCTGACATCGGTGTCGTGCGCGGGCGAGTCGTCGGATACCATTTTGCTACCCGAAGAAAGTACTTCTTCTCCAGCGACGAGTGGCGAAGCCCGAAACTTCGCGGTGTACAGCGATTTCACAGCGTTGCCCGACGGCCCGGCTCCGAGCACCTTCGAGACCGGCCAGCCCGCCTCGGTTGCACCGGTGCCCGATCCGTCCATGAACCTGCGAATCGCCAATGGCAAGTTGACCTTTGCCCCCACCGGCGGCGGACCGGCCGCCGCATACTTCAGAACCGGCGATCTCGGCACGCCGGTGACGTCGATGGGCATGAAGTGGACGTTCACAGCGCAGCCCGGGGGCACACCCGGTGTCGCGGCCATGGCGATCACCGACAGACCGGCAGACCCACTGGGCGGCGCGTCCCCGCTCATGCCCCTCCACTTCATCGTCACCCGGGACGGCTGGAACTACTCGGTGTCGCCCGGAACATCCGGAGGCGGAGCTGAATTGATAACCCTCGCAGCCGGAACATTCAGTTCTCCGCTCTCGGAGGACGGAAATACAATTCATGAAGTACAAATCGACATTCGTGGAAATACCGCAACTATAGATTTACCCGACGGAAACCGGCAGGAAGTTCAGGATCCTCGAATCGAGGCTTGGGCATCTCGATACGCATTCTTCGAGCCGTACGCAGACCGGTCATCGACCGATTCCATTACCGGTTTCACCGAGGTGTGGGCGAATGTGTAAATAGTCTGGTGAGTTTAGATACCAAACGGTCGCGTCTTTCGTCTGATTGCGCGCCTGCCCGCTCGGTGCGTAATCATGGATCGATGGACCCTTTTCACGCGTTGGTATTACTCAACGCCGTCTTCGCCTGCGCAGCATGGAGCCTCGCGAAGCCGAGTTGGACGGCGGCCATCGCGCTGACGACCACCTCGATCCTGTGGCTGTTCTTCAACCACCCCATCGAGGGTCGGGTGCTCTACTCGATCGACTACCAGACAGGGTTGACGGAATCCGATTTCGTGTCGGCGGCGGGGCTACTGCTTGCAGGAGTCACGGTGATCCGATGCCGGCGGGCGGCGGGTTCCTAGATGTTGGGGCCTGGGGGTCCCGGCTAAGGGCCCGCAGGTCGTGCTCCAGTCCGGGGCTCAGGGTGTGGGAATCTCGGCTTCGCGGTGCCGAGCGCAGAATGCCGTGCAACGCTGAGCCGTTTCAGGCGGTCGCGGCCATGGGTCACAAACCGAACTAGCCGGTCGGCAAACACACCTAACCGGTGCAGGCAGGATCCGGCTCGTCGACAGGTTGTCACCACAGTGACCGAAACCTGGGCTGCGCTTCCGCCGCGGACACCGGTACCCCACTGCTCACCCGAACCGGCACAGTTCCAGTCGAGGGTGTAGTCCCCCTCTGCCACATCGACATCGGTGAAGGAAACGGACGTCGATTCCACATTCGAATAGACGAGGCCGTACACCGCGTACGTCTGGGTGATCGCGTCGAAGGTGTCGAAATCGAGAAACAGGCACGTGACCGGTAGCTGTCGCCGGTGAACGAGAACGTGCCGGTGATGGAATTGCCGTCGGACACAGCTATGAAAGTGACGTCCTCGGGCGCGGCCACAGCGGCTGCCGAGACGGCGAAACAGAGAGGAACGAACGCATCGGCGGCAAAGGACGAGAGTGGTGGCTCTGCGCATGGTGAGAACTCCCGTGATGTGAGGTCCCCGTCCCACCGGACCGGTCCTGCCGCGAGTCGATGCTGTGTGAGCTGAAACGGTCTGCGACCTGTGCTCCACTCCAGGGCCCGGGGTGGGGCATCTCGGGTTGCAGGCATCGAGTGCAGAATGCCGTTCAAGTGACGGTCACCTTGCCACGGTTCACTTGGAGCGACAACCATTGCAGGACAGTGGGCACGGTGATCCGGAAGCTGGGTAGCGGCGGCAACGACGGCGACGCACACCTCACCGAGCACGATCGCAATCTGCACGCGGTATCCCGCGCATTGGGGTCGATATCGAACCTCGACTCCGGTGGAGGGCCTTAGCCTGCTCAGCGCTCGTCCCCCTCATCCTGAGGAACCTCCTTGGTTCACGACGCGTTCGCTCGCGTCGTTCGATCAATCCGCCGCGATCGCGCTGTGGCAACCGGCGCGAATGTGCGCGCGCATGATGGCCTCGACCCACTCTTCGTCCTCGTACTCCAACGCGTCGACGATCTCGAGGTGATGGGCGGCGCTGCGCGAGATCTCCTTCGGTGAGTACTTCCGGAAGGTTCGCGCTGCGACAAGGGGTTTGAGCAAGGCGATGGCCATCTCGGCCATTCGTGCGTTGGGACACTTCGACAGGATCGCCGTGTGGAAGGCGTTGTTCAGGCTCGCGATCTCCGTCATGTCGGCGGCCTCGACGACGATGTCCTGCATCCGCTGCGCAGTGCTACGAAGCTCAGCCAGTTCCTCGGCCGAGAAGTGCCCCGTGGCAAGTTTGGCGGCATGCGGCTCCAGCAGCGAGCGGGACGAGTAGATCGCCTCGACGGTGTCCCGGGTGAACTCGGTGACCCGGGCTCCCTTGTTCTTCTCCATCGTGACCACACCCGTGGTGGCGAGAGTGGCGAGTGCTTCGCGCACCGGAGTGCGGCTGACCCCCAGCCGCCCGGCGAGCTCGGCCTCGTTGAGCTTCTCGCCCGGACTGTAGAGCCCGGAGATGAGAAGGTCGAGAATCTTGTCGCTCAGCTCGGACACGGTAGGTGCCTGGTTGTCGGGGGTGTTCTCACACGGGCCATTGTGCATCAGCGAGCTGTTGACGGGTGCCACCTCGGGAGACGAACGAGTACGACGGTGTGCCGGTGTACCCCTCGCTTGTTCGCACCATCGCCAGGTAGGTCTCGAGGTCGATGCCCGTCTCGATTCCAAGCGAATCCAACAGGGCCACCACGTCCTCCATCGGGGCGTTGCCGAGGACGGACGGGTCGCCGGGGAACCACATGTCTCCGCCGAGGCCGCCGAAGGACGCCTCGATCCAGTCGGCTCCCGCGGACAGGCTCGCCAACGCGTTGACGGTGCCGAAGCCGTTGCGGTTGTGCAGATGCACCCCCACCGGGATGGTGGGATGACGGCTCTTGACGCGTCGGACACCGTCGTAGAACTCGTTCGGGGTTTCCACCCCACTGGTACCCGCCAGATACAACGAGTCGGCTCCGGCGTCGACCACTCGCTCGACCACCGCGTCGAGTTGGGCAGTGTCGATCGCGCCGTGGCAGGGCGCGAAGAACGCGGTCGCCACTGCGGCGCTGACCTTCTTCCCGGACAGGTGCCCCTGGGCGACGATCGCGGCGAAATCGTGCAGCAACTGTTCGGGCGTCGAATTCTGATTCTTCGCGGCCATGTCCCGATCGACCGGGATGATCGCGACGATCTCCTCGATCTGCGTCTCGCAAGCCCGTTGTGCGCCCCGAACATTGGGCACCAACGCCTTGTAGTGAACCCCCTCTCTGCGCGGCGCTTCCTCGATGACTCGCTCTGCATCGCTGAACTGTGGCAACACTTTAGGATGCGCGAAGGACGTGATCTCGACGGTGGTCACACCGGAATCGAGAATGCCGTGGAGCAACTCGAGTTTGTGGTCGGTACTGACGAACTGCGATACCGCCTGCAGGCCGTCCCGCAGGCCGACCTCCACCAACCTCGCGCTCGTGGGCAAACCGTCGAACACCATCAGATGATCCCATCGGCGCGGAAGGCATCGATCGCGTCGCGCGTGAATTCGCCGACGGTAGTGAGTACTTCGTAGGTGTGTTCGCTGAGCGCAGGGCCAGGCCAGCGTACCGATCCGTCGGTACGACTGAGCCGGGGGAACGTGTTCTGCATCGGCACCTCCCCCAGAGTGGGATGCGGGGTGGTGATGATGCTCTTGCGGGCGATGAACTGCTCGTCGCCCAGCATGTCCTCGGGTCGGTAGATCTTGCCGACCGGAACCGAATGCGCCAGCAGCAACTCTTCGAGTGCGCGCGCATCGTGCTGAACGGTGAACTTCCCGACCATCGCGTCGAGTTGTTCCTGCCGTTCTCCGCGGGCACCGTGCGTGCTGAACTGCGGGTCGGTGGCCAACTCCGGCATCCCCATTGCCTCGGCGAGACGCGCGAACACCGTGTTCTGATTGGCCGCGATCAACACCCAGCCGCCGTCCGCGGTGGGATAGACGTTGCTGGGCGCAACATTGGGCAGAATGGCACCGCTGCGTTCACGCTGATAGCCCGAGATGACCCACTCCGGCACGATCGATTCCATGATGCCCAGGACGGCCTCGTAGATTGCCGAGTCCACCACTTGTCCACGGCCACTGCGAGTTCGCTCGTACACCGCGCCGAGCGTTCCGATGGCGGCGAACACCGCGGCCAAGGTATCGCCGATCGAGATTCCGACGCGTGAGGGCGGCGTCGAAGGATCGCCGACGACGTAACGCAGTCCGCCCATCGCCTCACCGATGGATCCGTAGCCGGCGCGCGAGGAATACGGGCCGGTCTGGCCGAATCCCGAGACCCGGGCCAGAATCAAGCCTGGATTGTCGGCGGCGAGCGTGTCGTAGCCCAGTCCCCACCGCTCCAACGTTCCCGGGCGAAAGTTCTCGACAACAATGTCGGACCGGGAGATCAATGTTCGGGCGATGCCCTGTCCCTCGGGAGTACGCAGATTCACCGTCACCGACTTCTTGTTGCGGCCGACGACCGACCACCACGGCGATTCACCCTGAGGACGCGTCCGGCCCCACTCACGCAGTGGGTCTCCGATTCCCGGCTGTTCGAGTTTGATCACCTCGGCACCGAGGTCTCCCAGGATCTGCCCACAGAACGGCCCGGCGACCAACTGACCCATCTCGATGACACGCAGGCCCTGAAGGGGGCCGGTGGACGCCGGACGAGGGGTACTCGGCTCGTTCGTGGCTCGGTCGTCGACAGTCACAACTTCTCCTCTATTGCATGCAATTAATGCTCGATGTGCGCTTTCTGGCCATTCCTACCAGGCAAATGAGCACAGGTGCATACAATCATGTTGACGCAGTGACCCGCAACACATAACGTAGCGCTAGCTCGATCCCCTCGTCGTGCACCGAAAATTCAGGAGAACACGTTGACGTCAGCCCGACCGACCGAATCCGAAGTCGTCACCGAGGACGGCGAACGCTCGTCGGACATGAACTCGACCCTCGGCCTACCGATGCGCTGGTTCGTCCCGATGGCATTGGTCATCGTGGTGCTGGCGTACCTGTTCACCCCCGCGGAAGGGATGACGGCGGGCTTCGCCACCACGATGGCCCTCGGCGGCCTACTGATGGTGATCGGCAATGCGATCCCCGGGTTCAATCGAATCGGTGGCGGCGTCATCCTCGCCATCCTGATTCCGGCCGTGCTGTTCAGCTACAACCTGATGCCCGAGCGCACCGCCACGGCGATCGACGACTTCTACACCCTGTCCGCATTCGGTGAATTCGTCGTCGCCGCGCTGATCGTCGGCAGCATCCTCGGGATGGACCGCTCGCTGCTGATCAAGGCGGGCTCGCGGATCATCGTGCCGATCGTCGCGACCATCGCCGTGTGCTTCGCGCTGTTCGGCCTCATCGGGCACCTCACCGGATACGGCCTGGGCAAGATGCTGTTCTACGTCGTCGGGCCGGTACTGGGCGGAGGTGTTGCGGCAGGTGCCATTCCGATCTCCGAGGTCATCGCACAGAACAGCGGCGGCAACGCGACCGACTACCTGTCGATGCTCGTGCCAGCCGTCGTGGTGGCCAATACCGTCTGCATCATCGCGGCCGGTGGCCTGGCATGGCTCGGGCGGCGCAAGCCGAACTTGTTCCCCCGCTTCAACGGCAACGGCGAACTGGCAGTCAAGAAATCGAAAATGATCGTGCCGGTGGGCAAGGCCATCTCCTCGGCCGATGCCGTGCGCAGCTCCATCATCGGATTGTTCACGGCCGGAATGCTGTTCATGATCGCCGACGCCCTGTCCTTCTACGTTCCGTCGATCCACAGCTATGTCTTCTTGATCGTGTTGTGCGCCATCGCGAAGATCTTCTTGACCATCCCCGACTTTCTGGTTCAGGGTGCCGATATCTGGTACAAACTCGTCGCCAACGCCTTAATCCCGGCATCCTGGTGGCCGTGAGCATCGTGGCGATCGACTTCAAACAGGTGCTCAGTCTGCTCAACGACCCGGTGTACATGTTTTCCACCATCGCAGTCGTGTTCGTCGCCCTGTTCGCTGCCGGATTCGTGGGTTGGCTGGTGCATCTCCACTTCATCGAATCGGCGATCTCGGGCGGACTGGGTCTGGCCGACTTCGGCTCGAGCGGCGATCTGGCAGTACTGGGTGCCGCCGATCGACTGGAACTGCTTCCCTTCCTGTCCATCTCCTCACGCATCGGTGGCGGTCTGGTTGTGCTGACCCTGTCGCTTCTGGGGCCCATCGTGTTGTGATGCGTGCCGGGACAGCGGCGAGCAGGTTCCGACTCCTGAGCAACTGGTGCTCCACTATTCGACGACCTCGGGGGATTCCCTCAGACCCGGGCCGCGAGTGGAGCATCCCGTGCAGCGGCTCGCTTTCGGCTATTGCCGGCTGCGATCGCGGGCACGCGTACGGAACTGGCCGATTGCCAGGACGATCAACGCGGCCCCCAACACGGTGAGGGGGATTTGAGCGCGGGGAGCGTCGATGTCGAGCACAACGATCTGCCACACCACCCACCCGATGGTCACCAACCCCGCGCACGCGACATACAGCGCTGCTTCGGAGGCGTCGACGAGCACGGCAGCCACACAGATCAGCGGTCCGAGCCCGAGGAAGAACAGCACGAACAACCCAGATATGCGGTAGTCCCAGGTGTGCCACGACGGGAGCATTCCGACATTCAAGCCCAGGGACCGACCGCTGGGGTCCGAGGTCAGCGACACTCCGTTGAACGTTCCGGCTGCGCCCAACAGGATCAGCAGTGCCACCGTCGAGAGTTTGTTCACGGTGACGTCCTCACTTCGTCGTCCTTCGCTCGTGGCCGGCAGCGGTTCACGTAAGGGTTGATACTGCCAGAACAAGTCCGATTGGTCTTGTTCCACGCTGCGGTTACGCTCGGTGGGTTGCGCGCCCGCCCGGGGTCGCGCCCCGACCACCTCTGGAGACTCTGCATGCCCAAGCTGAAATCCGTCAGCGAGTTCACCGGCAAGTGGTTCGCTCTGATCGTCGTGGCGGCGGGCGCACTGGCCCTGATCACTCCCGACACCTTCAGCGGCGGCACTCCTGCCGTTCCGTGGCTGCTGTCGATCATCATGCTCGGCATGGGAATGACGTTGCGGCTCTCCGACTTCGCGGTCGTTGCTCGACGGCCGTGGGCACTGTTGCTCGGGGTGGCCGCGCAGTTCATCGCGATGCCGCTGCTCGGTCTGGGAATCGCCAACGCGCTCGGCCTCTCTGCCGCACTGACCGCCGGGATGGTGCTGGTCGGTTCGGCTCCTGGCGGAACAGCGTCAAACGTGATGGTCTACCTCGCCAAGGGCGATACCGCGCTGTCGGTGGCCATGACGTCGGTATCCACCCTGCTTGCACCGATTCTCACGCCACTTCTCGTGCTCTGGCTCGCCGGTGAGTTTCTGCCGGTCGATGCCGGCGGACTGTTCGTCTCGATTCTGCAGATCGTGCTGGTTCCCGTCGTACTGGGAGTTGTTCTGCGCCTGCTGTTTCCCAAGATCATCGACCGCATGCTCGACGCTCTGCCGTTGATCTCGGTCGCCGGCATCACCGCGGTGGTGCTGTTCGTGGTTGCCGCCAGTGCACCGACGTTGCTGTCTATCGGAGCCCTCATCGTCCTGGCCGTCGTGCTGCACAACTCGCTTGGACTGGCCGTGGGATACGGCATCGGCAAGGCGTGCGGACTGGACGTCGCCAGCCGACGCGCGATCAGTATCGAAGTTGGAATGCAGAACTCCGGATTGGCCGCGGCTTTGGCATCGGTGCACTTCAGCCCTGCGGCTGCTCTGCCTGCGGCCATCTTCTCGGTGTGGCACAACGTCTCGGGCTCACTTCTCGCCAGCTACTGGTCGCGGCGCTCGACAGAACCGAAGCCGGCCGAACGCACGCAGGAGTCGACCACCATCGAGTAGGCCGATTCCAGCTGGATTTCGAACACAATCCGGTGCAGCTGACCGCGCTGAGCGCGGCTGGCTGCACCGGATTTTTGTTTCTGCGCGGAGGAATCCTTGCGTTATATACATTCACTGTGCAATATGTGCAATCAGGCTCAGCGTCCGCCGAGCCCACCATCGAGGAGGCCCCATGATCACAGTGACCAGTGCCGCGGGTGGTGCCGGCCGCTTGCTCGTTCGACAGCTCGCCACGCAGAACGTGCCGGTTCGAGCAGTCGTCAAGAACGCGGCGCAAGCTGCGACCACCCGCCAGGACGGAGCCGTCGAGGTCGTCGTAGGCGATCTCAGATCCGAGGAAACGCTCCGTAACGCCCTCACCGGGGCGGACGTCCTTTACCACGCGGCACCGACGCAGATCATCGACGAGAGGCCGATCATCGATCATCTGATCGCAATCGGACCGGTAAACGGGCTGCAGCACATCGTTTTCCATTCCGTGATTCATCCGAACCTGCATCAACTGACGCACCACCACCAGAAAGACATCGCCGAGGGAATTCTGCGCAGCAGTGGAATTCCCACCACGGTGCTCAGGCCGTCCCACTACATGCAGAACTACCTGGAAGTGTGGGAATTTCTGCAGGCCGGAGTCATGCCGTACCCGGTTTCACCGGACAGTGTCATGGGTGTCGTCGACGTTGCCGACGTCGCCGAAGCAGCCGCGAACATCCTCGTCGACCCCACGCCGCACACCGATCGCGTCTACGACCTGTCCACGGTGGAACTCACCCGACACGAGATGGCAGAGATCTGGTCCGACGTGCTCGGCCACCGCGTCACCGCCATTCGGATCCCGCCCTCGTCGTTGACGAACTCGCTGAACGTGCTGCCTGCAGTGGCCTCGGTGGTCGGGCATGCGGTGCAATCGACGAAACTGAACTCCATCGGCCACCTCGTTCGCGGTGCCAAGGCTGCGTCCAACCCCCGTGACATGAAGAATTGGCCGGCCGATGCACGCGAGGCGTACCGCACGATGATGACCCACTACGACGGCTACGGACTCCCCGCCGGAGACCTGACGGTTCTGCCGAAGCTGCTCGGACACACACCGACGTCGTACGAGCAGTTCGCACGGCGCTCGGCCGCTGAGCTCGGGGGCATTCCCCTCGGGGCGAGCCGATGAACCTCCGAGGGTCTCGCTACCGGCCGGGCCGCTCGCTGGTGACCGGCGCAAGCTCGGGGATCGGTGAAGAATTTGCCCGAGCGCTCGCCGCCCGCGGCTCCGACCTGGTACTCGTCGCCCGACGAGAAGACCGGCTGACCACACTGGCGACGGAACTCGAGCAGAACCACGGAATCCATTGCCGCACAGTGGCCTGGGACCTGTCCGAGGAAGCGAGCGGACGCCGACTCCGTGAGGTGGTGCCCGAGCAGATCGATCTCGTCGTCAACAACGCAGGGTTCGCCGTACAGGGACCGTTCGTGGACAGCGACGCCGACGACTTCGAGCGCCTCATCGCCGTCGACATCCGCGCGGTCGTGGACATCTGCTCGGCGTTTCTGCCGGACATGATCGCCCGCTCGAGCGGCACCATCGTCAACGTCGCCAGCACCACAGCGTTCCAGCCCGTCCCGTCACTGGCGGTGTATGCGGCCGCCAAAGCATTCGTGCTCAGTTTCAGTCAGTCGCTGTGGTTCGAGTCGGCCCAGCACGGAGTCAGAGTGTTCGCACTCAATCCGGGCCCCACCCGTACCGAGTTCTTCGATGTCATCGGAGACACCGCCGCAGCAACCGGCAGCTACCAGACACCGACCGAGGTGGTCGCCACTGCCATGCGCACGCTCGATTCCAGACGGTCTCGCCCGCAGGTGGTTTCGGGCCGGATGAACACCGTTCAGGCAATCGCGGCCGGTCTGGTCCCCGCGCGAATTCTGCTGCCCGTCCTCGCCCGGATGCTCCACTAGATCCCGGCCGAACTCAGCACCGTCCAGGCACCTCACGAGGAATGTAGTGTCACCAGCATGGCCAGGGTCTCCAGATTCACACTCGCCGATCGTCGGCAAGCGGTCGCACGGGCTTTCGGCGGTTCCGAGAGCCCGGCCGCCGTGGCGACTTCACTGGGCATCCACACCACCACGCTCTACCGCTGGGCCGGGTCGTCGACTACCGACGAGCCCGGGCCCGCGGCGGCCCGACTGATCGAGGCCACCCAGGACCTACTGCGAGACGCCGATTACGCCGACATCACCATCGAAAGTGTCGCTCTCCGATGCGGTCTCGCACCGAGAACCGCATTCCACCACTTCCCCACCAAACGCGTGCTCTTCCAAGCCGCTGTCGATGACGCCGCCACCGTGCTGATAGACCGCATCCACGAGAAATCGGTCGCCGCCACCTGGCCGGGCACCCCACTCGAGCAGCTGCAGACGTTTCTTCGCATCGCGGCAGAGAGCATCTACGACTCCCCGCGCACACACGTACTGTTCCGCAATCTGGGAGTACCGAGATCCGAGGGCTCGGCAGAACGGTGGCACGACAGTTTCGTCCTCGCGATCTCCCAGTTGCTCCGGGCCGCCGCAGAAGCACACCAAATCGACAGCGACACAGACGTACTCGCTGCAGCGCACCTGCTCACCGGTGCCATGCGCGGAATACACACTGCGGTGTTCGAAGGCGGGGATGCCGACACCGCACTGAGCCTGGTCGAGAGGGTTCACCTCTTGGTCCCACCCCGATGAGCGAAGGTCAGCCGATGCACCGAGGAACTCAGAGCCACCGCACCGTCACCGACGCGGTGGATCGACCGTGACCACGGCGACCGTCGTCGGATCGGGTCCCAACGGTCTCGCCGCTGCGGTGACGCTGGCGAAGGCAGGCGTCGAGGTGACGGTCCTCGAGATGGCCGACACGGTCGGCGGCGGCACCCGAACCTCCGAGCTGACCCTGCCGGGAGTGCTGCACGACGACTGCTCGGCCGTACACCCGGTGGGCGCGGCATCACCGTTCTTCGCGAGTCTCGATCTCGAGGCCCACGGCCTGACGTGGAAGTACCCGGAGATCGACGCGGTGCAACCCCTCGACAACGGCAGCGCCGGGGTGCTGTATCGGTCCATCACCGAGACCGCAGCCGGACTCGGGGTCGACGGCGCAGCCTGGCAACGGTTCTTCGGGCCACTGTCGGATCGCTTCGACGACCTGACTACCGACTTCTTCCGGCCGCTGCTGCATGTTCCGCGGCACCCGATCACGTTGACCAAGTTCGGCCTCAACGCGCTGGCACCGGCGTCGCTGACCGCCCGCCGGTTTCGTACACCCGAGGCGCGCGCGTTGTTCTCCGGTGTCGCGGCCCACGCGCTGTATCCACTGACTCGGCCGACCACCTCCGCCGTCGGAGTCATGATGATCGCGGCCGGTCACAAGTACGGCTGGCCGGTGGCCGAAGGTGGCTCACGCGCAATCAGCGATGCGCTCGTGTCGATCCTCACCGAAAACGGCGGGAAGGTCGAGACCGGCGTCAGAGTGACTCGGCTGCAACAGATTCCGACGAGCGACATCGTGATGCTGGATCTCTCCCCCACCGCAGTCGCGGATATCGCAGGCGATGCCCTCCCCCGGCGAGTGGCACGACCCTACCGTCGGTGGCGCTACGGACCCGGTGCGTTCAAGCTCGATCTTGCCGTCGAGGACGGCATTCCCTGGACCAACGACAGTGCCCGACGCGCCGGAACCGTCCATCTCGGAGGCACTTTCGAGGAGGTCGCCGCCGCGGAACGTGATGTGCACCGAGGCGCCATGCCGCGAAAGCCGTTCGTACTGCTCGGCCAGCAGTACTTGGCGGACCCCACCCGCTCGCAGGGCAACATCCACCCGATCTGGGCCTACGCCCACGTCCCCAACGAATACACCGGCGACGCCAGCGAGGCGATCATCGATCAGATCGAACGATTCGCGCCGGGGGTTCGGAAACGCATCGTGGCGCGGGCAGTTCGCTCGACCACGCAGATGCCCACGTACAACCCCAATTACGTGGGCGGTGACATCATCACCGGCTCCAACGATCCGGGCCAGGTGGCCTTGCGCCCGCGCGTGAGCGTCAACCCGTACTGGACCGGCATCGACGGGGTCTACATCTGTTCTGCGGCAACACCTCCGGGCGGAGGAGTGCACGGAATGGGCGGCTACAACGCAGCACAGGTCGCGCTGCGTCGACTTGCGAAGTAGCCGGCTCTGTTTTCATCGACAAAGGCCGGGTATGCACTCCTGATGGCAGACCAAGCAACCGATCCCGCACCCACCGAAGCCGACCCCGATGATCCCCGCAAGGCAGACTCACCTGCCGATCTGACCAAACCCTCGTGGATCTACGTACTGAAGAAGACGGCTCGTGAATTCTCTCGGGATCAGTGCACCGACCTGGCAGCCGCGCTGACCTACTACGCCGTACTGTCCCTGTTCCCCGCGATTCTGGCCATCGTCTCGTTGTTGGGTGTGTTCGGGCAGGGACGGGCAACAGTCGACGGCGTACTGCAGATCGTCGGCGATCTCGGACCCCAATCGGCGGTCGACACCCTGCGTGAACCGATCGAACAGCTGGTGCAGGCACCCACAGCAGGTTTTGCGTTGATCATCGGTATCGCCGGTGCGCTGTGGTCTGCGTCCGGCTACGTCGGCGCATTCGGCCGCGCGATGAACCGCATGTACGAGGTGGACGAGGGCAGGCCCATCTGGAAGCTACGCCCGGTGATGCTCCTGGTGACTCTCATCGCGCTGGTACTCATCGCCCTGGCCGCCGTCATGCTGGCGATCAGCGGCCCCGTGGCCAAAGCTGTGGGAGACGCCGTCGGACTCGGCGATACCGCACTGACGATCTGGAACATCGCTCGCTGGCCGTTGGTTCTGATCGTCGTCGTGCTCGCCGTCGCGATTCTGTACTACGCGACGCCGAATGTGCAGCAGCCCAAGTTCAAGTGGATCAGTTCCGGTGCCGCGGTGGGCATCATCGTATGGATTCTGGCGACCATCGCATTCGGCTTCTACGTCGCCAACTTCTCCAGCTACAACAAGACCTACGGCTCACTCGCCGGTGCCATCGTGTTCCTGCTCTGGCTCTGGATCACCAACTTGGCCTTGCTCTTCGGAGCCGAACTGGATTCCGAACTCGAACGTGGCCGTCAACTCCAAGCCGGAATCGTCGCCGAGAAGCGACTCCAACTGCCGCCGCGCGACACCCGAGTATCGGACAAGAACGACGAGAAGGATGCGCAGGCCGTCGAGCAGGGACGCAAACTGCGCGAGGAACACAACCCGCAACAGTGATCCGAGGTGCTCACCGTGCAAAGATCGTTCTACTCCCCTGACGAAACGGACCTCATGCCCGCCCTCCACCATGCTCCGCTTGCCGGCGTAGACCCGAGCACCCTGTACCGCATCATGGCGCTTCGGGTCGCGGTCTTCGTACACGAACAGAAGATCGTCGACGAGGCCGAACTCGATGGCGCGGACCTACTTCCGACGACCGAGTTGTTCTGGATCCAGGACGAGAGCGGCGAAGTGCTGGCCACCCTCCGCGTCCTCGTCGACGACACGGTCCACATCGGCCGCGTCGCGACCGCGACTGCGGGTCGCGGACGCGGCTATGCCGGCACACTCGTCGAGGCCGCACTGACGGCATACCCAGGGGTGGTCGAAATCTCCGCTCAAGCGCACCTCGAAAACTGGTACGGGCGTTTCGGATTCATTCGAGTGGGAGAGCAATACCTGGAAGCGGGAATCCCGCACGTGAAAATGGTTACCCAGGCCTGAACTGCGTCGCGCCGAGGCAATGCTGTGGTCGGATCGGCTCCGGGGTGAGCAATTTGCTCCACTCCGGAGCACTGGTCGTGGGATTCCCGCTACGAAGCCGTCGAGTGGAGCATCAGTTGCGGGCCGCAATCCGGGCCGACGTGGGAGAATCATGCGGTCCATCAGCGTGCGCCAGTCGCACTCGACGAAATGTTGGGAGCGGAGCCGGGAACGGTGGTCCCGCTCGCGGCCTGACCGTGTGTCATGCTTCGGTCAAGCGCTCATGCAGATCCGGGGCCGGTAAGAATACGAAGGCTTTACCCCGCTTGACTTTGGTCAGGAACCCGCGTTGCTCGAGGTCGTAGAGATCGCTCCGTGCAGTTTGCATGGCAACGCCGTGTGTTCGCTGATGACTGTTCACGGTGTAGTCGTTCGCCGCGTTCTTCACCGCACCTTCCAGCAGATTTATTTGCCGGTGATTCAGTTCGCCGTGTGCTCCCGAGAGCCAATCCCGCGCTGACACCAGTTCCGATGCCTTACGCTCCAAATGTTCGTTCAAGTCGTTCAACGCACGTTGGATGATTCCCAGGTGATAGATGATGAAGTGCGTCAAATCGCCACCGTCATCTTCTGACAACAAGAATGACCGGGCATATTGTGAGTGTGCCGTGTTCAATATTCGAGATATTGTCAAATATTCAGTCAGCCAGTAGCCCTGCTTGAGCATGCTCCAGTAGAAGAGCGCACGTGCAGTACGGCCATTTCCATCCTCGAAATAGTGGTCGTATCCCGCCATGAAATGCACAGTGAGAGCCCGGACTACAGGCGGGACATATGGATCCGATTCGGGACCGGCATTGGCAAAGTCACACAGGGTCTGCAACCGACCAGGCAGCTCGTCCACCGGAGGCGGCGCATGAAGGACTTGATCCTGCTCGCCGAAGACCCTCACCCGGTCGGCTGGATCGGGATCACTTTGGATGGCTCCGGCTGCATCCGGATTGTCCAGCGTCCCGTCCGTCACGATCCGATGAAGCTCACATATAGCTTCTGGCGTGAACTCCGCATGCTGGTTTTCGGAAATATGCTGCATCGCATGATAGTTGTTCAAAATCATCTGTTCGCTACGATTTCGCGGCCGGGATTTGTTCTTGATCATCTTCTTGGCATCGCGACGACTTGTAACTGCCCCTTCGAGCTGACTCGATGTGATCGCTTCCTCGATGAGCGAACTGACGACGTACTTGTTCTTTGTCGCCGGATTGGTAATCTCTTCGGGCGCTGCAATCTGACCGCTGGCTCGCTTGGTGACGTCGTCGAGCAGCCTGAGCACCTGATCCGGCAGGGCATACGAGAAGAACGTACCGTCGACGCTCTGAAGTGGGAGCGGTCGCAGCAAGCTCGATCGTGCGACCTTCACCCCGAACCACCACTCCTCGTGGGTCAAGCCTGCAGGGGGCGTCTTGTACCGCAACCTGTCCCAGGCCATGTACTCACCGGTGGCCACATTGCTGGTCAGGGTCATGATCTCGAACATGCGCGCAGAGTTGTCCGACAGTTGAATTTTTCGCGCGATCGACTCGAAGGATGGCGGCGGCGCGGGTGTCTTGATGGTGACTCCTCGTTCGACTAATTTGCAACTAGCATCGGTGAATTTAGGCCGTGTAACTCGACCCGCCGTCCCCTGAACGCCTAGCTTACGCCTAACATCGCCTAAATTAGGCGGAAGGAGCAGTCAGTCCCGCGTGAACTGATGCACCGCTGCGGGGCGACCCACTCGATAGCCCTGCAGCAAGTCGGCCCCGATCGACGTGGCGGCCTCGATATCGTCGTCGGTCTCGATACCCTCGAACACGCAGCGAGCATTGGTTTTTCGTGCAAACTCCAGGATGAGTTCGGCCACCGCTGTTTTGGTCGGGTTCGTGCCCATCTCGTGCACGACGAACGCGTCGAGCTTGATGACGTCGGGTTCGAGCAGCACCAGTCGTCGCAGACCCGCATAGCCCGAGCCCACATCGTCGACGGCTATGTCGACGCCGCCGCGTCTGAGCTCGGCCAATGCCGCCAGCACCCCCACCTCGTCGTCGATGGTGGCGTGCTCGGTGATCTCCACGATCAGGTGCCGTCGCTGCCGGAATTCCACGAGGTGGCCAACCAGCGCGAAATCGGCCACTAGTGTTGCGGCGCAAAGATTGACGGCGAGAAACGATCCGCACGGGAGCTGAGCGGACTCCTCGAGAGCATTCATGACGGCAGACGTGTCGAGAGCTGCCCCGAGTCCACAGTGCACGGATTCGGCAAACCAACTCTCGGTGGTGCCTCCGCCTTCCGGAAAACGCGACAGAGCCTCGTATCCCTCGATCGCGCCGTCGCCGGCGCGAATGATCGGCTGAAACACGATGGTCGGACCACCCGAGTCGATGACAGCCCGGATCCGACGCGATGCGTGTCGCCGGTGGGAGGCGTCCCTAATCGGTAGCACGGGCCCGCATCGGAATGACCGGGCACAGCGTCACCGACACTGCATTCTGTCCGACCAACCTGCTCGCCGCCGAGGGATCGGACTCTCCGAAACCGAGAAGCAGTGCGTGCAGACGCGACTCGTCTCGTGGCCAGGTGAGCCCGAATGCGTCGGCGACGGCGAGATAGTCACTCACCCGCTGCTCGACGCTCAGGGCACCGTCGATACGGTTGCGTCGAAGGAACTCTCGCATCTCCCGCCATCGCCAGCGGTCGGGGATCAGTCGAAAGCGCATGCTGCCACCGGGAGATCGGCGAACCGGTCCATCAAGAACTGGGCAGCTGCTCCACCGTAACCGTCGATCAACTGTGGTCCGAAGTGGTTCGGCAACACCGCACCCTGCAGAATCGGCGGCAGTGGGTTGCTGTGGAATTCGACCGCCGCACCGGCACCACACCAGTCTTCCGCCAACCGTCGGGCCTGCCCGTACGGCACGGTGTCGTCGTTGATTCCACTGGTGATCAACACCGGAGCGTTAGGTGTATGTCGGCCGATTCGTTGCTCGTCGAAGATCCCACCGACCTGGGGAATGGCACGCAGATTCTCCAGCATCGACTTGCCGCCCTTCGTCAACGACTCCGTGCGCAGAAACGGATGCTCGAGAATGGTCTTGAGCGCAGCAACCGAGGATGCAAGCAGTGCGGTGCACACGAGAACACGAATCATGTTGCGATACGGGTGCATCGGTCTCTTTCTTCCGTGTCAGATGACTGTGCCGAGGTCGCGGGCCACGATGTTGTCCAGTGCTCGTTCGGCGAGCGCGGCGATGGTCATGGACGGGTTACAGGCCGCGGTGTTGCCGGGCATCAGCGCACCGTCGAGCACGTACAGTCCGCGTTGGCCGTGTACGCGGCCGTCGAGGTCGCACACCGGGCCGATGTTGGCCCCGCCCAACGGATGCCAGGTGGACGGGAACAGCGCATTGGTGTCGGTGAGAATGCTGCCGGTGCCGGCGATGCGGCGAACCGTCGGGTCGATGGATCCGTCCTGAATGACGGAGTCGCCGTTGGCCGGCCAGTGCAGCTGGGCCTGGTCTCGCGCGGCGTCGTAGCCGAAGTGGCCACGCCCGTCGCTGACTCCGTATCCGACGAGCATGGTGCTGCGGGCATCGAAGGACAGTGGCGGTATCGATGCCTGGATGACGGTGTGGGCAGTGCGCGGGTCGTCCCAGTTCAAGCTGCCGAACACCACCGGACCACCCTGCGGCGTACCGAAATTCTGCTCGACGCTGGACCACACGTAGATGCGATCGGCGTTGGTGCCCCAGCCCTGCCCCAGCTCGTCCGGCAGATCGGGAACGGCCCCGGTGGCGCTCGCGCGAACGAGCATTTTGGTGGTGTTCAGGCTTCCCGCCGCCATGATCAGCGCACCGGTGGTGAGGATCTTGTTCTCCAACACCGTTCCGTCGGAATCGATTCGGTCCACGTGGACGGTCCAGCGACCGTCGGCGGCGCGCTCGACATGCGTGACGTTGTGCTGCGTCGCCACGGTGGCCAGGCCGGTCGCCTCGGCGGCCGCGATATAGGTGACGTCGACAGAATGCTTGCCGCCGTTGTTCACTCCGAAGGCACCGGCACCGTTGGTGTACGACGGCGTCATCACCCCACGCGTCTCGTCGAGCGCGTAGTTCCAGTCGATCGGCATCGGAATCTTCGACACCGGCAGTCCCGCCCGCCGCGCACTGTCCGCAAACACCCGCGCCGCTTGGTAATTGGGAGTGTCGATCAACTCATCGGGGGCCTGCGCGAGCTGCAGCATTCGCGCGACGCGGGGGTAGTGGACTTCGTTCAACCTCTTCCAGTCGAGCTCGACCGGAAAGTGCGTCTCGAACACGGCCTGCGACGGCTGCAAGCTCATTCCCTGATAGATCAGGGACCCGCCGCCCACACCGGCGGCGCACAGCGCGGTCATGTTGTCACCGGGAACGGCCTCGAGCAGTCCGACGTACGGATCGAACGGAACGGGCCTACCGAACAGATTGGGGCTGGAGCCGTACCACAGCATCCTCTTGTCCGGCGCGGTCGCATTGGGGAAGGTGTTTGCATTCGGCCCTGTGGGCCAACGTCTTCCGCGCTCGAGCACCAGCACGGGAATGCCGGCCTCGGCCAACCGCAACGCTGCGACGCCACCGCCGAATCCTGACCCGATCACGACCACCCGATGGTCTTCCCGGGTGAGCGGAATGCGAGTTCTGACCCCTGCCCGGGCCACCCCGGTACCCGCGACTGCGGCCAGGCCGGCAACTGCAGTAGCGCCCAGAAATGACCGACGGTTCAGATTCGACACGTTCCCCCCAGGGTTGTGGACAGCACGCACCGAGACTCGGGCCACACGTGCGCGCCGTGCAAAACTAGACAGATGTGTCCTCAGGTGTCAAGTTTTCCAGGCTGAGCAAACGGCAGAACGGGAATCAACCACCGCTCGAGGTAGCGACGCAAACCGTCGTCCTCGTGAATGGAGGGGTCGTCGAACAGGATGACCGACAGCGCCACCCGAACGAGGACTCCATCGATACCGTCGAACTGCGCGGAATCGAATCCGGGATTGCGCTCGACGTATCCGTCCAGGAACTGACGAACCACCGGTAGCGCACGCTCCATCATGTCCGCGTCGAAGAGCGGGTTCGCGTTGCCCGAGCGCAGCAACGAATTCAGAACCGGTTCGCGCCGAATGAGATGGCGTGCGGCGACGATCGTCTCGACGATGAACTGCGTCGGAGTCTCGGCCCGATCGGCCTTGTCCCGTATCCCACCCATGACATCGACGACGAGTCCGATCATGGCCTCGGAGATCATGTCCTCGCGGGTGGTGACAATCGAGTACACCGTCTGACGGGTGACACCGGCTGCCCGAGCCACTGCCGCGATCGTGACGCCCTCGAAGCCGGACTCGGCGATCAACCCGAGTGTGGCGTCGAGAATCTTCTGCTTGGACCGCATGGTCCGAGTATGACGCCACGGGCGAACGATATGCTCACACTGTTCGACACAGGGGGGTTCTGGATTTGAACGACGACATGACGGCCGGATCGACGCGGCGAACGATCACCGGTACGACCAGTGGAGATCTCGACGTGATCGAGGCCGACGGGTTGATCCACGCACGGGGAATTCCCTACGCCACCGCCACGCGCTTTCGGAAGCCACAACCGGTGAACACCCCGGGGACGACGCGGGACGCCACCCGCCGTGGCCCGGCCTGCATTCAAATCCCGTCCCGACTCGACAACGTCACCGGTCCGATAATCGACACACTCGACCAGAGCGAGGACTGTCTCGTGCTGTCGGTGACCGCTCCTGTTGCGGCCGAGGGACTTCCGGTCATGGTGTGGCTGCACGGTGGCGGCTATGTCTCCGGCGGTGGGGAGGCGGAGAAGTACGACGCAGACCACCTCGTCCGGGAGGGCGTGGTGGTCGTCAGCGTCACCTTTCGGCTCGGCGGTTTCGGCTACCTGACCCCTAAAGACACGGGGGACAGCAACATCGGCGTTCAGGATCAGATTGCCGCACTGCACTGGGTGTCGACCAACATCGCTCGATTCGGCGGTGACCCCACCAACGTGACCCTGTTCGGTCAGTCCGCGGGCGGCGATGCCATTCTCTCCCTGATGGCGTGTGAGGCGGCTGCAGGGCTGTTCACCAGAGCCATCGTGCAGAGCGCACCACTCGGATTGCGATCGGGCCGTTCTGCTCTGTACGCCACAGCGCGAAAGGCTTTCGCAGCTCGGTTCTCCACGGACCCGGCCACCGCACCTGCGTCGGATGTTCTGGATGCCGAGCGGGCCGTGACACAGGCTGTGCGCAGGTTCGGTGCCGCGGGCGGAATGCCGTTCGGGCCGGTTGCGCACCTCGAGCCCCTCTCCGGTGACCCCGACGCCGCCCTACGCGCCACTGCCACTCGCGTCGAACTGCTGATCGGCCACACCAGAGACGATGCTGCCCCGTTCGTGGACATCGTGACAAGCATGCTGTGGCTCAACAGGTTCGGAATTGTCAGTTCGACGCTCACCGCTCCGGTCGTCCGTCTCGTCACCAACCTGCTGTTCGGCGTGGATTCGATGGTGAAGATGTGGCACCGCGCCGGTGGTCAGGTCGCATCGTATCGAGTCGACTGGGCACCGAAAGGTGCTCCTCTGGGGGCGTGCCACTGCATCGAACTGCCGCTGCTGTTCGGTGAAGCATGGTCGGATGCGCCCATGTTGGCGGGCAACACACCGCCGTCGGCGTTGGCCGCCAGAGTCCGTCGAACATGGGCAGCCTTCGCCAGAGAAGGAGTGGCGGGGCTGCCTGCGCGCTCACTGGTGTTCTGACAGCCCCTCCCCCCGTCGTCAGAGCTGAGTGTCGGCAAGGACACCGGCAATAGCGAACCCTCCGGCAATGGCGCACCCGGCCACCCGCGTCCGCTGCGGCAGATACGCCGTCAGGGCGAACGCACCGGCATCCCAGACATCGACGGCCACCCCGGCGCGCAGCAAGGGGCGCACCAACTTCGGTGCATACATGGTGGCCGCAAACAGCCCGCCTCCGATGTAGATCTCGCGAATTCCGAAGGTGCGGGCGGCAGCTCGCGTGGTCGCCACTGCTGCGTCGGGCCCGGCGAGAAGTTCGTTGGCGCGAGTGGGCGCGATCATGTGGGCGATTCCGATTGCGGCACGGCCCAATCCGACGATTTCGGGCAGGCGTCGTACAAGTGTGGAGCCAGTAGTCATGAATGCGTTCCTCAGGTAGTGGAGAGAGTGTTCTTGCGAGCCAACCGCCGGAGCAGACCGGCGGGCTTCTTGATGCCGAATGCGACGATGGTGGTGCGGCCGTCCTCATGGCTCCACTGCAACAGGGCAGACCCGTCGTCGACGGATCCTTCCAGAACGGTCGGATCTCCCTGCAGGGGTAGAGGACCGACGACTTTAATGGACAACCCCAGGATTTCGGTCCAGAAGTAGTCGTCGGTGGGTGCGCAGGTCGGTTCGATGCCGAGCGCGGAGGCTGCGGCAACTTTGCCCTGCGCAACGGCATTGGACCAGAACGGTGCTCGACGGGACGCTGTGCGCGAGTACGCGACATCCCCGGCCGCGTAGATGCCGGGAATGTCTGTAGCGCAACGGTAGTCGATCCCGACCCCGATCCGATCCGCGATACCGGTACCGTCCAACCAACCCGTCTGCGGCTCGTCACCGGCGCAGGTGACAACAAGATCGGCAGTCAGCGTTCGATCTGCGAACTCGATACCCGTGACGGGGTCACCCACCAACGCGACGGGGGCGTCCGCCCGCACGAACTCGACCGAGGCAGCCTCGGCTCGCGCGACTATCGCGTCGGACAGGAAGGAACCCAGGAGCCGTTGCAACGGTGGATCCACATCGACGACGGTCACCGCTATCCCGCGTGCAGCGCAGGCACTGGCGACCTCCATGCCGAGGAATCCTGCACCCACCACGATCGCGGTCGCGGCATTGTCCAGTGCCGGACGCAGGGCACGGACGTCCGCGAAGGTCCGCAGCACCGTCTCACCCGACTGATCCGGACCGGCGATGCGCCGGGCGGACGCTCCCGTGGCCACGATCAGAGCGTCGTAGGGAACGTCGATTCCGGCCGTCGTGGTGACCGTTCGTCGTGTGGCGTCCAACGACACCGCCGGATCGACGATCGCCGTGACGTCGAGATCCGAGATGTCCCACGTCTCGGCCTCGGCTGCTTCACCTTTGAGCACATGCTTCGACAACGGCGGTCTCGCGTAGCAGCCGTCGGCGTCGGCACCGATCATGACGATCGAACCCCGGTGCCCGCGGGCGCGGAGCTCACGGGCGGCGGTACACCCGGCGATGGAGTCTCCGACGATGACGATGCGACGGTCGGTGGCGCTCACTTGCTCTCTCGGAGAGCTGCCACCGGACACGCTCCGATCGCCGAACGTGCCGTGGAGGCAAGACCGTCGGGTATGTCGCCGCCGTCGAAGGCGTAGTGGAGCTCGCCCTCGTCGTCCAGGCTGAAAACCTTGGGAGCTTGATCGGCACAGATGCCATGCCCTTCGCACCGATCCCAGTCGACGTCGATTCTCATTGCGATGTCCTCTCTGCAGCCACCAGTTTCAGCGGCAGTTGTTCGTATCGGTGAATGACGTTGTTGACGGCCCTCTTCGGTGTTCCCGAGGGGACGATTCGTTCGACCCGGCGCGCGAGCACCCGGAGCATGGCCTGCGCTTCGAGGCGCGCCAATCCTTGGCCGGCGCAGCCGTGCGTACCCGAGCCGAAGCCGAGCTGGCGGGCCGCATCGCGGGTGATGTCGAAGGCGTCGGGGTTGCCCCATTCCCGCTCGTCTCGATTCGCCGACGCGTAGATCACCAGCACACGGGCTCCTGCTGGAATTCTCGATTCGCCGATATCGGCATCGCGCACAGCCCGTCGAGAAAATGCTCGGATGGGTGACTCGTACCGGACCACCTCGTTGACGGCGTTGGGGATCAGGTCCGGGTTTTGCCGTAACGCCTGCCACTGCTCGGGATGTCGAGCGAACAGGTCCAGTGCGCCGGAGATTGCTCCGATGGTGGTATCGAGTGACGGTCCGAGGTAGTCGATCATCAGTGCCGGGCACGCCGATTTCTCGAGTCGATTCTCGTCGGCGGCGATCAGCACGTCCTCGCCCATACTTCCGGGCAGGACCGACCGCTCACGCACCACCCGCTTCGAGAAACTCAGCATCTCGATGGCGGCCTTGACCGCGGTGGCCGAATGCCGATTGACGGGGCCCAGTGAGTCGAAAGTTGCTCCGGCCCAACGTAGAAGGTCCTCGCGGCCATCCTCAGGCCAGCCGACGAGATCAGGGACGATCGACATGGGCAGCGCCGTCGCGAGATCGTCGACTCCGTCGACGTCCTGTTTGCTCAACGCGGCGTCGACGATGCTTTCCGCCTTCTCCGAGATTGCCGTGGTCATCTTTCGAACTGCTCGCGGAGTCAGACGGTGAGCCAGAACCGCGCGCTTGGATGCATGCTCGTCGCCATCGCTGTTGAGGGTCGTGCCCCGGCCGAGCCGGTTGGCGATGGGGTTGAGCGCGACGCCGTCACCCGAGATGAAGGTCTCGTCGTCGAGCAGTACTTCCTTGCACTCGGCATACCGAGGGATCGCGAACACCTGCTGACCCGGTAGCCACACCACCGAGCCCAGCTGCCGCAACCTGGCGTAGTGCGGGTACGGATCGAGAATGGCGTCGGTGGAGTAGATGTTTCTGCGGTACTGGGGAATCGACACGTCGGTTCTCATCAAGTCCTCGATGCGGCCACGGATCCGGCGAGGTCCGCCAGACATTGACGATATCGTCACTCACCGCACCTCGCCGCGTCAAGCTTTTTTGACGAATTCGTCAATATTTATCGCGATAGGCTGCCGTCACCACCTTCCAGAGCAGGAGCACACCGTGACCGAAGGCAACCGTGTCGAGCGCCGCAAGGCCCGCACCAGAGCCGCTCTCGTTCGGGCCGCGCAAGGATTCCTGGCGAGCGGCAAAACCAACGCACCCGTTCTGGAAATAACCCAGGCCGCCGACGTCAGCAATGGATCGTTCTACAACTACTTCGAGAGCAAAGAAGAGCTGTGGCAGGCCGCCATCGACGCGGCCCTCGAATCCGCAGGCGACTTCCTCGACTCGCTCACTGTCGGCCTGGACGACCCCGTCGAGAAATTCACGCAGTCCTTCCGGTTGTCCGGACGACTGTTCCGCCTCGAGCCGGAACTGAGTCGCGTTCTGCTCAACTCCGAGGCTGCGGCATTTGCAGCAGCCGGTGGCCTGGCACCGCGTTCACGCCGCGATATCGAATCGGCCGCAGACCAAGGGCGATTCGATGTGGACGACGCAGATGTCGCACTCGCGATCGTGGCCGGCTCCCTGCTGTCCATGGGGCGACTGCTGCTCGCCCAACCCGAGCGTGACGAAGCGACAACAGTGGACGGCACGACACAGCGCGTGCTGCGAGCACTCGGGATCTCCGCCGACGAGGCCGAAACTTTGTGCAGCCGCGAGCTTCCGACGTCTTACAGGCGCGGAGTACACGCAGCGATCGACCCCACAACCCAACCGCCCGCCTGACCGGTACGAGCGCGAGAAGAACGGGCCCCGCACGCGCGGTGGCCGTAACGTCAGGCTCTGTGATGTCGCGCGGGGGCGTGCACAGGCACCTCGGCGGGAACCGATGCGGCAACGGGTTCAACCGTCCGATCGCCACCGCGCGTGCTCATCTTCATTAAGTTCTGCAGTTCGTCGTGAATAGGTGTGTCGGTCATGAGACTCGACCTTCTCGACCTGGGATGCACCAGGTCGGTTCGGTTTCGCTGAACCATGGTGTGTGATGCATGAGCGGCGTGACCCCGACCCTACGGCCGGTCGTCCATTCGAGTTGCATCACCGATGCTCACGTGTGCTCTCCACAGCAGAGTTCACGACGCGCGCCGCCAAGACCGCCACCCGGGTGTTCTCTCGTTGCGATTGTTCGGCCAGAGCGGCGAACGCGGCATCGGGAGAAACACCTCGCACCGCTATCAAGATGCCCTTGGCCTGCTCGATGGTAGCGCGGGTTCTCATCGCGTCGCGCAGGCCGGCTGTCTCCTGTTTCGCTTCTTCCGTGTGTCGTGAATTCCATACCGCGGCTTCTACCGCCGTGACGAACATTTTCACCAGAACTTCGTCGATGTCGCTGAAGCCATCGCCGTCGAAGCTGTATATGTTCAGAGATCCGGCGTGTTCGGAGTCGACTGCAAGAGGCGCGGACAAGTAGCTCTTGACCCCGAGGCCGGAAACCGCGGCTGCGAACGTCGGCCATCGGGCCGCGGCCTCGTCGACGCGGACACAGACGATGCGGTTGGTTCGAGCGGCCTCGAGACAAGGGCCTTCGTCGGCGTTGTACTGGTCGATGTCGATGTCCACGACACGCGCGTCCGAACACGCTGCGGTTTCAGGATTCTCCGAATCATGATGCAACAGTGTGACTCCCGCCATCTCCGCTCCGGGTACTGCAGCGACGACCTGCTCACAGAGCCCTTGGAGGAGCGCCTCGAATCGACTGTGTTCGAGCAGAATTCCACGGAACACGTCGAGTGCCTCGAACGTGTCCTCAGCGAAATAGCCCTCTGCAGAGGGAGGACGGGTCGGTGCCGACAGAGCCGCGAGGATTTCTTTGTCGAAATCAGCTTCCGCTCTGGCTTCTTTCGGCGTCGAGTTCTCGAATTTTCGGTCGGTCATTGGATCGAGTCCCAGATGGTGCAGTCATTACACCTGTTGACGTGCGCGAGGCCTGTCGACGGTGATGACCTTCACCGAATTCCCTCACGGTACGCCCGATGTCAAACCGAAAGGTACGGTCCGGACAGTCACGACATCGGCTGTCGACGAGCTGGGGGCTCGGGGTCTACTGTCGCTCACGTCGACATGACCTACAGGATCGAGTCCGAGTGCTCACCTACAGTTTCAACCTCGACTATCGGGGAGTGTGCCCCATCTGTGACCACGTCACGTTGGGTGAGAACGTCATCGATTCGCCGCCCGTGGGACCGGCCAACAGCCGCATCTATGCCTCGTGTGAAGCGTGCGGATGGGAAGGACCGGGATGACGGCTCAGCCGATCACCGGCAGCCGATCCTTCGTCAATTCGTCGAGTTCTGCCTGCATCGCAGAGTGAACGCGATGCGCGAAGTCCTCTGCGGACTCGTCGGGCTCGGGACGCATGGGCGCGAGAACCGACGTCTGCAGCTTCGTCGGTAGCGGGAGATACGGAAGCAAGCCGACAACCCCGACATTGACACCCCAGGGAATCGATACCGACAGCGGCACAGTCTTGACCCGAAGCGCCGTCTTGTCCAGCCGAAGAGCTTTGGCAATGCGCTTTCCGCTACTGAGGACGAGGAGAGACTCACCCGCTCCCGCGGTCACCACCGGAACGATCGGCACCCCAGCCTCCATTGCCAGACGGGCGTAGCCGCTGCGTCCGGCGAAGACGATCTCGTTGCGTTGCCGCCACGACTTCAGTGCATCGAGGTCCCCGCCTGGGAAGACCAGGACATTGTGTCCCTCCTCGAATGCATCGAGAGCGTTCTGTCGAGCGGCAGGCCGAGCGCCGAACGGCTCGAGCAATTTCCCTGCACGCAGAGTCCACGCGATCTGGTGCGTCAACGCGATGATCTCCCTGGACAGGTTCAGATCGTCGTACGCCGCAGAGAACGCGAAGACGTTCAGATCGATCACTCCGCCGAACCCGTGATTGCACACGAACAGCACGGGCTCGTCGGGAACCGGTTGCGCCACGGACACTTCGAGGCGGTTGTACAGACGCACCGCATTGATGCCGAGGGCCCGAATCGCGCGAGGTACTTTGTGCATGCGCGCACTGTATCGGGGGCCGTCCGCATCCGTATCGGGATCCATCACGTCCGGTCGTTCAGAAATGCCTCGAGTTCCGCGAGGAATCGTTCGGGCATCTCGATGTGGGGCCAGTGCCCTGTTCCCTCGATATCGACCGACGAGGCAGAGGGAACCGCCTTCAGGAAACGCTCGACGTCGGACAGCGGAGACAGGGGGTCTCCCGGTCCCCTGATGATCCGCGTCGGACACGTGATGCGGTGCAGATCGGCACTGGGATCGCTCGCGAAGGTCGACAGCAGGGCAGGAAACGACCCGGTCGCGCCCAGTTTGGCCATGACCTGTTCCATCACCTGCGGGTCCAGCTGTCGCGGTGCCTCCACGAACGGCCCGAGCACCAACGACAGCGCAGTGGGCGAATGCGCAACTCTGCGGGCAAGCCGTGCAGGAAGTGGCATGCCGATCGTGGCCAGCTCCATCAGAAGTGTTGCCACCGAACGTGGTTGGTTACGAAAGGTCTTCACCGGGCTTCTCACCAGGCCGGTGAGCGACAGTATCGGCCCACCGGTGATGACGAGTCGCTCGACCAGATCGGGCCGTTCGATCGCCAGGCGGGTAGCAACGATGGAGCCCATCGAATGCCCGACGACCGTCGCCCTCGGCACCTCGAGCGCATCGCACACCGCCGCCACCGCACGCGCCATGCCCTCGAAACTCACACCGGCACGGGAGAATTGCGAGTCGCCGAAGCCCGGAAGATCGACTGCGATCGCACGATGCGTCCGCGCCACCTCCGGCAAGATCTGGACGAACCAACGCCAACTCGCCGCGATCCCGTGGAGGAAGATCACGACCTCGCCGCTGCCGCTCGAGTTCAGATCGACCAAGCGAATTCGTTTGTCCTCCAGGAGAACATCTCGTGTCGCGCTCTGCCAGTCGATTCCCTGCCAACGTACACGGTCGGGATGGGGCATTGTCTCTCTATCTCTCGTGCGACGCTGCGCAGGCAGTCAGATCCGGGACCGTGCGACGTCGTACACGCTGCGCCACCGTGTCTCGAGGAAATCGGCCAGCGCCGTTCCGGCCTCGCTCGCCGAACCTGGTGTACGCCAGACAACATGTCCGTCGGGTCGCACCAGTATCGCCCCGGACGTACCGACCTCGTACAGGTCGATCAACCGGCCACGATCGATGCCCGACGGCGCGTCGGCCGCCACCATGACCACCCCGGGGCCGCCTGCGTCGAGCTCGGAGACCACCGGATCCCACTCGTGACCAGCAAACGTCAACAGCGTCAACTTGTTTCGATCCAGCGTGTCGTGCGCGTCCACCGAGGTGCCGTTCACCGACAGGACCGCGTGTGGGAGGCGGGCACCAGGGTAGGTGGTGGGCAGGTAATCCACCACGTCTTCGGCGGGCTTGGCCGAAGGATCCTGTGCGATCAACGGACCGGCGTAGAGATAGCCGAATTGCAGGCCGATCGAGACGAAGTGCTCCACCTGACCCGGAATCGCGTCGGCGATCTCGCGGCGAAGCCGAGCCGAACCGGGAGCGCCGGGGTTCACCTTCTGCGAGCGCGCCATCTGCCGCTGTGTCGCCCCGGCCGCCAGCGGCGCGATCAACTTTCCTGGAATCTTGTTCAGCGGCGGACGGCCCATCACCTGTGTCGCCTTCGCCAACATCTTGTTGGTGATGCCCACCCTCTTGCCGATGTCGTCCATCCGGAAATGGTTCGCCACACTCTGCTCGGCGAACTTCTCCACCACCGGGCGGCGTTCCGTCTCGTAGGTGTCCAACAGTGAATCGGAGGCGTCGCCCGACAGAACGGCGTCGAGCTTCCACGCCAGATTGTGGGCGTCCTGAACACCCGAGTTCAGGCCGAAACCGCCGGTGTGCGGAAACCGGTGCGCTGCATCGCCGAGCAGGAGCAACCGACCTTGTCGGAACGCATCGGCGGTCTGCGAGGTCATCACCCACGTTCCGGTCGATTCCAGATCGAACTCGTGATCGCCCAGCACCTTCGGCAACGTGCGCAACCAGAACGCGCGACTGTCCTTGGCGATCTCCTGCTCGGGGTGCAGGTAGGCAGTCATCAGAATGTATCGATGGTCGGCGTGCGCAATCATCACGCCGCACAGCTCGGGCGTGTATATCCAACTGAGCAGCGGCCGAGAATCGTCGGGGAAGAGCGTCTTCGAGGTGAAGAAGGCGCTACCCATGTTTGCCAGCACCGGCCCGGTCAGCCCCACCCCGGTACCATCTCGGGTCGCACTGTTGGCGCCGTCGCACGCAAGCACGTATTGGGCCTCGATGTCGGTGATGCCACTCGCGCAACGCCCACGAACACGAGCGCCGGACGAGTCGGATTCGACGGACTCGACGGCGCATCCGCGCCTGAACTCGACCAACGGTTCGGCGTCGAGTGCATCCCACAGGGCCGGCATCAGCAGATGCTGACCAATGTGCGATACCAGGAACGGGCTCTGGCTCTCGACGATGGCCTTGCGCTCGGGGTCCGAGAGCAGGTCGATCGAACCGATGGCCTCGTCCGCGAGATCGCCGTACCAGCTGATCAGATTGACCGTCTCGTGCGGTGGCGACATCGCAGCGATGGAGCGGGCCAGCTCCGGGCTGTACTCGTTCCAGATCTCGAGAGTGCGGGCGTTGATGACGTGCGCGGCGGGATGAAACAGCGGCGCTCCTCGTCGCTCGAGCACGACGCTGTGAATCCCTCTGGACGCCAACAGCAATGCGGCGGTACAGCCGGCCGGCCCCGCCCCGACCACGACGATCGGCGCAGTCATCGGACCACCGTCTCCTGAGTTCCCAGATCGATGGTCCCATCGGTGGTCCTGATACCGGCGGTGATCACGTCGTCCACCGAGAGATACTTCGGATTCTTCGCCTGCCGGGCGAAGAAGAACTTCCACTTCAGAGCCGGTGGAATCAGCTCACCGATCTTCTGCACGATCCTCGGTGGCGCGGAAATGGCTGTCCCGATGGGAGTTCCGGTGAGGAGAACGTCACCGGCGGTCATGTTCTGAAAACGGGCCAACCTGGTGAGCGCCTCGGCCGGCGGAGTGATGAGGTCGTTGCCGATCGTCTGATCCTGGCGGGTCTCGCCGTTGACGGCCAGCGTCATGTGCAACTCGGGGATGCGACGGAGCTCGTCGTTGTCCAACAACACCAACCTCGGGCCGAGCGGGGTGAACGTGGGATACGACTTGCTCTCGTAGACCTGGACCTTCGTCAGCTGGATCTCACGAGCGGATACGTCGTTGGCCACGACCACACCGGCCACGTAGTCCGAAAGGTTGTCGTCGGTGACCGTCGTACCGACCGGGATCTCGGCACCGACGACGATTCCGAGTTCGATCTCGTAATCCAGCAGCGCTACCTCGGCAGGCTGACGAATGGGATCGAACGGGCCGGAGACCGACGCCGAGGACTTACGAAAGAACGTCGGCTGCAACGTGTTCGGATCGGAGCCGGCATCGATCGCGTGGGATCGATAGTTGAGCAGTTGCGCCACCACCCGACACGGCGTGGTGATCGGAGAGACGAGCTCGAGCTCGTCGACACTCGTACCCGCGCCCGATGCACCGGTGATGGCACCGCGGTCGGCGAGAAGTTCGCGGGTGGTCTCGGCCTCGGTGTCGATGCGGACTGCACGGTCGCCGTCGAGACGCCACCAACCGTCGACTGTTCGAACTACGTTGACAGACATGTGATTCTTCCTCCCCCTCGTTGGATCAGCAGCTTGTTGTGTCACAGAGTTTTCGGCGTGATGGTCTTCTTGTTCGCGACGACCGGACGCCCGGGCCGAGTTCCGGCCTCGCGTCGGCGAAGCTCCTCGTGGGGCACGCCGTTGCGCAGCTGACTGAGCAGGTAATCGGGGTCGATGTTGACGCCGATGGGGTTCTTGGCGAACTCCTCGGTGAAGAAGAATGCCGCGGTGTTCTCGGCGTCGAAGTTCTCGACCTGGAACTCGAGCCGCACCCCGTCGGGATCCTCGTAGTAGAGCGAGATCGTCGGCCCGTGATTGATCGACCAGACGGGGAGGATGTCCATTCGCTTGAGTCGCACGTAGTTCTCCAGCAGCCGCTCGAGGGAGTGGAACGTCAGCGCGATGTGGTCGATTCCGTAGGCCTTGCGCCTGAACTTGGCGAACGGGAACAGGAACCTGACGGGCTTCGGCACTGCGATGATCGCCAACCGGTGCGACTCGTCGTCCCAGGTCAGGAACGTGATTCCCTCGTCCTGATAGACGATCTCGGCACCGAACACCGCTCCGTACCACCGCACCATCTCCTCGGTGCGAGCGGACTTGACCACCCAGTGGGCGATGAGATCGGGCGCCACCCTGGGCGCTTTCCGACTCTCTGCATCCTGCGTCGTACTCATCGAACGACCTTTCTTCGGGTCACCTGTGTGTGGCCGACGCTACGTCCACTTTGACTACTAGTCAAGAAGTTGAACGATGGTCAGGAGAGCCTGCGTGTGGTGCGCTAATGTCGGATCGGTGTCGACCAACCCGCCTCCCGGAGCCGAGCGGTCCCACCGTGCCCGCCCTCGCAAAGACCGTCGCCAAGCCCTGATCGACGCCGCGATCGAGCTACTGGCCGAGGGCAACAGCGCCGACATCAGCGCAGCGGCCATATCTCGTCGCGCAGGAGTGGCCCACGGGCTGCTGTTCTACTACTTCACCGACAAACAGGGCCTCGTCGCGGCAGCGCTGGCCGACGTCCTGGCGAACCTGGCCGAATTTCAGGAACCCGAGGCCGGTGAACAGTCCGTGCGGGCTCGCGTGGAAGGTTTCGTGCGCCGGCACATCGAGTTCCTCGAACGCCACCGCGCCCTCTACGTCCGGGTGATCCGTGAGGGAGAACTGGGCGATTCCGTCGTCGAAGACGCCGTCCGGAAGGCCCGCGCGGAGGGCGCTCAGCAGGTCGCGGCTCTCGCCGAGCTCTCGGAACCCCTGTCTCCGTTGCAGAGTGCCGCCATCTCCGGGTGGACCGGCTTTCTCGATCGCACTGCCGACGCGTACTTCGACACCCCGGATCTCGAACTCGATGCGGTGGTCGAATTGATCGTCGACACCTTCGAGGCTGTCGTGGGGGCAACGCACGCGCCTCCGGAGACGGGTAATCGGGATCAGTAGGACCAAGGTCGAGCCCCTCACAGGACTCGAATTGAGCAATCTGCACCATTCGAGCGGCAACACTTGCGCAGCTGGGTAGACGCCTGGTCCACTGTCCCCCATCGCAGCTCAGTTGCACTTCCGGCGATTCGAAACCCGAACGCCCGCCCGGACCCTCGGACCACACTCGGTCCCGCGTCGTCCGCTCTTTCACGTGCCCTCCGGTCTCGGCCGGCATCAGGACGTTCTTCATCGTCGATTCAGGAGCCATCTGTCATGACCAGCATCAGCCCCGCCGACCGCCGTTCGTCTGCCGGTGACGGCGAAGACCTGCACGACATCGCTCAGCGGGTGCTGTGGTTGTCGACGTCGATGATTCACCATGCCAATCGAATTCGGCCCAACCCGACAGGGTTGAAGGTCGGCGGCCACCAGGCGTCCTGCGCGTCGATGGTCTGGATCATGACCTCACTGTGGTTCGAGCAGCTGCAGCCCGGCGACCGCGTGTCCGTCAAACCCCACGCCTCGCCTGTGCTGCACGCGATCAACTACCTTCTGGGCGAGTTGGACGAGAAGTACCTGACGACTCTCCGCTCGTACGGCGGACTGCAGTCCTACCCGTCCCGGGCCAAGGACCCCGACACCGTCGACTACTCCACCGGATCGGTCGGCATCGGTGCCACGGCCCCGATCTGGGGTGCGATGTCCCGACGCTTCGTCGAGGGCCGGTTCGGTGCCGACGACTCCGCCCCCAGGACTTCGGGATTCAGCGGACGACAGTACTCACTGGTCGGTGACGCAGAACTCGACGAAGGCGCAGTCTGGGAAGCCGTCATCGACCCGGGCATCACCGAGCTCGGCGAGATCGTGTGGATCGTCGACCTGAACCGGCAGTCGCTGGACCGAGTGGTCCCCAACATCGCGGCGCGGCGGCTCGAGAAGATGTTCGACGCTGCCGGCTGGCAGGTCATCACCGTCAAGTTCGGCCGACTGCTCGAAGACCTCTTCGCCAAGCCGGGCGGCGACGCACTCCGCAACCGAATTCTGGACATGCCGAACCCCGAATATCAGCGCTTGCTGCGCTGCAGCGCCGACGAGGTGCGCACCCGCCTTCCAGGATCCGGACCCGACGCCGCAGCAATCGCCGAACTGATCGCCGATCTCGACGACACACTGCTGACCGAGTCGATTCGCAACCTCGGCGGACACGATCTGGATGCGTTGCGCGAGGCCTACTCTCGCATCGACGACACCCGGCCCACCGTGATCGTGGCGTACACGGTCAAGGGCTTCGGACTGCCCACTCAGGGGCACCCCCAGAACCACTCCTCGCTGTTGACCGTTGACGAGTACGCGGAGCTCGCTCGCACCCTCGACCTTGATCCCGCTGCGCCCTGGGGCCGTTTCGACGAAGACAGTGCTGCCGGGCGACTGTGCGCTGCCACCGCGGAACGGCTGCGCCGCGAACCGGTTCCGGCGTCGACTCCCCCTGCCGTTCCCACCGACATCGGCCGCACACCGAAGGGCACCGCCACCACTCAGGCTGCCCTCGGCCGCACGCTGATAGACCTCACTCGTGAGGCCCCGGAAGCAGCGAAAAGGGTTGTGACAGTGAGCCCCGACGTCAGCTCCACCACCAACCTCGGCGGCTGGGTCAACAAGGTCGGCGTGTGGTCCTCCTCCGATCGACACGACTGGTTCGGCGACGACGCCGAGACGATCATGCACTGGCGCGAGGGACCGAGCGGTCAGCACATGGAACTCGGCATCGCCGAGACCAACCTCGTCGGACTGATGGGCGAACTCGGTGCCACCTGGAGCCGATGGGGACAGCCGCTGTTCCCGATCGGCGTCATGTACGACCCGTTCGTCGAACGCGCCCTCGAACCGTGGTCGTACGGCATCTACGCCGGCGGTCAATCGATCCTCGTCGGCACACCGTCCGGCGTCACTCTGGCCGCGGAAGGCGGTGCGCACCAATCGATCAAGACACCGTCGATCGGTCTCGAACAACCAGGCTGCATCAGCTACGAACCCGCATTCGCCATCGACGTCGAATGGACCCTGCTCGCCAGCATCGCGCGGCTGGGCCGGCCCGACGGGACCTCGGCCTACCTACGGTTGTCGACGCGACCCGTCGACCAGTCGAAGGCCGACGTCCCCACCGACCCGGCGGCACGAGAACGTCGCCGACGCCAGGTCGTGGCCGGCGGATACCCGCTGGTGCGTAGGGACGGTGCGACGGTGACCATCGCGGCGATGGGAGCAGTGATCACCGAAGCACTCGAGGCCGCCGAGCGACTGAGCAAGGTCGGCGTGATCGCAGACGTTCTGTGCATCACCAGCCCAGGCGAGCTCTACCGCGCACTGCAAGCCAGGCAGGGACGCGGTGTCGGAGAATCGTGGATTCTCGATCAGCTCCTGCCCGCCGATCGGGCGACGCCCATGGTGACCGTGCTCGACGGCCACCCGCACACTCTCGCGTTCCTCGCCACGGTCAACCGAGTGGCCTCGACGTCGTTGGGCGTGAGCAACTTCGGACAGGTGGGATCACTCGACGAGGTGTACAAGCACCACAAGATCGATACCGACTCCATCGTCGGCGCCGCACTCGACGTCACCGATCACTGACCGGGCCGACCCACCGACCGTCGAGGAGCTACCCAGATGACACTGCCTCACGGGTGCGGAACCTGATGCCTACCGTGGCAATCGCGACCACCACTGCGGCGAGAACGGCTGCCCAAGCGACAGTCGTATCGACCACCTCACCGGAGAAGCGGCCCTGCGCCAACCATCCCAATCCCCAGACGATCGCCAACATCGGTGCGACCGCACCACCGGAGAACTGGGCCAGAAACACCCCGACACCGGCAGCCACCACGAGCACGATGACCGCCCATACCGTTGCACCACTGGTGAATCCGAGACTCACCAGCCACGCGGAGACGTTCGCGATCGTCGCCACACACACCCACCCGAGGTAGATCCCCATCGTGCCGTCGGTGATCACCGCGTCGGCCACACCCTCCGGTCGATACTGCTGCATCAGCACGAACACGCGGACGAGCACCGCCAGCAAGGCGACGATGACGATCACGCTCAGCCACACCTGGCCGAACTGGATCACGAGAATCCACGCGGGATTGAGCAACATCGACGCGACGATCGGTGCACGCAACGCGTCGTGACGTGCGGTGCGACCGGGTAGGAACTGCCAGACGGCGTAGGCGATGAGTCCGGTGTAGATGACCGACCAGATCGAGAATGCCGGGCCCGCGGGTGCCACCAGCGTGGACGTGGCACTGAGCGCCCCGCCCGCCGCCTCGGCGATCGGCGTTCCGATCCACGCACCGGACCCCAGAAACGACACCACGACTGCTACGACCGCACTGACGACGACCACTGTTTTCATAGCAGCACTGATCCCCTGAATACGACGGTCGCAAACACCGCTGCCGAGTTGCCGACCCGAATCGGCCGCCACTCACGACCTGGTCGACGATGTCCGCCGGAAGCACACGGGCAGTTGAGGCTGCCGATTCCCGCCAGGGTCTGGTAGACACGCGAGGGTGAATGCCATCAGTGGTCCGAATCGAGCTCGACGCGTCGGAGCCGTTCTCGCGGCGTCCACCTGCGCGCTCGTCGGGTGCAGCTCCCCGCCCGCGCCCTCGGTCACGGTCACGCCCGCCGAGACGACGACCGCACCGGCCCCGCAGTACGACTTCACCGGAGTGCCGGGCACCGTTCTCGATTCCGAGGACTTCGGCGATCGATCGACGGAGCTCTCCGCCACCGGAGCCACGCTGTACCGATTCGTCTACGAGTCCACGTCGGGTGTCGACAATTCCCCCACGGCGGTCTCGGGTGTGGCAGCCGTTCCGGCAGGCACCCCACCCGCGGGCGGTTGGCCGACCGTCGTCTACGGGCACGGCACCACAGGAATTCAGGCCGACTGCGGACCCACCCTGTATCCCGATCTACTCGGCTACCAATTCGCTGTGCAGGACTTCACCGAACTCGGATACGTCACCGTGCTGCCCGATTACCAGGGCCTGGGCACCGGCGGCGGCACCCACCCGTACCTGGAACCGCGCACCTCGGGACACAACATGATCGACGCGGCCCGCGCCGCCCAGAGCGCACTGCCGGACATGTCCACCCGCTGGGCCGCTGTCGGGTTGTCGCAGGGTGGCCAAGCAGCCTGGGCTGCAAACGAACTCGCCGCTACCTACGGTCAGGGCCTCGACCTGGTGGGATCGGTGTCGCTGTCGCCGCCGACGGACCTGACGCCCCTGGTGCAGGCGGCAACGGACGGAAACCTCACCAGACCGCAGAAGGAGCTGCTGCCGTACCTGCTCTACGGCGCACAGCAAGTCGACCCGACGATCGATCCGATGGACTACAGCGGCACCGTCGCGGAGGCCAACAACGAGCTGCTGCTCACCTGCTCGGGCGGAGACACGGACGGCAAGGAGCGAGCCGTCGAGGCAATGGCTCCGGACGAGTTCGCCGCCGACTCAGCGCAATCCGAGCAACAGCTGCTCGACGTGATCGGCCGCTACACACTCCCCCAGGTGCGAACCGAGGTGCCGATGTTCGTGGCCTACGGCGCGAAGGACGACATCGTGCTGCCGCAGTGGACCGCCGACGGTGTCGAAAAAGCTTGCGCTCTGGGTGATCCGATCGTCGCGCAGGAACAACCCGAGCAAGGCCACGACGTCAGCGACGAGGCCGCCATGCAATTCCTGGCTGCCGTGTTCGCAGGCCAATCGGTGCCAAGCACATGCTGACTAGCGGCTCCGCGACGGAGAGAATCACCGAGTACACCCATGACGGATGGGTGTTCGACGTCCTCGACCAAGGCCCGCTCGACGGCCCGATCGTGTTGCTACTGCACGGATTTCCGGAGCGGGCATCGTCGTGGTCCGCGGTGATGGCCGTTCTGAACGAACACGGATTCCGCACTGTCGCACCGGATCAGCGTGGGTACTCACCGCGGGCCCGACCGAAGCGGCGACGGGACTATCGCATCGGAGCGTTGGTCGGCGATGTCGCCGCCCTGATCCAGGTGATCGGCCAACCCGTTCATCTGGTCGGACACGATTGGGGAGCGAACATCGCCTGGGTCACCGCAGGCCGACACCCTCGACTCGTTGCGTCACTGACTGCGTTCTCGGTTCCGCATCCCGGCTCGTTCATGACCGCGATGCTCACCTCGAAGCAAATTCTGCACTCCTGGTACTTCGCGTTCTTCCAACTGCCGCTACTGCCCGAGAAATGGATGATGCGTCCCGGCGCACGGGCCGAGAAGTGGTACGAGCGCAGCGGAATGACCGAAGACGACCTCGAACGAACGAAGACGCAGATCGTCGACTACGGCGCACTGCCCTTCGCCGTTACCTGGTACCGCGGACTTCCGTTCTCGAACCCGAGCATCGGCCGTCTGCGCATCACCGTGCCGACGTCGATGGTGTGGAGTGACGGAGACACCTTCATCGGACGATCCGCCGTCGACAATGCACAGCGCTACGTCGACGCTGCATACACCTTGACCGTGTTACCCGATGTGTCGCACTGGATTCCAACACAGGCATCGGATGCGGCCGCCGCAGCAGTGTTGCGGTCGATCGCCCTCAGCGGCGCGTGACCGCTCCACAACCGGAGGCATACTGCACCATGGACACCACCGGCCTGCTCACTGAACTCGTCGCCACGAGCACCGTTTCCGGCGACCCCGCACCACAGCGACTGACCATGAACACGGTTCTGTCGCTGCTTCGAGCGCGCACTCCGATGCTGACCGTGGAAGGCGACACCGACGGTCCGCACCCGTGGATGCTGATAACCAACGAGGCACCTCCCGAGACGACGCGGCTGATGTTCGCCTGTCACGTCGACACCGTCCCGCCCGGCGACCTGAAGCACTGGCAGTTCGATCCGTTCGTCGCCGACATCGAGGACGGCGTCCTACGCGGCCGAGGCACCTCGGACATGAAGGCCGGTCTCGTGGCGGCCACCGCCGCAGTGCTCAACGCCATCCACGACGGCGTCCCGGTCGCATTCCTGCTCACCAGCGACGAGGAGATCGGATCGCTCGGCGCGCAGGCCGCCCGCCACGCCGTCGCCGACTGCAGCGTCGGAGCCGTCGTAGTTCCGGAGGCCACAGGGAACCGCGTACACCTCGGCCATCGCGGTGCGTTGTGGGTCGACGTGTTCACCGCAGGCGTTGCCGCACACGGCAGTACACCGCAACGCGGCGAGAGCGCCATCTTCAAACTCGTCGACGTGTTGGCGCGCGCAAAAGAGGAACTGCCGCTCGCCTCGGATGCATTCCTGGGCGCGGAAACGTTCAACGTCGGACTGATCGACGGCGGTTCGGCCCCCAACATCGTGCCCGACGCTGCCCACGTGGTGATCGACCACCGTACCGTCGGCGATGGCCGGGATCTGCTGGCCTGGTGGAGGGATCAGCCGGAAGTGGATCGTATCGACGCGCGGATCGACCTCCCCGGAGTACGCACCACGCCGGACAACAACTGGATCTCCGCACTCCCGAATCCCGTTGCAGCAGAGCCGGTCACCTACTTCACCGACGCATCCATCCTGGCCGCCGCGGCCCCGTCGGCCCCGATCGTGGTGTGGGGACCGGGCACGCCGGCGCTGATGCACGCGGCCGACGAGAGCGTGTCCTTGGCCGAACTCGACGCCGCTGTCGCCGCCTACGGCGCGGTGACTCGAGCCTGGCCTACGGTCGACTGACGCACCACCAGTTCAGGTTTGAGCGCGATGTGCGCGGTACCGGTGAGGTCGGTGTTCATCGCCTGATCCAGCAGCCGCGTCGCCTCGGCAGCGATCCGTTCCTGGGGCTGCCTGATGGTGGTGATCGGCGGATTGCTCAAGGCGGAGAACGGAATGTCGTCGAAGCCCGTCACCATGATGTCCGACGGTACGGCGAGCCCCAGCGCCTGGCAGCTCTGCAGCACGCCCAGCGCGATCAGGTCGTCTGCACACACCACCGCGTCCGGACGAGACGCCGATGCCAGCATCGCCCGGGATGATTCGCGTCCCCAGTCGATCGAGTAGTCGCCCAGCTGGGTCCACTCCTCTCGCGTCTCGATGCCGACGCGGGCGGCGTGCCGAAAGAAGCCGGCCCGGCGCAGCTCGGTGGAGGAGTTGGTGAGCTCCGAGCTGATGAACGCGGCGCTGCGTGCGCCCTGGGCGGCAAGGTGATCCATCAGAAGTGCCTGCGCCGCATCGTCGTCCACGCCTACCCAGTCGGTGTGCGTGTCGAGGGCGAATCGGTCCAGTTGGACGACGGGGATCGCGCGAGCCGAGGCTCGGACGGCGTCGGCGGATCGTTCACCATGGCACGGGCTGATGATGATGCCATCGACCTGACGAGAGACCAGGCTTCGCAGGCGCTGCGCTTCGACGGCCGGATCCGAGCGCGAATCGCAGAGGAACAGTTGCAGTCCACGCTGCGAGAGCACGTGTTCCACGTTGACGACGAGCGAGGTGAAGAACGGGTTGGCGATGGACGGAACCACCATGCCGATGGTGTCGGTGCGATTGCGACGCAGCGAGCTGGCGATGATGTTTCCGGAGTAGCCCAGCTCGTCCGCTGCTCGCCGGATGGCCGCGGCGACCTCCTCCGAGACCGGCCGAGAACCCGACAGTGCCCGCGACACCGTGGCCGTCGAGACGCCCGCACGTTCGGCGACGTCGCGAATCGTTGCCTTGCGCATCCGACTCCTAGTCTTTGGTGTGGCCTGAGGGTAGCGAACCGTGGACACCGTCCGGTCTGGTTAACACGATAGAGGCAATCGTTTACATAAACGACTCGAGAATTCCTTGACATGAACGGGTGCTGATCCCCTACGGTGCATATACGCAAGGTAATCGATTACATGCCCGACTCGATTGCCCCGATCCCAGGAGCCACCCACGTGAGCACGCCCCCTCCGGAAGCCAGCCCGACGTCGTCGCTGGGAGTATTTCCGTCCAAGCCGTCGGCGCTTGCCGACATCGTCGCCACCACCCCCGCCCTCATCGGGGCCATCCACCTCCTCGCGCTCCCGGGAAGCCCGCACTACAAGGGCCAGCCCGTCGCCGAGATCGCGGCCTTCGCAGTCGCCGAGGCACACGCCTACATCGACAACGGCTTCGACGCGGTCATCGTCGAAAACCACTGGGACATACCGTTCCTCAAGCCCGGTGAGCACGGCTACGAAACTGCGGCCACGATGGGCGTCGTCACCGCCGCCGTGGTCGCGGAATTCGGCCGAGCCGTCGGCGTCAGCATCCTGTCCAACGCAGGCGAATGCGGCGTGGCCGCAGCGTGGGCCGCAGGCGCGAGCTTCGTCCGCGTCAACCAGTGGGCCAACGCGTACATCGCCAACGAGGGCTTCATCGAGGGCCAGGCCGCCAAGACCACTCGCTTCCGCCATCGCATCGGAGCCACCCCGGTCAAGATCTTCGCCGACGTGCACGTCAAGCACGGTGCGCACGCCATCGTCGCCGACCGCACCATCGCCGAGCAGACCGAGGACGCCGAGTTCTTCGACGCCGACGTCCTCATCGCCACCGGCTCACGCACCGGCGACGCCGCCTCGGTGGACGAGGTGTCGGTGATCAGGAACAACACCGTGCTCCCGGTCATCATCGGTTCCGGAATCACCGCGGGCAACGTGGGCGATCTGATGAAGGAGTGCGACGGTGCCATCATCGCCTCCTCGGTCAAGGAGAACGCGCGCTGGTGGGGCCGGGTGGACGGCGACAAGGTACGCGCCGTCGCCCGCGCAGCAGGAAAGTAGCGCATGATCGTCTTCTTCGGCTACGCCAACAGCGATGTGACGGTGCATGTTCCGCACGTGCCGGTGCTCGGCGAACGGGTTCAGGCGACGGCTGTCGACACCATCGACGGGGGCATGACCGCCAACGCCGCCGTCGCCGCCGCCCGTATGGGTGCCCGGGTCGCCTTCGCCGGAGCCGTCGGACCGGACCCGCGTTCGACGCAGTTTCTCGCCACACTCGAACACGACGGTGTCGACACCAGCTGGTCACCGCGTGACGCATTCCTTTCCACCGCAGTGGTTCTCATCGCCGACGGCGGCGACCGATCCATCATCAGCCAGGACGACGCCAACGACGCCACCCGGTTGGCTGCGGTGCTCGCCACTCTCGCCGAGGGCGGCGGCCGGCTCTTCCTCGACGGCTATCGAGCAGCGATGCTGCCCGCCGAACTCCCCCCGAACGTCAGCCTCGCAATCGACCTCGACGGCTGCGAGGACGCCGATGCCGCACTGCGGGCATTCGCTCTCGCCGACCACGTGATAGTCGGACGCAGTCTCTGGCAGAACAGCTTCGGCATCGAGGCCGAGCGGTGGTCGACGCTGACCGCCGAGCACGACACCCACCTCGTCGTCACCGACGGCGAACACGGGTGGACCCTGGTCACGCCTACGGGCGAGACCGTCACCGAACCCGCGGTGCGCGTCGACATCGTCGACGCCGTCGGCGCGGGCGACTGTTTCTGCGGTACCTACATCGCCTTCGTGGACGCAGGCACACCACCGGCCGACTCGGCACGTCTCGCGGGAGCGTCGGCAGCCCTCGCCTGCGCCACCCCCGGTCCACGCGGCTGCCCCAGCCTCACCGAACTGACCCAATTCACCTCCACGCACGCACCATTCGACCTCCAGGAGATCCCATGATCAAACGCGCACTCCCTCTCGTTCTCGGTGCTGCCGTGGCGCTGACGCTCACGTCCTGCGATTCCGCCGCTCCCAGCGATACCGCCGGCGGGACCGACGCGGCCGCGTCGTCGATCCCCGAGCCCACCCGCGTCGCCGAATCCTGCGAGGGCAACAACGGCACCCTCAAGATCGGCCTGGTGACGATCAACCTTCAGGCCCTGTTCTTCAACCAGATCAACAACGCAGCTCAGAACGTGGCCGATCAAGCCGGTGTCGATCTCCAGATCATCAGCGGCAACGACGATTCCGTCACACAGGCCAACGCGTTCGACAACCTCATCGCCTCCGGCGTCGACGCCATCATCGTCGACGCGATCGACACCGACGGCATCAAGCCGTCCGTGGCCAAGGCAGCTGCCGCGGGAATCCCCGTCGTCGCCGTCGACGCCACCGTCGACGATCCGGCCATCTCCACCCAGGTGGGCACCGCCAACGCCGAGGGCGGAGCGCAGATCGGCGACACCCTGGCCGAGCTCGCGAACGACACCGGCACCGTCGGTATCGTCGGCGCGCTCAACAGCACCATCCAGCTCGAACGCCAGAAGGGCTTCACCGACACCGTCTCCGCCGCAGGCATGACCGTCGGAACAGTGGTCGACGGTCGCAACATCCAGGAGAACGCGCAAACCGCCGCGGAGAACCTGCTCACCGGTAATCCGGACATGGAATACGTCTACGCCACCGGCGAACCCGCGCTCATCGGTCTCGTTGCCGCAGTGAACAGTCAGAGCGCACAGGACCGGGTCAAGGCCGTCGGATGGGACCTGTCGGATCAGGCCGTCACCGCGCTCCAGGCCGGCTGGCTCGAAGGCGTCGTACAGCAGAACACCTTCGAATTCGGTTACGAGGCAATGAATGCCGCCATCGACCTCGGCTGCGGACGCACCGCCCCCACAGACATCCCTGTCCCGACGCAGATCGTCACCCCGGCGAACGTCGGCGACTACATGTACTACCTGGAGAAGTAGAGCCATGACACAACAGCTTTCACCGGATCCACCCCTGATCGAACTCTCCGGAATCACCAAGTCGTACGGCCCGGTCAAATCACTGCGCGGAGTCGATCTCAGGCTCGGACGCGGCGAGGTACTCGGAGTCGTCGGAGACAACGGCGCCGGCAAGTCGACGCTCATGAAAATCCTTGCCGGCGCCGTTCAACACGACGGCGGTGAGATGCGCGTCGACGGCAACCCGGTGCGCTTCTCGACGCCGCTCGACGCACAACAGAAGAAGATCGGCATCGTCTACCAGGATCTCGCCCTGTGCGACACCCTCGACGTCGCCAGCAACCTGTTCCTCGGACGCGAGCCCAGGAAGGGTCCGTTCCTCGACCGGCACGGCATGCACGAGCGGGCCGCGAAGATCCTGGCGGACCTGCACGTGAAGGTGAAGTCGACGTACCAGGAGATCGGGCAGCTCTCGGGCGGACAACGTCAGACCGTTGCCATCGCCCGCGCCGTGTCGTTCCGTCCCGACGTGCTGATCCTCGACGAGCCAACGGCGGCACTGGCCGTCGCCGAGGTGGAGTCGGTACTGAAACTCATCACGGACGTCGCGGCCCAGGGCGTCGGCGTCATCCTCGTGACGCACCGACTGCAGGACCTGTTCCGCGTCTGCGACCGCATCACCGTCATGTACGAGGGCCAGAGCGTCGACGACGTCCCCATCGGGGACCTGAACATCGAATCCCTCGTCGGCCTCATCACCCGTACCCCGGTACCCACGCACTCCACGTCCCGGCCGGGAGGCCCCTCATGACGATTCTCGACAAGAACGCTCCACCCAGCGTGGAGAAGCTCGCCAGCAGACCCACCCTGTGGCAGCAGGCGAACAAGCCGACGCTGGCCATGCTGGCCGTCACCGTCGCCGTCGCCGCGATCTTCTCGGTCACCACATCGTCGTTCCTGACGTTCACCAACATCTCGAACCTCGCGACGCAGATCGCTCCGGTTCTGATCATCGCCGTCGCCATGACGTTCGTGATCACCACCGGTCAGATCGATCTCTCCGTCGGGGCGACGGTGGCGTTCGTCGCTGCGATGAGCGCCGAGCTGATCCAGGCCGGCGTCGACTCCTCGGTGGTCTTCGTGGCAGCGCCCTTGATGGGGGCCACGTGGGGTCTGGTCAACGGTTGGCTCGCTGCCTACCAGGGCATTCCACCGTTCATCGTCACCCTCGCGACGCTGTCCATCATTCGCGGCATCGCGCTGTACCGCACCGAGGGATTCTCCGTCCCGATCACTCCCGGTACGGCGTTCGCCAAGCTGGGCACCGCATCGTGGCTCGGGTTCTCGGCCAGCGCCTGGATCGCACTCGGCGTGGTGATCATCGGCGCAATCGCCCTCAACCGCACTCGATTCGGCCGCTACGTCACCGGGATCGGCTCCAACGTCGAATCCGTTCGCCGCTCGGGCGTCAACACCCGCCGAGTGCTGATGATGACGTTGGTGTTCACCGGTCTCGCCGCGGGCATCGCCGGACTTCTCATCGCAGCTCGGCTGGGATCCGGATCGGCCAACTCCGCCAACGGATTCGAGCTCACCGTCATCACCGCGGTTGTACTCGGTGGCACCAATCTCTTCGGTGGACGCGGCACCGTGATCGGAACCGTCATCGGCGCGGTCCTCACCGGCATCATCGCCAACGGCCTCACCCTGCTGGGCGTCAGTCCATTCCTGACTCCCATCATCACCGGTGTCGTTCTGCTGATGGCGATCTGGATCAACATGCGCGGACATTCCCTGGCATCGCTGTTCAAGCACCTGCAGACTGCGCCGGGGAAGCAGTGATCGTCACCACCGTCACCGGACCGATCGAATCCGATCGGCTCGGGCTCGTCCTACCGCACGAACACCTGCACAACGACGCTTCCGTCGCGTACTCACCGTCGCCGGATCCTGTTGTTGCGCAGATCCTCGCCGGCCCGGTCGCCTCGGAGAACGCGTGGCTGTTGCACGACAACCCGTACCACAGCGCCGACAACTGCCGAGTCGACGATGCAGCCGGGGTTCTCGACGAGCTGAAGACGTTCGCGGACAACGGAGGAACGACGATCGTCGACCTGACACCTCCGGGTATCGGCCGTCGACCACAGATTCTCGCCGACTACTCACGCCGGTCCGGTGTTCGGGTCGTCATGGGCTCGGGCTGGTATCTCGAGTCGACGCATCCGCCCGAGGTGGCCGCACTCGGCATCGACGCACTCGCCGCGTCGCTCGTCTCCGAGTTCACCGTCGATACGGATGCGCCGAAGCCAGGCGTGATCGGCGAGATCGGAATCTCGCCGTCGTTCACCGAGAACGAGGCGAAAGCGCTCCGCGCAGCATGCGTCGCTCAACGGGAGGTGAAGGTGCCGCTGTTCGTTCATCTTCCGGGTTGGAAGCGCTATGGACCGGCGGTACTCGATATCGTTCTGGACGAGATGGGTGTCGATCCGGGCGCGGTGGTGCTGTGCCACATGGATCCGTCGGGCAACGATCCCGATTACCAGTGTGCACTCGCCGATCGCGGCGTCTTTCTCGAATTCGACATGATCGGTATGCCCTTCGAGTTTCCCGGGGAGGGGCAGTCGCCGCCACCCGCCGAGACTGCCCTCGCCGTGGTGGGTCTGGTCGGTGGCGGATACGGAGCGCAACTCCTCCTCAGCCACGACCTGTTCCTCAAATCGATGTTGCGTAAGTACGGAGGCAATGGATTGGCCTATGTGCCGGTCTCTTTCGCCGCTCGGCTGGTTCGCAACGGACTGGATCCGCAGCGCGTGTCCTCACTCATGCAAGACAACCCGAGGTCGCTCTTCGAGCAGGCCGGAAAAGGATAGAGAAGCGTCATGGGTAAGAAAGTTCTGATCGCCGGTGAAAGCTGGATGACGTCGTCCACCCACGTCAAGGGTGTCGACGAGTTCACCGTGCATTCCTACGTCGAAGGCGTCGGCCCACTGCGGGACGCGCTGGCCTCCCGTGGGCACGAGGTGGTGCACATGCCGGCGCACCTGGTACCCACCCAGTTCCCCGGTAACGCAGAAGCGCTGTCGGAGTTCGACGTGGTGGTGCTTTCCGATATCGGTGCCAACTCGATTCAATTGGCACCCAATGTTTTCGACCGCTTCCAGGCGGGCGAGGATCGATTGGTCGAGCTTCGGAACTGGGTGCACGACGGCGGTGCGCTGATGATGATCGGCGGATACCTCTCGTTCTCCGGATTTCAGGCTCGGGCCGCGTTCCGGCAGACGGCCCTCGCCGACGCACTCCCGGTGACGATGCTCCCGGAGGACGATCGGGTGGAGACGCCCGGTGGAATGATTCCCGTCGTCGTCGACGGAACCCACCCCACCGTGAGCGGCAGCGGCACCGAGTGGCCTGCCCTGCTCGGCTACAACCGCGTGATCGCCAAGGACGGGGTTGCCGTACCGGCCACCATCGACGGCGATCCGCTGGTGGCGGCGGGCACCTACGGCAAGGGCCGCTCCGCAGTGTTCACCTCGGACTGCTCACCGCACTGGGCACCGCCGGAGTTCTGCGAACAATGGCTCGGATACACGGATCTGTTCGACGGCCTGATCACCTGGTTGTCCGAGAGATGACTCGCTCCGCCGAACTGACTGCGCGGCAGCATCGCAATCTCGCTGCCGCGCAGCGTGTCCGCTTCATCACCGACTCGATCGACGGCACGTTGCGCGACGACGACTTTCGGCGCTACCTGGTGATCGAGGAAGCATTCGTGCTCACCGCGGTGCGCATTCTCGGGCTCGTGGTCGCGGAGTCGACGTCGTTGGACGACGCCACCGATCACGTGACGTCGCTGTCCAACCTTGTCGGCGAGCAGCGCGAATATTTCGCGGGGCTACGCGAGCAGTTTCCGTACGACGGTGACGTGGACGAATTGATCGAGAGCTCGTCCGTTCTGTCGAACTACGCACTGGGACTTGCTCGTAAGGACGGTAGAGCCGCAGCTCTGGTCGCAATGTTCGCCGCCGAAACCCTGTATCTGTCTTGGTGTCGCGCGGCGATGGACAAATCTGTCGATCGTGAATCGGCACTGCAGGAGTGGATCGAGATGCATACCCGCCCCGCGTTCGTCGCGCAGGTGGACGCGTTGGCCCGAGAAGTCGACGCGATGGACGAGGTGGACGACGCGACCCTGGACGCGTGGTTCGTCGGAATGTTGGCTGCCGAGATGGAATTTCACGACGCCGCGATTACCCACGACAGTGGTGTGGACAAGCGCCACTGAAGGCACCTATCCGCACCACTGCCGTAGGCGCTCAGCTTGCCTGGGTCTCGATGGTTCGTTGCGTGTTGTCGTGGGCGATCTCGATCTTGCGCGGCTTGGCCCGCTCTGCCAGCGGGATGGTGACCGTCAGGACGCCGTTGTCGTAGGACGCCGAGATCTTCTCCGCGTCGACCCCGTCACCGAGCGAGAGCTGGCGACGATACGTTCCGGCAAATCGCTCCGACGAAAGCCACTGCACGCCATCACTGGTGGGTGCGGTTCGATGCGCGGTCAACGTGAGAGTGCCGCGATCGACGTCGACATCGATCGAGCCCGGATCGACACCCGGGAGGTCTGCGTTGAGGACGTAGTGATCGTCGAGCTTGTAGAGGTCCATGGGCATGAACCTGGGTGCACGGTCCGAACCACTGGTCGCGCCGAGCATCCCGGCAGCAATCGAGTCGAGGTCACGGAACGGATCGAAGCGAAGCACAGCAACCACCTCCTGAACGACGATGCGTCCGCCCCTGTAGCGGCCGCGTCTTCACTGTGCGAGTCCCAAATTAGCACTCTCCACCCACGAGTGCCAAGAGGGAATTTGCTCCGCAGTGGTGTGGCTGAGTGCCGCCCAGGGCACTCGACCACACCACTGCCGCAGGCACTTACAGTCGTTCGATGATGGTCGCGTTCGAGAGCCCTCCCGCTTCGCACATCACCTGCAGCCCGAATCGCTGCTCACGTTCGGCGAGGGCGTGAACCATGGTCGTCATGATGCGCGCACCGCTGCCGTCCTCGATCTACAGAACGGGCCGGATCGTGATCGCCTGAGCGTTGTGCGATGCCCCGCGATGCGGTCAACTGGTTCTGCAGGATCGACCCGATCAGCAATGGTGCAGCACTCCGAGGAGACGACCCGATCATGAACATTTCGGTACATCAAGTGGTCCTCGACTGCACCGACACCCGTGAGTCAGCCGAGTTCTACCGGCAACTACTCGGATTCGAATACGTGCCCGGCGACGCCGAACCGATCAATCCGGATTGGCTCGCGATCACCGCACCCGACGGTTCGTGGCGCATCGCGTTTCAGCAGGTCGACGCACTTCCGGCCGCAACGTGGCCGGACGGCGAACACCCTCAAATGCTGCACCTGGACTTCCGCGTCGACACTGTCGCGCAACTCGACGAAGAGCATTCGCGTGCAATGGGTTTGGGAGCTACTCTGCTTCGGGATCTGCACGACGACCCGGTGGAGCCGATCCGAATCTATGCCGACCCGGCCGGCCATCCATTCTGCATCTTCGTGGGGGGGATGAACCCAGAACACATCTACGCCCCTCGCATGAATTCACGCCCGCTACAGGGGGTGCGGATTCCAACGAAGGGCGTAAATACCACTGCACCCTGCAGATCAGCTCCCCACATTCGGATACCCGACGCCGATCGGAGTCAGAAATCCAAAACTGGGGAGCCGATCCGCGGCAGAGGCGAACCAACTAAGCCGTCAAGTGGTGTGATTGAGTGCCGCCCAGGGCACCTAATCACACCACTGCCGCAGGCATTCAGCCCAATTGCACTGTTGCCGTAGCGCGGTGGCCGAAGATTCGCTTGCCCTCGAATGTTGCGCCCAGTGAGATCACTGCAGTACGCGTCGCCTCGTCCTTGGACTTGATCTTGCCGGTGAAGACGATTTCGGCGGCCTTGTGGGTGTCCACGGGGATGGGGGTGGTGAAGCGGACGGTGTAGTCCTTCACTGCGCCCGGGTCGCCGAGCCACTCGGTGACGTAGCCCCCGCCGACGCCCATCGTGAGCATCCCGTGGGCCAGCACGTTCTCGAGATCGATCAGCTTGGCGAACTGCTCACTCCAGTGAATCGGGTTCGCGTCGCCGGCAACGCCTGCGTAGTTGACCAGATCACCGCGGGTCAGGCGCACCGTGCGCGGCGGCAGTTCGTCTCCGACGTTCACGTCGTCGAACTTCTGAGTCGGCCGACCCCGGTACTCCTCGACGATCAGCGGCTCGTGCTCCTGCGGAGTGGACAGTGTGTCGCTCTGGCCGGAATCGGCTCCGCCGACGTCCGTCGTCGCACCGAACATCACCAAGTTCTTCGCAGACTCGGCGATGGCCGGATCGATCTCGCCGGACCGACCGACGAGGAGCGTGGTGTACGTGGTCTGCACCAATTCGTTCTTCTGATTGGACACGACGTTCTTGGTGACCATCATGTCGCGACCCATGACCGTCTTGAACGAATCGAGCGAGACATCGCATGTCAGTTGGTCGCCGGCAAGGATCGGCTTCTGGAACACCAGCACCTGATCGGTCTGCAGAATCTGGCTCAGGTCGTAGCCCTCGGCGATGGACTGGAGAAGCTTCTTCTGCGCGAGGGTGCCGACCAGCGACATGAACGTCAGAGGTGCGACGAGGGCACTGTGACCCAGAGCGGCGGCAGCGTCGCCATCCCAGTGGGCGGGGTGGAAATCCTGGACGGCCCGGGCATACTCACGGACCTTCTCGCGGCCCACCTCGTAGTAGTCCCCGGTGCGGTAGTGATAACCGACCATGCTCCGAGCGTGTTCCGCCGGATCGAACGCTTCCTCGCCGGTCGCTGCCGTACCGGACTCCGCTACCTGCTCTGCCACTGTTGTCCCACCGTCTCGTACCCCACTGTTCACCATTACCCGAGCAACCTACCGAACAACGGCGTTGGTTGGCCAGGCCGGAGGGGTCAAGCCGAGCGGTGTCGCGGAGAGTCGTGGTAGCCCACCATGCCCACCATCGAGGCGTGTTGCGACGGCACAACGTTGGCGATCATGGCACCACGCGGGTGATGGCGACGCGACGCGACCGCGTCGACCGCCATCAGGGCTGCACCGTGCGCGGTGAGGGACTCCGGATTGGCGGGCGCGACGACCGGCAGCATCAGATCACGACGAAACAGGCGCCGCAGCGTCGGGATGTTGGCGCAGCCGCCGACCATCACCAGGGCGTTCACGGCACAGGGGGCGTCGACGATGACACTGGCCACCCAGTCCTCCAACGAACGAATGCTGCGCTCGAGAACATCGTCGAAAGTATTGCGCCACAACCGCACCGGCCCGCCGACGAAAGGTCCGGCAACTTCCGCCACCCGCAGCCTGGACAGCTGCTCGCGTGCGGCGTGAACCGACACCGCCAGATCTGCTCGGGTGCGATCGGACGCCAACTCGTCCGCTCCGTACATCGAGATCAAGTAGCGGGCGACCTGCTCGTCGCAGCTGTTACCCCCGAACAGCGTCGTGCGCACCGAACTGAAGACCGTGCCGGTTGCCGGATCCGCGACCGACACCGTGGTGCCCGACGCCCCGACGTCACAGATCGCGACGGTACGAGCGCCCTCCAGCTGGCCGGTGCCCCGCAGATACCGCAGCTGAGCACCGAGTTCGGAGGCGACCAGCAGACGATCGGCCTCGTACGTGGAGTAGGCGGAGGTTCGCGCGCGAGCACCGGGATCGTCGGGCACAGCCAAGACGATGTCGGTTCTGTCGACCATCTGGTCGCGCGACATGGAGTCCAGCAAGTCGATGGCGACCTGAAGATGGTCGTCGGGATCGAACGAGTGAACGATGTGGGCCGACCGCACCGACTCGTCGATCGCATCGACTGCGACCCCTCGGGCAGTGGCGGAACCCACCGAAACACCAAGGACTGTTCTCATGATTCCTCGACTCGACTGGCTACTCCGACCAGCCGATACTAACCGTCGAACCGCCGCCTGGACAGCAAACTGGGTATCTCGATGAACTTTCGGTTTGTTTTGGGAGATATAACAAGCAGCCGGACATCGGTTGTCCGTTCTCAGGCAACGTGGTCGAAAGGTTCTCGACGGTCCGCCAGCAGCGGACCCCATTCCTCCTGCGCCGACGTCATCGCCGCGCACGCGACACCGTTGGCCGAATCCATCCCACGCGCAGCCGCGACGATGGAGCGGGCGGACTGCACGAGCGAGACATCGAAGCGGAAGCTGTGCGCCGCCAATTCGGCGAACGCCTCCTCCGGACTACAGCCACGCAGTGCGATGAGAACACCCACTGCCCTGTCGATGGTCGTACGGGTCACCGGTTCTGCTGCGGGATGTTCGGTCATCGAATACTCACCGTCTACTGGTCGATCACTCGATGGTAGCGACGGGTGAGCAGAAGTTCAGGTGTCCGAGTCGAATTCACATACCCGTCACGTGAAGGACTTGTACAAGTATCAAAACCGCTCGCTCACAATGCAATCAACGGATCGAGGGCTATTCGACCGGATCCGCCGGCGGTTCTGTATCGGTGGTGGGCTCGGTGGTCTCCGGAACCTCGGTGGTCGGCTCGGCCGGCTCCGTGGACGGCACCTCGGTTTCGGGTTCCGGCTCGGGCGGGGGATCGACGGTCGTCGTTTCCTCGCCACCCGAGTCGCCACCCGAGTCACCACCGCCGGAATCACCGCCACCGGAGTTGCCCCCGCCAGGTCTGCCGCCACCCGCATCGACGCCACCCGCATCGACGCGACCGGAGTTGCCTCCTCCCGACGACGCCTCGACGTACGGAGCGGGGCCCGAACCCGCAGTGGGTGCTGCACTCCAGGTACCGATCGGCATCGGCCCGTACGCGGGGGCCTCGAGCAATCCGGTGTCGACGGACGGAACCGCCGACGGGCCGGTAGAGGGGACCGCCGAATCGGCGACCACCACCGCCGAGGACGCGGCTTCGCTGTCTCCACTCGACGGGACCTCGGCAACATCGGCGCTATCGACCCCGGAATTCTGCGTCGGATCGGACGCAGCAAGAGCCCACACGGTGGCTCCGCTCAGTGCAGCGAGAACCGCAACACCCAACCCGATCATCGTCACTCTCGCGCTGCGGGGTGTACCGGCCACGTCGCTGCCGGAACCACTTCGGTCTTCGTCAACCGTCGCAGTCGGAACGGCCACCGGCTCGGCGAGTGCGGCCTTGGCTCCGATCAGTGCCGCTGCAATTCCCAATGGAACCGCGGAGTTCAACCGCGGATCTCCGGCATCCACTACCCCGACGTCATAAATATCGTGGGCGGCCAGAGCGGCGCGAACGGTCCCACAGAGCGCGATGCTGTCGCAGACCACCCCGGAACCGCTGATCAGCAGGTCGTTCTGGGCCGCCTGCACTCTCATGATTCCGAGCATCGTCGTGACGGCGTCCCCGACACCCCCGGGAGCCGAGGAGACGGAGACGGTGCGAGTGGAAATGGGGCCGAGCTCGGGTAGATCGGCCTCGACCAACGCAGCAGATATTTCGTCGTCACCGACGTGCACCCCGAGCGCAATGGCCATGATCGTCGACTCCCCCGAATTCGATTCGGACTCAGAGTACCCTTCGAGTCTCGAATCGGGGAATTATCCCGGTTCAGGTCATCAGAACTCCAACTTGCTCGCCTCGTCCCGGGCTACCTCGGCGGCGCGACGCTCGCGCTCGAACAGCAGGCCGAAGGTGAAACCGTTCTCCCCCGCCGTCGTCCCTGCCCGCGCGCCGAGAGTCCGCAGAATTTCCGCCGCGATCACCGCATCCTGGTGCTCTCCCAGCACCTCCTGAATCGTCTTGTAGTGCTTGATGTTCGCTTTCGAGACCTTCTTGTCCACCACCGGGGCAACCAACTCGGCCGCATACCGCGCACGTTTCGACGCCTTCCGTGCACGATGCAACGCCTCGTCGTCGGTACCGCGCACGGCACTCTTCGTGCGATCGATCGCCTTCTTGCCGGCCTTGCGCGCTAGCTTGACCAACACGCGGTCGGTCACCTCGCCGTCGATCGGTAGCCCCCGCGACCACTCCGACAGCGTCGTGAGCAGCGCGCGATATCGCTCTCCGTCGAGTTCGGTCATCGCCGCCTCGCGGTATCGGATCTGCTCGGCCAACAGATCGTTCTCGATGCGCGACGCCACCGGCCCGAGCACCAGTTCGGGCGGCAGTTCGCGCAGCGCAGCCGCGAACCGAGCACGCTGCACCTGACGATCGCGAACCTCACCGAGAATGCTTGCATACCAAGACAGTTCGGCCTCGAGTTGCGCAGCTGGCTCGTCCTCGAACAGACTCCCGAACACGCGGAGGGTACTGCGGTAGCGCCGAATGGCCACCCGCGTGGAGTGAATCGGATCCAGCCCCCGACGCAGATACACATCGCCTGCGACGATCGCCTGCGCCTGATCGTCGAGATAATCCGCCAGCAGCGCCACCCCGGGTTCGGCAGGTTCCTGGCGCACCACCGACAGCGCACGATCCAACTTCGACGGATGCGCCGAGGGCCGAGCACCGGCAGCGCGCAACACCTTGCCCGCCTTCTTCAGGAACGACTCCGAGCCTGCCGGTCCGAGTTCCACCTCCACCTCGCGCCACCGCGGACCGGTCGCACCCCCGATCAAGACGACAGAGACCTCGTCGTCGGCGATTTCCGCGACGACCGCACCATCGGCGTCGGACACGGTGTGAATCGTTCGACGCGTCGTCAAAGTAGCGACCGCGGCCAACTCCGCGCCCATCACCGCACCGCGCAACACATCGTTCAGCTCGTCCGGCACCGCGTTGTGCGCACCGCTGCCGAGAGGGAGCCGAATCTCGGTCCGCGCCTTCTCTGCCGGGACCTTCGCATGCCAGCCGTTGTCGGAATCACCGGTACGACGCCGGACGGTGATCCCGCGTCGCAACAGGTCGTGGCCGGCAGTGTCGAAATACTCACTGCTCAGGTCGGTCTCGCTCGACACCAGTGCGCCGCCGGTGGGCACCAACGAAGCGAGAGTGGGCAACTGAAATTCTGCGTCGACGTCGAACTTGTCTTCGCGCTCGGTCTGAATCGACTCCATACTGCTCATCCTGCCTCGAGTGCCCGGGCCGATGACGGCCGAAAGCGCAGACCGGTCAGCGTCGCGGAAAGTCGAAATCCGGCAACGGAAAATCGAACGTCCGAGTCGGCCGCGTTGTTGTCGTCGTCGTGGTCCGGGTCGTCGTGGTGGGACGCGTCGTGGTCGGACGAGTCGTGGCGGCAGGTGGGACCGTCGTCTGCACCACGGTCGACCGATCGACGGTGGGCCTGCTCGGTGCCGTCGTCTGCTCGATGTCGGACGGGGCACTGGTCGTGGTGACGGTGCGCCGTGTGGCGGTGGCGCTTTCGGCGACCGTCGTGGCCGGTGCCTGGGACGAGGACGACGTTGGCGGCGCGCCGACCGAAGAAGAGGTCGGCGTCGCCGTCGTGGTCGCGAACGGCACCGACGATCCGGCGGGTTCGGCGGGTGACCCGTCTGCCGCAGGCACCACGGACTGTGACCGGGCGGGTTGCGAGGAGTCCTGCGACGTGGTCACCGACGGCGCTGGATCCTCGCCGCTGGTTCGTGCCGCCGCAGTGACCACGGTGCCGGCTGCACACACCGCGACGAGTGCCGCGAGCGCGCCGCCGAGATGCCGGGACTTGTTGGCCCTGGTCACCCGCTTGGAGGAGGTGTCGCTGTGCCGCGGACGCTTCGAGACCACCGGGACAACCGCGGCCACCTCGAGGTCTGCGGAATCCCGGTCCACTGCAGCGAACCGATCGGTGAGCGCTTCCGGTGCCGCAGGCGCAGGCCGCAGACCCACCGTCCGAGCGATCCCGGCAGCACCGTGCGCTGCCAGCAGTTCCGGCTGCTCGGGCACGTAGACCGGCATCGACACCGCGTCGAACAGGACCTGGCGAACTATCTGCATGTTGGCACCGCCGCCGACGGCGACGACGGCGTCGACGCGAACGCCCTGCGCATCGACCGCGGCGAGAACGTCGACGGCCATCGAGACGGCTCGGTGCACGGCGTCGCCGATGATCTCGTCGAGATTGCCACGCCACAGCGACGCACGTCCGCCGACGAACGGCCCGATGATCGACACGCTGCGAAGCAGGGCCAGCTCGTGTTTGCCGTCGCGGACGTCGTGCACGAGCCTCCTACGAGCCTCGATCGTCAGCGCCTCGGCCGCACCGAACGTCGCGATGAGGTGATCGCACAGCATTCGATCGCACTCGTCACCGCTGAGCGCATCCGTTCGACGCGACGCGAGAACGTCGCCGCTGTCGATGTCGACCACGGAGACCGAGGTACCGGACGCGCCGACGTCGAACAGGGCGACGCAGCGTTCGCCTACCAACACACGTGTTTCACGCAGTGCACCCAATTGCGCACCGAGTTCGGACACGAGGACGGCACCGTCGGAGAAATCCTGATCGTAAGCCGTTCTGGGGTCGCTCTCACGCAGTGCGAGCACCGGATAGTAATCCGCCGACGCGTACTTCGACGCCAGGTTGTGAACCGATGTGATGACGGCATCCCACGGATCGGGGGCGAGGCCGTTGGGTGCGGGGCGGGACGCGACGGGCTCGTGCACTTCCAGAACGGCACCGGAGCGATCGTTGTCGCTGATCACGCTGCGGAGACCACTCGACCCCAACGAAGCGCCGAGTACGGACACATCGGGAACCGCGGACACTAGAAACCTCGCTCTGGTAGGCCCCAACCCACGTCAGGTCACCAGAGTACCGCTACAACCGTCCGTCCGTCATGTTTTACGGCGGTCAAACAAACTGCGCGATCGTTACTCGACGCTCGACCGGACGAAATTCAGGTAGGCCTTCGACGGCGTCGGCCCGCGCTGACCCTGATACTTCGACCCCACCGCGGCACTGCCGTACGGATTCTCGGACGGCGACGACAGCCGGAACAGACACAGCTGCCCGATCTTCATGCCCGGCCACAACGTGATCGGGAGGTTGGCGACGTTGGACAACTCCAACGTGATGTGGCCGCTGAAGCCCGGATCGATGAACCCTGCAGTCGAGTGCGTGAGCAGACCCAGCCGCCCGAGCGAGCTCTTCCCCTCGAGCCGACCGGCCAGGTAGTCCGGCAGCGTCGTCAATTCGAGAGTGGAGCCGAGGACGAATTCACCCGGGTGCAGAACGAAAGGCTCGCCGGCCGCGGGTTCGACCAACGTCGTCAACTCGTCCTGCTGCAGCGACGGGTCGATGTGGGTGTAGCGGGTGTTGTTGAACACCCGAAACAGCTTGTCGAGCCGCACATCGACACTCGACGGCTGGACCATCGACGGGTCGAACGGTTCGATCGCCAGGTTTCCCAGGGTCACTTCGGCACGGATGTCACGGTCGGAGAGCAGCACCTCTGCAGGCTACTGGTCCTGGGCGGTCCCCCGCGACACACCCGAGTCTTGATCGCGGCGCATAGCTCTGCAAAGGAAAAGCCGGACAATCGAGCGGCACGACCATTCACATTCGGCAAACTCCTGTCAGGAAGACTGAAATGACAATTCCGTTCGACGTCCCCTCGTACTGGGATCAGCGATCCCAATGCTTCGTTCTGGCCACCACTCCCGCAGAAAATCCGGCGTTGTGGAAACAATTCCTTGATGGCGCAGAGGAAAGCTATATGCGACACGGTGTCACCACCGCTCTCGAAATATCGGCCATTCGTGACGGCAGCACCACGGCGCTGTTCTTCGCCGCACTCGACCGAACCGGACAAATAGTCGGCGGGGTGCGGGTGCAAGGACCGTATTCCTCGGTCGATCAATCGCACGCACTGATCGAATTCGCCGACCATCCAGAAGGCCTGCGGCACGTGCACACCATGCTCGACGAACGCATCGGCCACGGAGTCGTCGAACTCAAATCCGCGTGGGTCGCTCAGCACGCACCCCACGGCCGCGCCGTCACCGCGATGATCGCCGAATCCCCCGCCTACAGCACGGCACTTCTCGGTGCGCGCTACGCCCTTGCCACCGCGGCCTCCCACGTCCGTACCGCATGGCTCGACACCGGTGCCGTCATCGCCACCCAGATCGCGCCGATCCCCTATCCTGACGATCGCTATCGAACCGAGGTGTTCTGGTGGGACAGAACAACACTCGCATTCAACGCCGACCTGGCCACCTGGCGCCGGATGCGGCACAACACGGTCACCCTGCTCGCACACCGCCGCGCAGCCGTCGAACTCCCGGAAGCAGTCGCATCATGAACGATCGAACCACGCCCGGCCACCACTGGAAGCCTGTGATATTCGACGAGACGGACGCCACACAGCGCGACGCACTCGACGAACTCAGAGCCGACCCCACCCTCACTTTCCTGGACGAGCGAAAGACGCAGAGAAAAGGCCTGCGCTCACTGCTCCCCAGCCCTGAGCAGAGCCTTCTCGACGAAAACGACAGGTGGGTTTTCTTTCCGTGGCGAAAGACGGTTGTCGCGGTACTCGGACCCCGCTCGTTTCGACACCTTCGGCTGGACAGGAACAGAAACAAGATAACCCTCGAGGAACAGAATTCCTTGGGAGATCTCACGATAGGAATCATCGGCCTCAGCGTCGGGCACGCCATTGCCCACACTCTCGCACTCGAAGGAATCTGCGGGACGCTTCGACTCGCAGATTTCGACGAGATCGAACTGTCCAACCTCAACAGAATTCCCGCGTCCATCCTCGATCTCGGGGTCAACAAAGCGGTCGTCGCGGCCCGACGCATTGCCGAAATCGACCCGTATCTGCGCGTCGAGATCGCCGAGGACGGAATCACCGAGAACACCATCGACGAGTTCTTCGACGGACTCGATCTGCTCGTCGAGGAATGCGACTCCCTCGATGTCAAGGTCCGCGCCCGCGAGGCAGCCCGCTCGAGAGGGATCCCGGTACTGATGGAGACCTCCGACCGAGGACTGCTCGACGTCGAGCGCTTCGACCTCGAACCCGACCGTCCGGTGTTCCACGGCGTGCTCGGCGAGATCGACTCGACGAGCCTGCGGGGGCTGGGCACGCGCGACAAGATTCCCATCGTGCTCGATCAGCTCGACGCCTCACTGCTCTCGGCCCGGATGGCCGCCTCGATGGTGGAAGTGAGCGAAACGATCGAGACCTGGCCACAATTGGGCGGCGACGTTCAACTCGGCGGCGCAACCATCGCAGCAGCCGTTCGACGCTTCGGCACCGGAGCACACCTGCCCTCCGGACGAATCCGCGTCGATCTCGAGACCCATCTCGACGCGCTCGCGGCCCCGAACCCGACGCCGAGGGCGCAGCAGTCTTCGGTCGACACCGCCGTCGACGCTCACAATGCATCCGTCGATCCCGACGCGCTCGTTCTCGACGCTGCCCGCCGAGCACCGTCCGGTGGAAACAGTCAGCCGTGGACGTTCACCCGTGAAGGACGCACCGTGCGGATCGGGGTGGATCGTTCCCGCACGTCGACCCTCGACGTCGCCTTCCGGGGCAGCTGCGTGGCAGTGGGTGCGGCCGCCTTCAACGCGCGCGTGGTGGCCACCGCGCAGGGCAGGCTCGACCGCAGCGAGGTCACCGACCACGGAGTCGAGATCACCCTGAGTGCGGGCGATCCACAACCCATCACCGATCGACGCCTGCTCGACGGCGTTCTCGAGCGGTGCACCAATCGGGAAATGGGCACCGGCGCACCCCTGGACACCGGGATCGCCGCCGACATCGCCGCTGCGGCAGAGGCAGAGGGTGGCCGGGCGGTGCTGCTGACGGCACCCGAATCGATCGCGGCGGCCGCGGATATCCTCGCCGCCGCCGATCGAATCCGGTATCTCACACCGCACCTGCATCGAGACATGTTCTCCGAGTTGCGCTGGCCGGGAGATCTCGATCCCGACCGGGGAATCGAGGTGTCGACTCTGGGGATCGACGACGCGGACCTGTCCAAGCTCGAGATCGTCAAACGGCCGGACGTCATGGAGCTCGTGCATGCGTGGGACGCCGGTGCAGCGCTCGGGACCGACATGCGCGACCGTGTGCTGTCGAGTTCGGCACTCGCAGTGGTCGTCGTACCCGGATCGACCGCAGCAGATTACATCATCGGGGGATGTGCAACGGAGAACGTTTGGGTAACTGCGCATTTGCGCGGATTGGCAGTGCAGCCGGTTTCCCCTGCGTTCCTCTACGCGCGCACCGCAGAGGAATATCGACAACTGGCACCGCACCACGCAGAAACGCTGCAGCAGTTGAGTTTCGAGTTCCGCGCACTGCTTGAAATCGAAAACACAGAGTCCGTCGCGCTGGTGTTGCGGCTCGGTAGCGCCCCGAGAAACGCGATACATAGTCGCAGACTTCCTGTTTCAGCGTCTGTATCGGGGTAGAGTCCGGCGGAGACCAGGGGGAACAGTCCTGCACTGCGTCTACGAGAGGCGGGAGTGGGGCCCTGGAGCACAACCAGACGCTCGAGGTCCTCGTCACCGGCGTCGCAACCGAACTCATGGGAGTCGATGCGGCGACGGTGCGCGAGGCCTACGACTCCGTGCTGCGGCAACTCGTGGACTACTTGGGCATCGACTTCAGCTTCCTCCGGCACAACGATTTCGAGGCCAGGGCCACCAGACTCAGCGCAGAGTGGCCACCGCGACTGAGCGTGCCCGATCCCGACCCACTGGCAGTGGTCTACTTCGACGAAGCAGACTCGGTGTTCCGCCTGGCCGAAACACTGACCGAACCGGCAGTGTTTCGGCCGGACCCGGAGCAGGAGGACTACCGCCGACGCGTCGAGGACGCGTCGGGATTCTCCGCGACCTCGATGGCCGTCGTGCCGCTGCTGCACTCGGAACGCACCACCGGCATCCTCGGCTTCATCAAGATCGGCGACCGAACGTGGTCCGAGGCAGAACTCAACGCGCTCAAAGCGATTGCGGCACTGCTCTCTCAACTGCAGGCGCGAGTGAGCGCCGAGGAGCAACTCCGGTTCTCGGCGCTGCACGACCACCTGACCAAACTGCCGAACCGCACAGCGCTCACACAACACCTCCGCGAACGACTCGACCCGGCCATGCCCGGTCCGGTCGCCGTGATGCACATCGACCTCGATCGACTCAAAGCACTGAACGACTTTCTGGGACACCTCGCCGGAGACCACTACCTCCAGACCATCGCCGACCGACTGCAGAGCTTCGTCGGCAAGTCGGCCGGTCTCGTCGCACGCCTGGGCGGCGACGAATTCCTGGTGGTACTGGCCGGGCCGTGCTCGGCCCGCGTCGCAGCACACCACGCCGAGATGATCGCCGACGCCATGTACGCCCCCGTCACCCTCGGAGTCGAACGCATCAGCAGAAGCGCGAGCATCGGAATCGCCTTCGGCCAACCGGGCAAGCACACCGCGGAGTCGCTTCTGCGGCAGGCAGATCAAGCCGCCCTGGTAGCCAAACGCGGAGGCGGCCACGACATCGCCTTGTTCACCGAAGAGATGCACGCCGAAGCCGAACTCCGCAACGACGTCGAGATCCATCTGCGCGACGCCATCGCAGGCGACTCCCTCACCCTGCACTTCCAGCCCGAGGTGGACCTCGTGACCGGACGCATCACCGCAGTCGAAGCACTGGTCCGATGGCAACACCCCACCCGAGGCCTACTCCCTCCGTCCGCGTTCATTCCGGTGGCCGAGGAGACGAACCTCGCCGGAGAACTCGGCCGCTGGGTGCTCGACCACGCCTGCCGCACCCTCGCCGACTGGCAACGCGAGATCCCCCACCTCGACATCGCGATGCGCGTCAACATATCCCCCGTCCAACTGGTCACCAACGGGTTCGTCGGTGCAGTTGCCAGAGCACTCACAGAGTTCTCGATAGCCGGGCCTGATCTCTGCCTCGAGATCACCGAAGTGGCAGTGGTACAGGACCTTTCCCGCACCCGCGTGACACTGCGCGAACTCCGCGAACTCGGCGTGCAAGTGGCCATAGACGACTTCGGCACCGGATACAGCTCGCTGTCGCACCTCAAGGAACTCCCCGTCGACGCACTCAAGATCGACCGCGCCTTCGTCACCGACCTCGGAGCCACGAACACCGGCGACCTCGCCATCGTCCAATCCATCATCGGACTCGCCGACGCATTCGGACTGAACATCATCGCCGAAGGCGTCGAAACACAGACCGCCAGAAACACCCTGATCGAACTGGGCTGCACCCGCGCACAGGGATACCTGTTCTCCAAGCCGGTACCAGCACACGACGCCCTCACCCTGCTGCACGGCGTGCGAATCGACATCTGAACGCCCTGGTAACCTTTTGAACCGCACCACACGCCGGTGTAGTTCATTGGTAGAACGCGACCTTCCCAAGGTTGAGAGGCGGGTTCGATTCCCGTCACCGGCTCCACGCTGGCTCCCCCTCGAGTCATTCCTGCAGGCTCCACTCCTGCCCCTCCGAGTCGTTCCTGCAGGCTCCACTCCTGCCCCCTCCGAGTCGCTTCCACCTCGCCCACACCGCTGATTTCGCTAACCCTCCCGAGTCACTGCGGTCACTCCTGAAACAAACCGACCACCGCAGACCATTGGTCGATACCCTTGCTACCGACCAGTAACATAGGCTAATTCATTCATTGTATTCGCAAGAATTCCTGCATTTCAAAAGAAACTTCTGTCGCCTAGTTTGCCGTGCTAGAAATCAAATGTCGACATTTGTTCACCGACATATGACCCTGACAGGAATCCCCCTCATGCGATCACTATTCACAATTGTCGCGGTCGCCCTGACGACGATGGCCGTGGCCGTCTCGTCGGCGACCGCAGCCCCGTCACTCGCCGCGCCCCCGAGAACCCAGGGCGGAGCAGGAACCGTGCTGTGGGAAGACCAATTCAACGGGTACGGCGGACCCGACCCCTCCAAATGGGGGTTTCAGACCGGCCGCTGGGGCGCGAGTTCCGGTGAGCAGCAGTACTATACGGACTCCTGGAACAACGCCAACCAGTTCAACGGCTCACTGAACATCACCGCGCGTCGAGAGACACCACCGGACCGCAAGCGGGCACCGTACAACTTCACCAGCGCCCGCGTGGTCAGCATGGGCAAGCAATCGGTTACGCCGCCGGTGCGCATCGAAGCATCGATCAAGATGCCGAGCGCCCAGGGCCTGCTGCCCGCATTCTGGACCCTCGGTCTACAACCCGGTGGCGAATATTCATGGCCCAGCCAAGGGGAAGTGGACATCGTCGAAATTCCCGGACTGTACGGACCGTCATTCAATTTGCACGGTCCCTCGAAGTGGAACTCCAATCAAGATGTGAAGACCGGCGGCAGTATGAATCCGGTCGGCAACGGATTCCACACATACCGCATCGACTGGCTACCGAACAGCATCACCTGGTTCGTCGACGGAGTCGCTCGATATTCCTTCACTCAGGCCCAGTACGAGGCGAAGGGCGGCAACTGGAAGGCGTTCTCGGGCGCATGGCCGCACTACATCCTGTTCAACGTGGCCGTGGGCAACAACTGGACCGGCAAGACGCTGAACAGCACGCCGTACCCGCAGACGATGAGCGTCGACTGGCTGCGTGTGAGTCGCCTCTGAACTGCAGAGCAATCCTTCTTTCCGCACGGGGCCCAGCCACCACGGCTGGGTCCCGTGCGGTACGCGCTGGGCACGGTTTCGACTGCAGAACAATTCTTGTGACTTTTCTCAGTCCGCACCCCCACTCATAGGGACATTCCACAGTTCTAGGAATACGGTCTATTCATGCGCGGGCCACGGCGAAGTCTGATCACTCTCGTACTCGTCGCTGCCGCTGCGCTGCTGGCACCCTCCGCACACGCGGGGCCGCTGATGCCCATCGCCGCTGCCCCCGAGCAACCCGATCACGCCGATGCCATCCGTTACGCCGCATCCAATCGCGACGCCGCACCTCCCGGAGCCAACGACATGGGCTGCAAGCCCACTGCGGCGCACCCGAATCCCGTCGTCCTGGTACACGGCACCGACGCCACTGCGTACTCCGACTGGGCCAGCTTCGCACCCATCCTGAAAGCAGCCGGATTCTGCGTCTTCGCCATCAACTACGGCACCTCGCCGGACGGCAAGTCCAACGGGTACGGCGTCATCGAAGACAGTGCAGCGCAACTGAAGTCGATGACACTGTCGATACTCCAGGCAACCGGTGCCGGCGCAGTCGACGTGGTCGGCTACTCGCAGGGTGCTGCGGTCGCTCGATACTTCGTCAACAGGCTCGGCGGTTCCTACGTGGTCGACAGGTGGGTGGGGATCGCATCACCGACCTACGGCGGCACCATGTACGGGGTCGCGCCCGTCGTACAGGCAGTGCCGGGTGCAACCGGGGTCGTAGCGGGCGAATTCGGCCCAGGGCTAGCCCAACTGATGGCCGGATCCGATTTTCTCGAACGCCTCAATGCAGGTGGCGACACCGTGCCCGGAGTGGAGTACACCTCCATCGCGACGAGGGTCGACGAGGTGATCCAGCCGTACACCAATGCGCTGCTGCGGGATCCGGGAGCGCACAACATCGTGGTGCAGGACGTGTGCCCCGATACCGAGGTAGCGCACTTCACGTTCACCTACGATCCCACCGCGCTTCGGCTGGCGCTCAACGCACTCGACCCGGCGAACGCGCGTCCCCCGACCTGCGTACCGGTGCCGCTGGGAGCCGGAATTCTGGACGTCGTCCTCGCCAGCCACTGACCCTCACGTCAGCAGCTGATACGCCCTGAGCCCGACATAGAGTTCCGCGGCTTGAATCGGATCACGGAAGTCGCGTCCGGTGAGCTCGGCGATGCGGCGCAGCCGATACAACACCGTATTGCGGTGGTAGTGCAGCGATTCGGCGGCGTCGCGGGTGGAACCGCCGAACGAGAACCAGGCGTCGAGAGTGTCCAGCAGGCTCTGCCGTTCGGCTCGCGGCAGCGCCAGCAGATCACCGAGTATCTGACGCGAGGCGATGCGGCCCGACGAGGGATCGCGGACCAGCAGCAGCGGTACCGGCACGGAGTCGTAGCGCACCGGCGCGGACGGTGAGGCCGCGTTCGGGGTGCACGACCTCGCCAACCGGGCCTGACCGACGGCATCACCGATACCCGACGGGGACCGGAAGACCGAACTCACCCCCACCCGTCCCGGACACAGCTCGCTCAGCGTGATCAACGCACAATCGATCTCCGATTCCGTTGCGGCACAGATCAGCCCGACGCTGCCGTCCACCTCGGCGTCCCACACCGACTCGGCACCCGCGGTACGGAGGCGGGAGATCAACCCGTCGATTCCCATCGCTGCGGTCAACGGCTCCTGCGAGACCACCGCGAAGTAGCCGTGGTCGGGAATGCGAAACGTGCGCAACGCGTCCGCTGCTGCAGTGGGATTCGCGCCGTGATCGGCGAAGAGCACACGGATGAGGCGTCCACGGGCTTCGGCGCTCTCCCGCGCACGCATGTCGGCACTCTCTCGATAGGCCTCCGCTGCCTCGTCGGAGTACACGTCGACCAGAGCCCAGACCTGGGCGGCCATGTCCAGCAGCGCATGACTCGCCCGGCCGTCCGAACGTTCCATCAACTCGTCCCAGACCAACCTGCCGCCCAACCGAAAAGCGTGAAGCAGGGCAGCCAGCGGTACCCCCTGCTCCGCCTTGAGTCGGCCCGCGTCCCGAGCCGACTCGAGTCGCATGGGAGCACGACCGGACAGCTTGCCCAGCATCGACGCCAGATTGCTCCGCGACGCCTCGTAGAGCTGCTCGGTGGTGAGCAGCGTCGATTCGAGGTAGGCGTGCTCGGCTCCCAGGATCCGTCGCACAAGTTCTGTGGCCAGATCGTCGACGCCGTCGAGCATCGTCGCGGCCAGATCGGTCGGTGACGGATGCACGTCGAACTCGGTGGCGGTCATGACCGAACTCTAACCTCACCGTGTAAGCCACGCCACAGCCATATTGTGCGGCTGCACAAGCCGCTGCATCCGATTGAGAGCCGTGGCCCATAGCGTCCCACGTCCGAGTGCGACCACAATCACAGTGGAAGCGTGTACCCGAACGACGAGTGGAGCCGAGAAGTTGACCAGCGACGTCACCCCACACCTGAAGCCCGTACCGACGCCGGAACCCACCGAGGCAGTCGACTCCGCACTCGCCGATCTGTCCGAGGGAGAGAAGAACTGGGGACGCCTCACCCTGGCCGAGCGGCGTGCCCTGCTCGAACGCGTGCACGCACTGACCACAGCTCACGCGCAGGAGTGGGTGACGGCGGCAGCGTCGATCAAGGGGCTCGACGCCTCCTCCACCCTCGTCGGCGAGGAATGGTTGTCGGGTCCGTACTCGTTCTTGAACGGACTCGGCACCGTGGCGCACACACTTGCGGCGCTAGAAGCCGGTAGCAGCCCGCTGGCCGGTGCCACGTTCGGAACGGCACCCGGTGGGCGCACGACGGTCTCGGTGCTGCCTCTCAACATCTTCGAGCGGCTCCTGCTCAACGGGTTCAGCGCCGAGGTGTGGCTGAAGCCCGGAATCGACCGTGCAACCGCACAGCGGACCGCAGGCCTGGCCCAGCTCGATCCCACCCGCACCGCGGGCATCGGAGTGGTACTCGGCGCAGGCAACATCACCTCGATCGCGCCGCTGGACGCGCTGTACGAACTGATCGCGTTCAACCGCGTCGTCGCACTCAAGCTCAACCCCATCATGGATCCGCTGCTGCCGGTGTTCGAGAAAGTCCTCGCGCCGCTCGTCGACATCGGTGCACTGCGCCTGCTCACCGGCGGAGCCGACGTGGGCACCTACCTGGTCCAGCACGATCGTGTCGACCACGTCCACATGACCGGCAGCGCCATCACGCACGACGCGATCGTCTTCGGTCCGGGCCCGGACGGAGCTGCCCGCAAGGCGGCCAACGAGCCGATCCTCACCAAGGAGATCTCCAGCGAACTCGGTGGCGTCTCGCCCACCATCGTTCTTCCCGGCGAGTGGAGCCGGCCCGACATCGAATTCCAGGCCGAGCACATCGCCACCCAACGCCTGCACAACGGTGGATACAACTGTGTCGCTTCGCAGGTCGTCGTGCTGTCCTCGGAATGGAAGCAGCGCGACGAGTTCGTCGCCGCCCTGCGCGCCGCCCTCGACCGCGCGCCTGCCCGAGCGCCCTACTACCCCGGCAGCGACAAGCGAGTGTCCGACGCCACCGCCACCTACCCGTCCGCCGAGCGCCTCGGCGAGCGCGGTGGCCGCGTACTCATCACCGACCTGAACCCCGGTGAATACGCACCGCTGCTGCAGACCGAGTACTTCGCACCGGTCATGGGCATCATCGAGTTGCCCTACAGCGGAGCAGCATTCGCAGCCAAGGCGGTTCAGGCCGCGAACGAGGAATTCACCGGCACCCTCGGCATCAACATCATCGGCACCCCAGGCACCATCAAGGGACTCGGCGAGAAGTTCGACACCATGCTCGCCGACCTGCGCTACGGCACCATCGCCGTCAACGCCTGGACGGCCATCGGCTTCCTCACCGCAGCGGCCACCTGGGGCGCATTCCCCGGCCACACCGTCGACGACGTGCAGAGCGGAATCGGCATCGTGCACAACGCATTACTGATCGACGGGGCCGAGCGAACAGTGGTGCGCGGGCCGTTCCGGCCGCTGCCGCGCTCGCTGGTCAACGGCGAACTCTCCATCTCCCCGAAGCCACCGTGGTTCGTCACCAACAAGACCGCAGCGTCGACAGGCAAGCTGCTCACCGCATTCGCGGGCGCACCGTCATGGTCCAAGCTGCCGGCAATTTTCGCCTCTGCCCTGCGCGGCTGACACCTCTGCGCCCGCACCGACTTCAAGGACAAAGATGAGCTCACAGCACAAGACTGCCGACTACATCGTGGTGGGCGCAGGTTCCGCAGGCGCAGTGGTGGCCAATCGCCTCAGCGCAGACCCACGCAACGAGGTGATCCTGCTCGAGGCCGGCCCCGAGGACAAGAACAAGTTCGCTCACATCCCGGCTGCGTTCTCCAAACTCTTTCGTAGCGAGGTCGATTGGGACTACCTCACCGAGCCGCAACCGGAGCTGCGTGATCGCAGCATCTACTGGCCGCGCGGCAAGATGCTCGGTGGCTCGTCGTCGATGAACGCCATGATGTGGGTTCGCGGATTCGCCGCCGATTACGACGACTGGGCGGCAGTGTCCGACGACTCCTGGTCGTTCCGCAACCTCGTCGGCTACTTTCGCAAGATCGAGAACATAGAGGGCACAACAGCAGTCGACGCAGGCACCGACGGCCCACTCATCGTCTCCCACCAGCGCAGCCCCCGAGACCTGACGTCGTCGTTCCTCGACGGCGTCGAAGAAGCAGGCTATCCGCTGGAAACGGCCAACCTGCCCGAGCCCAAGGGCTTCACCCGCACGATGGTCAACCAGAAGCGCGGAGCACGCTGGAGCACGGCCGACGCCTACCTCCGACCGGCGAAGAAGCGCAAGAACCTCACCATCCTCACCGAGGCCTATGCCACTCGCGTCCTGTTCGAGGGCACCGCAGCAGTGGGCGTCGAGTACACCTCCGGTGGTGAGGTACACACCGTGCGCGCACACAAGGAAGTGATCCTCTCCGGCGGAGCCATCAACACTCCGCAGCTGCTGATGCTCTCGGGCATCGGCGACCAGGAACAACTGAAATCCCACGGCATCACCGTCCAACACCACGCGCCCGGCGTCGGGCAGAACCTCCTCGACCACCTGGCCGCCCTCATCGGCTGGAAAACCGAGAGAGACTCCCTCTTTCACGCCGAGAAGATCCCGGAACTGGTCAACTACCTCACGCGCCGACGCGGCATGCTCACCTCCAACGTCGCCGAGGCGTACGGCTTCATCAAGAGCCGAGAAGAGCTGGCCCTGCCCGACGTCGAACTGATCTTCGGACCGGCACCGTTCTTCGACGAGGGACTCGTCGGCCAGGATTCGCACGCCGCCGTCATCGGCGCGGTACTCGTCAAACCCGAAAGCCGCGGCGAGATCACCCTCCGCTCGGCCGACCCGTTGGCCAAGCCCATCGTGGAACCGCGCTACCTCAGCGACCCCGGCGGACTGGACCGTAAGGCGATGATCGAAGGGTTACGGGCCTGCGTTGCAATCTCCGAAACCCCATCGATGAAGGGCGAGCTCGGCGACATCGTCCGCCCCAGGGTGGCGTCGAACATCTCCCCGGCGGACCTGCTCACCGAGGCCCTCGAGCAGAATGCGCACACTCTGTACCACCCCGTGGGCACTGCCCGTATGGGCAACGACGCCGACAGTGTCGTCGATGCCGAGCTGCGGGTGCGGGGCGTCGACCGCCTTCGCGTCGCCGACGCGTCGATCATGCCGAGCATCATCCGCGGGCACACTCACGCGCCGTCGGTGGTGATCGGTGAACGAGCAGCGGACTTGATCCTTCGTTGATCCGCAAGTGAACCTTTCGGAAAATTTCCGGTTTGGACGTCCGGTTTGTCGGGTAACAGGTGGGCACGCTCCCTTGCAGGGGATCGAGATGGAACCCATCCGCTCGGCAAGCAGCGCCGAATGACCCACAACGCTCGAGAGACGAGCACGGAAGGTTGACCGACATGTTCACTGTTCGTAAAGCTTTGGCCGCCACCGCAATCGGTGCACTGACCATCGTCCCGCTCGCCGCATGCTCCAGCGACGAGGCGTCCGACACCACCGATGCAGCCACATCCTCGGAGTCGTCGGCCATGGAGACCACCGAGGCAATGCCCGAGCCCGCAGCCGAGGTCCCCGACCTCAGCAACGGTGTCGACACCGCAGTCGCTCTCGATGCCGGCTTCACCGGCGCACTGACCACCCTGGGCCTCACCCCGGGCGTCGTCGGAACCGCCACTCTGGCAGACGGATCCATCCGCTTCCCGATCACCGGCGGAGACGTCAGCTACTGGGAGCCCGGCACCGTCGATCCCTACGTCCAGGGCATGATCATGCACGACGGCAGCGGCTTGTCGCTGACCGCCGGCGAGACCGTGGTCGAGCTCATCAACTTCGACATCGACCCGGGCACGTCGATCCTCACCGGTGACGTCATGGTCAACGGCGAAGAGGCTGCAGCAGATGCAGTGCTGTTCGATCTCGACGGCCGCACCCTGCAGCCGCTCGCGACCGGACCCGACAACACCGCAATCCTGCAGGGCACCGAGGTGAAGATCTCGGAGACCGCTGCCGGTCTGCTCAACAGCACCTTCAACACCGATGCTGTGACCCCGGGACTGCTCGTGGGCGTTGCGACCATCACGGTCAGCACTGCCTAATCACTCCCGTACACCCCGTGCGCGAGGCGTCACCGTGAAAGACGGTGGCCCTCGCGCACGGGTGTTTGCATCGCACGACCAGGAGCCGACAGATGAGAGCGTTCACGAGGATCTACGGCGGACACCCGCTGCATGCGGTCGGACTGCTGCTCTCGTTCGCGCTCGTCGGCTACGTCGTCACACTCGCAGGGCCCCAGACTCTGTGGAACAGCGACGTGTGGTGGAAATCCGTTCTCGTGTGGTTCTTCGGATCGGTACTGCTGCACGATGCCGTACTGTTTCCGCTCTACTCGCTGGCCGATCGGCTGATCACCAGCATTCCACGCCGCCACCTGACCGTGTCACCGGTCAATTTCGTTCGAGTTCCCGCTCTCGGGACTGCACTGACGTTTCTGATGTTCTTCCCCGGGATAATCTCCCAGGGCGCGGAGTCGTACCGGGCCGCAACCGGTTTGACTCAGGAACCCTTTCTCGGACGTTGGCTCGCGCTGACCGCGGTGTTGTTCACCGCGAGCGCCGCCGCCTACTTCATCCGATGGACCCTCGTACGGAGCCGAGCATGAGCGTTACCGCCGATACACTCTTCAACCGCGCAGCAGCCGGACTACCCTGCTGGATAGGCGATTCCGACGGCAGCAGGCAGCAACTCCCCACCGCACGGTGGATGGGGGGCAGCGCCTCGTCGGCCGAGGACCGCCGCGCGGACCACGCCATGCTCAGCCGCTGTACCGGACCCACGATCGATCTCGGCTGCGGGCCGGGTCGGCTCACCGAGGCGCTTGCTCGACGCGGTGTTTCGGCACTCGGCGTCGACACCTCCCGAGCAGCAGTCGATCTGACCATCGGCCGCGGCGGAAACGCCGTTCTGCGCGATCTCTTCGAGCCACTGCCCGACACCGGCAACTGGTCGTGTGTCCTCCTCGCGGACGGAAACATCGGCATCGGCGGAGACCCGGTGCGTCTGCTTCGCCGGGCCGCCGACCTGCTCGCCCCCCACGGGGCCGTCATCGCCGAAGTGGATGCGCCCAGCGACACGGGAATTCGCCACCGCACCGTTCGATGGGAAACCGACACCATGGTCGGCGACTGGTTCGCCTGGTCCAGTGTCAGCGCCGACGCCACCGCAGATCTCGCCGGTGCCGCAGGCCTGCGAGTGGTGGACGTGGCACCGATCCACGGGCGCTGGTTCGCTCAGATGACGCTGGCCCCGTTCACCAATTCGTGAACAGTAGATGATTGATCGCCAGCGCACCGATCACCTGCAGCGCCAGCCAGAAACGATGCGTGCGGATCGGCAACACAGCAGGCGCGATCAGCATCCACATCGCGAAGGGCAACCAGATCCTCTCGGTCTCGGCTTTGCTCAACTGGCTCAGATCAGCCATGACCACAGCAGCGATCGCCGCGATCACCAACAGGTTGATCGGCTCCAGCCGAGTGAGTATCCGTGGGAACGCCGCGGGCACAGCCACACCCAAGGCGCAGAACAGCGCCGCGAAGTTCGCCCAGCCCCAGTACTCGAACGGCCGGTCCTTGGCGATGCCCTGGTAGTAGCGCTCCTGCACCAGCAAGTAGCCGTCGTACCACCAGAATCCGTACGCGGTGAAGATCCCGGCAACGATCAGCGCACCGATCAGCGCGCCGAGGAACGGCAGAATTCTTCGCCCGGCGATCAGCACCGCGACCGCAGGCAGGCCCATCAACACCAACCCGTAGTTGAGGTAGACGCCGAAACCGAGCAACACTCCCGCACCGATCGACGCGGGCCACAGGTAGCGCTTCGTCGAGATCGCCAGCAGCGCAATTCCCCACGCGGCGACACCGGCGTAGAACGCATCGGCGGAGACGGCGATCCAGATCGCGGCCGGGGCGATGGCCACGAACGGTGCTGCACGCCGTGCGATGTTCTCGTCGCCGAGCACCCGGAGCGTGAGTACCAGCGCCACAGCGGCACTCGTGCCGACCAGCACACAGAGTGTCGCCGCCCAGGCTCCACCGCCGAGGCCGAGACGGTCGAGCCACACGAAGGTGAGCAGTGCGCCGGGGGGATGACCCGACACATGCGTCGTCCACGAATCGGCCTGGTAGTCCAGAATGCGTTCGGAGAATCCGCGGAGCGTGGCGGGAATGTCGGTGATGCCGGGCACTTCGTGCAAGTACTCGTCCGTCGATGCCAGCCGGTTCACGAAGCCGCGCTTCCAACCGTCCACCATCGCCAGCGACATCGTCCAGGCCGCCGACGCGCCCCACACCACGAACAACAGTCGCGTCCACGACAGTCGGCGTGCGACCGTCGGCCCCCACAGCACGGTGGCGACGGCGATCAGAACGGCGACGGGAGTTCCCCATCCCACGTGAATCTCGCGGAAGCCGAACAGCGGTGCCGCATCGGCGAAGTCACGTACCTGCTGCGGAGTTCTGTTGATGATGGGGGTGACGAGTTCGTTTCCCAGGTACGGAACGACGAATGCGACCACGACGAGCACGACGGCCAACGTGCCTGCGACGGCTTCTCTCCAGTAACGGATAGTCTTTTCTCCCTGCGGACTCGAGACGAACACGACTTCGGACCAGCATATCGACCGACGGTGATGGAGGATGAGCAGATGGACAACGACGCGACGGGGCGGGCCGAGATAGCCGTCATCGGCGGCAGCGGCTTCTATTCGTTCTTCGGAGCCGACGCCCAGGAGGTAGTGCTCGACACCCCCTACGGCGCTCCGAGCGCCCCGATCACGTTGGGCGAGGTGGAAGGTCGGCGAGTGGCGTTTCTGCCCCGACACGGCCGAAATCACGAGTACTCACCGCACACGTTGCCGTATCGCGCCAACATGTGGGCGCTGCGGATGCTCGGGGTGAGCCGAGTGTTCGCCCCCTGCGCGGTCGGATCTCTGGTGTCCGAGTACGGCCCGGGCACCGTCGTGATTCCCGATCAACTGGTCGACCGAACGTCCGGGCGAGCACAGACCTACTTCGACGAGGGCGGGATTCACGTCGAATTCGCAGACCCGTACTGCCCGACGCTCCGCAAGTCCGCGGTCCAGGACTCGGCGATCGACGGCGGTGTCATGGTCGTCGTCGAAGGCCCTCGGTTCTCCACTCGTGCCGAGAGCCAGTGGTTCGCCCGCCAGGGTTGGACGCTGGTGAACATGACCGGCCACCCCGAGGCAGTTCTGGCTCGCGAACTCGAACTCTGCTACGCACCGATCGCATTGGTGACCGACCTCGATGCCGGCATCGAGTCCGGTCAGGGCGTCAAGGCGGTGGACGTGTTCGCCGAGTTCCAGAAGAACATCGAGCCACTCAAGGCACTGGTGCGCTCGGCCATCTCCGACGCTCCCACCGGCGACTGCCCGACGTGTCGGGTGCACACCGGCCTCACGCTGCCGATCGAGCTGCCATGACCCGGGTGCTGCTCACCGGCGCAGCCGGATTCATCGGCGGTCACATTCGCGATGCGGCAGCCGCCTCCGGCCACGAGATCGTTGCCGTCGACGCCATGCTGGAATCGGCTCACGGCCCAGGAGCGCGAGCCGACGGAATCATCGATCTCGATGTGCGCGACAAGGACTCGCTCGTCGACGCATTGCGCGGGGTGGATGTCGTGTGTCACCAGGCCGCCGTCGTCGGAGCCGGCGTCGATGCCGCGGATGCCCCCGCCTACGCCAGCCACAACGATTACGGGACGGCAGTTCTGCTCGCCGCGATGTACGAGGCAGGCTGTTCGCGGCTGGTTCTCGCCTCGTCGATGGTCGTCTACGGCGAAGGGCGGTATCTCAATTCATCGGGCGAGACCGTAGTTCCGCCGCCCCGCACCCGCGCCGATCTCGATGCCGGACTGTTCGACAATCGCGATCCGAGGTCCGGTGAGCCCCTCGATTGGCTTCTGGTGGAGGAAGATTCGATACTCGAACCCAGGAGCATCTACGCGGCGAGCAAACTGGCACAGGAGAACTACGCCTCCGCGTGGGCGGTATCGACGGGCGGCTCGGTGATCGCACTGCGTTACCACAACGTCTACGGACCGAACATGCCCCGCAACACCCCGTATTCCGGTGTGGCAGCGATGTTCCGCTCCTCGCTGGAACTCGGCCAGGCCCCGACCGTGTACGAGGACGGCAAGCAGGCCCGCGATTTCGTGCACGTTCACGACGTCGCAGCGGCCAACATCGCGTCGATCGACGCCGAGACCGAAGGCTTCACCGCCCTCAACGTCTGCTCGGGACAACCGATCACCATCGGTGAGGTCGCCACCATCCTCGCCGAAGCACGCGGCGGGCCCACACCCGAGATCACCGGACGCTACCGAGCCGGCGACGTACGGCACATCGTCGCCAGTTCCCGACTGGCCGAACAGACCCTGGGATTCCGGGCGAAGATCATGCCGAGGGACGGTCTCACCGCATTCGCCGACGCACCGTTGCGCGACGCCGAGGGCACGGGACCACCCCGTGTCTGAACAGCAATCGGTGACCGTCGTCATCCCCTGCATGAACGAGGCCGAATCGCTTCCAGCAGTACTCGATTCGGTACCGGCGGGCTACTCCACGATCGTGGTGGACAACAACTCCACCGACAACACCGCCGCCGTCGCCGCAGCCCACGGAGCCACGGTGATCTCCGAAACCGTGCCCGGCTACGGCGCAGCAGTCCACGCAGGCGTCGTCGCAGCCGACACCGAGATCGTCTGCGTCCTCGACGGAGACGGCTCCATGGATCCACGCGACCTGCCGACCCTCGTGACGGCCCTCGATCACGCGGACCTCGCCGTCGGTCGCCGTCGACCGGCGAAGGGAAGCTCACCCCTGCACGCCAGGATCGGCAATGCCGTTCTCTCACTTCGACTTCGCACCAAGTACAAGCTGCCCGTGCACGACCTGGGAGCCATTCGCGCGGTACGCCGTCAGGCACTGCTCGACCTCGGCGTCACCGACCGCCGCTCGGGCTATCCACTGCAGCTGCTCGTACTGGCGGCCGAAGCCGGCTGGACCGTCGTCGAACACGACGTGGTCTACCGACCACGGACAGCCGGAACATCGAAGGTCTCGGGATCGGTGAAGGGAACCATCGTGGCCGTCCGGGATTTCTGGAAGGTGCTCTCGTGACCGTCACCGCTCTCGTCGTCGCCAAAGCCCCCGTACCCGGGCTGGCCAAGACACGACTCGCCGCCACGATCGGCGACGCCGCCGCAGCCGAACTGGCGGCGGCCTCGCTGCTCGACACCCTCGACGCCGTCTCGGCCGCCGACGTCGACCGCCGTGTCGTGGCCCTCACCGGCAACCTCGCCGACGCGGCCCGCTCAGACGAACTGACCCGCGCGCTGGCGTCGTTCACGGTCGTAGCTCAGCGCGGCGACGGACTGGGCGAACGACTGGCCAATGCCCACGCCGACGCGGCCACCACCGGTTCCGTACTGCAGATCGGCATGGACACCCCTCAGGTCACGGCGCAATTGCTGTCCGACGCGGCCGCGCAACTCGGCAGCAGCGACGTACTCGGATTCGCCGAGGACGGCGGATGGTGGGCGCTCGGCCTTCGCAACCCCGAACTCGCTCGGTTCTTGCTCGACGTGCCCATGTCCGCCCCGTCGACGGGCTCCGACACGCTCGATGCGTTGACCGCGGCCGGGGCGTCGATCACGATGCTCCCGGAAATGCGCGATGTCGATTTCGAGTCCGATCTCGAAGCGGTGGCGCAATTGTGCGCACCGAACAGTCGGTTCCATATTGCCGTCGGAAAAGTCGGAAATTGAATAGGGCCTCGGTCCGTTCCGACAGGTCTGTTTCGACCGAAATGCCGCATCGAGGCCGCAACCTCCACATCCGTTGTGGAACAGCACCTTCGATCTGCCCGAATTGCCGGACCGCACGCGACCAATATCGAATCGCAACAAAGCCGAACCACCGTTTCACGGCTATTTCACAGACACAGGTGCTAGAAAGTGTGACATGACCGGGTTGTTGATAGGCGTAGCCGTCTGGATGGTGTTCGCGACAGTCGTCGCCACCGTCCTCGGCCGCGTCGCGCACCGGGGTGACTCCGAGGAATTGGGGTCGACGATCGAGTGGGACGTCGAAGCTCTCGAGCACGAACTTCACCACGAGAACTGACTGCGTTCAGTCGACCCGCTCGACGATCTCGGTCAGAATTCGAGCCGCTGCGGCCAGAGTCTCCCGCTGCTGCGGCGTCAATTCGTCCAGTTGTTCCGCCAGCGCGATTTCCCGAGCGGCAACCTCCTGCCGCGCAGTCGCCGTTCCCGCATCGGTCAGCAGAAGAACCACCTGCCTGCCGTCCGTCGGATGCGGCTCCCGGCTCATCAACCCCAACTCGACCAAGGCGTGGGAAGACCTGGACACCGACGGCGGCTTGATCCGCTCCCGCGCCGCCAACTCCCCCGTCGTCATCGGCCCCTCACGAAGCAACGTCGTCAGAATCGACAGCTGAGCGACGGGCAATCTGTCGCTGGAATGGCGCAGTCGGAGTCTCCGATTCAATCGCATTGCACTGACGGACAAATCCCTCGCCAGCCGGGAATCGGGCAGATCACTCACGCTGTCCAGATTACGACACCGAGGTGCATTCGCCCGATTTCCAGAAACAGCGGATCCCTCGATTTATTCCGCCTCGAACAAACCGCTGATATGGTTCTCGTCGGTTGCCGGGGAGTGAAATCGAATTGGGGGAGATCGTCGTGCGTCGCGTTGGTTCCAGAGTCTTGACCATTGCCACCCTGGCCGTAGCCACGTCGCTGCTGGTCACCGGGCCCAACGCCCTCGCCAATCCCAACGCGGTCAATCCCATTGCCGGACTCAACGGCACGTTCGGGCTGCCTCAGCTTCAGGGGCGCGCACAAGCCGTCGCTCAGGTGACCGGTATCTCGAGTCCCAACAACACACAGAACGTCAACATGATCGGCACCGATCTCGGCATCATGTGGGACAACGGCCGCGGCGAGGTGCTGACGGCATTCGGCGATACCGCCGGCCTCGGCGTACCCAACCTGCTGCAGGGCAGCCTGTGGTCGTGGCGCAGCAACGCCATCGTGCGAAGCAACGACCGGAACCTCGCCGACGGCATGAAATTCGACAGCGTCGTACTCGACCCGATCGGCCAGACCAAAGAGGTCGTCCCCAGCCCCAAGATCCCGTTCGTCGAGATCAGCCGAATCCCGACGGCAGGCGTGGCCGTCGGCGACAGTCAGTACCTCAACCTGATGTCCGTGAAGAACTGGGGACCGCCTGGAACCTGGGAGACCAACTTCTCCGGCCTGGCCGTGTCGAACGACAACGGAGAGAACTGGGCAGCACTACCGGACACCCAGCGGCCCAGCGTCGGGGGCGACCGCAACTTCCAGCAGAGCGCCTACCTGAAGGACGGCGGCTACGTTTACCAGTACGGCACCCCGCCCGGCCGCTTCAACCTCGGCCACGTCGCTCGCGTCAAGGAACAGGACATCGCCAGGCTCGGCGAATACGAGTACTGGACCGGCCAGGACTGGAAGAAGGGCGACCCGGCCGCGGCCGCACCCATCGTCGGCGGCGTCGGCGAACTCTCCGTCGCATACAACGCGACCCTCGGTCAGTACCTGATGATGACGACCGACAACGCCAACTCGATCGTCCTGCGACGCTCGCCGTCGCCAGTCGGGCCGTGGAGCCCACCAGAAGTTCTGGTCGACACCCGCGAGGTCAGCTCCATCTACGCTCCGTACATCCATCCCAACTCGACCGGCCGCGACCTGTATTTCCTGGCGACGGTCTACCAGAACTACAACGTGCTGCTGCTGCGCGCGACGCTGTAGGAACCGCCACTAGGCTTCCGAAGGTGGACGCCGCAGACTGGGATCGCAAGTACGAAGGCCGAGAACTCGTCTACGGCGAGGCACCGAACGCGACGCTCGTCGAAGTCGCGACGGCGCTCGAGCGAGGTCGCGCACTGGATCTCGCGTCCGGCCAGGGTCGCAACGCGATCTGGCTGGCAACCCGCGGCTGGACCGTCGACGCCGTCGATTTCTCCTCGGTGGCGCTGACGAGGGCGAACGACGTGGCGTCTTCGGCACCGCGATCGGTGCGCGAGCGACTGACCTGGGTCCACGCCGATGTGACGCAGTTGTCAACCGAACCGAACTATGACCTGGTTCTCATGTTCTATCTCCACCTGCCCCCGAACGAACGACAGAAGGCCGTTTCGGTCGCCGTCTCCGCGCTGAAACCTGATGGAATCCTCATGATTCTCGGACACCACTCCGCGAACATCGACTCCGGCGTCGGCGGTCCACAGGAAGCCGAGATCCTCTACACACCAGAGGATTTGGCGTCGGACATCGGTACTCGGCTGACCATCCTCACTGCCGAGAACCGCTATCGCGACGTGACCGGCGGCACAGCGATCGACGCATTGCTACTGGCGAGTAGGCCTCCCCTTGGCAGCGAACCGGATCGGGGGTAATATCCGTTAAGTTACCGACGAGTAGCTAACTTGGGCGGTACTCACGAGACCGCACCACCGACTGGAGAGCGAACGAGCAATGGGCCATTACAAGAGCAACCTCCGGGATCTCGAGTTCAACCTCTTCGAGCTTTTCGGACTCGACGAGACACTCGAAGGCGACAACTTCGGCGACATGGACGGTGAAGTAGCCCGCGACATGCTGCGTGAGGTCGTACGCCTAGCCGAGGGACCGCTGGCCGAGTCCTTCGCGGAAGCCGACCGCAACCCGCCGGTCTTCGATCCCGAAACCCACAGCCTGAAGCTGCCCGACTCCTTCAAGAAGTCGTTCAAGGCGCTCTACGACGGCGAGTGGTGGCGCGTCGGCCTCGACGAAGAAGTCGGTGGCATGGCAGCACCCCGCAACCTGCTCTGGGGCATCAACGAGATGCTCCTCGGATCGCAGCCGGCCGCGTTCATGTACTCCGCAGGCCCCGGATTCGCAAACATCTTGTACCACAACGGAACCGACGAGCAGAAGGAATGGGCCAAGGTAGCCGTCGAGCGCGGCTGGGGTGCCACGATGGTCCTGACCGAGCCCGATGCCGGATCCGACGTCGGCGCAGGTCGCACCAAGGCGATCAAGCAGGACGACGGCTCGTGGCACATCGAAGGCGTCAAGCGCTTCATCACCTCGGCAGTGTCCGACGACCTCTTCGAGAACATCTTCCACCTCGTTCTCGCCCGCCCCGAAGGTGCCGGACCCGGAACCAAGGGCCTGAGCCTGTTCTTCGTGCCGTCCATCCTCTTCGACTTCGAGAAGGGCGAACTGGGCGAGCGCAACGGAGCCTTCGTCACCGGCGTCGAGCACAAGATGGGCCTCAAGGCCTCCGCCACCTGTGAACTCACCTTCGGTGGCAACGGCATTCCCGCCAAGGGCTGGCTCGTCGGCGAGGTCCACAAGGGCATCGCGCAGATGTTCGACGTCATCGAGCACGCTCGAATGATGGTCGGCACCAAGGCAATCGGCACCCTCTCCACCGGCTACCTCAACGCACTCGAGTACGCCAAGGAGCGCGTCCAGGGCGCAGACCTGACGCAGATGACCGACAAGACCGCTCCCCGCGTCACCATCACCCACCACCCCGACGTGCGGCGCAGCCTCATGATGCAGAAGGCGTACTCCGAAGGCCTGCGTGCGGTGTACCTCTACACCGCCGCACACCAGGATCCGGTCACCGCCAAGCAGGTCTCGGACGCTGACGCCGACATCGCATACCGCGTCAACGACCTCCTGCTGCCCATCGTCAAGGGTGTCGGCTCCGAAATCGCCTACCAGGTACTCGCAGAATCCCTGCAGACCCTCGGCGGCTCCGGATTCCTGCAGGACTACCCCCTCGAGCAGTACATCCGCGACGCCAAGATCGACTCGCTGTACGAAGGAACCACCGCCATCCAGGCGCAGGACTTCTTCTTCCGCAAGATCGCCCGCGACCGCGGCGTAGCACTGGCTCACGTTGCCGGACAGATCAAGTCGTTCATCGACAGCGAAGCAGGAAACGGTCGCCTCAAGGCCGAGCGCGCACTGCTCGCCACCGCACTCGAAGACGTGCAGGCCATCGTCACCTCGATGACCCAGCACCTCATGGGCGCACAGGACCAGCCCACCGAGCTGTACAAGGTCGGCCTGGCATCGGTGCGCTTCCTCATGGGCTTCGGCGACCTGCTCATCGGCTGGCTGCTGCTGCGTCAGTCCGAGATCGCCATCGCCGCACTCGACAACGGCGCAGAGGGCAAGGACAAGGCGTTCTACGAGGGCAAGATCGCAGTGGCCTCGTTCTTCGCCAAGAACATCCTGCCGCAGCTCACCGCGACCCGCGCAATCCTCACCAACATCGACAACGACATCATGGAACTGGACGAAGCAGCATTCTGATTCCCTGAACTCTTCGGCGGCCGCACTCGTTCTCGAGTGCGGCCGTTGTCGTATGTGCGCCGGGGCGGTGGTGGTGCGGCGAGGCCCGGGTTTGCCGCAAAAGCGCGCGCATTTGATTGGAAGGCCGGTTGCGAGCCCCCAGCCGTCGCAAAAGCGCGCGCGTTTGTCAGGTGAGCGCGAATCGCGAGCCCCCAGCCGCCGCAAAAGCGCGCGCGTTTGTCAGATGCGCGCGAATTCTGCCGAATACTCAGACAATTTCGCGTGCATTCGGCGAATGCGCGCGCATTTGCGCGCCGCACGAAGTACTCCGCACCGTCCCTCGTGGTGGAGGCAGTGCAGCAGCCCTCTCCACAGCTCGGGCCACGCGCGCCACCAGCTCCGCCGGATTCGCCAAATCTGCCCACGTCCAGCGCACGACGGGATAGCCGAGATCGCGCACCGCGTCCTCCCTCACCTTCTCCCTGAACACCACGTCGCCGGGGTGCTCATCCTGCCGTAGGTACTTGGTGTACTTGGCTTTACCATCGAACTCGCATACCACGACGCCATTGACCAGCCAATCGATCCGCGCCACCGTCTGCCCGTCCGGATCCAGGATCTCCACCTGCGACTCCACGTCGAATCCGTTCTCACGCAGAATGACTCGACTCTGAGACTCGCCGGGGTTTTCGCTCCGCCCGTCCATGAGGGAAACGGCTCGTCGCGCCTGCGCCACGCCTTTCCATCCCCGAGCACGCTGCAACTCCGCGTCGAGCTCCTGCGGATCGCAGCGCCTCAGAGCTGAGTCACCTGCGATCACCGCCGACAGAAGCGGCTCGGTACGGGCAAGGTCGACAACCGTTCGCGCCAAAGAGGTCACGGGAATTCCGTCGACGGTGGTGCTGGGTACCCACGGCGCACAGTGCACGATCACTGCTGCATTAGTTCGACCTCCGCCGCGGCGGTGTCGGGTGACGTGAACTTTGTCGAATCTTCCCGTGGGCAGGGGTAATTCGTGGAGAAGCGCCGCCGAACGGTGACTCACTGTGCTGCCGTCCGCAATCATCGGAAATACGGCGTCGATCAACAGCCGATGCCGCTCCTGCTCCGAAAGGCCGGCCAGCCTCGACGTCGGAACGTAGACGCCATTCACCAAACGTTCCCAACCCCCGCGTTCGTACATTGCTCGCAGCTCGTGATCGGCATTGCCATCGGCAAGAGCCTCGGAGCGTCGCACCATTCGGTCATCCCTCATCCTTCGAGTCTCGACCATGCGCGCACCGATCCGGGACGAAAGTAGCTGCCTGTGTACAACTTCGGACCTGTGGATGAATACAGGTACGGGGGTACCAGTTCGCTGTGCCATCGAGCCGCAAAGGCGCGCGCGTTCGTCAGGTGCGCGCAGAATTGCCCCCGATCAGGCCACCAATTCGCGCGCATTCAACAAACGCGCGCGCTTTTGCGAAAACTGGGGAACCGAAGCAGGCGAACGGGAACAGGGAACACGGGAAACACGGGAACAGGCCGACGGCGCATCGTCACGCGGGCCGACCCGACGAAGCGTCGAAGGCCGAAACCAACGCCGGACCTCACAAATGCGTGCGCACTCGTCAGATGCGCGCAGAATTGCCCATGATCAGGCCACCAATTCGCGCGCATTCAACAAACGCGCGCGCTTTTGCGAAGACTGGGGAGGCGGGGGACCTAGGGAACCGACGAAGACTGGGGAGGCGGGGACCTGGGGAGCCGAAGGAGCCGGGGGGACCTGGGGAGTCGAGCCGCTACTGCTGCAGTTTGCGGAATTTGCTGCCGTGGAACACGATTGGGTTCACTTCACTCTGGACGTCCAGGGAATGTATGCGCAGCAACACTATTGCGTGGTCGCCCGCGGGGATTTGCTGCTCGATGGTGGTGTCGAGCCACGCGGTGGCCCCCACGATGAAGGCTGCTCCCCCGTCGGTGACGGTGAGGTCGAGGCCGGCGAATCGGTCACCGGTCTTGGCTGCCAGGGTACGGACGGCGTCGTTGTGTGCCTCCCCGAGAACGCTGACGCCGATGTTGGGTGCCAACTCGAGTTTCGGCCATGTCGTCGACGTGTTCTGGATGCACACCGCGACGAGGGGCGGGTCGATGGACACCGAGACGAAGCTGCTGGCCGCCAAGCCCACCAGGACGCCGTCGATCTTCGCGGCGATCGCGACGACTCCGCTCGGGAACTGCGCGTACGCCTCACGAAGCGTCTGCTGATCGAGGACGGTACGTGTGAGCGTCATGGACGAAGCTCCCTTTCGATCTTGTGATGCAACCCCGCGTGGGCACAGTTCTGACGAGCGAACACCTATTGCAAGCAAACACCCGATCGGGCGGCAACGCCACAGTCCGAATCGACGTGATTCGAACGGCCCTCTCGCGGTTGCAGCATCACTCGTCTTCGCCCGGTTCCGGAGCCGGGTCCGCCGCGGGTGCCGGGCGATCGGGCTGAACGCATCGAACGATGGGGATCGGGTCGTATTTCACCGTTCTGGTGTTCCGCGAAATTTCCCTGCCCGACGCGGCATCACTGATCACCCTGGTGTCGCTGGCGGTGAATCCTTGGCCTCCACCGGACGCGACGCAGCCTGCGCCTGCGGGCAGTGTCACCGTGTCGGGTGAGGTGAAGTTGGTTCGCGAACCGGTGATCGATTCGACGTCGACCGTCTTGGTTCCCCACAGTCGGACGGTGACGCTGGACGAATCGGCGAACGATTGGATGACCACACCGGTGTCGTTCGGGTTGGTGAACTGCAGGTCGATGGCCCCCTCGAAGACCGTCGCTTCGCGCGCCTCGGGGTATCGACTGATGTAGTAGCTGTGCTCGGTGTGGTCGGTGTCTTCCATACCGGCGAAGTAGGACGCGTTGTAGAGCGTCGTCGCGAACTGGCTGATGCCGCCGCCGACGGCGCGATCGGGTCGACCGTTGTCGATGATTCCCGACTCGACGAAGCCCTGCGCGGTGCCTCGCGGACCGGTGTACTCGTTGAGCGAGAACGTTTCTTTCGGCTTCACGAGCGCACCGTTCACGATCTGCGCCGTCAGCCCGATATTGACGCCCGACGCGTACTCGAACCCGCCGGTGGTGTACTCGGCAATCACTTCTCGCACACCGAGATTCTGCGCGGCTTCGGTGGTGAGGGCGGGCGGGGCGGGCTCGTAGATCGCCTCGGTGGTGCGGGGTCCGTCAGCGGACAGCAGGGCAGGCAACTGCTCGAGGGTCTTGCGCCACTCGACCAGCTCGCCCATCTCTCCGGGGACGACGGTCGGCGCACCGCCGGAGAAGGTGAACGACGCGTCCCTCGGCGGTACCTCGGTGCGCACGAGTTGCGGCGCGAGAATGCCTGTGGCGACGTCGGTGTCGTAGATCGGGGTCAGTCCGCCCTGACCGTCGGGATCGAAGCGGAGAACCTCGCCCACCCGATCGGTAGGCAGCGTCGCGTCGACGTTCTCGCGACCGGCGACAATCACCGGTGCCTCCACCGCAGGTGCGGCGATGTTCTCCAGCGCCTGGTCGACGGCTTCCTGGGTCACCGTGACGGGTGTGGACTCGTACACCGCTTCCGTTGCGCCCGAGGCCCATTCGGTCTGCAGGTTGCGACGCGTCCCGTCGGCGTCGAGTATCCGACCGGCCAGCGGCGCGACGGCAATTGGTGTGCTGCCGTCGAACACGACGTCGCCTTCGACGGGGTCGCGGTCGGTTTCGAACCGCAGGCCATCGACCGCAGCGGTGAGCGCTTGCTCGTCCGTGGTCGACACGACGCCGATCTCGCGGCTGCCGAAGAACGATGTCAGTCGAGTTATCGGATTGATCGGTTGCGATCCGGCGCGGTCGAGCGTTGCGTTCCAGTCCACACCGAGACCGGCAGCAGCAGGCAGTACCTCGACCTGTCGGTCGCCGACGTCGACCGACACGGGCTGCTCGGCGCGCGCACCGAGCTCCGAGCGCAGGAGTTCTTCGGCGTCGGAGTGGCTCTTGCCACCGACCTCGATCCCGGCGACGGTCACACCGCGAGGTACTCGGTCGCTGGAGGTGATCCAATCCGCCGCGTACAGCAGCGTGAGAACCGCGACCACCGCGCCGGTCCCGATCGCGATCTTCCGCCACGGCGGCACGAACCCGGACCCGTCGGCGGCCTGCGGCGCTCCGTCCTCCGGCGGAATCACCTGTGGTTGGACCGGCGGCTCGGCCTGGGGAGAAACAACGGTCTCAGCAGGAACATCGGCCTCTGCGGGAACAACGGGTTGCGCGATCGTCGGCGATTCGTCGGCTGCGGGCGACTGTGGAGGGGCCGGGACCGCCTCGGGCCTCGCGTCCCCAGCCGCAGCGGCGGCGGTTTCGGTGGTCTCGACATCGTCGACGGCCGGGTCTGCGACAGCGGATTCCTTGTCGTCAGACTCTGGCTCAGCGGTGTCGGCTTCCACCTCGGATGCCTGCTCGGGCTCCGTTTCCGGCGTCTGCTCGGCGTCGGATGCATGTTCGGTACCGGCCGCCTCGTCGCCGATCGCACCGAAGACCTCGGTGGGAGCGTCGTACGGCGGTACGTCGGGTTTCGGTTCGGCACCGTTGGGCGCGTCACCCGACCTACTGTTGCCCTCGCTCACGTTCGACCCTTCCAGGACCACCGTTGGTTGTTTGTTCCGCCCTTCTGCACGGCGTACCCCCTGCACGAGCTTACGCAAACCGAACGGTGACGCTCACTCGGAGACCATCGGCGCAGGAACGACAAAGGCTCCGCGCTGCTGCCGGGTCGGGGGTCAGGCAGCAGCACGGAGCCAACTGGAATATATGCAGGCTGTGCCACCTCGTTACAACGACTGCGAAATTGTCTCGTCAATTCATTCGGTTGAATGATCCACGGGTCGTCGAACTGTCCCCTTGCCCGACGGCTCGGGCCCAATGTCCCGTCCTGACCAGCGCGAGGGTGAGCAAGAGCCGATCTCGCGGATCGGTCAGATCGTGCCCGGTCAACTCCTCGATCCGGTGGACCCGGTAGATGACGGTGTTTCGATGGCAGTAGAGCGCCTTGGCGGCGTTGGTGGGCGAGCCGTCCGAGGCGAGCATGTGCGCCAGAGTGTCGAGCAGCGTTCCTCGATGCGGCTCCGGGTGCGTCCACAACTTTCCGAGAGCGTGGCGAACCAGCAACTCCGACGACTGGTCGTCGGCCGCCATGATCACGCGGGGCAGTCGGTCCGTCGCCAAGGCAACGCCGCTGTCTTCGGTGATGGTCTCGGCCGTCAATGCTGCGAGGCGATACGCCGCCGCGAACGACGACAGCCCCTCCGGAGAATGCGCGACCCCCACCGGCCCGACGGCCCGAGCAGCGAGGGCGTCGACGACGGAGTTCCACGATCCGGTTCCGAGTGCGACGAGCGCGAACTGGTGGCCGTCCCTGGTGTTCCAATGCGAGACCGCACCGATCTGATCCAATGCGTCCTCGGGTGCCGGGAGCGGCGGCGACCCTTGATCGTCCAGCGGTCCGACCACACACGCGATTTGTTGCGATGCCGAAAGCCCAAGAGTGGCACGAGCTTCCATGACGAATGCCGGATCGCCACCTCGCCCCGATCGGAGGCCGTCGAGCATCACCAGAACGTTGGCGATGTCCCGCTGCTGCATCCGGGCGCTTTCCTGGCGGTATGCCTCGACGAGAGTCTCGTACTGACTGTCGAGCGCACGCCACAACTGTTGACCGGCCACCAGAAGCAGATGCTCGTCGATTCTGGTTCGACGCTGCTCGCGCTCGAGCATCAACTCCTCCCACAGCGTCCGACTCCCGAGCGTGTACGCCTTGAGTACCAACTCCATCGGAATGCCCTGGCGTGCACGCTCTCTGCCGGTACGACGCCACACCTCACGGGTGTTGTCGTTCGCGGTACGTAGCCCCGACAACGTGCGAAGGCCCTGATTGATGTGCTCGCGGGTACTGCGCCTGATCTCGCCGGCGATGTCCGGAGTTGAACTGGCGAGGTAGGCGGGTTCCTGCTCTATCAGCGCCAGCGTGATGGAGTCTGCGATCGCGTCGGCCCGGGGAGTCAACGCGGCCCACGCACTCCGAATTTTCTCCTGGTCGGAGTCCGTCACCGCTCCGCGGGCAGCCGAACGCGCCGATGCGCGTCGACCATCGGGAGCACCCACCTGGACAGTTTTGCGCACTGAGCCCACATGACAGGTCGATTTGACCGTTACTGGTGCCCAGGGACCCAAATATTCTGTGCGCAGCGCCCATATCGCCCGTTGTGCGAAACGCACCATAGTGAACGCAACAGATTGTGAGGTGGATCACTTGAACTCTCTCCAAACGAAGGACCCGGTCCTCACCATGGCGGACATCGAGGTGTCCTTCGGCGGCATCGTCGCGCTGTCCGGAGTCAGTCTCGAGGTGCGACCCGGCGAAGTTCTCGGCGTCATCGGGCCCAACGGTGCGGGTAAGACGACTCTGTTCAACGTCGCGTGCGGACTCGTTCGTCCCCGATCGGGAACACTCGGACGACTCGGCGAACCGTTGACCCGGCTACGCCCGCACGACCTTCCCCGGCTCGGCATGAGCCGAACTCTCCAAGGCTTGGGACTGTTCGATCGGATGACCGTGCTGGACAACGTCATGGTCGGTGCCGACCGGACAGCGCACACCGGGATCCTCGCCGGCCTCCTCGGCCTACCGTCGAGTGCCTCCGACGATGCCGCGGTCCGTTCCACCGCGATGGCCACTCTCGAACGCCTGCGCATCGACGGCTATGCGCACCGATTGCCACCGAGCCTGCCGTACGCGGTGCGCAAACGCGTTGCGCTCGCACGCGCCTTGGTGAGCGCCCCGACATTGCTCCTGCTGGACGAACCCGCCTCGGGTCTGTCCAGTGACGAAATGAGCGAGCTCGGCGACGAGATCAGGTCTCTCGCAACAACACCGACCGATTCCGAACCGGAAAGACCCGCAACATCGGTGATGCTCGTCGAACACCACATGGATCTCGTGATGAGTGTGTGCGACCGAATCTACGTGCTGGATTTCGGCAAGGTCATCGCACAGGGAACGCCCGATCAGATCCGCGAGGACCCTGCCGTACTGGCGGCATATCTCGGAAACGAAGTGGCACATGAAGACTGACGCGGCACACCTGAAAATCACGGATCTGACCGTTCGCTACGGCCCGGTCACCGCCCTCGACTCGGTGTCGATGACCGTCGCGGCCGGAGCTGTCACCGCCGTACTCGGCGCGAACGGAGCAGGGAAGACGACTCTGCTGCGAACCATCTCGGGATTGCTGAAACCGGTATCGGGGAGGATCGAACTCGCCGGGGCCGACATCGTCGGCGTGGCACCGGATCGCATGTCCCGCAAAGGTCTTGCGCACGTTCCCGAGGGACGTGGCGTCATAGCCGAGCTGACCGTCGACGAGAATCTTCGACTCGGCGCGATGGGACGCAACCGAAGTCACGACGCCGTCACCCTCGACCGCATCTACGACATGTTTCCGCCCTTGACCGGTCGTCGAACGTCCTCCGCACACACCCTGTCCGGTGGAGAGCGGCAGATGCTGGTGATCGGCCGAGCACTGATGGCGACACCGTCGGTGCTTCTGCTCGACGAGCCCTCTCTCGGACTCGCACCGAAAGTCGCCGCACAGATATTCGAGACGTTGCGCGGGCTCGTCGACTCCGAGTCGATGACCGTCGTTCTCGTCGAACAGAACGCTCGCAGCGCGCTGTCGATCGCCGAACACGCCGTCGTCCTGGATCTGGGCAAGGTCGCGGTGGAAGGTCCCGCCGACACCTTGGCCGGGGACGACGCCCTCCGACACGCCTACCTCGGGTTCTAGAGCCGAAAGGACGCCTGCCACAGTGCAACAACTGCTCACCATCCTCATCAACGGCGTGACGACAGGCATGATCTACGCCGCGTTCGCGCTCGCCCTCGTCCTCATCTGGCGATCGACCCGCATCGTCAACTTCGCCCAGGCCCCGATGGCCATGATCACCACGTACGTCGCACTGGTCGTCATCGATGCCGGCTACTCGTACTGGATCGGATTCGCAGTCGCGCTGCTGTGCGGCCTGCTGCTGGGAGCCTTGACGGAGCGACTCGTCATCCGGTTCGTCGACAGCTCGTCGCACATCAACCCGGTCATTCTCACGCTCGGGTTGTTCATCATCATCCACGCCGTGGCCGCCATCATCTTCGGCAACCAATTCCGTTCCTTCCCCGCACCGTTCGGCCTCACCGGGCAGCGGATCGGCGACATGAACGTGGCGCTGACCGGCTACGACATCTTCAAGATCATCGCCGTCCTCGTGGTCCTGGGACTGCTGATCCTGCTGTTCCGGTTCACCGATCTGGGACTGAAGATGCGCGCGAGCGCCTTCGAGCAGGAGGTCGCGAAACTCCTCGGAGTCCGCGTGAGCCGAATGCTCACTCTCGGTTGGGCCCTGGCCGCAGTGGTCGGTTCGCTGGCGGGGCTGCTCATCGCAGGTGGCTCGCTGGTACATCCGGGCTACATGGACTCGATCGTCGTATTCGGTTTCGTCGCAGCAGTTCTCGGCGGACTGGACAGCCCGGCGGGCGCAGTGGTCGGCGGACTGCTGATGGGCATCGGGCTCAGTTTCGTCAGCGGCTATCTCGGTCAGGATCTGGTCTCCAGCGCGGCATTGGTGATCCTGATCGTCGTGCTTCTGCTGCGACCGAGCGGGCTCTTCGCCGGCTCCGCGGCCAGGAGGGTATGACATGAACGCAACTCTCACTCGCCTCACCGCAACACCGGTTCGACGCCACTTCCTGGGCGCTGTCATCGGACTCGTCGTCATCGTGCTCGCCCTCGAATCTCTGAGCACCTTCCGTCAGAGCCAACTCACCTCCGTCGCCTACCTGGCGATCGCTGCAGGCGGACTGACGGTGCTGACCGGGTTGAGCGGCCAGCTGTCGCTTGGGCACGGCGCGTTCATGGCGGTCGGTGCGTACACCGCGGCATTGATGTTGCGCGCCAACGATTCGGGATGGTCGGTACCCCTCGTCCTGCTCGCCGCCACCGTGATCTCGGCGGTGGTGGGCATCGTGGTCGGAGTGGCCGCCGCCCGACTGCACGGGCCGTATCTGGCCGGTGCGACGCTGGCGCTCGCCGTCGCCGTACCGGGCCTGGCCCTGTACTTCTCGGACTACCTCGGCGGCGAACAGGGGCTCGTCGTCCCGGCGCCGAAAGTGCCGGAGCTGATCGACGACATGATGTTCTTCGTCACCGGAAACGAGCTCAGCGGAACGAAATTCGTCGCGTACGTCAGCTGGATACTGCTCGTGCTGGTGTTCTTCCTGTTGGCCAACGTCTCGTCGAGCCGCATCGGGCGTCGCTGGCGGGCCGTCCGGGACGACGAGGTCGCCGCAGAGTTGTCCGGTATCGACCTGGGCCGCGCACGCATCCTCGCATTCGTGGTCAGTGCGGCCTGTGCCGGCGCGGGCGGTGCAGTGCTGGCGATGTCGGCCCGAATCGCGGCACCGAGCGGCTTCACACTGACTCTCTCGCTGACCCTGCTCTCCGCCGTCGTCATCGGTGGACTGGGAACCCTGTCCGGCGCATTGATCGGGGCCGTTCTGCTGACCTACATCCCGCCGGTGGTGACCAACCTCGGACTCGATCTGGGGCTGAGCAGTCTGCAATCGGCCGAACTCGCACCACTGGTGACCGGAATCTTCACCGTCCTCGTCATCCTGTTCGCCCCACTGGGTTTGGTGGGCACGTATCGCAAGTTACGTACAACCAGAAAAGGAATGAAATGAAAAAGTTCGGATCGGTGGCGTTCAGAACGACCGCGCTCGTCGCCGTCGTCTCGTTGGCCGCGGCGTGCGGTGCAGGTGGCCGAGACGAGGCGACGGAGTCCTCGGAAGGGTCGACGGTCGGCATCACCGACACGTCGGTGAAGATCGGTGCCCACTTCCCGTTGACCGGGGTCGCGGCTCCCGGCTACAGCGAAATCCCCACGGGCGCACAGGCCTACTTCGATTACGTCAATGCCGCGGGCGGCATCAACGGCAGGCAGATCGAGTACGTGGTTCGAGACGACTCGTACGATCCGACCACCACCACCCAGGTCGTCAACGAACTCGTCCTGCAGGACGAGGTGTTCGCCGTCGTCGGCGGACTCGGCACCGCGACCCACAGCGCTGTCATCGACTTCCTCAACGAGGAGGGTGTGCCGGATCTGTTCGTCTCCTCCGGCGCGATCATGTGGGGCAACGATCCCGAGAAGTACCCCAACACCTTCGGCTGGCAGCCCGACTACCAGGTCGAGGGCAAGATCATCGGCGACTGGGTGACCAAGAACCGGCCCGACGCCAAGGTCGGACTGTTCCTCCAGGACGACGACCTCGGCCGAGACAGTGAGGAAGCGGTTCGCCAGTATCTCGACGACCAGATCGTCGAGGTCGTGCGCTACACCTCGGGCAACACCGATGTCGCACCTCAGATCGCAGCCCTGCAAGGTGCCGGAGCCGATCTGATCCTCGGCTTCAACGTGCCCTCGTACACCGCGCTGAGCCAGCTGACCGCCATGCGGCTCAACTACGACCCCGAGTGGTTCTACAGCTCGATCGGCTCCGACGTCGACCTCGTCGGCTCACTGCTCGGCCGCTTCTCGCAGGGTGCGGTCACCGACGGTGCACAGTCGCTCGAAGGGATGATCTCGCTGGAGTACATCCCGGGCGTCGACTCTCCGGAGAACCCGTGGACCCAACTGTGGCAGAAGGTGTGGGCGGAGAACGGAACCGGCGACCCGCTGACCAACTACCGCATCTACGGTCTGAGCCAGGCCTACGCCTTCGTGCAGGCGCTCGAGGCGGCAGGCGAGAATCCCACCCGCGAGGGCATAGTCGCAGCCATCCAGGACGGCGGAATGGACTTCGAGGGACCGCAGCTGGCTCCGTTCCGGTACTCGGAAGACAGTCACCTCGGTATCTCCGGTGCCAGTGTCTTCCAGATCCGCGGCGGAGTGCCCGAGTACCTGACTCCGGTACTGCAGACGGACATCGGCGATTCGGCTGTGGAGGAATACACCGGCGAAGAATCGACCCCGCCGGAAAGCGGCATACCCGGCTGATCACACGAGAAAGGGGCACGCGTATGCGTGCCCCTTTTTCATGTCGTGGTCGGCAGATCCGAAAACCCCTCGATTACCGGATCCGCCGACCCTGTGTCCCCCGATTCGTGAGCAGCCGAAGCTGCAGTGATCAGCGCTCGATGATCGCCGTGACGCCCTGGCCACCGGCCGCGCAGATCGAGATCAGGCCACGGCCCGAGCCCTTCTCGGCCAACATCTTCGCCAGCGAGGCCACGATGCGTCCGCCGGTCGCGGCGAACGGGTGACCCGCGGCGAGCGAGGAGCCGTTGACGTTGAGCTTGCTGCGGTCGATGGAACCGAGCGCGCTGTCCAGGCCGAGCCGCTCCTTGCAGTACTCGTCGCTCTCGAATGCCTGCAGTGTTGCGAGCACGACCGAGGCGAACGCCTCGTGGATCTCGTAGTAGTCGAAATCCTGCAGCGTCAGGCCGTTGCGCGCGAGCAGGCGCGGAATCGCGTAGGTCGGAGCCATCAGCAGGCCGTCCTTGAACGATCCGTTGCCGTGGACGTAATCGACTGCAGCGGTTTCGGAATCGACCAGATGCGCGAGCACCGGCAGGTTGCGCTCGGCGGCCCACTCGTCACTCGACAGCAGGGCAGCTGACGCACCGTCGGTCAGCGGCGTGGAGTTTCCGGCCGTCATGGTGGCGTCGCCCAGCTTGGTTCCGAAGACCGGCTTGAGCGTCGCGAGCTTCTCCACGGTCGATCCCGGACGCAGGTTGTCGTCTCGGGTCAGGCCGAGGAACGGCGTCACCAGATCGTCGAAGAAGCCGCGGTCGTAGGCGGCAGCCATGTTCTTGTGGCTCGCTGCGGCCAGTTCGTCCTGGTCCTCGCGGCGGACGCCGAATTCCTTGGCGGTGATGGCGGCGTGGTCGCCCATCGACAGACCGGTACGTGGCTCACCGTTGCGTGGGATCTCGATGCCGAGCATGCCGGGACGGACGTTGCCGAGAAGCTTGATGCGGTCGGTGGTGCTCTTGGCCCGGTTCAGGGAGAGCAGGAACTCGCGCAGTTCGTCGTTGACGCCGATCGGAGCGTCGGAGGTCGTGTCGACACCGCCGCCGATACCGGCATCGATACGACCCGACGCGATCGCGTCGCCGACGGCGATGATCGACTGAAGGCCGGTGCCGCAGGCCTGCTGGATGTCGAAGGCCGGGGTGTACGGGCTCAATGCACTGCCCAGTACGACCTCGCGAGTGAGGTTGAAATCGCGTGAATGCTTGAGCACGGCACCGGCGGCGACGAGACCGAGGCGCTCGCCCTGCAGACCGAATCGCGAGACCAGCCCGTCGATCGTCGCGGTGAGCATGTCCTGGTTGGACGCCAGCGCGTACTTCTTGTCCGAGCGCGCGAAAGGAATGCGGTTGCCACCGACGATTGCGACCGGTCGTAGCTGCTTGCTTGTCACTGACGTCTCCAAACATCGTCGAAAAAGGCCCTGGTGGAGTTTCATCTTACTGGCGAGTAAGTTGGTTGTCGACACCCGGTCGTGCGCCTCGCTCCTCGAGCGAGCAGCGCTGAATGAAAGGTACGACAGTGGCAGCCTCCAAGGGAGCCCCAGATCTCTACTCAACGTTCCTCGCGTCCGCGCCGGGAGCCTTCATCGCCAAGCAGGCAGGCCTGCCGCAGCCCGAGAAGCTGCGCCGCTACAAGGCAGGCGAGCCGCCGCTGGCCGGACCGGTCCTGATCGGTGGCAGTGGCCGCCTCGTCGAGCCGCTGCGTGAGCTGCTGTCGGACTACCCGCAGTCGCAGCCGCACGACGACAAGCACGGCGGACTGGTGTTCGACGCCACCGGCATCGGCAATGTCGCCGAGCTCGAGCAGCTCTTCAAGTTCTTCCAGCCGGTCATCCGCAACCTGGCACCGTCCGCTCGCGTCGTCGTCATCGGCACGACGCCGGAGGAGACCTCGAGCGTCGACGAGCACATCGCTCAGCGCGCCCTCGAAGGCTTCACCCGCAGCGTCGGCAAAGAGGTCAAGCGCGGTGCCACGGCGCAGCTCGTCTACATCTCCCCCAAGGCGTCGACCGGCCTGTCCGGCCTCGAGTCCACCCTCCGCTTCCTGCTCTCGGCCAAGTCCGCTTTCGTCGACGGCCAGGTCATCACCGTCGGAGACGCCGACTCGCAGGCACCGGCTTCGTGGGATAAGCCGCTCGCAGGCAAGGTAGCCGTCGTCACCGGAGCGGCCCGCGGCATCGGTGCCACCATCGCCGAGGTCCTCGCCCGCGACGGAGCCACCGTCATCGCAGCCGACATTCCCGCTGCCGGAGAAGCACTGTCGCAGACGGCCAACAAGGTCGGCGGCACTTCGCTCGCACTCGACGTCACCTCCCCCGACGCCGGAGAGGTCCTCTCGAAGCACCTGCTCGAGCGCCACGGCGGAGCCGACATCATCGTGCACAACGCAGGCATCACTCGCGACAAGACCCTCGCCAACATGGACGACGCCCGCTGGAGCTCGGTCATCGGCGTCAATCTTGCTGCCCCGCAGCGCATCACCGACGAGCTGGTCGCATCCGGCGCACTCAAGGAGGGCGGCCGCGTCGTCGACGTCTCCTCCATCGCCGGCATCGCAGGCAACCGCGGCCAGACCAACTACGGCACCTCCAAGGCAGGCGTCATCGGCCTGGTGCACGCGTCCGCGCCGGTGCTGGCGAAGAAGAACATCACCATCAACGCCGTCGCCCCCGGCTTCATCGAGACCGCGATGACCGCGGCAATCCCGTTCGCCACTCGTGAGGCCGGACGCCGCATGAGCTCGCTGCTGCAGGGCGGCGAGACCGTGGACGTCGCGGAGTTGGTCTCCTACTTCGCTTCTCCCGCATCGAACGCCGTCACCGGCCAGGTCGTGCGCGTGTGCGGCCAGAGCCTGCTCGGCGCATGAGCACCGTCACGCTCACCGCGCAGCCGAAGACCTCCGACATCTACACTTCGGCTGCGCTCGGCGCGCTGCCGTTCCTCGGATCCCGGTCGTCGTCGGTGCCGAACACGGTGTACGAACTCAAGGGCCTGCGGGTGGACCCCGACAACCTCGCCGGGTACTGCCGGGCGACGGGGCTGCGATTCGGCGATCAGCTCCCGGTGACCTACCCCTTCACCCTCGTCTTCCCGACGGTGATGAAGTTGATGGTGTCCAAAGGCTTTCCGTTCGCCGCCATCGGTTCGGTACACGCCGAGAACGTCATCGAGCAGTTCCGTGGCATCTCCGCTTCCGAACCGCTGGACATCCGAGTGCACGCGGAGAACCTGCGCGAGCATCGCAAGGGTTTGTTGGTGGACCTGATCAGCGAGGTCAAAGTAGGACGGGAACTGGTCTGGAAGCAGACCTCGAGCTTCCTGAGCCTGCAGAAGACGTCGCTGTCCGGTGGACCTCGTGAGGCACCGCCCGCCGACGAGGTTCCGCCGCCCCCGACCCGCACCCTGCGCGTCGATCAGCGGATCATCAGCCGGTACGCGGCCATCTCCGGAGACCGCAACCCGATTCACGTATCCTCGCTCGGCGCAAAGGCATTCGGGTTCCCGAAGACCATCGCGCACGGAATGTGGAGCGCGGCAGCCGTCCTGCAGACGGTCGAGGGTCGAATCCCGGAAGCTGTGAACTACAGCATCCGCTTCGGCAAGCCGATCGTCCTGCCCGCGACGATCAACGCCTACGCCGATGCCGTCGGCACCGGTTGGGACCTGTCGCTGAAGAACCCGAAGAAGGGCTACCCGCATCTGACGGGAACCCTGCGCTGACTACTCGAACTCGAGGTTATGGACGGATTTCCCCGGATTTTCGTCCATAACTTCGAGTTCGACGGGGCAGGAGTGGAGCCTGCGGAACGACCCGGGCAGGTCTAGGTTGCGGCGGTCTTCTTTCCCGCCAGGCCGCGCCAGGCCAGATTCTCCAGTAGGTCCGCTGCGGCGTCGACCTCGATTTCGCCGCCCGCCACTCGGTCGGCCACGGCCTCGCCTGCCCCGACCAGGGCGACTGCCATCAGCCCGAAATTCTGCGACTGCTCCGGATCTCTTGTGCTCATGGCGAGCAAACCGGCCGTCAGCTCGATCAGCCGATCCCGACTGCTCTGCACCTGCGAGGCGAACGCCTGCTGGCCGATCGCCTGACGGTAGAGCACCATCCACGATTTCCGGTTCTCGCCGACGAATCCCAGGAAGCCGATCAGCGCTTTGCGCAACTGCTCGCGCGGCGTCAGCGTCGGGTCCGCAGCAGGCGTCAGGGCCTCTACGAATTTGACGCCCTCACGGTGAATGCACGCCGCGAACAACTCGTCCTTCGACCCGTAGTACAGATAGAGCATCGGCTTGGAGATGGCCGCCTTCTTGGCGATCGAATCCATCGACGTCTCGTGAAAACCGTTGTCGGAGAACACATCCACCGCCGCGTCGAGCATCTGCTGCTCGCGGACGGCGCGGGGCAATCTCTTGGTGCCGCCAGCCATGGACCCTCCAATACGTACGAAGTACTAGACGTTACTCCACAGTAAGGTCCAGTACCGCACAATCAGGCCCCGCACGCCCCCTTGAACCGGGCAACCGTCGCCGCAGCCTCGTCCACCTGCGCCGCGCCGAGGCGTCCCGTCGCCACCGCGTCTTCGAGATTGTCCAACACCGCGGGCACCTGATCGGTGGTGAGCCACAGCGCCACATCGGCTCCCGCAACCAACGCCGCCTCGACCGCGTCGACGATCCCGAGCCTCGCCGTGATCGCCGCCATGCCGCTGAGGTCGTCGGTGAAGATCGGGCCGTCGAACGGTGCGGCACCGTATCCGACGCCGTCGCGCAACAACGCCATCGTCGCCGGGCTGATACTCGCCGGCACACCCGGCTCGGTCAGTCCCGGCACATCGAGATGCCCGACCATGACGCCGACGCCGGTGTTGTTCAATGCCGCGAACGGCAACAGATCCTTGGCCTTCAACTCGTCGAGCGACGGCGTCGTCACCGCACCGGTGTGCGAGTCGCCCGATCCCGAACCGTGCCCGGGAAAATGCTTGATGACGGGCTTGACGCCCGCGTCTTCCAGACCTCGCGCGTACGCACCCGCGTACTCGATGACGACCTGCGGATCGTCGGAGAACGACCGATCGCCGATGACGGAATCATCGGGCTGAGCGCTCACGTCGACCACCGGAGCGAAGTCGACGGTGACACCGAGATCCTTCAACCCCTGGCCGCGCGTCAACGCCGCCTGATAGGCCTCGTCCACCGTCATCGTCTGGGCCAACACTCGCGCCGACGGCGCCTCTCCCAACAGATCCGCGACGCGCGAGACCCGCCCACCCTCCTCGTCGATCGTGATCATCGGAGCCACCGCGGAGGCGTCGAGCACCTGCGGTACCTCCCGATTTCCGAGCATCGACTCGTCGGTCCAACTCCCGACGAACAGACCACCGACCTGCTCGGTGGACATGATCTGCACCGCGTCCGCAGTTCCCGTGACTCCGACGGTGAGCAGCTGCGCCAGTCGCTGACGCTCGGTGAGGCCGTCGACGAACGTCACGCACTCGTCGACGGGTGGGAGCGGTTGCGGGACCGTCGTCTCGGCTGCAGTTGTCGTCGAGGCAGGTGGTGCCGTCTGCGTCGACGCGACCTGCGTGGACTCACTCGAGCACGAGACCAACAAGCCGACACCGACCGTCATCACCGCAGCGGACCGAACCGAAAACCGAAGTCGCATGGAATACGACGGTAGCCGAGACGGGGGGTGTTCCTTGCGCGCCCCGGGTCCGGATCAATGTGGCTTTGTTGCACTCCGACCGACTGAAACCCACATTGATCCGGGGAGGGGTGGGGGTAATCTGGACGAACGCGACATGAGGAGGACCTCGAACCATGACCGCAGACCTCATACTCATTGCCTACGACGGCTCCGACAATGCCAAACGCGCCATCGACTATGCCGGACGCTTTCTCACCACCTCACGCGCGATCGTCGTCACCGCGTGGGAGCCGATGGTGCGTCAGGCCGCTCGAATGTCCGGCCTCTCCGGCGTCATGCAGCCCGAATGGGTGCCCGACGACGAGGCCGAGGACGTTGCGCTCACCGACGCGAAGGTGACCAACAGCGAAGGCGTCGCGCTGGCCGAGGCCGCGGGCCTGAAGGTGGAGGGCCAGTGCACCGAATGCACCACCGCCATCTGGAGCGCGATCGTGGAGAAGGCCGACGAGATGAACGTCGACATCATCGTCACCGGCACGAGGGGCACCACCGGTCTTCGTGCGCTGCTCCAGAGTTCGGTGGCCGAGCACGTGCTGCGACACAGCCATCGACCCGTCCTTATCGTTCCCCCCGGCAAGTAACGCGTCCACCGGCCTGTTCTGCAGGTACGAGTGATACCGTGATGCCCGCGCGAGGGTCCACCTCGCCCGCTTCCTTCCTGAGCCGACTGACTGGAGAACCGAGATGAAGTTTGCTGTCCCGGGTGTCATTGCCGCCGTCGTCGGAGCCGTACTGGGTGCGGGCGTCGTCTTCGGAGTCACCGCAGCTGCAGCCGACAACTCTCGTCCGGATATCGATCGCTCCGGAAACGCCGACTCGTCCTTGCTGAACCAGGTTGAGTACGGCAGCCGCTGACGCTGGTCGCTTTCGTGAATCGATGATCTCGGCCGAACCGCTCGGCCGTAAATGGCTTTTCGGCGTCTCGATTCTGGCGTTCATCCTCACTTTTCTTCAGGTCCCCGGCTTCACCGTCGCCGACACCAAGTTCGACCTGGCTCAGAACCCTCTCGGATTTCTCGAACGCGCCTCCCATCAGTGGAACAGCGCGGCTCCGCTCGGCCAGGTGCAGAACCAGGCCTACGGCTATTTCTTTCCGCACGGGGCGTTCTTCGCCGGCGGCGACCTGCTGTCGATCCCGCCGTGGATCACTCAGCGCATCTGGTGGGCGCTGCTGCTCATCGCCGGCTTCTGGGGAATCGTCCGACTCGCCGAAGCCCTCGGTATCGGCAGCCGCAGTTCCCGTCTGATCGCGGCGACGGCCTTCGTTCTCTCTCCGCGAGTGATCACCACCCTCGCGTCGATCTCCTCGGAGACGATGCCGATGATGCTGGCACCGTGGGTGCTGATTCCGATGGTGCGGTATCTCGACTCCGACTCCGGGAAGTACACGGTGAGACGAGCGGCCGCGCAGTCGGCGCTGGCGGTCGCGTTGATGGGCGCAGTCAATGCCGTCGCCACCGCCGCCGCCGTTCTGGTGGCCGTGATCTGGATGTTGTCGCATCGGCCGAACAAGCGTTGGGTCGTCTTCGGTGCGTGGTGGTCGGGCTTTCTCGTACTCGCGACGCTGTGGTGGATCGTTCCACTGCTGTTGCTGGGCAAGGTCTCTCCACCGTTTCTCGATTACATCGAATCGTCCGGCACCACCACGCAGTGGACGTCACTGACGGAGGTACTGCGCGGCACCGGCAGTTGGACGCCGTTCGTCTCTCCCGAGCGAGTGGCCGGTGCAGTTCTGGTGACTCAGCCGGCGGCAGTCATCGCGACGGGTCTGATCGCGGCTGCTGGAATCGCGGGCCTGGCGATGCGCTCGATGCCCGCCCGCGGCCGATTGACGATCATGTTGTTCGTCGGTCTGGTCGGGCTCGGTGCCGGGTTCGTCGGCGAGCTGGACGGTCCGTTCGCGGCTGCCGTCCGGGTGTTCCTCGATTCAGCAGGCGCACCGCTGCGCAACATCCACAAGCTCGAGCCGGTCATTCGAATTCCGTTGGTGCTGGGCCTGGCTCACCTGTTGGCCCGAGTTCCGCTGCCGGGTTCCGCGCCGCGGACGCAGTGGCGATCGGCCGTCGCGCATCCCGAGAAAAATCCGATGATGGCAGTGACCGCGTTGATCCTCGTGGCCCTGACGCTGTCCACGTCGTTGGCATGGACGGGCAAGCTCGCGCCCCGAGGAGCGTACGAGGCCGTTCCGCAGTACTGGCACGACGCCGCGGACTGGCTCTCTGAGAATGCCTCGGGATCGAGCCAGGACGGTTCCGACGCGCAGCGGGCCTTGATCGTGCCCGGCGCACCGTTCGCTCTGCAGACCTGGGGATTGACCCGAGACGAACCACTGCAGGCGCTGGCCACCACGCCCTGGGCCGTCCGCGACGCGGTACCGCTCACCCCGCCCGGTGCCATCCGCGCACTGGACTCCGTGCAACGACTGTTCGCCGACGGTCGGCCGTCGGCCGGGTTGGCCGATACCCTTCTGGGCCAGGGCATCAGCTACGTCGTCGTGCGCAACGACCTCGATCCCGAGGACTCCCGATCCACCCGTCCCGCATCGGTGCACCAGGTGCTCGACGGTTCGCCGGGCCTCGAGAAGGTGGCCGAGTTCGGTGACGACGTGGCTCCGGGGCAGGTCGACGGCGTCGTACTCGACGGTGATCTGCGACCGCCGTATCCGGCTGTGGAGATCTACGCGGTAGATGATTCGGCAGGCATTCCCGCGTCCGGTCCCTACACCGTCGATCTCGATCGCGTCCCGGTGGTCCAGGGCGGCCCTGAGTCCATCCTGCGCTCGAACGAACTGCGGAACAACGGGATTCGCAATCCTGTGCCGTCGGGCCCCACTCTGCTGGCCTCGGATGCAGCGGCTGCGGGCATCGCCGTGAACTCGGTGACGGTGACCGACACCCCGATGAATCGCGAGACGGACTTCGGTCAGGTCGACAATCACAGTTCTGCCCTGCGGGCCGCCGACGAGCCGCGCCGTTCGCTCAACGAGGTCTCCGATTACCCGGTGTACGGGGCCGAGACCGTGGACGCCGAGTGGGAGGGCGCGACCCTGACGGCGTCGAGCTCGGCGTCGGACGCAACGCAGATCGGCGGCAGCGCGCCGGGCAGCGGTGTCGCCGCGGCGGTGGACGGCGATCTGGCCACCAGCTGGATCAGCAACGGTATCGAACGTGCTGTGGGGCAATGGCTTCAATTGGACTTCGATACTCCGGTGCGCGGCGGGCTGCTGCGCATGCGTACCAGCCCTGGGACGATCGGCGACCCGGTGAAGTGGGTGGAGATCACCACCCCGAACGGCTCGACGGCCGCGCGCGTCGACGAACCGGGTGAGCCGATGACGGTGTCACTGCCGGGCGGTGAGACCCCGTGGCTGCGCATCACCGCGAAGTCGACGGTCGACGGAACCCGGGGCAGCCAGTTCGGCATCAGTGAGGTGTCGGTGGACGACTACTCCGACCGGGACAACCCGACGCAGGTACCGATCGTGCACCGCGCGGTGCTGCCCGCGACTCCCGCCGGGGCGAGCGTCGACGCCTGGGAACTGGGCCAGGAATTCCCCGGCCGTTCCGGGTGCCTCAACACCGAGGATCGAATCCGTTGCAGCAGTGGACTGTCCAAGTCACCCGAGGAACTGGGCCGCTTCTCGCGCACGATCGACGTACCGATGGGCACCGCGGTCATTCCGGACCTGACGGTGCGCACGCGTCAGTCCCCCGAACTCGAAGCACTGCTGGCGCAGCCCGGGCGGCCGTTGGCCAGCGGGGCGTCGGACGTCGCCGATCTGCACGGTTCGGCATTCGCCGCGACCGACGGTGATCCGCGCACGTCCTGGACCGCGCCGGAGAAGTCGATCACCGATCGAGCCGGAACCAACCCCACCCTGACCATCGAATTGCCTGCTCCCACACTGGTGGACGGGCTTGAACTCACCCCCAGCCTCGGCGAACTTCCGGCACACCCCACCCGGGTCGCCGTCAACCTCGGCAACGGCCCGATGGTGCGCGACGTCGACACCGACGGCTCGACGACCCTCGAGCTGGCACCCTTCGTGACGGACAGGATCGTGCTGTCGATCGTCGACTGGGACGGGGTACTGGACCGAAACTCGTTGGGCTTCATCCAGTCTCAGCCTCCCGGCTTCGCCGAAGTGACACCGCTGTTCGGTGGTGAACCGATCGGCGCACCGTACGACGGCGATCGCCGGATCACCGTCGACTGCTTCGACGGCCCCATCGTCTCCATCGCCGGGCAAACGGTGCGCACGTCGGTGACGGCCACCGCGGACCAGTTCCGTTCCGGCGAGCCGCTGAAGGCGTCGGTGTGCGACGCCGACACCCCGCTGAACGAGAATTTCGTCAACCCGGTATCCCTGCCCGAGGGACGCCAGGACGTGGTGGTGCAGCCGGGAGCATCGTTCTTCGTCGACGGTATTCGGTTGCGCACCATGCCCATTCCCGCCGATTGGCCGACGAGCTCGGCACCGCAGGCCGCGCGGACCACCGCTTGGAGCGCCGATCACCGCGAGGTGACGCTCACCTCCGCGACGGAGGACCGCCTGCTGGTCATCCCGGAAAGCAACAACAGTGGTTGGCGCGCAACAGCTCCCGGCGGCCTCGAGCTGTCCCCGGTAGTGGTCGACGGGTGGCAGCAGGCCTGGATCGTTCCGGCGGGGGCGTCGGGCACGATCTCGCTGGATTTCGCCACCGACCGCTGGTACCGACTCGGCATCTTCGGTGGGTTGCTCCTGCTGATCCCGTTGCTGTTCGTAGCGCTGCGTCGGCCGCGAGGAGTGCCTGATGTCGGTCCGTCGCCGCGGCCGTGGCAGAGCGTTCCGGTCGCAGTTGTGGCGCTGCTGGGAGCAACGATCGTGTTGGCCGGAATCGCCGGTGTGGTCACCGTGGCCGTGATCGGCATCGGTGCCATGCTCCTGGACCGCCGTTACGGCCGCACGGCGTCCTCACGTGTATTGGCATGCACTGCAGGCGGACTCACGCTGCTGGCACCAGCGCTGCTCTCGCTCGGACCATGGCGATCTCCCGACGGCTACGTCGGCGGTTCCTACTGGGTGCAGCTGGCGTCCCTGATCGGAATCGTCGCGTTGGCGATCACGGCGATACGGAAGCCCTGACCGCTTTCTTGCGGGGGCCGAAGCGTCGTCGAGCAGGATCTTCCACCAGGGCGTAGCTCGCCGCTGCCACCGGAATCGACAGTGCGAGAGTCACCGGCAACACGAACCACATCCCACCGGAGAACGGGACAATGCCGAACACCGGGAACACGACGGCAAGCACAGCCAGATGCCAGATGAACAATCCGTACGACCAGCGGCCCAGCGTCAGCATCACCGGATGCTCGAGGAAGCGATGCCGGCTACCGTCCTCGGCGAGAATCAGCGGGGCGAGCATCGCGAAGGCCAGTATCGCGCCGAGCAGGATCTTGATCTCGAACTGCCAGGCCGCCGGACGCACCAAACCCTGCGGACCCGCCAGAGGAGTTGCCGATAGAGCGAACGCGGCAACCGCGATGGACGCCATGACACGTCGGCGACGAGCCAACCGATGCACCCAGGTCGTCGGCCCCACCGAGATCTCGGCGAGCAGCATCCCCGCCGCGAACCACGGGAAATAGCCGGGGAGCCAGTTGTCATGGTGAATGCCGTCGGGGGTCGACACCGGAACGAACGCCCACGACAGTGTCAGCACCGCAGCGCCCAGAATGACCGGGATACGGCGGGCGGCGGCCGCACCGCGCATACGCACCATCAACCAGGCGAACACCGGCAGCAGAAGATAGAAAGCGATCTCGACCGACAGCGACCACATCTGCGTCAAGCCCTGGGTCAGGGTCAGCGGCACGAACACCTGAGTGAACGACAGGTTCGCCAGCCACACGCGGTAGTCACCGCCGGCATCGGGAAGAAACAGCAGGATCAGCACCACGCCGACCCAGTAACCGGGCAGAATCCTCGCGAACCGCGAACGGAAATAGCGGCCGATCGGCTGGGCAGTCCCATGACCGCGAGCTGCCGCAGCGTGCGGACGCCACAGCAGGAATCCCGACAGCGAGAAGAAGATCGCCACAGTCAGGTCGAACCGTCCCCACACATGACCCAAGATCGGGGAGGTCGCGCCACCGGTTTGAAAGGCCACGTGGGTGACAACGATGCCGATACACGCGACGGCACGCATTCCCTCGAGTGACGGTACGAACCCACGAAGCGGGACAACGCTTGCCGAACGGGTCTGTGTGCTCATGGTGGCCTCAAGTGTGCCGTGTCGAACCGGCGCAGACGAGACCGGTGCCACTGTCGACTGTTACTGTCACCTGCGACGTGTCGTAATAAATCGGGCATCGGGTCGGGGTGAACATGTTTCCCGCTCGCGGTGTCTTCCATGAAGCGGTCAACTAAGGAGATTCAGCATGGCGGAGCGCTCAGGGCCGAGCCGGATACTTGCCCTCGTACTCATCGGCTTGGGCGCGTTTCTGGTGGTCGCCGCCATTCTCATTCCCACGTACACCATTTCGGCACTCGAGAAGACGCCGCTGGATCTCGAGGTCACCACCGTCTCCACCGGTGAGGGCAGCGTGCTCGATGCGACCTCCCTCGCCGCCGGCCGCGCAGTCGTCGACCAGAACGTTCCCCTCGTCTCGCAGCGATTCGTCACCGTCGAGGATCCCTCCGACGCCGACATCATGACGCTGCAAGCGGGCCAGACGCTGCGTCGCAGCGACAAGCAGGCCGACACCGGACTGCTGACCGCAAGCGTCGACCGCGTCACCATCGACCGCAAGACGTCCATGCCCGTGGAGAACCCGATCGGCACCATCCAGGTGGCCGGCAACGCGCCCGCCGAAGAGGTGGCCCACACCGGTCTGCAGTACAAGTTCCCGTTCAACTCGGAGCAGAAGAGCTACCCGTACTTCGACGTCAACGCGCGTGCGACCAAGGACATCGACTTCGTCGAGGCAACCGAGATCAACGGCACGCCGGTGTACCAGTACCAGCAGACCGTCGGCCCGGTCGACCTGTCGACCGTGGTGAACCTGCCGACCAACAAGGTCACCCTGCCCGCCGACACCTGGGGTGTCGAGGGTGGAGCCGCGCCGGTGACGATGACCCGCTGGTACGAGAACACCCGCACCCTGTGGGTCGAGCCTGAGACCGGCGTCGTCGTCAAGGGCGAAGAGCAGATTCACCAGTACTACGGACGTGAAGCGGGCAACGCCGAGGTCGACGTCCTCAACGCACCGATCACGTTCGACGAGAACACCGTCGAATACCAGATCCAGCAGGCCAAGGACGGCCAGGATCAACTCTCGCTCTTCGGCCGCACCGTCCCGATCATCGCCGGAATTCTCGGTGTCATCTCGCTGATCGCCGGAGTGTTCCTGCTCCTGCGCGGCGGCGGAAACGGCGGACATCGTCAGCCGGCCCGAACGGACAACACTCCGCGACCGACCCCCGGCGGCGGCACTGCACCCGCACCCGCGAGCAACCGCGACTGGACGACGGATCGCACCGAGGAAATCCCGAGGACGAACCTCAACAAGGAGTAAGTGCGCTACGCGCAGGAGTAGCGCCTGCGGAACGACGCAGATGAGCAGTGGCGTGGTTGAGTGCCTGTGGGGGCACGCAACCACGCCACTCGTCTATGTGGAGACAGGACCCAAACCAGCGATGCTCCCCGAATCGGTGCGGTCATGTTGGCCGGGTCTCGCAGTCGACGTTCCGTTGTCCGGTGGTGCGCCTGACCTCGTTGTAGCCGATAGTCTTTCGTGCTGGGGCAGGATCTGCGATCAGGTTTTCAGGCCGACGGGCGATCCATGCGGTTTCCCCACAACACCAACCCACACACCACCACCATTGTCACCGCGGCGGTGACGGCCGCGACGACCACGAACTGCGCGAGCGTCGACGCCACGAACAGCAACAGCAACACCTCGACGGCGAGGGCGAACCAGGCGACGAGAGCGAGGTGAGTGCGTTCGCCCGCGATGGCCCACAGCAACGCGCTCTGCAGCACGGCCAGACATGCACCCTGCAGCACGAACAGCCAGACATATTCCTGCACACCGGAATACGTATCGCCCACCACCAACGGCAACAGCGGAGACGCCAGCGCACCACCGATCACCAGAACGGTACCGAGCCCCGCGACGACGGCCAGCGCCGATCGCACCGCGGACGCAGAATGCAGCGGGTTCGCCATCCGCGGATACAGCACCACGCCGACGGCCTGCGGTAACCAGAACGCCGCCTTGGACGCAACGGCCCCGACGGCGTACAGCCCGGCTTCGTTGGAGCTGAGCAGCGTGCGTGCCAGCACCAGATCCAACGCGGACATCGCGATCAACACCAACTGCACCTGCGACGCCTGCAGCACGGCCAGAACGGTGACCTTGGTTTCCGACACCGAGTTCACCGGCACCCCGGCCGTCCATCGCGCACCGAGTGCCACCACACCGATACCCGCAGCCGTCGCCAACAGAACCGAACCAGAACCACCGCCGAGCAACAACACCAGCACCGCCGGTGCCACCTTGCCGAATCCTGCTGCGGCCAGCACGATACTCAGGGCTCCGAATCGCCCACGCCCCTGCAGCAACCCCTGCTCGGCAGCCAGCAGCACCAACACCGGCGCAGCGATGACCGCTGACACGGTCGCCGCCATCGAGACGTCCATGGCCGCGGACAGTGCGGGTGCCAGTGCCAGAGCGAGCACCCCCACCACCGCCGAACACCGATACCCCACCGTTCGCAATTCGCGAGAACTGCGCCCGCGCACCACTTCACGCGCAACGACGGACTGCAACGCCAACGCCGGAACCGCGAGAACCAATTGCGCAGCAAGCAGACTCGCGAATTCCCCGTAGCCCTCGACGCCGAGCATCCGGCTCGCGAGCACCTGCAGCAGGTACGCCGCAACGTTCGCGAACATCGAACCGGCCGTCACCATCCCCATCCCGGCGACCGACGCACCCGCCGTGTGGTCTGCCTCGGACGAGGCGCGGAAAGACATGAGCCCACGGTATAGGGTGCCGATCATGGCGTGGTCGAGGTCGAGGTGGACACCGCCGCTCTACAGCCTGCTGCTCGCCGTGGTGATTGTCGGCCCGCTGCTCGGCCCCGGCTACCTCCTGCTGCGCGACGCCGTCAGCACTCCCCGTTCCTACTTCACCGACTCCGCCTGGGGAATCGCCGACGCGGCCGCGCGGGCCGTCCCGCAGGACGCCGCAATCGCCGCGCTGTCGACGGTGTTCGACGGCGGACTCGTGGTCAAGACCATTCTGCTGCTCGCCCTGTGGCTCACCGGGTGGGGTGCGGCGGTCATGGCACGAACGGTACTGCCGACAGCCCCACTGCCCGCGCTGCTCGTCGCATCGACGGTGGCCGTGTGGAACCCGTACGTCGCCGAGCGACTGCTGCAGGGCCACTGGAGCCTGCTCGTCGGCTACGCCGCTCTGCCGTGGACCGTGGTCGCGGCACTCGCAGTCAGAGAGGGGCGTTCCTGGTGGGCACTCGCAGTCTGTCTCGCCGCCGCCGGGCTCACCCCCACCGGCGCGTTGCTCGCCGCGACCATTGCGCTGGTCGTCCTCGCCGTCCCCGGGGGTGCACGACGCGGCCTGCGCGTGGTCGGGGCCCTCGGACTGGCGGCGGTGGCGTCGGCGCCGTGGCTGGTGGCGACGGCGGTGTCCGGCGGTGGCGTCGAGCAGGCAGATCCGGCGGGTTGGGCGGCGTTCGCGGCGCGCGCCGAGCCGGGCCTGGGTACCCTCGGCAGCCTCGCCGGTCTGGGCGGAATCTGGAACTCCAATGCGGTACCCGCCTCTCGCACAGGGGCTTTCGCCTTCCTAGGCACGGCGCTGCTGCTGACCGTGGTCGCGTTCGGAGTGCGCCCGCTGATCAGGCGTCGAAGAAATCCGGTGATCCTGGGACTCGCTGTAGTCGCGTTGCTTGCCATCGCAGCCCCTGCGCTGGCAGCGACGGGACCGGGGCTGGCAGTCGCCCGGGCGCTGGGCGAGACGGTGCCCGGCGCCGGTCTGCTCAGGGACTCACAGAAGTGGGTCGCGCTGGCGATGCCGATCTATGCGCTGGCCGCGGCGGCCGCGTTTTCTCCCCGGCGTCGACCGAATCGGGTGCAGCCAGCCGCGCTGAGCGCGGTCCAACGCACCCGATTCGGCAGTGCCGTGGCAATAGCGGCCCTGCTGATCGCACTACCCGACCTGGGCTGGGGCGTCGGGAACTCGATGCGGCCCGTGGTGTACCCGGAGTCCTGGCAGGCGGTGGCAGCCGAATTGCAGGGCGGCGACGGCGATGTCGCGGTGCTACCGGCCGGGATGTTCCGCCTCTTTCCCTACAGCGGCAGTGCTCCCGTTCTCGATCCCGCGCCGCGCATGCTGCCACTGGACGTGTTGCAGACCGGCGAGCTCATCGTCGCCGGCGGCACGGTGCGGGGTGAGGGGGTGCGCGCGACGGAGGTCCAGAATGCGCTGCTCGCAGGCGAACCCGTGGACGTCGTCGCAGAGCTGGGTGTCGGCTGGGTACTGGTGGAGAACACCACCCCCGGCGAACTCGGCAGATCCGAGCAAACATTGAATCGACTGGACATTGCGTACTCCGACGACCAACTCACGCTCTACCGAGTACCCGATCCCGTGCTCACCGAAAGCAGTCCAGCGGCAGCCGTCGTCGTTGCCCACCTCGCATGGGCACTGCTACTTCTCGGCGGACTAGCGATAGGACTGCTGAGCCGAGTCCGAGTGCTGCGCACCCACCAGACCTGACGACCACGTGCCACGCGTCGTGGCGGCGAGCACCGAGTACACACCGTCGGCGCACTGCTCCCAGGAGAACTCCCCCGCGCGCACTCGCGCCTTCTCGCCCAGGCGAGTTCGGGCTTCGGCGTCCTGCAGCAGCTCCGAGACGGCAGCGGTCAGACCGGAGACGTCCCGGTCCTCTTCACCATCCGAAAGCCCGCCCACCAGAACACCGGTGACGCCGTCGATGATGGAATCGGTGAGGCCCTTGGAACTTCGGTAGCCGACGGTCGGCACGCCGTGCTGCGCTGCCTCGACGACCGCGAGGCCCCAGCCTTCTTTACGCGAAGGCATCACGTGCACCCATGAGCGACCGAGCAGCGCGTGCTTGCGGGCCTCGTCCACGTGCCCGTGGAAGGTGACGTACTGCTCGATGCCCAGTTCGCTCACGTAATCGCGGAGGTTCTGCTCCCACCAGCCTCCGCCGATGACGTCGAGGTGGATATCGGGGATCCGTCCGCGCAGCGCAGCAACGGCGTCGAGCGCGTCCTCGATCTGCTTGTGCGGAACCAACCGGGACAGCACGGTCAGCGACGGGTGCGCGGTGCGGGTGCTCTCGTCACCCTCGGGCACAGACGTGGGAATCTCGTCGGCTCCGTTGCGCACCACGGCGATGCGCTCGCGGTCGACGCCCAGTGCGACCAACTCGTCCGCGGACGGCAACGACACCGTCAGGTACTGATTGCGACGGTGTACCCGCGGAGACACAGTCGATTCGAGCCACCAGCCGAGCTTGGCCATCATCGGCCCCGCGACCGGCCACTGCTCGCGATGGCAGTGGTGCACCAGCAGCGTCACCGGAACTCCGAAAGCAGCACGGGAGAAGAAGGGAATGCCGTTCTGGGTGTCGATCACCGCGTCGGGTGCGATGCCCTTGAGCGGACCGAAACCCAGCCGCCCGGCCGCGATGGCGGCCAGTGCTCGGGGATACACCGACAGGCGTCCACCACCGCGACTGATGCGAATGCCGTCGACGATCTCCTCGGCGGGAGCCCCGGGGTACGACGCCGTCCTCAGCGTGACGCGGACGCCGCGTCGAGCCAGACCTGCGCCCACCTGCTCGAGGTATCGCTCGCTGCCGCCGCCCTGCGGGTGCCCGGTATCGCGCCAGCACAGCAACAGAACCTCGCGCACAGCCCGCTTCACCCAATTTCCGCATGTTCGTTTCACGACCGCCGTCGATTACCGTTGCCACACTAACCGCTAGGGTTCGTCTTCGTGACTTCCGCCGTGACACGTTTGTTCGCCTCTCGCGCGACACTGCGTCGCTCGGTGAGTCTGCTGAAGGACTTCGGACATGAGCAGAGCGCTCCCGACATCTTCTACGGCGCACTGGCCCGCGATTCCGTGGAGCTGATCGGCGATCTGTATCGGGGCCTGACCGGCACCGACATGTCCGCCGCGACCGTGTTGGACGTGGGCGGCGGACCTGGATACTTCGCCGAGGTCTTCGGTGCGAGCTGCGCGCGCTACCTGCCCGTCGAGCCCGACGCGTCCGAGATGCATGCGGCGGGACTGCAGATACCCGGTTCGGTGCGAGGCTCCGGGATGGCACTGCCGTTCCGCGACAACAGTGTCGACATCTGCTTCTCGTCGAACGTCGCCGAGCACGTCCGCGAGCCGTGGACCATGGCCGAGGAGATGCTGCGGGTCACCAGGCCCGGCGGGTTGACCGTGCTCTCGTACACCATCTGGTTCGGCCCTTTCGGCGGCCACGAAACCCGGCCCTGGCATTACCTCGGCGGCGAATACGCAGCTCGCCGCTACGCCCGTACCACCGGTCACGAACCGAAGAATCGATTCGGCGAATCCCTGTTCGACATCAGCGCCGCAGACGGATTACGTTGGGCACGAAGCACTCCCAACGCGACACTGCTGGCTGCATTCCCGCGCTACCATCCCCGCTGGGCATGGTGGATGATGCGCGTTCCAGTACTACGAGAATTCCTCGGCAGCAACCTCGTCCTCGTTCTGAAACCGAACACCTAGCCTGGAACGATGACGGCACTCGCACTCGACATCGGCGGCACCAAGATGACGGCGGCACTCGTCGGCGATGACGGGCGGCCGAAGAATCCGGTCACGGTGCCGACTCCCGAGTCCGATGTCTGGGACGCCTGTGCCGAGCTGCTTCGGAACACGGCCGAACCCGCCGCTGTCACCCGGATCGGCGTCGCCTGCTCCGGTCCGGTGGATCTCGAGACCGGGTCGGTTGCACCGATCAACGTCGACGAATGGAAGAACGGCTTCGGGCTTCGCGATCACCTCGCCGAGGTCTTCCCCGAGGCCGACATCCGCCTCGCGATGGACGGCAGCGCAGCGGCACTCGGTGAGCACCGCTTCGGTGCCGCCGTAGGAGTTCCGGACATGCTGAGTCTGGTGGTGTCGACCGGCATCGGCGGTGGGTTGGTACTGGGCGGGAAGATCGTCGCCGGTGCCAGCGGCAACGCCGGGCACATCGGACACATCGTCGTTCCCGGTTCTACGACGCCCTGCGCGTGCGGCGGAATCGGATGCGTGGAAACCGTGTCGAGTGGACCATCGGCGGTGCGGTGGGCGCGCGAGCTGGGGTGGACCGGCAGCACCGGAACCGAACTGGCCGCCGATGCGGCCGCCGGGGAGCCGGTCGCCATCACCTCGTTGCAGCGCGCCGGAGTGGCACTGGGTCAGGCGATCGCGTCGGCCGTCGCCCTGGTGGACGTACGCATGGTGGTGATCGGTGGTGGCTTCGCCCAGGCCGGCCCGCCGCTGTGGAATCCGATTCAGGAGTCGATCGCGCTACATGCGCGTCTGAAATTCCTCGATGGCCTGCAGGTGGTCCCGGCCGCGCTGGGTGGACTCGGAACGCTGGCCGGGGCAGCCGCGCTCACCGTCTGACCGGGGCATACCCACACAGCCAGAACGGGGCCCACCCCTCGGTGAGCCCCGTTCTGTGTCGTGAATACTACGCGCCCAGGCGCTGCTTGAGGGCGTCGAATTCGTCCTGAATTCCGGTGGGCAGTTTCTCGCCCACGAAGTCGAACCACTCCTGGATCAGCGGGATTTCGGCCTTCCACTCGTCGGAGTTCACCGCGAGTGCCTCGGCCACGTCCTCGACGGTGGTGTCGAGTCCGTCGATGTCGAGTGCCTCGGCGGTGGGGACCACGCCGATCGGTGTCTCGACGCCTGCGGCCTTGTGCTCGATGCGCTCGACGATCCACTTGAGCACGCGCGAGTTCTCACCGAATCCGGGCCACAGGAAGCGCTTGTCGTCGCCGCGGCGGAACCAGTTGACGTAGAACACCTTCGGCAGCTTCGACTCGTCGGCGTTCTTGCCCAGGTCGATCCAGTGCTGGAAGTAGTCGCCCACGTTGTAGCCGAGGAACGGCAACATCGCCATCGGGTCGCGTCGGACGGTTCCGACGGTGCCCTCGGCGGCAGCGGTCTGCTCGGAGCCGACGGTGGCTCCCATGAACACGCCGTGCTGCCAGTCGCGAGCCTCGGTCACCAGCGGAACGGTGGTCTTGCGACGTCCACCGAACAGGATCGCCGAGATCGGCACGCCCTGCGGGTCGTCCCACTCGGGAGCCATCGACGGGCACTGGGCCATCGGCACGCAGTAGCGCGAGTTCGGGTGCGCGGCATCGGTTCCGGACTCGGGGGTCCAGTCGTTGCCCTTCCAGTCGATCAGGTGATCGGGCTTGCCTTCGAGGCCCTCCCACCACACGTCGCCGTCGTCGGTCATGCCGACGTTGGTGAACACAGAGTTGCCCTGGTCGATGGTCTTCATCGCGTTGGGGTTCGAGTCCCAGTTGGTGCCGGGTGCGACGCCGAAGAAGCCGAACTCGGGGTTGACGGCGTAGAGACGGCCGTCCTCGCCGAAGCGCATCCATGCGATGTCGTCACCGATGGTCTCGGCGCGCCAGCCCGGGATGGTCGGCTGAATCATTGCGAGGTTGGTCTTGCCGCACGCGGACGGGAACGCCGCGGCGATGTAGTACGCCTTGTCCTCCGGGGAGATCAGCTTGAGGATCAGCATGTGCTCGGCGAGCCAGCCCTCGTCGCGGGCCATCGCCGACGCGATACGCAGTGAGTAGCACTTCTTGCCGAGCAGCGCGTTGCCGCCGTAACCGGATCCGTAGCTCCAGATCTCGCGGTCCTCGGGGAACTGAGTGATGTACTTGGTGTCGTTGCACGGCCACGGCACATCGGCCTGGCCCTCGGCGAGCGGAGCGCCGAGCGAGTGCAGTGCCTTGACGAAGAATCCGTCGTCGCCGATCTTGTCGAGCGCAGCTTTGCCCATGCGGGTCATCACGCGCATGGACACGACGACGTACTCCGAATCGGTGAGCTCGACGCCCAGCTTCGGGTCGGCTGCGCCGAGTGGGCCCATGCAGAACGGGACGACGTACATGGTGCGTCCGCGCATGCAGCCGCGGTAGAGCTCTGTCATGAGCGACCGCATCTCGGCCGGGTCCATCCAGTTGTTGGTGGGACCGGCGTCGATCTCTTCCTTGGAACAGATGTAGGTACGTGACTCGACGCGAGCGACGTCCGACGGATCGGAGTTGCCGAGGAACGAGTTGGGCTTCTTCTCGTCGTTGAGACGAGTGAAGGTGCCTGCCTCGACCAGCTTGCCGGTCAGGCGCTCCCATTCGGCGTCGGATCCGTCAGCGAACACCACGGAGTCCGGTTCGGTCAGTTCGGCTACCTGAGCAACCCAGGCAAGCAGTTCTTTGTGTCGAGTCGGCACATTGTCGGTGCCGCTCAAACCGGGAATGGTCGCTGAGGTCATCTAACTCTCCTGGGGTTAGCCGGAACCGGGAAGAATCCGCACGATCGCTGTGGGCGACTACGCGCGAATGAATCTCGGTTTTCCCCTCTCGGCGGGGCGCTGCTCGGCCGTTCGAGCTGCAGTACACCATGTTACCGCGTACAGCAAGCCGAGGACCGAGCGCCGGATGTCCTGTTCATCAGGTTAACGCCGAGCGACGTGAATCCAGAAACAGGGTGTTGTCCGATTGGTCACAAGACCGATTCAGATAGGGAAAGTTCCGTGCAAGAAGGCCTCTACCAGCAACGATGCCAGGCCCGTGCACACGAGCTACAGCTCGCCCGATTCGGTCATTTCACCCCGGCCGATACCGTTCGCTTCTCGAAAAATCTCCCAAGTTCGGTATTGCCCGTCACGTGCGAAGGCGGTGAACTTGTCTGTCACACCGTCTCCGTCGATGTCCGTCGCCACCGTCATCCCGGCGTCGGTATGCCGCACGGTGGTCTCGTAGTGGCCGTCGCCGTCGAGATCGAACAGGTCCGTCGAGACCGTGGGCGCGCCCGGATCGTCGACATCGTGGGGCTCGACCTCCTCGGTGAGGAAATCCCCTGCTGCGAAGCCATCCACCGCGATCATCGACGCCCCTCACTACGAACCGACACTGCACCTACTGACTCCGACGCACCGGCTCGTCGAACGGTTCCACGTGCTCGGGAGAGAAAGGGACGGATCCGCGGAATCTCTCGAGCCCCCGCTCCAGCGCAGACAGATCGCGATCGCAGGCAGACAGCAGCGCCGATCGATTGTCGGCGAGCCGGCGCAACTCGGCGTCCACCTCGGCGAGTGCGACATCGATGCGGGCCACTGCGTCCCGGTCCGCACTCGCGACAGCGGCCGCGAGCATCGACTCGGCGTCGAGAATCCGCGAGAGCAATCGCTGCTCCACCGACGATTTCACCCGAGCCACGGTTTCCTGCGTCCAGCCGCGCAGGTGGGCGCGGTCGGCCACCAACGACCGCGAGCGCGTGATCCACCAGGCGAGCGCACCACCGAGAACGAGAGTGATCACGGTGTTGGCAACCGCCCAGGCCGGCACCAGCGCCATCGGCGACACCACGAGCCGCCCGAGTCCCACCCCCGCCGACGCGCCGACCACGATCATGACGACATCCTCGACGCCCCGACGCCGGGACGGCTCCCCGATGTCGAGCGGGGCGTCCGCGACCCTCGACTCCGTCTGCAGCGGCGTGAGCCCGAGCTCGGTCTCCACCGCCCGCAATCGGGCCGTGAGCGCCGCGTCGGCTCGATTCCGAGCACCGCGCGCGGACTCGGCGACGTGCGCTGGAAGGTGAGTGAGTTCGGCACGCCCGGCTCCGTCGATCGTGCGCTTGACCTCTGCAATCAGAGCTCGAAAGTCTTCGGCGGCGGTATGGACGGACTCCACGCGTACTCGTTGAATTCGGTTGTGCAGCAGCGCCCGCCGGTCGCCTCCGAGATTGTCCCGTTCGCGGACGAGCTCGGCTCGCCGCGCACGGAGTTCGGCCGTATCACTACCGCCGGTCACCGCGCGCGCTCTCGCCACGATCGACGCTCTGGCTCCGGATGCGCAGTCCTGCACTGCCGCAGCATATTTACGCTCGGTTCCGAGAGCCGCGGTCTGCAGCAGTAACGCGCCGAGCCGGTCCGCCACCGCTTCGAGACCCGACTCCGCGGACATCGCAGTGTCACCACTCTCCCTGCCCATCCGCGCCAACCGAATCGAGATCGGATGGAACGTGCACTCCACCGCCCGTGGGACGCACTCGGCAACGACATCGGTGTCAGCAGAAACCACCTCACGCCAGTGCCGATGCACGTCGATCTTGTTCACCACGAACACGACCGGTGTGGATTCGAGGGCTGCTCGCCACTGCTCGACCTCGACGCGACCCACCGGAGCCGACGCGTCGACGACGATCATCACGACCGCCGCATCGGCCACCGAATCCGTGAATTCGATGGCGGAACCGACGAGCCGGGACAGCTCACGGCGCAGTTCGGACTTGCCCGACCCTGCAGTACCGGTGAGGTGAACCCCGGCAGGTCGACTGACCCTGGCGCGCTCGATCTCGTCCAGGGCACCGGAATTCCAGCGTCGCAGAACGCTTTTCATGTCCTCCGACAGCGGGGTCATCGGCGCAGCATTCGTACGTGGCCTCGGCACAGTGCGAGTGCGGCGCGACGTACGTCGGGGACCCCGGCTGCGGCCGCCCGCCTCTTCCACAGCACCGCCTGCTCCGACGCGACCTGCTCCGAACCGGTCTCGATCGGCACACCCAGACACAACGCTGCACAACGCATTTCGGCAGCCACCGCCTCGTCCGAGGCCAAGTACGACTCGACGGCGGCACGAACACGCCGATGGCCGGCGGAGATCTGTTGCATTCTGCGATGCAACTCGGCGTCCCGAGCCGCTGCGGCCGCCGACACGGCTGCAGAGACCACGGCGATCAGGGCGTCGGCACCGGTGGCGTCGGCCAGCATGCGCACCGCATCGCCGTCGGACACGGCGGGTCGCTGCCGCAGTACGTCGACCAGCAGGGCGAGACCACGCAGTTCGATGCATTCGATCAGAGCTTCTCTGCGACGCGTCGATACGTCGATGTCGACGGCGCGAAACCGATCGACGGTCATCAGATCGGCCGGGGACAGATCCGCTGCCGCCACGGCTCGCACGTCGGCCATGTCCAGAGGCGCGCCGGCTCCCCGCAATCCCGCCGCGGTCGCTCCCATCACCGGCAACACCGTCCGCCCCAGCTGTTGCGAGGCCGCTGCTGCGTCTGCTGCGGGATCGTCGAGTGTGTCCGCCTTCGTCAGCACGACGACGGTCCCGTCCAGAACACCCCTCGGCCTCGAACTCAGCAATGCGGTGTCGACCGGCGACACCGCTCCCGCGATCACGTGGACGAGCACTTCGCCGTCGCTGCTGTCCGTTCTGCCCTCGCGCCATCGGACATCGAGGCCGTCGGCGTCGAGCGGCACCGACTCGAGAACTGCGAGAACAGCGGATTTCCCGACGCCGGCGCGGCCGGTCACCCGTGCGGTCAGCGGCCGCAGGCGATCCTGGACGGCGTTTTCGACGGCCTCGCGTGCGTCGGTCGACGCGACCCGGTCACGCAACAGGCCGAGACCGGCCTCGGCGACATCCATGATCGATTCCCCCCAGAACGATCCCGCCGCCACTTTCAGGACGCGACGCACAGCCCCCTGCTGCGGCACCGATTCTGGCACATGCTGGGGCTCGCGAGCCTATCGAAACGAATTGCATCGTTGTAATTAGTCGGGTGCGTCCTACCGCTGATCAGCGGTGGGACGGCAAGTCTCAACTTCAACTCGAGACCCACCTGTCACACGCCCCGCCGATGCGCGACAATGGACCGGTGAACGAGCCCCAGGACACCTCTGTCGACACCGAGGAGAACGCCGTGCAGACCCAGGAACGGGGCTCACGGCTCTACCCACGCGTGACGAGTTTCCGCTCTCGGCGCGGAGCGCTGACCGAGGCGCAGCAGACCACCTGGGACAGCCTGTGGCCGCGCATCGGTCGCGACGTCGCCGACGAGCAGATCGACATCGACGCCTGGTTCGGGCGCAGCGGCCCGGCGATTCTCGAGATCGGCTCGGGTACCGGCACGGCCACCACGGCGATGGCCTCGGCCGAGCCGCACGTCAACCTCATGGCCGTCGAGGTCTACCGCCCCGGCCTGGCGCAGACACTGCAGCAGATCGAACGAGAAGGCATCCAGAACGTTCGATTGCTGCGCGGTGACGCGATGGACGTGCTCGAGAACATGCTGTCCTCGGAGTCGCTGACCGGCGTCCGTGTCTTCTTCCCGGACCCGTGGCCCAAGGTTCGGCACCACAAGCGTCGGCTGCTGCAGGGGCCGACTTTCGCGATGATCGCGGATCGGTTGAAGCCCGGTGGCGTTCTGCACGTGGCAACCGATCATGCCGAATACGCTGAGTGGATTGCCGAGGCCGGGAACGCCGAGCCCGGTCTGACCGTTCTCGATTGGGAATCGCCCATGACACACGAGCGACCGGTGACCAAGTTCGAGGGCAAGGCACAGCTGGTCGGTAGCTCGGTGACGGAATTGATCTGGGGAAAGAAGACAGCATGAGCGTCAGTACGGACATGCCCGACACCGTGGTCGACCCCTCAGAACTCGGCGCCATCGGTGAAACGCGCCACAGCAAACGCGTCCTGCTGGTCTGGGATGCCCCGAACCTGGACATGGGACTGGGCGCAATTCTGGGTGGCCGACCCACCGCCGCCTACCGTCCACGCTTCGATGCCCTGGGCCGATGGCTGCTCAGCCGCACCGCCGAACTCTCCACCTCGGGCACCGCGACACTCGAACCCGAGGCCACGGTGTTCACCAACATCGCCCCCGGCAGCGCAGATGTGGTCCGACCCTGGGTCGAAGCATTGCGTAACGTGGGCTTCGCGGTGTTCGCCAAGCCCAAAGTCGACGAAGACAGTGACGTCGACGCAGACATGCTCGACCACATCGACTTCCGCAACCGTGACGGCGGCCTTGCCGGTGTCATGGTCGCGTCCGCCGACGGTCAAGCGTTCAAGGGGCCGCTGGAGGCCATCGCAGCAACCGGAGTGCCCGTACAGGTACTGGGATTCCGGGAGCACGCAAGCTGGGCTGTCACGTCGGACATCCTGGAATTCCTCGACCTCGAGGACATCCCGGGCGTCTTCCGTGAGCCACTGCCTCGGGTGAGTCTCGATTCGCTCCCCGACGAGGGCGCGTGGCTGCAGCCCTTCCGACCGCTGTCCGCCCTGCTCGTCGGGCGCCAAGGAGTTTCTTAAGTGTTCGCCAGATGGGGAGACATCGTCTACCGGCTGCGGTACACCGTTATCGGTGTCATGGTGGCCGGACTGCTGGGCTTCGCCGCCTACGGTCTCGATCTCAACAGCCATCTCAGTCAGAGCGGTTGGGACGATCCGACGTCGGAGTCGGCTCAGGCTGCCCGTCTGGCAGACACCACGTTCGGTCGCGACAAGCAGGGCGACGTCATCGTCCTATACACCGCTCCCGAGGGCTCGACCATCGACGATCCGGCGTTCCAGTCGGCGATCACCGATAATTTGAATTCCCTGGTTGCCGACCATCCGGACCAGATAGAGAAGATCAACGGCACGTACTTTCCCGGGACGGGCGCGCCCAACCTCGCTGCACTCGGCACCACCGACAAACAGCACGCCATCGCCAGCATCGCCATCGCCGGTGCCAACGACACCGAACTGACCAACAACTTCCAGGCCGTCAAGGACGTCTTCTACATCGACGGCGTGAACGTGCAGGTGACCGGTCTGCAGGCCGTCGCGGGGGCATTGCAGTCGACGATGGCCGGCGACATCCAACGCATGGAAATTCTGGCCATCCCTGCCGTGGCGGTGCTGCTGTTCTTCATCTTCGGTGGCGTCGTCGCGGCCGCTCTTCCGCTGATCATCGGTGGCCTGACGGTCGTCGGAGCCAACGGCATCGTGAAGGTGTTCACCAACTTCACCGAGGTCAACTCGTTCGTAGCGCCCGTGGTCTCGCTCGTCGGCCTCGGCTTGGCGATCGACTACGGATTGTTCATCGTCTCGAGATTCCGAGAAGAACTCGGCGACGGATACTCGACGCCACAGGCCGTGCGCCGGACCGTCATGACGGCCGGTCGCACCGTGGTGTTCTCCGCGACGATGATCGTCGCGTCCCTCGGTGGTCTGTTGCTGTTCCCGCAGGGCTTCCTCAAATCGGTCGCCTACGGCTCCATCGCCACCGTTGCACTCGCCGCCCTGACGGCCATCACGATCCTGCCCGCGATGCTCGCTATCCTCGGCCCTCGCGTCGACGCGCTCGGTCTGAAGTTCATGCGCAAGACCAAGTCGAGCGAGGAGATCGAGAACGGCATGTGGGGCCGGCTCACCCGCTGGGTGATGCGCAACCCCGTCAAGGTCACCGTCCCCATCGTGCTCGGCCTGGTGCTGCTGACGCTGCCCGTCGGCAACATCAAGTTCGGCGGTATCAACGAGACCTACCTGCCTCCGGACAACGTCACCCGCGAGGCGCAGGCCGAGTTCGATTCGCTCTTCCCCGGCCAGCGCACAGAGCCCATCAAGCTGGTGATCAGCAACGCACAGGGGCCCAACCTCGCAGCGATCACCAACCAGGCCAACAATGCGCCGGGATTGATCGAGCAGTTCACTCCCAACGGGGCCAGCAAGGACGGCATCATCGTCTTCAAGGCCGGACTGGTCGATCGCAACGACTCCAAGCCCGCCATCGACTACCTACGCAGTATCGACGTACCCGAGGGAGCGTCGGTTCTCGTCGGCGGAACACCTGCTATCGAGCAAGACTCCATCAGTGCACTCATCGACAAGCTGCCGTTGATGGCCGTGCTCGTGGTGTTCATCGTGACGCTGTTGATGTTCCTGACGTTCGGATCGTTGGTGTTGCCGATCAAGGCGGTGCTCATGACCGTCCTGGGCCTCGGTGCCACCATGGGCATATTGACGTGGATATTCATCGACGGCAACGGTGCGGGGCTGATGAATTTCACCCCTGGGCCGATCATGGCTCCGGTATTGGTGCTGATCATCTCGATTGTGTTCGGCTTGTCCACGGACTACGAGGTGTTCCTGCTCTCTCGCATGGTCGAAGCACGCGAAAAGGGTGCCAGCACAAGCGAAGCCATCCGCATCGGAACCTCGCATACCGGACGTATCATCACCGCCGCGGCCCTGATCCTCATCGTCGTCACCGGAGCGTTCGCGTTCTCCGACCTGGTGATGATGAAGTACATCGCCTACGGCATGATCGCGGCGCTCATCATCGACGCCACCCTCATCCGCATGTTCCTCGTGCCGGCCACGATGAAGCTGCTCGGCGACGACTGCTGGTGGGCTCCGCAGTGGATGAAGCGAATTCAGCAGAAACTCGGACTCGGCGAGACCATCCTCGAGGACGAGCTTCTCCCCATGGGAGATGTGCCCGAGCTCGCGCTCGCAGGCGGTGCACCGTCGAGTACCGTCGCGCCGCCGATGCGTCCGGCACCGCGCCGCAACGAGCCCCTCACCGAACCCATTCCAGTGGTCGCACCGCAGGGTGGGGGTCCCATTCGGGCCACCCACGCCGCGAAAGAAGAATCCCGACGCAGTGTGACGGGACGTCCGGCAACCCCACCGGAGCCGACCCGCGCGGTGCCCACCACACCTCCGGCACCGGCTGCACGACCGACTCCTCCCCAGGGCCAGACTCCTCCCCGGGCCCAGGCTGCTCCGCAGGACCGACCGGCTGCTCGGCCCGCCCCGAGCCGGCCGGTGGCACCGCGCCCGAACGTCGAGCCGGAGCCGACCCAGGCAGCAGAGATCGTCCGGCCCGCACCGCCGGTCAACCCGGTGGCTGCTCCCCCGTCGGCGGAGCCGCCTCGTGCACCGAGCGCACCGCGTCCGACCGTCGAGCCGCCGAGCCGAACCCGTGCTGCTCGCGCACCTCGCGCGGAGGAACCGGATTCGCGTTCCATCGAGAGCTGGCTCGCCGACCTGCGAGCACCCAGCGCATCACCGCCCCCGAGCGCACCGCGCAACGGTTCGACCGCGAACGGCTCGAACCACAACGGTACGAACCACAACGGTTCGACCGCGAACGGCTCGAACCACAGCGGTGACGACGAGAACAGCTCGCCGCAGAACGGTTCCGAACGCAACGGCCACAGCGGCGTCGAGTCCGAACGCAACGGCACCGAGCCGAACGGCACCGAACGCAACGGGTCCGCGTCGAGCGAGACCCCGTCCGAGAAGCCGTCGGGCCGTCGGGCCGCACCGACCACCGAGGGCGGCGACAGCGGTCGTCATCGCGGCGGGGAGAACGGACACGTTCTCAGCGTCAGCGAACTGCTCGCGCGCGAGCGCAACCGTTCCCGCTGACCCCGATGTGATTGGGGCGAAACAACTCCCGAGAACTCCCCCCGCCCCCCCGCCCCCACACCGCGTCAATGAACCACTGCACCGTCGAGACGTATGCAACGGTCCATTCACGCGGTGCGGCCGCCCCAGGTCGGACGCGTGAATGAACCACTGCACCGTCGAGACGTATGCAGTGGTCCATTGACGCAGCAGGGGGATCAGCGGGAAACTGCCGCACTTTCTCGGTCCGCGAACACCTTGGCGTATCGGGTACCGGCGATCAGGAGCAGTAGTCCCACGGCGATGAAGGCGATGACTCGGAACAGGCCGTCCAGAGCGACGAGGTCGAACAGGAACAGTTTCGCAATGGCTGCGGCGGTCAGGGACAGTCCGGCCAGCAGGGCCAGATGAGCGTGGGTGACACTGCGCAACCCGAAGGCCAGTAGCGCGAAGGCTGCGATCATCCACTCGATGGTTGCCGCGGTGTGGCCTGCGGTGAATCCTGTTGTTTCGCCGCCGATTCCGATGCCGAGGGTCACCGTTGCCGTCGTCAGGCCGTACAGCGCGAGTACGCCGGAGACGATGCCGAGGGTCTGCAGTCCGTCGTCGACCAGTTTCAGTTCGGCCAGCACGTAGACGAAGGCGAGTGCCGTTGCAGCGAGCAGGATTCCACCGACAGCGATACCGACGCTGCCGACGGCGAGATCGGAGTCCAACAGCGCCTGGGGAGGGCTGACCGAGACGAACATCAACGTACCGATCACGCCGAATCCGCTGCCGATCGAGTACGCGAGAGTCGAGCGGGTGCTGTGAGCCACCGCGATCAGAGCCGAGGCGACTGCGAACATCACGACCGGGCGAATCTCGAGGGTCGTCGACTCGACCGCGGCCTGCAACGTCGCCAGGGCTCCGACCACCGCGACGGTGATGCGAGCGTGCCCCGGCAACCAGTGCACCAGAATCACGATCGCCACAGCCGCAGCAGCAAGAACCAACTGGAGGGCGACGGTGGCCCCGCGATCGAAAACGTCCGCGGAGACCAGTACCGGCAGAGACGTGAGAGCGATCATCACGGTGGCGACCACATCGGAGACGTTGCGGCGCAACAACTCCAATGACGTGCCGATGCCGAGGACGGCCACCGCCACGACGATCAGGAACAGCCAGAGGTCGCCGGTGGATCCGGACAGATCGGCACTCGCGATGGCAGCCAGTACCGCGCCGACGAGCGGTACTGTCCGAACAACCTGCAGGAGTTGCCAATTCCGACCGATCTGCGCCGGGAAACTCGAGACATAGGTGGCGACAAGGAACGCGATCAAGGCCAGCGTGAGGCCGTCGGTCAGCACCGGTCCACACACTGCGACGCCGGCGAGGATCAGCACCGCCATCGGCTGCGATTTCCACTGCACTGCGAGTGCCGTTCCGGCTGCGGCAATTGCGAACGCGGTGATCAGACCGAGCACTGGGTCGAGCCAGCCGTACAGGACGGATGTCGCGAGTACATCGAGGTACAGGCCCGCGATGCCGGTGGCGGCGAGGGCGATCCCGCCGATCCGTCCGCCCGAGCGGCCGAACACTCGGACGCCCGCACCGATCAGCGCGAGTGAGAACACTGCGCCCGCCGCGACCCGCAGCGGAGGGCCGAACCACCCGGCCTGGGCGGCGAGAACGAGCAGCATCACGACACCGACGAGAGTGACGCCTGCGCCGGCGACTGCCAGCAGACGGCTGATGACACCGTCGCGCTGCCACCACGGTTCCCGCGGTGGAGCCGGGGGCCTGGGTGCGACGACCGGTCCCCTCGGCGGCGTGGGGTAGGGCGGGGCAGGCTGGGGCCGAACCATCTGCTGTCCCATCGGCTGACGGACAGCTTGGCCGAACGGCTGACCGTAGGGCTGCGGGGGCAACGGTGGCGACGCCACCGGCTGCGGCGCAGCAGGGGCTGGAGCAGGGGCCTGACGAGGGGCGGCACTCGCGGCACCGAGTTGCGACTGCAGTGTCTGCAGATCGACGGCCACCTGGCGCATGTGGTCGCCCAGAGAATCGAAGCGGCTGGACAGTCGCGCGACGAGTTGCGGATCCAGCCCGGAGTTCTGGGAAGAAGTCATGGGTTAGATCCTGCGACCGTCGCGGCCGAAAAGCGTGAGTAGTGCTACTCGGATTCCTCGAGTAGAAGCGCCTCGCTAGCCGAACATGCGGCGGAACGAGCTACCGAACGGATGCTTGGCGGTCACCGAGCCCAGGCGGACCTTGCCCGAGACCACGAGATGCAGTGGCCCGTACGGCGGGCCGGTGCGGACCTTGTTGGTGGCGCTGCCCGCCACCGTGTCGACACCGTTGAGATCGACGGTCGCCTCGGTCGGCACGATCAGGGTCACGGTGCTGCAGTAGTCGTCGACGTGTATCTCGACCACCTGGGTGGACATGACTGCCTGGGTGAAGTCGAGTGTCACCGTGGACATGCGGGTGGCGAGGCGCAGGTTCGACGGCACGTTCCACGGTCCCTTGCGGGTGATGGTGGACATGGTGCCGCGCAGTGTGTCCGAGGCGCCGCCGCCGTGCCCCCAATGCTCCTGAACGACGCGGCGCGGGGTCGGCTGCGGAGTGGGCGCGGCGAAGGATCTCGGTGCCGGGCGATGTTCCTCGGCGATCTGCATCCCTGGCAGGTCGGCGAGAACAGAGTTCAGTTCACCGCGGGTCTTCGACGCCAATGCGGTGTCCATTCGCTCGGTGAACTCACCGAGCGAGAGCATGCCCTGGCCCACGGCGCGCTGCAGCAGCTCTCCGACGTGCTCGCGTTCGGCATCGGACACTCGCAGATCCCTTGCCTCCATGTGATCAGGGTAGCGAAGATCTCACGCTGCGCGACCGCCCAGGACGGAGAGCATCCCGGACACCGACGCGGGCCATCCGAACTGTTCGGCGCGCAACCTGGCGGCGATGCGGCGGCCGTCGACCGGCAATTCGAGTACTCGTTCTATCTCGGCGGCGAATCCGTCTGCGGTGTTCTCGGAGGAGCCACCGCAGTGCGGGGTGACGATCTGCGCCAGCGCCGAGGTCTCGGAGACGACGACGGGCGTACCTGCGGCGAGCGATTCCAACGCGGCGAGCCCGAACGTCTCGTGCGGTCCAGGCGCGAGAGCGATGTCCGCGGAAGCCAGCAGGGCTGCGACGGCCGCTCTGCCGTCGACGAACCCGAGGAATTCGACGGGTAGACCGCGGGCGCGTCGTTCGAGGCCGGCTCGGCGGGGGCCGTCGCCGGCGATGACGAGCCGCGCCCGCATTCCCGAATCACATAGTGCGGCAAGCGAATCGATGCTTCTCTCGACATGCTTCTCCACCGACAGTCGGCCGCAGTGCACGAGCAGCCGGTCGGCGCTGCCCAGCCAGGCGGATCGTTCGCCGGCAATGCGGCGACGCGGATGGAACAGGTCGAGATCCACACCGAGCGGTACCCGATGCACGTTGCGAACGCCGATGCGCTCGAACTCCTGTTGCGCGAACTCGGTGGTGCACACGACGGCGTCGTACTGTTCGGCGGTACGCCGGTTGGCCACGTCGGCCAACGGACGGGCGCAGCGCATCGGCATCGTCTGGGCGAGCAGTCGGTCCAGGCGTTCGTGGGAGATCATCACGCTGCGTACGTCTCGTCGCGCTGCCCAGCCGCCCATGCCGCGCAGCGTCAGGCGGTCCGATACCTCGATCACGTCGGGCCGCAGTCCGGCTGCCACCGAGGACACCCGGCGCGGGTCGGCCACTCGATACCCACCGGTGAGCGGGATCTGCGGTGCAGGCACTTCGATCCGCACCACTCCCGACGGCAGAAGCGTCTCGCTCCGTCGATCTCCCGGCACGATCAGAATCACCTCGTGGCCGCTCGCGACGTACCCTGATCCGAGCTGGTCGACGGCCGTCCGCAATCCCCCGGACCTCGGTCCGTAGAAGTTGGCGAGTTGGACGATGCGCACTCGACCAGTCTTCCCAGCGACAAGTCCGCCCGACGGCGCGGCGATGGATGGTGACCGAACCTTCGCGGAATTTCTGTGTGGGGATCGCTACCAACGGGTAGGTGGAACAGATGCGAGTGACACTGCAATCCACCGGTAACGCCCCCGCCGCCGAGGTCTGGGAGCGCTACATGGAACCGACGGCCTGGAAGACCTGGGCACCGCAGATCATCGGCGTCGAGTACCGCGGCGAGCGTCTGGACGCCGACACCACCGGCCGAGTACTGGGGCCGTTGGGCGTGCCGATCGACTTCCGGGTGCATTCGGTCGACGAGCAGTCGTGGACGTGGGCGTGGTCGGCGTGGTTCCAGAACCAGGCCATCGGGGTCGACCTGACGCACGGCGTGGTCTCACGCCCCAGCGGCACCAGGGCGTGGCTGACGATCGACGGCCCACTGCCGCTGGTTCTGCCGTACGTGCCGGTCGCCAAGTTCGCGCTCGGCAGGTTGTGCGCCCAGTAGCTATTCGGACCGTGTGACGGTCTTCTCGTCCGACTTGTCGGCGACGTCGGTCGGCTCGGGCGTCGGTAGCGAGGAATCCTCACCCGATCCGTCCAGATGGCCGTCGAACTCGTCGATCGCCTCGTCACGCTCGTCGCCGGTCTGATCGAGATCGGCGTCGACACCCTTCGAGTGCTTCGTCGGGTCGACGGTGGTGTCCACTGATTTTTCGTTGTCGGTCATGGGATGCAGAGTGCCCCTGAGCTACCGACGCAAACCCTCACAGCCCTTTTTCGATGACGTATCGGGTCAATTCGACGCGGTTGGCCAGTTGCAATTTTCGCAGAGTCGCCTGGACGTGATTTTCGACGGTGCGATGGCTCAGCGTCAGTCGGGTCGCAATCTGCTTGGCGCTCAGACCCTTTGCGACCAGGCGAAGCACTTCGGTTTCGCGGTCGGTCAGCGTCGGGCGAGTGTCGGAATTCGGTTGCGGCGACGACGACATCCGCCGGAACTCTCCGAGCACCAGGCCCGCGAGGCCGGGAGTGAACACCGCCTGCCCGGCCGACGTGGCGCGGACCGCGTCGAACAATTCCTCGGCCGATGCACTCTTGACCAGGTAACCCGTCGCTCCCGCCTTGATGGCGTCGAGCACGTCGTTGCGTTCCGCGGACGCCGAGAGCACCAGAATCCTCGTCTGCGGCGACGCCTCCAGGACGGCGACGGTGGCGTCGGCTCCGTTGCCGTCGGGCAGATGCATGTCCATCAGCACGACGTCGGGAGTGGTGGCTCGGGCGCGGCGGCCGGCAGCGGCGACACCGTCTGCCGTCGCGACAACCCTGAATCCCGCGGCCTCGAGATCTCGGGCGACGCCGTCGCGCCACATCGGGTGATCGTCGACGACCATCACCGCGATGTCGGCATTCGTGTCCTCGGTCATCGAAGTCCCTTCGTTCGAGGAATGCGGATCTCCCATTCGGTTCCTTCGCCCTCCTCGGTGTCGAGTATCGCAGTACCACCGAGAGATTCGACGCGGCCGAGTATCGATTTCGAGACGCCCATCCGGCCCTCGGCTTCGGCGGCGGCGAGCCGTCCGGCCGGGATTCCGCGGCCGTCGTCGCGAATACTGACGATCAATTCCCCGTCGACGTCCTCGAGCAGCACGTAGGCCTTCGCATCGGCTCCGGCGTGCAGCTCGACGTTGGACAGCGCGGTCGCCACGACAGCGGCGAGCTCGGCGGCGACGTCGGAGTCGACGAGCACCGGATCGGCCGGAGTGGAGACAGCCACGGAGGTACCCGCCTGGGTTCGCAGCAGCGCCCTGACGTCGACGATCGAATCGGTGTGATCGCCACGCGGGGCCGCCTGTTCGGAGATCAGCACGCGCAGAGCGACCTCCTGCTCGCCGGCCAGCTCGGCGAGTTCGGCTGCTGGCCCGCCTATTTCGAGCCCACGCCGTCGCACCAGGGCCAGTACCTGCAGCACTCCGTCGTGCACCTGCCGCGCCAGCCGTTCACGCTCTTCGGTGATCGCAGCCGACCGTGCTGCCCGACGCAGTTCTTCGTGGGCGCGCCGGGCGGTGTTCGACGCCATCCCCAGCGCCAGTCCGGCCGAGAGCAGCACCGGGGCGGTGGCGTCGGACCAGAGGTCGGAGTCGAACCGGTCGCGGACGAGTGCACTGACCACCGACATCGCCACTCCCGACGCGATCCCGCCCTTGGGACCCAACAGGATTGCGGCGGAGATGACCGCATTGGTCGCCCACAGAGTGGTCGGCAATGTTTGCCGGGTGCTGTACCAGTCGTAGTCGGCCACCAGCCGTGTCGACGCCATCAGGGCGACGACGATGATCTGATCGGCGAGCACCACCTGCCAGCGCGGAAGCGATGCGCGCGCGAGCATCAGAGCCGACGCCCCCGACCACACGGCCATCGACGCCACCAACATCCAGCTCAACCGCGGATTGGTGTAATTGTCGACGGTGGCCACCTGGTAGCCGACGGCGTAGACGAGGGTGACCAGCCGAAAGACCTGGGAGGCACGCCACAGCGGGGTGTCGGGATCGGACGAGGTGAGCGTGGTCCTGGCCCGATCAGCCGTCTGCATCGGTCTTCTCGTTCGGAGTCTTCAACTCTCCCTTGGGGAGTCGCTCCGGCTCGTCGCTACCGGGAGGAGTGTGCGGGTCGCTCGGCTCGGCGGAGTACAGCGGGTCGGGCACCTCGAGTTCCTCGTAGACCTCGTCCGGGTCGGCGGCCAGCAGCGACCGCACAGCGGTGTTGAGGACGGCGACGATCGGTACGGCCAGCAGGCCTCCGACGATGCCCGCGAGCAGAATGCCGACGGTGATGGACAGGACCACCGCCAACGGGTGCAGTCGCACGGCGCGGCCGAGCAGGAGTGGTTGCAGCACATGGCCTTCGAGCTGCATGACGGCCACCACGATGCCGAGGGTGATGACCGCGGTGATCAGGCCCTTGGTGACGAGTGCGATGAACACCGCGACGAATCCGGTCAGCACCGCACCGATGATCGGGATGAACGCGCCGATGAACACCAACGAGGCCAGTGGGAGTGCCAGTGGCACACCGAGAATGGCCAGCCCGGCTCCGATGCCGATGGCATCGGCGGCTGCGACGGCAACCGTCGCCCGGACGTATCCCACCAGCGACCCGAAACCCTGGATGCCCGCGGTGCGGATTCTTCTGCGTGCCGCGGTCGGTGCCAGCCGGGTGACGAACTGCCAGATCTGATCTCCGCCGTACAGGAAGAAGATGAGGACGAAGAGCGTGAGCAACGCGCCGGTGAGTATCTCGCCGATCACCGCCGCAGTGGTCAGCGCTCCGCTGGTGACGGCCTCCTGATTGTCCTGAACGACCTTCACGAGGCTGTCCGTGGCCTGCCTGATCTGATCCTCGCTGATGTGCAGCGGGCCATTGCTGAGCCATTCCTCGATGCCGTTGATGGACTGGGTGAACTGATCACCCACCTGCGGTAGGCCCTCGATGAACTGCTCGACGATGAAGGTCATGATGCCGGCGACGACACCGATGCTGGCGATGATCACGACGATCACCGCGACGGCGCGTGGCACTCCGCGTCGGTGCATCCAATCGACGACGGGAACGAGCATCGCCGACGCCAGGAGCGCAAGACCGAGCGGAATGACGACGGTGCTGAGTTTGGCTACCACCAGGCAGAACGTGATGAATCCGGCAAACAGGACAAGCAGTCGCCACGTCCATTCCGCGCCGACCCGCACCAGCGGATGCACCGAATCCGCAGCCGAACTGGGGCCCGGGGACGCCCCCGTACCTTGCGCCCGCAACTCGTCGGTGCTCACCCGCTAAATTTAACCCGTGCTGGCATCTTTCCGAGCGGTCTCGCTCACCCTGAAGAGTCGCTGGCCGCTCTATATGCTCTCGATGCTCATCGCCAACGTCTTCGGTGCGGTGCTCGTGTTCGCCTTCGTGCGGTACGGCCTGCCCATCCCCGAGTCGCAATCGATCGTCGCCGACCGCGTCCGCAACGTGTACATCTTCGGGGCCTACCTCCTGGTGGCCTTGGTCGTCAGCCTGATCTACGCGTACTTCCTCCTGCGTTCGGTGATCCGGTGGCAGCTCCGCGGTGGCCCACCCACCCGCAAGGAGCAGATGACGACGCTGCACGCGCCGTTGCGTCAGGCGATCGTGCACCTCATTCTGTGGATCATCGGCGGCATCATCTTCGTGCTGTTGACCATCGCGGAGATGCCGTCGTTGTCCATAGCCGTCATCGTCACCGTCGGTATGGCGGCCACCGTGACGTTCGGATTCACCTACATGCTCGGCGAGCGAATCCTGCGACCGGTCGCGGCACTGGCGTTGAGCGAGGGCAGATTCGACCGCACGATGACCCCCGGCGTCGGTACCCGCATGGCGATGACCTGGGGCCTGGGCACCTTGATGCCCGTCATCGGCATCATTCTGCTGTGCGCCACGCAGCTGACCACCGATCTGGTGTTCTCCCCCAACGCGCTCGCCGTGGCCATCATCCTGCTCAGCGTGCTGGCGATCGTGCAGGCATTCGTGCTCTCGATGCTGACCGCGAGCCAGATCTCCGACCCGATCAGTCAGCTGCACAGCGCCATCGAGCGAGTTCAGCGAGGCGAGACCGATGTCGAGGTCGACGTGTTCGACGGTTCCGAGATCGGACGCCTACAGGTGGGCTTCAACCGAATGATGGAGGAATCGGCCGAACGACGCGTCCTGCGAGAGTTGTTCGGCCAACACGTCGGTGAGGACGTGGCGCGTCGGGCATTGCAGTTCGGAACCGAGCTCGGCGGCGAGACCCGATTCGTCGCAGTGCTGTTCGTCGACATGGTCGGCTCCACCGCCACCGCGTCCGAGCGCCCACCGAGCGAGGTCGTGGTGTTGCTCAACGAGTTCTTCCGGGTGGTCGTCGACGTCGTCGGGCGTCATCACGGGTTCGTCAACAAATTCATGGGCGACGCGGCCCTCGCGATATTCGGTGCCCCACTGGATCGTCCCGACGCCCCGACCGCCGCGCTCGCCGCCGCGCGTGAACTGCGATTCGCGTTGGACGAGATCACCGGCCTCGACATCGGCATCGGCGTATCGGCAGGACTGGCCGTCGCCGGCAACATCGGTGCGTCGGAGCGCTTCGAGTACACGGTCATCGGAGACCCGGTCAACGAGGCGTCCAGGCTCACCGAGCTGGCAAAACTGCGTCCCGGACGCGTCCTGGCATCGACCTCGGCCCTGTACTTCGCCGACGACGAGGAACAGGAACAGTGGGAGCTGGGAGACCAGGTACAACTACGTGGTCGACGACGTGCCACCCATCTGGCCTGGCCGGTGGAGTATCCCGACTCCTCTTCCAGCGACGGTTAGTCTGACAGGGTGCCCGACCCCAGCTCCACCAGCGGACCCGCAGTACGACGTCCGCGCAACCGACTCCGGTGGGCCAAGTGGATCGCCGGAATCGCCCTGGTGGCCCTGCTGGTGGGCGAGGCGATCTACCTCTGGCCGCGGCTGCACGAATCCTGGACCGCCGTCCGCGAAATCCACTGGGGTTGGCTGGCGGCCTGCGTCTTCGCCCAGGCCGTGTCGCTGAGTGCATTCGGCCGAGTGCAGAAGCAACTGCTCGACGCAGGCGGTGTGAAAGTACGCCAGCGCAAGTCCGTGTCCGTCATCTACGGCAGCACCGCAATGGCGCTCACCCTCCCCGCAGGCCAGGTGTTCTCCACCGCGTTCACCTACCGCGAGACCCGCCGCTGGGGTGCGAGCCCGGTCGTCGCGTCCTGGCAGCTGGCCATCTCGGGCGTGATCGCCGCTGCAGGTCTTGCCGTCCTCGGCGTAGCAGGCGGACTGGTGGTCGGGAGTTCGTTCAACACCTTCACCCTGGTTCTGCCGATCGCCGGTGTCATCGCGATCGTCGTCGCCGTCCGCTACATCTCGAACCATCCGCAGTCGATCAAGAACATCGCGCGCTGGGGACTGCGTCGATACAACGCGTTCCGCAACCACGAGCTCGACGCCGGTGCCGAGGGCATCGACAAGATCATCGGTCAGATCCAGTCCGTCCAGCTCGGCAAACGCGACGGCGCGCTCACTCTGTCGTGGTCCGCCGTGCATCGACTCGCCGACGTCGCCTGCCTGGCGTTCGCCTGCTTCGCCGTCGGCGCGGATCCCCGGTTGTCGGGATTGCTGATCGCGTTCGCGGCGGGCAAGGCCGTGGGATCGGTTCCTCTCGCACCCGGCGGCCTGGTGGTGGTCGACGCGACCCTCATCGCATTCCTCACCAGCGCTGCCTCGATCAGCGCATCGCAGGCCGTGGCCTCCGCGCTGGTGTATCGCGGCGTGAGCTTCATCCTCGTCGCCATCGTCGGGTGGATCGTGTTTCTCGTGCTGTTCCGGGGGCATCAGCACGCCGATCTGGAATTCGACATCGCGCTCGAGCAGCAGGAGACCGCCGAGCTGCGGCGCACCGAGGGCATCCGCGACACCAAGGGCGATCCGGAAACCGCGTAGTCACTCCCCACACGGTATGGCGTCCGTCACTTTCTGTTCACCCGGAATATATACGGACCCCGGTCCGCTTGTGTACTATGAGTTTGAACCTTCAACCCAACTAGGAGTCCTCATGACCACCGCCATCGCACTTCCCGAGCTCACCGCAGGCACCTGGGCCATCGACCCGGCCCACTCCACCGTCGGATTCACCGTCCGCCACCTGGTGGTCAGCAAGGTCCGCGGCCGTTTCCAGGCCTTCACCGGCACCATCACCGTCGACGCCGACGGCACCCCGTCCGTCGACGCCGAGATCGACGTCGCGTCCATCACCACCGACAACGCGCAGCGCGACGGCCACCTCAAGACCGCCGACTTCTTCGAGGTCGAGAAGTTCCCCACCGCGACGTTCAAGTCCACCTCGGTCAAGGCCGACGGCGGAGACTTCATCGTCACCGGCGACTTCACCCTCCACGGCGTCACCAACTCCATCGACCTGAAGCTCGAGTTCAACGGCGTCAACGCCGGCATGGGCAACGGACCGGTCGCCGGCTTCGAGGCCAGCACCGTCATCAACCGCAAGGACTTCGGCATCAGCATCGACATGCCCCTCGAAGGCGGCGGCGCTGTCGTCGGCGACAAGATCACGCTGAACCTCGAAATCGAAGCGGGCCTGCAGGCGTAATCCCGCCCCGCTTCACCCCCTCCCCCGCCGGATCAATGCGGCTTTGTTGCAGTCCAACTGACTGAAACCCACATTGATCCGCCCTGGGTGGACCAGCGAAAGGCCCGCATCGCATTCGTCGGTGCGGGTCTTTCGCCGTCGGTGTCTACAGTGGTGCGCGTGAAGTTTCGTTCTCCTGTAGTTGCCGGCGTCCTCGATCTGGCCATGGTCTTGCTCTTCGCCGCGATCGGTCGGCGCAGTCACGCCGAGGCCACCGCACTGTCCGGCCTGTTCCACACCGCCTGGCCGTTCGTCGTCGGTGCCGCCATCGGCTGGGTCGTCGCGTTTGCTCTGTACCGCAACAAGTTCGACGCTTTTCTCATCGTCCCGACGGGCATCGTCGTGTGGGTGATGACGGTTGTCGTGGGCATGGTGCTGCGTGCACTGACCGGGCAGGGAACAGCCGGGTCGTTCATCGTCGTGGCAACACTGGCCACGGCAGTTCTGCTACTGGGTTGGCGTGCACTGGCGAAATTCGTGCCGAGCGTTCGTTGACTTGCGAGTTCGTCGGGAACGGCCTCGACGCGATAGGATGATCCACGGTGCGCCGGGAAGTCTGGTCGGCAACAACTCTGTGCTGCGTACCCACTGCCTGATGTTCGGTCGGTTCGCAGCTCGACGAAGCTACCGAAAGGCGTTCTCTCCGTGACAGATTCATCAACCCCGAAAACGCGATTGCCGCTGTTCTCCCGGGGCTCCTGGTCCGAGGCAGATCGCGTCGCACAGATCCTCCGCAAGGAGACCGTCGGTGGCGCACTGCTCCTCGTCGCCACCCTCATCGCCTTGGTCTGGGCCAACTCACCGTGGTCCGCTGCCTACGACTCGCTGATGAGCACCCGCGTCGGACCGTCGGCGCTGCATCTCGATCTGACGCTTTCGACATGGGCCGCCGACGGACTGTTGGCCATCTTCTTCTTCGTCGTCGGACTCGAACTGAAACGGGAATTCGTCGCAGGCGATCTCCGCGATCCCGCGCGCGCCGCACTACCGGTGGCCGCGGCGATCGGCGGAATGGCAGTTCCGGCAGTCATTTTCGTGCTGATCAACCTCGGCACCGGAGACGGCGCACTGCTCGGTTGGGCAATCCCCACCGCGACCGACATCGCGTTCGCCGTTGCCGTCCTCGCCGTGATCAGCACCCACCTGCCGACCGCGCTGCGTACCTTCCTACTGACGTTGGCTGTGGTCGACGACCTCCTGGCCGTCAGCGTCATCGCCATCTTCTACACCGACGACATCAACTTCATCGCGCTCGGCCTGACACTGATTCCGCTCGCGCTGTTCGCGGTCGCCGTGCAGATGCGCGTCCGCTCGTGGTGGATTCTCATCCCGCTGGCGGTCGTGACCTGGGTACTCATGCACGAGTCCGGCGTTCACGCCACCGTCGCGGGCGTGCTGCTCGGCTTCGCTGTTCCGGTGATGCGCAGCAAGGCCAACGGTGGCCCCGAAGCAGGCCCCGGCCTCGCCGAGCACTTCGAGCACAAGATTCGGCCGATCTCGGCGGGCATCGCGGTTCCCCTGTTCGCATTCTGTGCGGCCGGTGTGACCGTCGGCGGATTCTCCGGCCTGGCCAGCGCACTGACCGATCCGATCGCCATCGGCATCATCACCGGCCTCGTCATCGGTAAGGCCATCGGCATCTTCGGCACCACCTACCTCGTATCCCGTTTCACCCGGGCGACGTTGGACGCCGGACTGAAATGGCTCGACGTCCTGGGCGTCTCGATGCTCGCGGGTATCGGATTCACCGTCTCGCTGCTGATCGGCGACCTTGCCTTCGGCGAAGGAACCGAGCGCGACGACCACGTCAAGGTCGGCGTCCTCACCGGTTCGATCATCGCGGCATCGCTGGCCGCCGTCATCCTGCGCAGCCGCAACAAGGCATACCGGGACATCCACACCGAAGAAACCCGCGACGACGATCACGACGGCATCCCGGACGTGTATCAAAAGTAGCGAGCGCTGGAATCCGGACCGCTGCGGTGACACGATGAGTCCGTGAGCGAGACCGTGCGCGAACTGTTGACCCGGCACATCGACGCTGGACTGATGCCGGGAGCAACAGCGCTCCTGGGTGGCCCCGATGCGGAACCCGTCGCGGTCGGGTCATCGGCGGTCGGCGGTCCACCGATGGCGGTCGACGCACTGGTCCGGATTCAGTCGATGACCAAGATCGTCACCGGTGTGGCCGCCCTGCGGCTCGTGGAGGCGGGCCGGCTGACGCTGGACGACGACGTCGTGTCCTGGCTTCCCGAACTCGCCGACTGCCCTGTGCTCACCCGTCCCGACGCTGCACTCGACGACACCGTTCCGCAGGACCGGCCGATCACGTTGCGGCACTTGTTCACCAACACCAGTGGGTACGGAATTCAGATGGGAGACACCCCGCTCGCCCGGGCGATGAGGGACAACGACACGGAAGCCGGGCCCGCGCCGTCTCCGCTCGGCGCGGACGAGTGGTTGGCACGTATGGCGGATCTTCCGCTGGCTTTTCAGCCCGGTTCCGGGTGGCGCTACCACCACGGCTTCGCGATCCTCGGCATCCTCGTCTCTCGTATCGTCGGCCGGTCTCTGCAGGATCACCTCCGCGACGACCTGTTCGGGCCACTCGACATGCCCGACACCGGACTGTGGGTACCGACAGACCGATGCCATCGCCTGACGGCGGCGTACCGGTACGAGGACGGGTCGTTGATCGAGACCGAACCCGCCGCGGGCGGACCCTATGCGGGACCGCCCCCAGTCGACGTGAGTCACGGCGAGTTGGTGTCGACCGTGACCGATTTTCATCGCTTTCTCCGTGCGATCCCCACGTCCGTATCGACCGAGCACCTGGAGCTGATGACACACGACCAGGTGCCCGCCTCGATCAAGACGGACGACAGTTTCTACCCGGGCTTCTGGCCTGGTACGGGGTGGGGATTCGGCGTCTCGGTCGTCACCGAAGGCGAGCACCTCGGTCGTTACGGATGGTCCGGCGGGCAGGGCACCGACTTCTTCGTCGACCCGGACGGGACGGTCGGCATCCTGCTGACGCAGACCGAATTGTGCGAGGCCACCTTCGCGCTGCTATCGGAGTTCCAGGAACTGCGCTGACAGGATCGACGCTGAGTCGGGTGCAGCACCTACAGTTGTCGCCGTGATCGACAATCGGTTCCTGGCATGACGAATCCGCCATCGCTCGCCCGTCGACTCGGGCTGTTCGACGCCATCGCGATCGGTGTCGGTTCGATGGTCGGAGCCGGGGTGTTCGCGGCGTTCGCCCCCGCATCGGCCGTCGCGGGCACGGGTCTGCTGATCGGGCTCGGCATCGCTGCGGTCGTCGCGTTCTGCAACGCCACCTCGTCGGCGCAGCTCGCCGCGCAGTATCCGACGTCGGGCGGAACGTACATCTACGGCCGAGAGCGGCTCGGCGAGTGGCCCGGCTTTCTGGCCGGGTGGAGCTTCGTCATCGGCAAAACCGCCAGTTCCGCAGCCATGGCGCTGGTGTTCGCGGCCTACGTCGCACCTGCTGGGTACACGAAAGTCGTTGCTGTTCTTGCCATCGTTGCGTTGACGGTAGTGAACTACTTCGGCATCACCCGTACGGCCGTGCTGACGAAGATTCTGGTCGCCGCCGTGCTCACCGTGCTCGTCGTGGGTGTCGTCCTGGGACTGACGGGCTCGATCGAGCCGAACGTCGACGGGCTCGGCTCGTTCACCGACAGCGGGTGGTACGGAATTCTGCAGTCGGCCGGCCTGTTGTTCTTCGCCTTCGCCGGCTACGCCCGCATAGCGACCCTCGGCGAGGAGGTCGTTCGACCCGAACGCACCATTCCGCGCGCCATCGTCTCCGCCCTGGGTATCGCATTGCTGGTCTATGCCGTGATTGCCTTCACCCTGTTGTCGGTACTGGGCCCGGACTCACTGGCGTCTTCGTCGGCTCCTCTGGTCGATCTGGTTGTCGCATCGGGGCATTCGTGGGCATCACCGCTGATGCGCATCGGCGCGGCGTTGGCCGCGCTGGGAGCCCTCCTCGCGCTGATCGCAGGCATCGGCCGCACGTCACTGGCAATGGCCCGCCACCACGACCTGCCGTCGTATCTGACCGCGGTGCATCCGCGCTACTCGGTTCCGCATCGCGCCGAGATCACTCTGGCAGTGATCGTCTGCGTCCTCGTTCTTGTCGTCGATCTGCGGAACGCCATCGGCTTCTCGTCGTTCGGGGTGTTGCTGTACTACCTGGTTGCGAACCTGAGCGCCCATACCCAGGACACCGAGAACCGGCGGTACCCCAAGGTTCTGCAGATCGTCGGCAGTATCGGATGCGTCGTGCTGATTGCCACGCTGCCCGCCACCTCCATTGCCGTCGGAATCGTCGTGGTCGTGCTCGGTGTCGCCTATCGACTGGTCCGCGTTCGGCAACTGTTCACTTGACGGCTGGTTCGATGAACGTCAATATAGACGCATGTCGAACCAAGACCGGTCGTCCGTCGACGGCGAGTGCTGCTCGCCGCTGATCCACGAACCCCTGACCGAGGATTGGGCCGGAGATCTGGCCCGGATGTTCAAGGCACTGGGAGATCCAGTCCGCCTGCGTCTGCTCAGCCTCGTTGCCAGTCATGCAGGCGGCGAAGCGTGTGTCTGCGATATCTCCCCCGCATTCGACTTGTCGCAGCCCACCATTTCCCATCACCTCAAGGTGTTGCGCGAGGCGGGGCTGCTCGACTGCGAACGACGCGGCACCTGGGTCTACTACTCGGTGATTCCCGCTGCGCTGCAGCAACTGTCGGCAGTGCTGAACGCTGCAGAGTCAACGGAGGTCATGGTATGAGTACGACGACCGATACTGCCGTAGTCGGCAAGCTCTCCACCCTCGACCGGTTCCTGCCCGTATGGATCGGTGTGGCCATGGTCGTCGGCCTGATCCTAGGACGCATGATCCCCGGGCTGAACGACGCATTGTCGTCCATCTCCATCGACGGCGTGTCGCTCCCGATCGCCATCGGCCTGCTGATCATGATGTACCCGGTGCTGGCCAAGGTGCGCTACGACCGTCTCGACACCGTCACCGGCGACAAGCGCCTGTTGATCGGGTCGCTGGTCCTCAACTGGATCCTCGGTCCGGCCCTGATGTTCGCTCTCGCATGGCTTTTCCTGCCCGACCTGCCCGAGTACCGCACCGGTCTCATCATCGTCGGCCTGGCTCGATGCATCGCGATGGTCATCATCTGGAACGACCTCGCCTGCGGCGACCGGGAAGCCGCCGCGGTTCTGGTGGCGATCAACTCGGTGTTCCAGGTCTTCATGTTCGCCATCCTCGGATGGTTCTACCTCTCCGTCCTGCCCGGCTGGCTCGGGTTGGAGCAGACGACCATCGAGGCCTCGCCCTGGCAGATCGCGAAATCGGTGCTGATCTTCCTCGGAATCCCGCTGATTGCGGGATTCGCCTCGCGCTTCTTCGGTGAACGCGCCAAGGGCCGCGAGTGGTACGAGGAGAAGTTCATCCCCAGGATCGCCCCGTGGGCGCTCTACGGCCTGCTGTTCACCATCGTCATTCTCTTTGCGCTGCAGGGTGATCAGATCACGTCACAGCCCTTCGACGTGGTGCGTATCGCGCTGCCTCTACTGGTGTACTTCGCGGTGATGTGGGGCGGCGGCTACGCCCTCGGTGCCGCGATGGGTCTGGGCTACGAGCGCACCACCACCCTCGCGTTCACCGCGGCAGGCAACAATTTCGAGCTCGCCATCGCCGTCGCGATCGCGACCTACGGCGCGACATCCGGGCAGGCACTCGCCGGAGTCGTCGGACCACTCATCGAGGTGCCGGTACTGGTCGGCCTCGTCTACGTCTCGCTCGCACTGCGTAAACGCTTCGCCCCGAGTTCGTCCGCGACCACAGCGACAAAGGAGTCCTGATGTCCGACAACCTTTCTCCCAGCAGCCACCGCGCCCAGCCCGAACTGTTGATGCCCCAAGCAATTCTCTCGCGCACCGCAGAGAGACTCGCTGCGGAATACGAGGGCATCTTCTCCACCCAAACCGTCGAGCGTTACGTCTTCGAGTCCTACACCGCACTGCGTCGAACCTCGAAGATTCACACGCACCTGACCACTCTGGCCGGCAAGTTCGCCGCGGATCGTCTCACTGCACTCGCCCAATCACAGGGTGACGCACCGAAACTCGTGCCCGAGGTGCTGTTCATCTGCGTCCACAATGCCGGACGCTCCCAGATGGCCGCGGCCTTGCTCGAACATCACGCACGGGGACTGGTCCACGTCCGATCCGCGGGCTCGGCCCCGACCTACGAAATCAACCCGATCGTCGTGCAGGCGATGGAAGAACTCGACATCGACCTGGGCAGCGAATTCCCCAAGCCGTTGACCGACGACGTCGTCGCCGCCGCAGATGTCGTGGTGTCCATGGGATGCGGCGATGCGTGCGCGGTCTACCCCGGCAAGCGCTACCTGGACTGGCAACTGACCGACCCCGACGGCAAATCCATCGACGAAGTGCGTCGCATCCGCGATGATCTCGACGCGCGTGTCCGCCAACTGCTCACCGAGCTGACCACCACCACCGTACCGGCCTGAGGCATCGGCCTCCGCGCTCGAAAGGCATACAACTCTATGTCCGACACACCCAGCGTTCTCTTCGTCTGCGTCCACAACGCCGGTCGATCTCAGATGGCCGCCGGTTTTCTGTCCCACCTCGCCGGCGATACCGTCGAAGTGCGTTCTGCCGGTAGCGCACCCGCAGAGACCATCAATTCCGCGGCGGTCGAGGCCATGGCCGAGGTCGGCATCGACATCTCGTCGCAGTCTCCGAAGATCCTCACACCCGAGGCCGTCGAGACATCCGACGTCGTCATCACCATGGGCTGCGGCGACGCCTGCCCGGTGTTCCCCGGAGTGAGTTACCGCGATTGGGCACTGGCCGATCCGGCGGGCAAAGGCGTCGAGGCGGTGCGGCCGATTCGCGACGAGATCAGAGGCCGAATCGAAGACCTGATCGCCGAACTGGTTCCAGCGAAGCAGAGTTCGGCGTCATGACGACACCCAGCGTGCTGTTCGTCTGCGTCAAGAACGGCGGCAAGTCTCAGATGGCCGCCGGTCTGATGCGCAAGGCGGCGGGCGATTCGGTGGAGGTGCACTCGGCCGGAACGAAACCGGGTGGCGCCGTCAACGCGCTGTCGGCCGAGTCTCTTCTCGAAGTCGGCGTCGACCTGTCGGGCGAAGCACCCAAGCCGATCGATCCCGATCTGCTCGCCCGCATGGACTACGTCGTCACCCTCGGCAGCGAGGCACACGTGGAACCAGTGGACGGACCGACGTTCGAGAACTGGAACACCGACGAGCCGTCCGAGCGCGGTATCGACGGCATCGAACGCATGCGTCTGGTCCGTGACGATATTGCCGCTCGCGTCGAGGAACTCGCATCTCGAATGCACGGCACCGACGCTTGACTCGAATGAAGTACGACGTGGTGGTGATCGGCGGCGGTCAGGCAGGACTGGCCGCCGGCTACTACCTGCGACGAGCCGGGCTCGACTTCGTCGTTCTCGACGACCAGACGCATGCCGGAGGGTCCTGGCAGGACTACTGGCCGTCGCTGCACCTGTTCTCACCGGCGGAGTACTCGAGACTTCCCGGCTGGCCGATGCCTTCGTGGCACAACGGTTTCCCACCCGCGTCTCATGTGGTCGACTACTTGCGAGCGTACGAGGAGAAGTACGAACTGCCGGTGCACCGGCCCGTCCGGGTGACGGCCGTGCGTCGGGTCCCGGGCGGCTACCGAATCGACACAGATGGCGAGTCGTACACCGCCACAGCAGTCGTCAACGCGACGGGAACATGGTCTCGGCCCTTCTGGCCGAGCTACCCGGGCATGCGTGAATTCGGTGGGACCCAACTGCATGCCGCCGACTACCGCACACCGGACCGCTTCGCAGGCAAGAGAGTAGGGATCGTCGGCGGCGGAAACTCGGCTGCTCAGATACTTGCCGAGATCTCCACCGTCGCCGATACCTACTGGTACACCAGCCGTGAGCCGAAATTCCTGCCCGACGACGTCGATGGGCGCGTGCTGTTCGATGTCGCCAGCGACCGCGCCCGAGCGCTGGCAGCGGGTGACACCGATACCGGCGGGGTCGCAGGCTTGGGCGACATCGTCATGGTCCCGCCGGTGAAGGAGGCCAGGGATCGCGGCGTCCTGCAGGCCCGGCCGATGTTCACGGCGATCACAGCCGACGGGGTGACGGACGGGCACACGACGGAGAAACTGGATGCGATCGTCTGGTGCACCGGTTTTCGGCCCGCGTTGCGGCATCTGCAACCGCTGCACCTGCACACCGACGGACCTCGGATCACGTTGGAGGACAATCATATTCATGGCGAGTCGACCCTGATGTTCCTGGGGTACGGCGACTGGACAGGACCGGCATCGGCAACGCTCATCGGCGTCGGCCTTACCGCACGCGCAGCAGTGAACACTCTCGCTCGACGAGGAAAGGTAGATCAGTCATGAACGAATACCCCGTAGTAGTGATCGGCGCAGGCCCCATCGGTCTCGCCGCCGCAGCACATCTCACCGAAACCGGCTCTGCCGTGGTCGTTCTCGAACGCGGACCGTCCGCAGGCGCGGCAGTGTCCGAATGGAACCACGTGCGGTTGTTCTCCCCGTGGTCCGAGGTCGTGGATCCCGCTGCCGCACGGTTGCTCGAGCCGACCGGCTGGACTGCACCGGACGGCGACACCTACGCCACCGGTCGCGAATGGGTGGAGCGGTACCTCGCCCCCCTCGCAACTGTCCTCGGAGACGCTGTTCGAGTCGATTCCGAAGTGGTCGGCGTAGCCCGCCGTGGACGCGACCGCGTCGTCGACGCCGGCCGCGACACCGAGCCGCTGTCCGTGCACATCCGGCATTCCGACGGCAGCGAGGAACGTGTGCTCGCCCGCGCGGTCGTCGACGCGTCGGGCACCTGGGGATCGCCGAATCCACTGGGTAGCGAAGGGCTTGCGGCCATCGGTGAGAAGTTCTCCGCCGACAGAATCGACTACCGAGTCCCCGATCTGACCGATCCGGCGATTCGCGCCCAGTTCGCGGGCAAGCACACGATCATCGCAGGCAGCGGCCACTCCGCCCTGACCGCCATCATCACCTTCGCCGAACTCGCGGCCGATGAACCAGGAACGACGCTCACCTGGGCCGTGCGCCGAGGCGTCACCGCAGACGTGTTCGGCGGCGGAGAAGCCGACGAACTCGCTGCTCGCGGCGCTCTGGGGCAACGCGCCAAGAAAGCCGTCGACGACGGTTTCCTCACCGTGCAATCGGGATTCCGCACCGAAACCGTTGCGGTCGAGGGTGATCGGATGACCCTCGTCGGCGATACCGGCGCTCGCATCGGGAACGTCGATCGCGTGGTCGCACTCACCGGCTTCCGGCCGGATCTGTCGTGGCTGTCCGAGGTTCGCCTCGATCTCGATCCCACGCTGCAGGCACCCAAGTTCGTCGCCGAATTGGTGGACCCCAACATGCATTCGTGTGGATCGGTGTCACCGCACGGAGTCGAAGAACTCACCCAACCCGAGCCCGGCTTCTACCTGGTGGGCATGAAGAGCTACGGCCGCGCGCCGACGTTCCTCGCGATGACCGGATACGAGCAGGTTCGCAGCATCGCAGCCGAACTCGCCGGTGATCACGAGGGCGCACGGAAGGTCGAGCTGACGCTGCCCGACACCGGCGTCTGCGGCGGCGCGGGCCTGTTCGACGATCCCGACGCCCCGTCGAGCGGCGGTTGCTGCGGTGCCCCTGCTGCGCCGGAGTTGATCACTCTCGGCGCACCGTCGCGTGACTGACTCTGCGGCAGTGGATTCGGCGTTACGCCTGGGAATTTCGCACCCGGGGCGACGCCGAATCCTGTCGGTTCTGTGCGTCACGGAGATAACCAGCTGGGGAATTCTGTACTACGCCTTCCCCGTTCTGTCGCCTGCGATCTCCGCGGATACCGGATGGTCGACGACGTCGATCGTGGCCGCGTTCTCGATCAGCCAGTTCGTTGCAGCATTGGTCGGAGTTCCCGTCGGTCGCATCCTCGACCGCCGCGGACCGCGCTGGGTGATGAGCGCAGGGTCGATTCTCGCGATACCCGCGCTGGTTCTCATCGCGACGTCCCCGACACTTCCGCTGTTCTTTCTCGGATGGTTCGCGGCCGGTATCGCCATGGGGGCGGTGCTGTATCCCCCTGCGTTCGCGGCACTGACACGGTGGTGGGGCACCGACCGCGTCCGAGCCCTGATGATCCTCACTCTGGCCGCGGGACTGGCCAGTACGGTCTTCGCTCCGCTGACCGCGATCCTGTCGAGCCACTCCGATTGGCGTCGAACGTATCTCGTACTCGCAGTCGTCCTACTGGTCGTCACCGTTCCAGCGCACACGATCGGGTTGCGCGGACAGTGGCCGTCGACGGGTGAGTCCGCGCACGCGCGAGCAGTACCTACTGCTGCACAGACCGTCCGTAGTCGTCCGTTCGTCATGCTCACCGCGGCGATGAGCGTCACCGGCTTCGTCGCGTTCGCCGGAATCTTCAATCTGGTTCCGCTGCTGATCGAACACGGTGCCGATACCGCTCTCGCGGCAACGGGTCTCGGTCTCGGCGGAGCCGGGCAGGTGCTCGGCCGCATCGGTTACCTTCCGTTGCAACGCTTCGCCGGTACCCGAACCAGGACCGTAGGGATCATCGCCGCAACTGCCCTGTCGACCATCCTGCTCGGCGTCGCCACCTCGGTCGTGGCGCTGATCGCCGTCGCGATCGGTGCCGGACTCGCGCGCGGACTGTTCACACTCGTCCAGGCCACCGCCATCACCGATCGATGGGGTCCGAGCCAGTACGGGCATCTGAGCGGCATCATGTCTGCGCCGATCGTCATCGCGATGGCCTCGGCCCCCTGGGCCGGTGCCGTGCTCGCCGAATGGACCGGAAGCTACTCGGGTGCGTACGTGATTCTCGGCCTTCTGGCGCTGACCGCCGTCGGGCTGGCTGCGCTGAGCATGCCGAACACCGACCATCAGCCGAAGGCCTGATACCCCAGCCACCCGGCGAGACCGAGCCCCAGAATCCCGACGCCGACGCGCAGGATGATCGGCGAGATCACCTTGACCGTCGGTGGCCCGCAGGCACCGCCGACGAAACATCCGATGGCCAGCGCAAGTGCCGCCCACCAGTGCACCTGACCGAAGAACGAAAAGATGATCGCCGCAATCAGATTGGCGATGCCGAGGAAGAAGCTCTTCAGAACGCTTGCGCGCCAGAAGGTATCCGAAGTGCAGATCAACGCCAACGCGAGAAAGATGACGCCTGCCCCGGCCCCGAAGTAGCCGCCGTAGATCGCCACGGCGAACAGGGCCAGCGGATAGAGCGTCGGAAACTCTCTGCCGCCGGACAGCTTTCGAATACTCGGCTGCAGCAGAAGCGCGATGGCTGCCATCGCCACCAGGAACGGTACGACCACCTCGAACGAACCGTCCGGCGTATTGAGCAACAGAACCGCACCGGTGGTACCGCCGAGAGCCGAGTAGATCGCGTAGCGAACCAGCTGCTTGCCGTCCTTGGCGAGCTCGGCCGAGGAACTCGCCGTCGCCCCGACACCGGCCGCGACCAATGCGACCGTGTTCGTCACGTTCGCAGACACCGCAGGCAGACCAACCGCAAGCAGCGCAGGATAGGAGACCAGCGATGCGAGCCCGGTGACGAACCCGATGAGCCCGGCGAAGAACCCGGCCACCACCAGGAGTCCGAAATCGAGCACAGTCACCGAATAAAACTACCGTGCCTAACGATCGACCCGAATCCCTGGTCATTTCGCAGGCTCCACTCCTGCCCTACTCGACGGGGTTCGCCATCTCCTGCAGCAACCGGCTCGTCATGCGCACTGCCTGATCCCCGCCGTCCGCGTCCTCGATGTAGATCGCGAACGCGACATCACCGCTGGTGGCGAGCACGAAGCGATCGTCGCCACTTTCCCCGGCGAATCCCTGCACCCCGTCGAACGTGTCGAGACCGCTACTGCGGGACGAGTCGGCAAGGATGCCGCGCAACCGATTTGCCGCATCCGACCCGAGTGCATGGGACTCACGATTCGCGACCGCGGTCTGACCGGCGACTATCGTCGGAGTCGGAGCGCTGCCCCGTGAGATCGCGGCCGCCATCTGTGCGAGACCGAACGGAGTCACCGTCGCCTCGTCGCCGGAGGCGGTCGACACGGCCCTGATGCCGTCGATCGCGCTGCGACTGTCGGCGGGAGTTCCGGTGTAGGCGTCGAGTCCGGGCATCGAGTAGCTCATACCGAGACCCAGTGCCGCAGCCGCATCCTCGGCGCTGTCGTCACCGCGATCGGACTGTGCCGCCTCGATCAACTCCGATGCGGTGCCGGCCGGGTACGAGCCCCCGAACACCACGTCGCCCTGCTCGTTCGCGTAACTGTTCTGTGCCGCAGCGAGAATCGCACCGGTCGAGGTGGACAGAGCGACGATCGACGCCGACGACCCCGCCATGACAACCGCATTCTCGGCGGCGAGTTGAACGCGCGGATCGAGCGTCGCGTGCAGGTCAGGACCACCGGGCCCCTGGAAACCGACACGGCGCTCGCCGATTCCGTCGACGGTGTAGGTGTCGACGGCCCAGCCTGCGGTGGCGTCGCGTCCTTCCTGCCATGCGCTTCGCAACGAATCGAGCACGGGTGAGGTGATCCGACGGTCGTCGACGATGAGCTTGGGTTGCGGAGAAACCACCACTCCCGGCACGGCGCGCAGGTCGTCTTCGAGGACGGCGAAATCGTCGTCGCGCAGGGTCACCGCGGTGATCGGTGCACCGCCGGACGAGTTCAATTCGGCCAGCATCGATTCGGAAGTGATGAGCGGTGCGACGACATCGATGACGTCTGCGAGTTGCGCGGTGGACGCCGCCGGATCGCTCGTCTGCGCCGGGTCGAGGGAGATGGCGTTGATGGTTCGCTCGCTCATCAGCACGTTGTTCGCGGCGTCGAAGATCAGCGGCGGGGCAGCGTCGGTCCGGGTGTATCGAACCGATCCGCCCGAGGTGAGGTCCGGGACGAGAGTGGCCGGATCCCACGCGATGCGCCAGCCGACGCTGAGTTTCTTGGTCGAGCCCTGAGCGCTGTACTTCCAGTCCTTGCCCTCACCGAAATTCCATGCCGACGCGAGAGTGAAGTAGCCACTCTCGTCGGAGAGGTCCATGTACTGGGTCAGGTCGAAATCCCCGGTGGACGTGCCGTCGGCCGACAAGCCGTCGAACATCTGGTTCAGTGCGGCCGTCGCGGCGTTGGGGTAGGTCGTCATCGCGGCAGCCGCAGCGACGTCTCGGTTGTCCAGGGCGTCGACGAATTTCGAGACCAGCACCTCGGCCTCGCTCGGCGGGCGATCGACCATCCAGAACGCTGCCGAGACCGTCAACGTCGCCGATGCTGCAACGGCGACGAGGTAGCGACCGCGGACCTTGCGCGGGCCACGACGGGCACGACTCATAGAACTCATGAGTCACAATATTCACTGTAGTCACACGAGTAACAAGCACGGGATTCATACGAGCCGGTCACGATTGGGATACGCCGTGGTCGGTTCACCTCAGGCTGTTCACCTCAGGAAGCGACCCGCAGCGTCGATGGCAGGCGTCGAACTGCCGGCGTCGTTGACGAACACCGCGAACGCGAGATCACCGGAGATACCGACGAACCAGCCGTGCGCTCCTTCGTTGTTCGCACCGAATTCGGCGGTGCCGGTCTTGCCGAGCAACCCGGGGATGTCGTTCAGCGCTGTGGCCGTGCCGCCGGTGATCGTTTCGCGCATCATGGCTTTGATCTGCTCGGTGACCTGGGGGTTCACCGCTGCCGGCTGCATGTTTCCCACTCCCGGCTCACTGGGGACCACCGTCGGTGGGAGCAATCCGTTGTTCGCGATCGACGACGCGACCAGCGCCATTCCGAACGGCGACGCGGTCACCTGCCCCTGACCGATGGCGGATTCGACCCGCTGCGCCGGGGTGTCGGCGGACGGCACCGAACCGGTGACGGTCGTCAGACCGGGGGTGACGTAGTCGACGCCGAGGCCGTACTGCGCGGCCGCGTCGGTCAGCCCGTTCGGTGGGAGTGCCACGCCCAGGCGGCCCATCGTCGTATTGCAGGACCTGGCGAAAGCGGTGTGCAGCGGCACGTTGCCGAGATCGAAGTTGTCGTCGTTCGGGATCTGCCGACCCTCGATGTTCTCGGTCGCCGGGCACGGCAGCACCGTATCGGGGGTGACTGCACCGGACTGCAGTGCAGCCGAGGTGGTCACCGTCTTGAACGTCGACCCCGGCGGGTACAGACCGGTGAGGGCGATCGGACCCTCGGCGTCCGCGGCGGCGTTCTGCGCCACGGCGAGAACCGCCCCCGTCGACGGCCGAAGCGCAACGATGGCCGCCTGTTGCGGCAGCGACGCGAGAGCATTCTCGGCTTTGAGCTGCAGTGCCGAATCCAGGGTGGTCGCGATGTCGTCTCCCGTTGCGGCGTCGCGGCCGGCAAGCGGGGTGATGGAGCCGTCTGCGGCAACGGCCTGCACAGCCCATCCACGATTGGCGGCCTGCTCCTGCTCCCACAGCGTCGTCAGGTCGTTGAGGACCGGCGAAACGAGGTTGCGGTCGGTGGCGAGCAGCCGCGTCTGCGGAGCCAGAGTGACTCCGGGGACGGCCGCGAGCTGACCACCGATGGGGTCGATATCGGACTGACGAAGGGTGACGATCGTCGCTGAGTTACCCTGCGCGCCGGCAACAGTCGCTGCCACCGATTCGGCCGTGACACCCGAAACGACGGAGCCGACGAGATTCGCGACCGCCACCGGATCGGCCTTCGCATCGGCGTTGACGAGGGTCACCACCTGCTGCGACATCAGCTCGACGCCGTTGCCGTCGAAGATGCGCGGTGCGACGAGCGCATCGGTGGGAGTGAAACGCACCGACGAGTCGGCGGTCAGGCCCGGAACCAACATCGCCGGATCCCAGGTGATCTTCCAGCCCTGCTCGGTCTCGGCGGCTGTCGCAGAGGTGGTGTAGTTCCACTCCTTCGGCTCGCCGTCGGGTTCGGCGGTGCCGTCGGTGGTCGTCGAGAACCGCCAGCCGGCATTCAACGTGAACGTGCCCGCATCCTCGTTGGCGTCGACGGCCTCGAAATCGGGAGTGGCCGTCACCGTTCCGCCGGCCGACAACCCGTCGTACAGCTCGGTGAGCGCTGCCGTCGCGCCTGCCGGGTCGGTGGTCAACGCGGCGGCCTGGTCGATGTTCGAGCTGTTCACCGCCTCCACGAACTGCTCGGCGACAGTCTGCGGCTGATCCGGCCCACTCTGCCCGCAAGCGGCGAGCACCAGTGCCAGTACGGACACGATCGCGGCCAGAGTCGTCGGTCTTCTCGAAGTGCGCACGGGGTCGATCATGCCCCAGTGCATCCGCGAAACACCGGTGGCACGATCTCGAAATGAGGTGTAATTCTGTAATTAGTCTTACAACACCCACCGAGGAGTCCCCATGAAACCCAACGGTCGCTCGTTCGGTCGCCCCGGCGGCTGGCAGCACGCAGACATTCCGGATGCCACCGATGCAGCCGATTGGTTCGGTGGCCGACTCCCGGACACCTGGTTCGACGGTGCCGCCTCGGTCGAGGTCGACCGAGAGGAAATCGTCGTCGTCGGAACACTGCCCGTGGAGCAGGACAGTTCATCCGCAGCCACCGAGGGCCGCATCGCGCGATTCCGCGAAAGCACCCGGGGCGACCGCATGCAGATCGCCGACGAGGCCGAGAAGCGCTACGGGCGCAAGGTCGCGTGGGGCGTTCGGACCGGGTCCGAGGTGGTCCTGTTCACCCACCTCGCCGTCCCGGTCATGACACGCCTGCGTCAGCCCGAGCGTCGCGTCCTCGACACCCTCGTCGACGCCGGGGTCGCTCGCTCCCGGGCCGACGCTCTGGCCTGGGCCGTCAAGCTGGTCGGCGAACACACGCAGGAATGGCTGGACGAGCTCCGCGGGGCCATGGAGACGGTCGACGAGCTACGCAAGAAGGGGCCGTCGGTCTAATTCGATTGCGCGAACGTCAGGCTCAGGGTTACCGTGATCCTTGCCTTGTCGTCCACAGATTCGGAGAGGCCATTGCTCTTCCAAAGGTTCTAGACGCCTGCAGATCGTTCGCATGCACACCTTTGGAGCGCCCATGCCTCATTCATCTTCCCTTTCTGTCTCGAACCTGTCGTTCTCCTGGCCCGACGGCGACCCCGTGTTCGACGCCTTGTCGGTCATCTTTCATAGCGGCACAACAGGTCTCATCGGCTCCAACGGTGCCGGAAAGTCGACGCTGCTGAAGTTGCTCGCCGGGGAGTTGACTCCACAGCGCGGTTCGATCTCGACTCCCGGCGTGCTGGGCCATCTACGCCAGGACGTCGCACTGGACCCCGATCTACCCGTGGACAGGGTGCTGGCCATCGAGTCGGTGCGAAAAGCATTGCATCGCATAGAATCCGGCTCCTCCACCGAGGACGACTTCACAATCGTCGGATCGGCGTGGGACGTCGAGGAACGCGCTCTGGCACTGCTGAACAAACTCGGCCTCGGCAGCATCGTCGGCTCTGTGGGCGACCTGGATCGCCGCGTCGGCACCCTGTCGGGCGGCGAGACGACACTGCTGGCACTCACCGCACAATTGCTCGCCCAACCCGACGTACTGCTACTGGACGAGCCGACCAACAATCTCGATCACGGTGCGCGAGAGCGGTTGTACACGGCGGTCGACGGCTACCCGGGTGTGCTGATCGTGTGCACTCACGACCTCGAGCTGCTCGAACGCGTCGACACCATCGCCGAGGTGCGAGCAGAGCGCAACGGAGTGTCCCGGCTGCGCATGTTCGGCGGCAACTACCAGCACTACCGCTCGGTCGTCGACGCGGAACAGCAGGCGGCACGGGCGACGATCCGCGATGCGAAGAACGATGTCCGCAAGCAGGAACGCGAATTGATCGACACCCGAATCAAACTCGACCGACGCCTGCGCTTCGGCAAGAAGATGGAAGAGCACAAGCGCGTGCCGCCGATCCTTGCGGGCCGACGCAAGCGGGCCGCCCAGGAATCGGCAGGCAAACTCCACGGAACCCACAGCGACCGCGTCGACGACGCCCGATCGTCCCTGTCGGCCGCCGAGGATCTCCTGCGCGACGACCGCGAGATACGCGTCGACCTCCCGGCGACGAAAGTCCACGCGGGACAGGTGGTTCTTGCGCACGAGGACCTGCGCATCGTGGGCCCTGAGCGCATCGCACTGATCGGACCGAACGGCAGCGGCAAGACCACGCTGCTGCGGGCCCTGGACGCCACCGGGGCAGAGGTGCCGTGGAAGTATCTGCCGCAGCGACTCGACGTCTTCGACGAATCCCGCACCGTCGCCGAGAACATTGCCGACGTCGCCCCGCAGGCCACAGCCGAACAGATCCGCGGCCAACTCGCCCGCTTCCTGTTCCGCGGATCCGACGCCGACGCCGTCGTCGCCACCCTCTCCGGTGGCGAACGACTGCGGGCCGCACTGGCCCGAATACTGCTGGCCGAGCCTGCTCCGAAACTACTGATACTCGACGAGCCGACCAACAACCTCGACATCACCAGCCGACAACACCTCATCGACGCGCTCGACACATTCGAGGGTGCGCTGATCATCGCCAGCCACGATCGACCGTTCCTCGACGCCATCGGAACCACCCGCACCGTCGACCTCACCCCGACCGTCGAGTCTCCCGAGTCCGCCGAAGAAGCGCCCGCCCGTAGGGAGTCAATGTGACGTTCAGTGGACGGGAGTGGAGCCTGCGGAACGACCCACAAGCGCAGTTCGGGGGTCAATGTCACATTGAGTGGACTTCGTTCGGGAGGATTGCGGGGTGGAGTACGCCTCGAATGCAGACGATGGGACACGAATCGCGTACACGGTGGTGGGGTCGGGGCCGCCGTTGTTGATGGTGCACGGCAGTTTTCTGACGCACACGATCTGGCGGACGTTCGGCTACGTGAAGGCGCTACGCGGAGCTCGGCAGTTGATTCTGATCGACAGTCGCGGGCACGGCCGCAGCGAGAAACCCCATTCTCCCGACGCGTACGCGATGAGCACGATAGTCGGCGATCTGACGGCGGTGCTCGACGCGGTGGGCGCGGAGACCGTGGACTATCTGGGGTATTCGTTCGGGGCTCGGGCCGGGTTGGCGCTGACGGCAGCGGCTCCTGAACGAGTGCGATCGCTGGCCGTCGGCGGCGGTAGTCACGGCGCTCAGGCCGGCGCGTTCGATCGCCTGTTCTTCCCCGGGTGCGCAGACGTGTTGGAGCAGGGCGGCATGGACGGGTTCCTCGAGGCGTGGAACAGCCACCGTATGTTCCCGATCGATGCCGGCACGCGAGCGGTGTTCTCCGCCAACGACGCCCAGGCCATGGCCGCGTACATTCGGGCGTCCGACGCCGATCCCGGCCTACCCGACGACGCGTTGCAGCAGTTCACCCAGCCGTCGCTGTTCTACGTCGGCAGTCAGGACGGCACCAGGCTCGACGACACCCGGGCTGCCGCGGCGCTGGTACCGAACTCAGAATTGCACGTGATCCGCGGATTCGACCACGCGACAACGATGGCGGCCACCCCGGAAGTGCTCGGGATTCTCGAACGGTTCTGGGACAAGTGACCTCAGTGTCCACAATTCGGCTCGAGAAGCGGGATCCCGCGTCCGAACCCAGACGGTGGACAGCCACATCACCTCTTCAGTGCAGGGAACTGGTCGTCGCGCCACTCGGTCTCCAGCGGTCCGACGGCCGCGTCCTCGCGGGCGCGCAGTTCCACTCGGCGGATCTTGCCCGAGATGGTTTTCGGTAGCTCGAAGAACTCGATTCGGCGCACCCGCAGGAACGGCGCAAGGTGCTCGCGGGCGTACTTGAGGATCTCGAACGCGGTGTCCTCGTTGGGTTCCCAGCCCGACGCCAATGCCACATACGCCTTGGGGACGGCCAGTCGCGTCTCGTCGGGGGCGGGCACCACCGCGGCCTCGGCAACGGCGGGGTGTTCGATGAGCACGCTTTCGAGTTCGAACGGGGAGATCTTGTAGTCCGAGGCCTTGAACACGTCGTCGGTGCGGCCGACGTAGGTGATGTAGCCCTCGGAGTCCCGTGATGCGACGTCGCCGGTGTGGTAGTAACCGTCGGCCATGACAGCGGCGTTGCGTTCGGGGTCGCCGAGGTATCCGGTCATCAGGTTGAACGGCTGCTGCGCCAGGTCGAGGCAGATCTCGCCTTCGTCGGCGAGTTCGCCGGTGGTGGGGTCGACGATCACCACCGGCACGCCCGGTAGCGGCCTCCCCATCGAGCCGGACTTGAGTACCGCGCCGGGTGTATTGGCAACCAGTGCAGTGGTTTCCGTCTGGCCGAACCCGTCGCGGATATTGAGGCCCCACTCCTGCTGCACCCGCGAGATCACCTCGGGGTTGAGGGGCTCACCTGCTCCGATGGCCTCGCGTAGCGAACCACCGCCACCGGCGAGGTCGGCTTGAATCAGCATGCGCCACACTGTCGGTGGAGCACAGAACGTCGTCACCTCGGCCCGGCGGATCTGCTCGAGCAACGCTTTCGCGTCGAATTTTCCGTAGTTGTAGATGAAGATCGTCGCCTCGGCGATCCACGGCGCGAAGAAGCAACTCCACGCATGCTTGGCCCAACCCGGCGAGCTGATGTTCAAGTGCACGTCGCCCGGACGCAGACCGAGGAAGTACATGGTGCTCAGATGCCCGACGGGATAGGAGATCTGAGTGTGTTCGACGAGCTTGGGCTTGCTGGTGGTGCCGGAGGTGAAGTACATGAGAAGACGGTCGGTGGGAGCCGTCACGGACTCGAACGGCGCGGCCTCGACAGAACGAGCCTCGGCATAGTCGACCCAACCATTTCGAGCGGAGGTGGCGATGCGCAGGTAGTCCCCGGGTACGTCGTCGAATTTGCCGGTGTCCGAGGGGTTCACGATCACTGCGCGCGCATTGCCGCGCACCACACGGTCGGTCAGGTCTGCGGGCCCGATGGCAGTGGTGGTCGGCATCAACACCGCGCCCAGTTTCATCACCGCGAGCATCGCTTCCCACAGTTCCACCTGATTTCCGAGCATCAGGATCACCGAATCGCCGCGGCCGATGCCCTGTTGCTCGAGCCACCTGGCGACCTGGTCGGAACGACGCGCGATGTCGTCGAAGCTGTACTTGGCCTCGCTGCCGTCCTCTTCGACGATCCACAACGCAGTGCCGTCGTTGCCACGGGCGATCGCGTCGAACCAATCGATGGCCCAGTTGAACGTCTCTCCGAACGACGGCCACTCGAAAGTCTCTACGGCGCGGTCGTACTCGCCGTAGGAGTCGAGTAGCAGGTCGCGAGCGTTCCTGAATGCCGTATGTGCCGATTCGGCCATGCTTCCTCCGTAGCCTGTGATGCTCATCACCGCCACGGTAGGGGAGATGAACAATCCCTCGCTACCCCTGAACGGGGGTGAGAACTCGGCTAGCCTCGGTCACCGTGGCCATCGGATACTTCGCGATCGCAGGTGCACTGGGGATAGTTCACGCCGCGTTTTCCGGCTACTGGGCTGCAGGTGGCCGATGGATGTTGAACACCGTCGGATCATTCGCCACGGAGTGGGTCGAGACCGAACCGCAGACTGCGCGAACGGCGCTGCTGGTGCTCACGCTGGTCAAACTTGCAGCGGCAATTCTTCCCGCTCTCGCCTACATGAACCGGCCGCGCCTGGCAGCACAGAACCGGACCAGGCTGCCGGCAATCGTCCTCGGCATATCCTGGCCCGGCTCGGTGCTGCTGATTCTCTGGGGCGGAGCATCGTTCGTCGGAGCGGTGATCGGATTGATCGCCTCGGACGAGAACCGGAGCGTCAAGTACGGCCACCTGTTCTTCGACGGCATCTTCCTGCTCTGGGGTGCCGCCCTGCTGACGGCGCTGATCCTCTCTCGGAAAGCGCCGTACCAGCCGCGCTAGATGCGCTCACCTGTTTCCGGGTGGAAGAGGTGAATTGCACCGTCGAGGCGCTTCAGTCCGATGCTCTCGCCGATCCTCGCCGGGGCACGCACTGCCGAGCGGGCGACGAGCGACACGGGTCCCCCGTCGAGTCCCTTCACCTTCGGGTCGTCGAGGTGCGCGTACACGTACGACTCGCTGCCGAGCTCCTCGATGAGATCGACCTTGCCCTCGAAGCCCTCGCCACCGCCGTGGACGATGCCGATGTTCTCGGGCCGCATTCCGATGGTGACCTCGTCGATCCCCAGGCTCGCGAGCTTGGTCAGCTCGTCGCGCTCGAGCGGGAGCAGGAACTTACCGATCTGCACGCCGCCCGAGCCGATGGGTACCGTCATCAGGTTCATCGCCGGGGAGCCGATGAATCCTGCGACGAACGCGTTGACGGGATGGTCGTACAGGTCTGTGGGAGAGGCGAACTGCTGCAGTTTGCCACCACGCAGGACGGCGACGCGATCGCCCATCGTCATGGCCTCCACCTGATCGTGGGTGACGTAGACCGTCGTGGTGCCGAGCCGACGCTGCAACGCCGCGATCTGCGTACGCGTCTGCACTCGCAGTTTTGCGTCGAGGTTGGACAGTGGCTCGTCCATGCAGAACACCTGCGGCTCACGAACGATGGCGCGGCCCATGGCAACTCGCTGACGCTGGCCGCCCGAGAGCTTGCCGGGCTTGCGATCGAGGTACTCGGTGAGATCGAGCAGACGGGCCGCTTCCGCCACGCGTGCCTGACGCTTCTCGAGGCTCACTCCGCGCATCTTGAGCGCGAAGCCCATGTTCTCGCCGACGGTCTTGTTGGGGTAGAGCGCGTAGTTCTGAAAGACCATGGCGATGTCGCGGTCCTTGGAGGGGACTCCCACCATGTTCTTGCCACCGATTTCGATTGCGCCGCCGTCGATCTCCTCCAGACCGGCGAGCATCCGAAGTGCGGTGGACTTGCCGGAGCCGGACGGTCCGACCAGGACGACGAACTCGCCGTCCTTTATGTCGAGGTCGAGGGAATCGACGGCGAGCGAATCGGCACCTTCGTAGACGCAGGATGCCTTCTTGTACGTGATTGCAGCCATGAGACTTTCTCCTATTTGATGGCGCCGAAGGACAGACCGCGCACGAGCTTGTTCTGCGCGAACCATCCGGCAAGGACGACGGGGAGTGCTGCGAACGTCGCAGCGGCGGAAAGCTGGGCCCAGTACAGGCCCTGGCCGGTGATGAATCCGACGAGGTACACCGGAATCGTCTGGGCCTGAACGGCAGTGAGGTTGACGGCGAAGAAGAACTCGTTCCACGAGAAGATCACGCAGATCAACGACGTCGCTGCGATACCGGGAGAGACGAGCGGCAGGATCACCTCGCGGACCGACGTCCACAGCGACGCACCGTCCATGCTGGCGGCCTCGAGCAGTTCCGACGGCACCTCCATGAAGAACGAGCGCATCATCCACACGGCGATAGGCAGATTCATCGCGGTGTAGAGAATCACCAGTGCCCAGATGTTGTCGAGCATGCCGATGTCACCGACGATGACGTACAGCGGAACGATGACGGCCACAACGGGCAGCATCTTGGTGGAGATGAAGAAGAACAGCACGTCCTGGGTTTTCTTCACCGGCCGCAGCGACAGCGCGAATGCTGCCGGAACACCCAGCAGCAGAACGAGAATCGTCGAGACGATCGTCGCGAACGCCGAGTTCAGCAGGGTGGTGCCGATGCCGCTCTCGAGGACACCTCGATACTGATCGAGGGTGGGGGTGAAGATCAGCTTCGGCGGGTTGGAGTAGGCGTCGGCCTCCTGCTTGAAGCCGGTGATCACCATCCAGAGAACCGGGAAGAAGAATGCGATACCGGCCACCCAGGCCACGAACGACCAGATCGTGCCCGGGCCCCACTTGCTCTTCTTCCGGATCTCCTGCCCGTCGGAGGTCTGCGCGACGGCCTTCTTCTTGCTCGTGGTTGCCGTGCTCATCACGCCGCCTCCTCGTTTGCGCTGAAGCTCTTGAAGATCAGTCTCAGCGCCAGAGTGCTGAGAACGATGGTTGCCACCACGGTGACGACGCCCATGGCCGCGGCCTGACCGATGTCGAAGCCGAGGAAGGCACGCTGATAGATGTAGAACGGCAGGTTCGCCGACGCGACTCCCGGTCCACCGGAGGTCATCATGTAGACGGCATCGAAGGTGTTGACCAGATAGATCGCACCGAGGACGGTGCCGAGTTCGATGAAGCGGCGCAGGTGCGGCAACGTCAACTCACGGAAGAGTTTGAACGGGCCTGCCCCGTCGACACGCGCAGCCTCGGCGATGTCCTTCGGCATGGACTGCAGGCCGGCGAGGATCAGCAGCATCATGAACGGCGTCCACTGCCACACGAGGTTCGTCATGACCGCGGCCAGCGGGAACCGCGACACCCAGTCGATCTCACCGACTCCGAACGGACTCAGCGCGAAGTTGATCAGGCCGAAGACGGGATCGAACATCGTTGTCTTCCAGATCAGTGCACCGGCGACCGGGGTGACGAGAAACGGGGTGATCAGCAGCGTGCGAATCAAGCTGCGTCCGATGAACTTTCGATCGAGCAGCAGAGCGAGGGCCAGGCCGAGCACCACCGAGATGATCACGGTTCCGACGATCATGATCACGGTGTTCATCGCGACCTCGCGGAACTGACTGTCGCGGAACACGTCGATGTAGTTGTTCAGACCGTTGAACTCACGCGAACCCGGACGAACGAGGTTCCAGGACTGCGTCGAGTAGTACAGCGTGAACAGGAACGGGATCTGGGTGACGATGATGGCGAACACCAACGCCGGCAACAGTGGTCCTCGTCGACGCCACCCCTCTGCCTTGGAGATCGTTCTCGGTCTCGGTACGAACTTCTCCGGTTCGGCCGGAGCCGTCCGTTCTTCGGTGGTGGTCATCCCTGGTCCTCCTGGTACGTCCTGCCGACCACTTCGGCGTATTGCTGCGCTTGGTCGAGCGCGTCGTCGACGCTGATCTGTCCGGCGATCGCGGCACTGATCTGTTGGCTGACCCGGGTACCGAGGTCCTGGAACTCCGGAATGGTCAGGAACTGGACTCCGGTGTACGGAACCGGATCCACGGTGGGGTCGTTCGGGTCGGCACTGTCGATGGAGTCGAGGGTCAGCTGACCGTAGGCCGCCGACGCCTCCGCGTACTCGGGAATCTCGTAGGTCGAGAGTCGACTTCCGGGAGGCACACGCTCCCAACCGAGTTCGTTACCGACCTTGTTCAGGTATTCCTTGCTGGTCATCCACGAGACGAACTTCCATGCCTCGTCGGGTGCCTCGCTGGTCTTGGGGATGCCCAGTGCCCAGGAGTACAGCCAACCGTTGTCGCCCTTGGCCGCCGACGGGGCCTTGGCGTAACCGATCTGCCCGACGACGTTGCTCGACGACGGGTCCTCGAGGACCGAGACGGCCGAGGTGGCGTCGTACCACATGGCGGTATTGCCCTGGGAGAGTTGCGTTCCGCACTCACTGAACCCACTGGTCGCCGCGCCGGCCTGACCGTGCTCGCGCACGGTGTCGACGTAGAACTGCACGGCTTCGCGTACCTCGGGACTGTTCAGCTGGGCGTTCCAGTTCTCGTCGTACCAGCGGCCGCCGAACGCGTTGATGACCGTGTTGAGCGGTGCGAGCACCTCACCCCAGCCGGGCTTGCCGCGCAGGCAGATTCCGGACAGGCCCGGGCTGTCGAGAGCGGCTGCGGCATCGGCCACCTGCTGCCAGGTGGGCTCGGCAGGCATGTCGATACCGGCCTGCTCCATCAGATCCTTGCGGTACATCAGGAACGACGATTCACCGTAGAACGGCACCGAGTACATGCTGCCCTCGTACGACAGCGACTCCTTCAGCGTGGGAATGAAGTCGTCCTCGTCGTAGCCCGGCGTGGCGTCGGCGTACTCGGAAAGATTGGTCAGCCAACCGTTCTCGGCCCACTGCGGGGTCTCGAAGTTGCTGATCATCACCACGTCGAACTCACCGCCGCCGGTCGCGACCGAGGCCGTGATCTTGGCTCGGGCCTCGTTCTCCGAGAGCGACACGAACTTCAGGTTGATACCCGGGTTCTCCGCCTCGAACTCCGGAGCAAGCGAAATGGCATCGGACATCTGCGAATTCGAGACGATCGCGACGGTGACCGTCGTACCGTCACCATCACCACCGAACGAGCCGGCACCGGCACATCCGGACACCACCAAGGTCGTCGCGAGCGAGGTCGCGACAACCACCTTCGGTAGAACTTTCACTGAGATACCTTTCCATTCGACGCTGATGTGGATCGATCCACAAGCCAACGCGCACTTTCGATGTCGGTGACCAAGATCGATGCCAGTCCACCGCGCAGTGCACCGAGCAGCGCTTCGTGTTTTCGTTTTCCGCCCGTGACGAGCACCGCCCGATCGCAGGCCCTGATGGCGTCGAGCCCCACCGACACGGTTCGGCCGGGGAGTGATCCTCCGGTGTCCTTGCCGTCGGCGTCGTAGAACCGTCCGCCGATCTCACCGACCGCACCGAGTCGGCGCAGTTCGTCGAGCACCTCGAGGTCGATGAAGCTGCCCTCGAACAATGTGGTGGACGTGGAAACGGGACCGATGCCGTACATCATCACATCGGCATCGGTCCCGGCTTTGAGTGCGCGAGAGATCACGGAGTCCTGCTCCAACGCAACGACAGTCGCCTGATCGGCATACAGCGGCGCATTGAGCCTGATGGGTGTCGCCTGCAGGTACGCAGCGCACCGTCCGAGTGTGTACTCGACGCCGGTCTGGTAGTCGGCCGAGGTGATGGAACCGTCGAGTTGCACCACCGCAGCACATTTGGTGGACCTGGTCTTGAGCGAGCTTGCGACCGCCACCGTCTCGGGTCCCCACGTGAAGCCCAGCACATCCTTGTCCTGGAGACGACGAGAGAGCAGCGTCGCCGCTGCCCGGCCGAGGGAACCGTAGCCGGCGTCCGTGCCGTCGATGACATCCGAGACGACGAGCACCTCGGTCAGCCCGAACTGCGCTTCGAGTTCACGCTCGATGTCGGCGTGCACGGTGCCCTGCAAGTCGTCGGGAACGTTGATCTCGATGGTCACCAGCCCCTGTGTGCGGGCGCGTGCAACCAACCGCCCTGCCGTGGGGCGTGAGACACCGAGCTTCACGGCGATCTCGGCCTGAGTCGCGCCTTCGAGGTGGTACATGGTCGCGGCGCGCAGAGCCAGGCGCAGATCCTCTCCGGACCGCGGAGACTTCGACCCCGCCGGACCGGATGACGATCCATCCATTTCGCCTCCCAAGTTGTGAGCAGATGCTCAGCTCGTGTTCATCTGCTCACTAAGCTAACATTAAGGTGTGATCTACACAACACCCCCCGACGGCGGGCGACCCGTGCCACAGTTCATGCAGGCCAGCGTCCTCACCGCGGCACACGAGATACGACTCGAGGAACGGCCCGTCCCCACTCCCGCGCACGACGAGGTCCTCGTGCAGGTCAGGGCAGTCGGGGTGTGCGGTTCCGACGCGCACTACTACCGGGAGGGGCGCATCGGCGAGTACGTGGTCGACGGCCCCCTGGTACTAGGGCACGAGGCCGCGGGCGTCATCGTGGCCGTGGGCAACGACGTCTCCGACACCCGCGTCGGGCAGCGCGTGTCCATCGAGCCGCAGCGCCCCGATCCCACCAGCGCTCAGTCCCGCGCAGGCCGCTACAACCTGTGCCCGGCCATGGAGTTCTTCGCGACGCCGCCCATCGACGGCGCGCTCGCGGAGTACGTGTTGATCCAATCGACCTTCGCCCACGACGTCCCCGACGACATCTCCGACGAGGCTGCTGCGCTCCTCGAACCGCTGTCGGTGGGCATCGCGTCGGCCCAGAAAGCGCGGATCTCCGCGGGCTCGAGCGTGCTCATCGCGGGAGCGGGGCCCGTCGGGCTCGTCACCGCGCAGGTCGCTCGCGCATTCGGTGCCACCGAGGTGATCGTCACCGACATCGACGCCTCCCGCCGGGCCAACGCGCAGAGGTTCGGCGCGACTCGCGTGCTCGACCCCGCCGCCGAGGACGTGCGCTCTCTGACTGTCGACGCGTTCATCGACGCATCCGGTGCGGCCCGAGCCGTGATCGACGGCATCCACGCGGTCCGGCCCGCAGGCACGGTCGTCCTCGTCGGCATGGGTGGATCAGATTATCCGCTGCCGATCTCGCTGATCCAGAACCGAGAATTGCTGCTCACCGGCGTCTTTCGCTACGCCAACACATGGCCGATCGCACGCGCGCTGGTGGCGTCGGGCATGGTGGATCTCGACGCGATGGTGACGGCGCGATTCGGGCTCGAAGGCGTCGAGGATGCATTGAACGCGGACAGGCAACCCGGAAGCATCAAAGCCGTAGTGATTCCAGGACTTTCGAAGGAGAACGACGCATGAAGTTGAACTCGCAGAACCTCGCCGACTTCATCGAGGACGTCGCGGTTCCGACGTACGACCGATCCGAGGTGACGGTCGGCATCGTGCATTTCGGTGTCGGCGGCTTCCATCGCGCCCACCAGGCGATGTACGTCGACCGTCTGTTGCAGCAGGGGCAGGCGCTGGACTGGGGAATCTGCGGCGTCGGCGTACTGCCCGGCGACCGGCGAATGAACGACGTCATGCAGGCACAGGATTGCCTGTACACGTTGGCGCTCAAGCACTCCGACGGCACGTGGGACACCCGCGTCATCGGTTCCATCGTCGAGTATCTCTTCGCACCGGACGACGCCGAGGCCGTGATCGAGAAGATGGCCGCCGACACCACGAAGATCGTCTCGCTCACCATCACCGAGGGTGGCTACAACTTCTCCGCGACGACGGGCGAATTCGACGCCGACAATCCGGCCATCGTCGCCGACCTCGCCGACGGCGCTGTGCCCGCAACAACATTCGGTCTCGTGATCGAAGCGTTGGCTCGACGCAAGAGCCGAGGAATGGCACCGTTCACCATCATGTCCTGCGACAACATCGAGGGCAACGGACACATGGCGCAGTCGACGTTCACCGCGTTCGCGCGCCTGAAGGATCCGACGTTGGCCGACTGGATCCAAGCCGAAGGCGCGTTCCCCAATTCGATGGTCGATCGCATCACGCCGGTCACGACACCGCAAGTGACCGAGCAACTTTCGTTGCGCTACGCCATCGACGATCAGTGGCCCGTTGCGGGCGAGCCGTTCACGCAGTGGGTGCTCGAGGACAACTTCACCCTCGGCCGTCCACCGCTGGAAGAGGTGGGCGTGCAGGTGGTCGAGGACGTCACCCCCTACGAGCTGATGAAGCTGCGGTTGCTCAATGCCAGCCACCAGGCGCTCGCGTACTTCGGCTACCTCAGTGGCTATCGCCTCGTCCACGAGGTGTGCCAGGATTCGCTGTTCGCCGACTTCCTGCTCGCCTACATGGACGAGGAGGCGACCCCGACGCTGCAGCCGGTCCCCGGCATAGATCTGACCGACTACAAGAGGACGTTGATCGAGCGGTTCTCCAACCCCGAGATCCGCGATACCGTCGCTCGCCTGTGCGCCGAGTCCTCGGACAGAATCCCCAAGTGGCTCTTGCCTGTCATCCGCAAGAACCTCGAGACCGGCGGTGAGATCACCCGCTCCACCGCGGTGGTGGCCAGCTGGGCTCGATACGCCGAGGCCGTGGACGAGTCCGGCGAGCCCATCGAGATCGTCGACCAGCTCAAGGATTCACTGGTGCCGATCGCGCAGAGTCAGCGCGAGAACCCCACGGCGTTCATCGCCAACCGCGCAGTGTTCGGGGATCTGATCGACAACGAGCGGTTCGTGGCCGAGTACACGAAACAACTGTCGTCTCTGCAGGAGCGGGGAGCACGCGAGACGCTGGAATCGCTCAGGTCGACTCACTGAATCGTTCGGCGTCTCGAACCTGACCGGAGACGATGACGGTATCGCCTGCACCGATCACCGTGTCGGCCGTGGCGTAGGTGAATCCTTCGCCCTGTCGCTTGACCGCGACGACGGTGACGCGATGTTTGGTGCGTATTCCGCTTTCGCCCAGCTTCTTTCCGATGATGGAGGCGGGCGGAGAGGTCTTGATCATGGCGAAACCGTCGTCGAATTCGATGTAGTCCATCATTCGGCCGCGCACCAGATGGGCGACGCGCTTACCCATGTCGTGCTCGGGCCGCACCACATGGTGCACGCCGATCTGGTTGAGGATCTTGGCGTGCGCGTTGCTGATCGCCTTGGCCCAGATGTTGGACACCGACAGGTTGATCAGCGCGGACGCGGTCAGCAGACTTGCCTCGAGATCGGATCCGATGCCCACGACTGCGCGGTCGTACTCGTGAACCGACAGTTGGCGCAACGACTCCTCGTCGGTGGTGTCGGCCACGGCCGCGTGTGTGAGTCGGTCCGAGACACGTTGCACCACAGCCTCGTCGGTGTCGATGCCGAGGACCTCGACGCCCTGGCCCATCAGTTCCAGCGCCAGCGACTTGCCGAAGCGGCCGAGGCCGAGGACGACGACGACGTCGGAGGACGGTTTCCTAGCCAATGAACGGCCTTTCCGTGGGGAGCGTGTAGCGCCGACCGCGGTCGCGGGCGGCGAGGGCGCTGACGAGAGTGATGGAACCGATGCGGCCCAGGTACATCAGCACGATCAGGATCATCTGTCCCCACCCGGGCAACTGTGCGGTGATACCGGTCGACAGACCGACGGTGGCGAAGGCCGAGACGACCTCGAACAGCAGGACGTCGAGGTCGAAGTCCGTGCCCGCCAGCAACGCGACGACCGGGAGCATGACCAACGCGACGCCGATCAGTGCCACGGTCAACGCCTGACGTTGCACGCGCGCGTCGATCCGACGATCGAACACCGTCACCTCTCGGTCACCTCGGATCTCGGCCAGGATGACGAACAGCAGCAGTGCGAACGTGGTGACCTTGATGCCGCCTGCGGTTCCGCCGCTGCCACCACCGATGAACATCAGCACGTCGGTGACCAGCAGAGTCGCGTTGTCGACATCCGCGTAATCGACACTGTTGAACCCTGCGGTTCGGGGCATGATTCCCTGGAACGTCGCGACGACCATCTTGTCCCAGAAGCCGAATCCTCCCAGCGTTCTGGACCACTCGAAGAGCATCACGACCGTCGGTCCGAGTACCAACAGAACTCCGGTGACGGTCAGCGTCAGTCGTGTGTGCAGCGACCAGCGGTGGGGCGAGCGACCGCCCTTGGCTCGGGACCGAACTCGACGGGCGATCTCGAAGAGAACCGGAAATCCGATGCCGCCCAACACGACCGCCATCAACAGTGGAATGCAGATCCATGGATCGGTGGCGAACCCGATCATGTTGTCGCTGAACAGCGCGAAGCCGGCGTTGTTGAACGCGGAGACCGCATGAAAGGTCCCCAGCCACAGTGCACGACCGAAAGGCTCGTCGTATCCGAGGAAGAAGCGCGCCGCGAGGGCTGTCGCGACGACGCTCTCGATGATCAGACTGGTGCGGAACACGCCGACGACGACGCTCCGGACATCACCCAGACCCGAGGTGCGCACCTCTGCGGCCGCGTTGAGCCTGCCGCGCAGACCTATTCGATCGGCAAGGACCAGACCGACCAGGGACGCGATCGTCATGATCCCGAACCCGCCGATCTGAATCAGGGCAAGGATCACGCCCTGCCCGAATCCCGACCAGTACACCGGAGTGTCCACCACGATCAGGCCGGTCAGACTGACGGCCGAGGTGGACGTGAACAACGCCTGCAGAAACCCGGTCTCGCTGCCGGGCACGGTCGCCGCCGGCAGCGACAGCACGCCCGCACCGATCGCGATGGCGAGCGCGAACCCTGTGGCCATGACCCGAACCGGCGTCGGCCTGAAGATCGCGGACCATCGCGATGCCTGGTGAGCGTCTGTCACCCGAGAAACAGTACGCTCCGCCTCGCCCCATGTGAGTGGAAGAGCCGCTTCGCGGCACGTGCACGAAAACTCGTAGCAGAGGTCGAGTTTCCGTGCACCTGCGCGTCAGCGCTCGATGCGTCAGCGCACCGCTATTTTTGCCACGGTCCACGCACGACCCTGCTCGCTCAACGTGAAGCCCAATCCCGGGCGCGCGGACAGATGCATGCGCCCATCTCGTGTTTCGAGGTGTTCGTCGAACAGCGGGTCCAACCAGTCGAAGTGCTCCACCCACGTCTGCAGTGGATACACCGCCGCGAGGTGCAGATGGATCTCCATGGCGAAGTGCGGGGCGAGTTGCAGATCGTGATGCTCTGCCAGCGTGGCCAACTTCAGGAACTGCGTGATTCCGCCTATGCGGGGAGCGTCGGGTTGCAGGATGTCGACCGAGCCGGCCTCGATGAGCCGGACGTGCTCGCCGACGCTCGCCAGCATCTCTCCCGTCGCGATCGAGGTATCCAGGCTGCGAGCGAGCTGGGCGTGCCCTTCGGCGTCGTAAGCGTCGAGGGGTTCCTCGATCCACACGAGGTCGAATTGCTCCAGGATTCGGCCCATGCGCTGAGCGGTCGGGCGATCCCACTGCTGATTGGCGTCCACCATCAACGGGACGTCGTCGCCGAGAAATTCACGGACCGCTGTGACGCGGGCGATATCGGTACGCCAATCCGGTTGACCCACCTTCAGTTTGATGCCGCCGATGCCGTTGGCCAGTGAGATGGCGGCGTTCTCCATGACCTCCTCGATGGGAGTGTGCAGAAAACCACCCGAGGTGTTGTACGTCTGCACCGAGTCGCGCGCCGAGCCGATCAGCTTGGCCAGCGGCAACCCCGCACGCTTGGCTTTGAGATCCCACAGCGCGATGTCGATCGCGGCAATCGCCTGCGTCGCAACACCACTGCGGCCCACCGAGGCACCGGCCCACACCAGCTTGTTCCAGATCTTGCCGATGTCGTTCGGGTCCTCACCGATGAGGACCGGAGCAATCTCCTGGGCATGCGCAAACTGGGCGGGGCCGCCCGCACGCTTGGAATAACCGAAACCGATTCCCTCATGGCCCTGTTCGGTGCGAATCTCCGCGAACAGGAACACCACCTCGGTCATCGCCTTCTGCCGACCCGTGAGCACCTTGGCATCGCTGATCGGATTCTTCAGCGGCAACACGATCGAGGACAATGTCACCTCGACGATGCGGTCGAGGCTTGCATCCCCAGGAGCCAGTGCCCTGACGGCGGCGTCCGGTGCGGCGAGTCCACTGGTGGGCTTGTCCGTTGCGATGGTCATCGTGCAACTCCTGACTTCGTCGATTATGTTGCCTCCCAGCCTATTTCGGCGAACTATGCACGTCCAACACCTTTTACCGGCTCAACGATGCCGCCAAAGCATCGATGTTCGACGCGATATCGGCGACTCGGCCCACGAACGTATGATGCGTGACGCCCGACGAGTGGGGCGTCATCAGTACGTTGCCGAGTTCGCGAAACGGCAGCGAACTCGGTTCGCCCACCCCGTCCGGCCCCGGGTATCGGTACCAGACATCGATGGCAGCTGCGGCGATCTCGTCGCGAGACAGTGCGTCGAACAGTGGCTGTTCCTGCACCAAGGGCCCACGACCGACGTTGACGAGTATCCCGTCCTTGCCCAGCCTCCGAAGTTCGTCGGTGCCGATCATCCCGCGAGTGCGCTCGTTCAGCGGTGCGGAGACCACGAGAACATCCGCGAACTCGGCGAGCCTCGTCAAATCCACTGCATCAGCCACCCATTCGAGGCCCTCATCCGGAGCTCGTCCACTCCCGGTGACCGCAGCACCGGTTGCCCCGTACGCCCGAAACAACTGCCACGTTTTTCGACCGATATGCCCGAACCCGACGAATCCGATGCGGGCACCGCTCAGCGACAACGGTTGCGCGATGCTCGGATCGTAGACAGCGGTCGCGAACCGGCCCGCGCGCAGCGCCCGATCCTGTTGCAGAAACTTACGTCGCAACATCACGGTCGCAGCAACGACATACTCGGCAATCGACTGCTCGTGATGAAACGTGTTGCACACCTGCACATCGGGACCCAAGCGGGAACGATCGACGTTGTCCGTTCCAGCGCCTGCGACGTGCACCATGCGTAGCTTCGGTGCTGCGGCACCCATGGCCGCGCTGAACTTGCCGCCGACATACACATCCGCATCGGCAAGCTCGTCGATGACTCGGTCTTCGTCGAACGGGATGCACCAGACCACCTCGGCATCGGCGGGCAGGCCCGCCTCGAACTGCTCCCGGTGCGGCAGCACATTACGGTCACCGACAACGATCTTCATCCGCGCACCAGAACTCATCGCACCAGGGCCGGGCGCTTGCTGTCGAACGTCCATCCCTCGATCAGGTACTGCATACCGATGGCGTCGTCGCGGGAACCGAGACCTTCCTTCTGGTACAGCTCGTGCGCCGCATCGATCTGCTCGAAGTCGAGCTCGACACCCAGACCCGGCTTGTCGGGCACGGTGAGGTAGCCGTCCTCGATCGTGAACGGCTCCTTGGTCACTCGCTGTCCGTCCTGCCAGATCCAGTGCGTGTCGATGGCCGTGATCGTTCCTGGAGCGGCCGCGGCGACGTGGGTGAACATGGCCAGTGACACGTCGAAGTGATTGTTGGAGTGCGAACCCCACGTCAGACCCCACGCATCGCACAGCTGCGCTACGCGGACCGAACCGGCCATCGTCCAGAAGTGCGGGTCGGCCAACGGGATGTCCACGGCACCGGATCGGATGGTGTGGCCCATCTCGCGCCAGTCGGTGGCGATCATGTTGGTCGCGGTCTGCAACCCGGTGGCGCGCTTGAATTCGGTCATCACCTCTCGACCGGAGAATCCACCCTCCGGTCCGACGGGGTCTTCGGCGTAGGCCAGGACATCGCGCAGTCCACGGCACGTCTCGATCGCGTCCTTGAGCAACCAACCACCGTTGGGGTCCAACGTGATTCGAGCCTCGGGGAATCGCTCGGCCAGTGCGCGCACCGCAGCGGCCTCCTCGGCGGCGGGCAGCGCACCACCCTTGAGCTTGAAGTCCTGGAATCCGTATCGGGCCTGCGCCGCCTCGGCGAGGCGCACGATCGACTCGGGATCCATGGCCTCCTCGTGCCTGATGCGCATCCAGTCGTCGGCCCCAGCAGCCTCGTCGGCTGCACCACGGTAGGCGAGGTCGGTCTTGGTGCGATCGGCGACGAAGAACAGGTAGCCCAGAGCCTGGACCTTTTCACGCTGCTGACCGTCTCCCAGCAACGCCGCGACGCTGACGCCGAGATGCTGGCCGAGTAGATCCAGTAACGCCGATTCCACCGCGGTCACAGCGTGAATCGCGATCCGCAGATCGAAGGTCTGCGCGCCACGGCCCCCGGCATCACGATCCGCGAACGTGCGGCGCATCTCGGCCAGCACGGCGTTGTACCGACCGATGCCCTGGTCCTCGACGAGCACCCGCGCATCCTCGAGAGTCTGCCGAATCGCCTCCCCGCCCGGCACTTCACCGACGCCGATGCGCCCATCCGAATCGGTGAGCACCACCAGATTGCGGGTGAAGTACGGGGCGTGGGCTCCACTGAGGTTCAGCAGCATGTCGTCGTGACCGGCGATGGGAATGACGCGCATCTCTGTGACGACGGGGGTGCTCGTGTGGACGTTCATGTCCGACCTCTCTCATACGCCATGGGTGACTCGGCTCACAGACGAGACTAGGACTCCCGATCGATTCATGTCCAAGACCATCTGCGCATCGACCGATGCAGTAGTGGCATCGGTGCGCACAACGGGAGCCCATCACACCTGGCAGCGCGATCGATACCGAGAGTGGATCGAATACGACTTTTTTAGACTTGGACATGTATCGATCGCCCTTCTACCGTGGTGAGCTATGAGCCAGGTCACGCCTCGGCGTCAGTGCACGCACCGCATCACAGCCCTAGGAGTCACCCCATGACAGCGTCGACGACACAGTCCACCAATCTCACCGGCCGGATGATCATCGCCGGCGTCCCGGTATTCGGTGCCGGCGCGCAGATTCACGGAATCGACCCCAGCACCGGCAGAGATCTCGAACCCGCCTACGGGCACGGAGACAACAACGACGTCGAGAAGGCCTGTGCCGCAGCGGCCGACGCATTCGCCGACTACCGGGCCACGTCCTCGGAGACCCGCGCGCAGTTCCTCGAGACCATCGCCGACAACATCGCAGCGCTCGGCGACACCCTGATCGAGCGCACCGTCGCCGAGTCGGGGCTTCCGCTGGCCCGCATCACCGGCGAGGTCGGCCGCACCACCGGACAACTGCGCCTGTTCGCTTCCGTTCTGCGCGAGGGTAGTTGGAACGGAGCCCGCATCGATCCGGCCCAGCCCGAACGCGCGCCCCTCCCCCGCGCCGACATCCGCCAGCGACAGATCCCCCTGGGACCGGTAGCGGTGTTCGGAGCCAGCAACTTCCCGCTCGCCTTCTCCGTCGCCGGCGGCGACACCGCGTCCGCCCTCGCGGCCGGATGCCCCGTGGTGGTCAAAGCACACGACGCCCACCCGGGAACGTCCGAGCTGGTCGGCCGCGCAATCGCCGACGCGGTGTCCTCCACCGGAATGCCCTCGGGCACATTCTCACTGCTGTTCGGCTCCGGCCGCGGACTCGGTACCGCTCTGGTGACCGACCCTCGCATCAAGGCCGTCGGCTTCACCGGATCACGCTCGGGCGGAACGGCTCTCGTCGCCGCGGCGGCCGGTCGCCGCGAGCCCATCCCGGTGTACGCCGAGATGAGTTCCATCAACCCCGTGTTCGTCCTGGACGGCGCACTCGCCGCCCGGGGAGCCGAACTCGGCCGCGCCTTCGTCGCATCGCTGACCATGGGCTCGGGCCAGTTCTGCACCAACCCCGGTCTCGTCATCGCCGTGGACGGCCCCGGCCTGCAGTCCTTCACCGAGGCAGCAACCGCCGCTGTCCAGGAGTCCACACCCACCACGATGCTGACCCCGAACATCGCCGCGAGCTACGCCGAGGGCGTCGACACTTTGAGCGAAGTCGTGACCGAGCTCGCCAGGGGTACCGACGCACAGGCCCCGAACGCCTGCCGCGCAGCGCTGTTCGCCACCGACGCCGATACGTTCCTCACCTCCGACGCAGCGCAGGCGGAGGTGTTCGGCGCGTCGAGCCTCATCGTTCGTTGCACCGATGCACAGCAGGTTCGCGACGTCGCCGCGCTCCTCGAAGGGCAGCTGACCGCCACTGTCCATGCCGACGAGTCCGATCACGCCGAGGCAGGCAAACTCCTCCCGGTTCTCGAACTCAAGGCCGGCCGCATCCTGTTCGACGGATGGCCCACCGGCGTCGAAGTAGGCCACGCAATGGTCCACGGCGGCCCCTTCCCCGCCACTTCCAATTCCCGCACCACCTCGGTCGGATCTCTGGCCATCGAGCGCTTCCTGCGTCCTGTTTCCTACCAGGATGTGCCGAAATCTCTGCTGCCCAGTGCAATTGCCGACGGCAACCCAGAGGGCATCTTCCGCCGCATCGACGGCCAGCTCACCCAAGACTGACTCACCCCCACCTAGTTCTCGAGGAGACCACCATGCTCGACGGAGTCCTGTTCTTCCCCGTCACACCGTTCACTGCCACCGGTGAGGTCGATTACGACCTGCTGGCCGCGCACATCGCGAAGGGTGTCGATGCGGGACCCGGTGGAGTGTTCATCGCGTGCGGCACCGGCGAATTCCATGCTCTCGAAAGCGAGGAGTTCGGCAAGATCGTGCGCACCGCGGTCGACGTCGTTGCCGGCCGCGTACCCGTGTACGCCGGTGCAGGCGGATCCGTCGCCCAGGCAAAGGCATTCGCCGCGAGCGCGAAGGCCAACGGAGCCGACGGAATCCTGTTGCTCCCGCCCTATCTGGTGACGATGCCGCAGGCCGGGTTGGTCAACTACACCAAGGCCGTTGCCGGTGCCTCGGATCTGCCGTTGATCGTCTACAACCGCGGCAACGCCCGCTTCACCGAGGACTCGGCCGTCGAGGTGGCGCAGCTGCCCACCGTCGTCGGATTCAAGGACGGTACAGGCGATCTCGATCAGGTCGGCCGCATCGTTCGCGCGGTACTGGACGCGCTGGAACCGTCGGGCAAGCCCTTCCAGTTCTTCAACGGCCTGCCCACCGCCGAGGTCTCGCAGCAGGCCTACCGGGCCATCGGTGTCACGCTGTACTCCTCGGCAACGTTCGCCTTTGCGCCCGAGCTTGCGCTGGCGTTCTACCGATCCCTCGACAGCGGAAACGAGAAGCTCACAGCCGCACTGCTGCGCGAGTTCTTCCACCCGCTGGTTCGCCTGCGCGACAAGGTTCCCGGCTACGCCGTCTCTCTCATCAAGGCAGGCGTGACGATGGAGGGCATCGAGGCAGGCCCCGTGCGTCCGCCACTGGTGGACATCAGTGCACCGCACCTCGAGGAACTGACCGCGATCGTCGCCGCCGGCCGGGCCGTGCTGGCGGACGAGCTCGCGGTGCACTGATGCAGGGTCCGATTCTGATCACCGGCGCTCGGATCACCCCGATCGCGTTCGTCGACCCTCCGTTGCTCAACACCGTCGGTGTACATCAGCCGTACGCACTGCGCGCCATCATCCAGCTCGATACCGATGCAGGCGTCGTCGGACTCGGTGAAACGTACGCCGACACCGCACACCTGGCTCGTCTCGACGCGGCGGCCAAGGCCATCACCGGCCTGGACGTGTTCGCACTCAACGCGATTCGTGACGCCGTCGACTCCGTACTCGGAACCCTGTCGATCACCGGTGGTGACGGCGTCGCCGGAATGATCACCACGGCCAGCACCACCGACCGCGTGTTCTCACCCTTCGAGATCGCCTGCCTGGACGTCCAGGGCAAAGTGCTGCAACGACCGGTGTCGGATCTACTCGGCGGCAAGGTGCGCGATTCGGTTCCGTTCAGCGCGTACCTGTTCTACAAGTGGGCTGCGCATCCCGGGCAGCAGCCCGACGAATGGGGCGAGGCGATCGATCCGGAAGGCCTGGTTCGGCAGGCTCGAAAGATGATCGACGAGTACGGCTTCGAGGCCATCAAGGTCAAGGGCGGCGTCTTCCCGCCCGACGAGGAGATCGCCGGTATCAAGGCCCTGCGGGAGGCATTCCCCGGGCTACCGCTCCGGCTGGACCCCAATGCGGCCTGGACCGTCGACACCTCCATCCGCGTTGCCGCCGAGCTCGACGGCATCGTCGAGTATCTCGAAGACCCGACACCAGGACTCGACGGGATGGCCGAGGTCGCGCGGGAGGCGAAGATGCCACTCGCGACCAACATGTGCGTCGTCGCGTTCGATCATCTACGGCCCGCGGTGGTGAAGGATTCGGTGCAGGTGGTGTTGTCCGACCATCACTACTGGGGCGGCCTGCAACGATCGAGGTTGCTCGCCGGCATCTGCGAGACCTTCGAGCTGGGTCTGTCGATGCACTCGAACAGCCACCTCGGCATCAGTCTGGCCGCCATGGTGCACCTGGCCGCGGCGACGCCCAATCTGACCTACGCCTGCGATACGCACTGGCCGTGGAAGAACGAGGACGTCGTCGTACCCGGGGTGTTGAACGTCGTGGACGGCGCGGTGGCCGTGCCCACGGGGCCGGGGTTGGGCATCGAGATCGACGAGGCCGCCCTCGCAGCGCTGCATCAGCAGTACCTCGACTGCGGTATCCGCGACCGCGACGACACCGGCTACATGCAGGGCATCGATCCGAGCTTCGAGAACACGTGCCCACGCTGGTAGGGGGCTAAACTCGCCAGCAGGTCGTGGGGACCGTGCGAGAGGCTAGTGGTGTGAACAGTGGCTGGCAGTACTCTCCTGCGTCGGTAGCGCGGACGTCCGGGGTCAATTGCCTCGTCAGCGGGTTGGTCGGTGTCGTCATCGTCGTCGCGGCGTCCCCCCGGGCCGCCGCGGTCCTGTGTGCGTTGGCTGTGCTGTGGTGCGCACTGGGCGTCTACATGATCGCCGCAGCACCGGTACTTTCCCGGCGGCTGTACCTGTTGATGCATCTGTCGGGCCTGACGAGTATCGCCTTGTTCTGCACCGCTGCGGGCGGCGAGATCGCGGCTTTGTCCGGGATCTTTCTCCAGCTACTGTTGGTGACGCCGGCGTTCATCGTCCTGCCCAACCGGATCGCCTGGCGTACAACGGTTCTCAACGCGAGCTACATCGCGTACCTGGGCATCGTGGTGGGAGACCTGCACCCTGTTCTGGTGGTCAACGCCGAGCTCGTCCTCGTGGCAATCGCGATCTCTGCGGCCTGGGTCCAGAGCGTTGCATCGACCTCCGAGATCGACGATCTGACCCGACTCGCGAACCGGCGGCGATTGACCAGAGAGCTGGACGCTCGGCCGGGAACGGTCGCGAGCGGAAAGATCGACGCCGTCGCCGTGGTGGACATCGATCACTTCAAGGTGATCAACGACGACTTCGGGCACGCGGCAGGCGATCACGCACTCGTCACCGTCTCGGATGCATTACGCAACTGCCTCCCGCCGCAGCATCTGCTGAGCCGCTCGGGCGGCGACGAATTCACCGTGCTGTGCGTCACCGGCACGGGTGCCGAGCTGCGCACCGCCATCGATAGGGTGCGGACGGAGTTGCCGGCCGACCTGACGATCTCGGTAGGGGTGGCATGTCGACAGGACGGAGAGACCGCCCGCGCGACCCTCGAGCGCGCCGACCGAGCGCTGTACGAGTCGAAGAAGCTGGGCCGAAACCGAACGACCATGCACGACTGACGTAAATCCCCCCGGTACGTCGAATCCGTCGGCTACCCCGGTGATGTCGCTGTGATGGCCACGCCCGAAACCGTTGCAGCACGGATCCTTCTACGCATCGGGCCGTACTCGCCGGGTAGGACCGCGTCGAAGATCACCTGTCCGGTACTGGTGCAGATCATGTCGGAGGACGCCATCACGCCGGCGGCGGTGTGCCAGAAGGTCGCGCGCAATATTCCCGACGCCACCGTGCACATCCACAAGGGTGGGCACTTCGACCCCTACGTGCAGCCGCTGTTCCCGACCATCGTCGAGGAACAACTGGCGTTCCTGAAAAGGGTTGTGCCGGTGCAGTAGACCCTCACCGGGGAAGCCTGATCTCGAATCGAGCTCCCCCGGTGGCGGCATCCGTCACCCGCACGCTACCGCCGTGCGCGGCTACAGTATCGGCGACGATCGCCAGGCCGAGACCGGCACCTCCCTCGTCCCGGGTTCGCGACGAGTCCAGCCGAACGAAGCGATCGAACACTCGCGTCCGCTCGGACACCGGCACTCCCGGACCGTCGTCGTCGATCACGATCACCGCATCATCTCCGGACACCGAGCAGGACAGCATGATTCGTGATTCCGCGTGCCGAACGGCATTGTCGACGACATTGCGCACCATGCGGGCCAACGCGTAGGGGTCGCCGCTCACTCGGACCGGAACGATGGACAACTCCGTCGCTACATCGGACGTGGCCTGAACACGTTTGGCCTCCTCGTACAACAGATCCTCCAGATCCACGTCACCGGAGACGGCAGCAGCGTCGGTTTCGTCGGACCGTGCGAGAACCAACAGATCTTCGATGAGCCGGCGCATCCGCCGCGCCTCGGGAAGCAACGAATCGTTCACCAGCGCCGCATCGCGCAGTTCGGGTCTCGCCTCCGCCAACTCCAATGCCGCCGTGATCGTCGCCAAGGGACTCCGCAATTCGTGTGAGGCATCGCTGACGAAGCGTTGCTGAGCGCGCTGGCCCGCCTCCAGCCGCTCGAGCATGTGGTTCATCGTGAGTGCGAGACGGGCGATCTCGTCGTGCGTGTCGGGAACCGGAACACGTTCGATCAGTCGAGCTCCCGAGATCGAAGCGACCCGAGACCTGATGTCCTCCACCGGACTCAGGGCGGCACCGACCAGCCGATACGTGGCGAAGGCCACCAGAGCGACGACGAAGGGACCGACCGCGACGAGCAGGAGCGCCACCGTGCCCACCACCTTCTCGACCGGCTCCCGGTCGGCCCCGACCACCACGGTCGCCCCGCCCCGAGCCGACGTCACTCCCGTCGCGAACACCCAGAACTCACCGATTCCGCGGATATCCACTCGGCCGAGGTCCTGCACCCCCGACGACGGAACCTGCTGCGTCGTCAGCGGTGTGGTCGCATCACCGCGTGAACTCTCCAGCACCGCCCCCGATGCGTCGACGACCTGCACGATGCCCACCTGCCCATCCGTCGCGAGCAGAGAGTTCTCGACGCGCGGCCCCCTGTCGTCGTCTCGATCCTCGGATTCCCATTGTTGAGCGATGAGCGCCACGCGGGCAGAGGCCGCCGACACGGCCGACCTCTCGAGCGAGGAGTAGAGGACACCGACCAGCGCACCACCCGCCGCGATCAGGCACACAGCCACGACGAGCGTCGACGCCACCGCCGATCGCACGCGAACCGTCCACGATCGAGGCCGAAGCATGTCTGTGTGCAGGCGCATCAGGAGTCAGTGCCCCGCGGCGATGCGGTAACCGGCACCACGCACCGTCTCGATCAGTCTGGTCTCGAACGGGAGATCCACCTTCTTGCGCAGGTAGCCGATGTAGACCTCCACGATGTTCTCGTCTCCGTCGTAGTTGGCGTCCCACACCGAACGTACGATCTCGGATTTGTTCGCCACCACGCCGTTTCGCCTCATCAGGTATTCGAGCACGCTGTACTCCCGCGGAGTCAGCGCCAATTCCGTCCCCTGCCGGGTCACGCGGTGGCGAGAGGGGTCGAGCTCGAGGTCCCCGACCGTCAGAACCGCCGGGCGCGCCGGTGCACCCCGTCGAACGAGGGCACGCAGCCGAGCGACGAGAACAACGAACGAGAACGGCTTGACGAGATAGTCGTCCGCACCGAGATCGAAGGCATCGGCCAGGTCGTATTCACCGTCCTTCGCCGAGAGCATCAATATCGGCGTCCACACCCCTTGCTTACGCAGGTCTCGAACGACGTCGTACCCCTGCTTTCCCGGCAGCATGATGTCGAGCACGATCGCGTCGAAATCGCCGGTGACCGCACTGTCGAAGCCGTCGATGCCGTTGTACTCGACTTCCACGACGAATCCTTCGGCATCGAGACCACGACGGATGGTCTCCGCCAGGAGTTTCTCGTCCTCGACCAGTAGTACTCGCACAACGCCCTCTCGAATCGTTGGGGCGGCAGGGAACACGAGTACATCAGATCGACGGCCCATCCGTGCAGGATCTTTCAGCGATCCTTCAGCTCCACCGCCGCACACTGGTCTCCATGAACACACCGGAGCAGGGGTACCGCCGCACCCGCATCGCGACTGCGGCGATCGCAGCCCTCGGCATCACCGTCTTCGGCGGAACCGCGACACTGGCGTACCTCGACACACACGAACCCGAGTCCACGGCAACGGTGGCCGACACGGTGGACAGCGACGATGCAGCCACCGCACCGACATTCGGTTCGGCCCCTCGCGTCACGACGCCCAGCACAACATCCGGCTCCGGTGCCACACACGCCAGGACCCAGGGATCGTGACCGGCGTCGCTGCAGGGACGACCACGGCCTCCAGGAGCTGGTCGGTGTGGGGCTGCGCAGCCGAGCTGTCGGTCACCGAACCCGGCACCATCGAACACGCAGAACGCATCGTGCGTGCCGAACTCGCCACGGTCGATGCCGCCTGCAGCAGATTCAGGCCCGATTCGGAACTTTCGATGCTCGCGCGGGCCGGCGGTCGCCCCACCTCTATCAGCCCGACTCTGCACGCTTTTCTCGAGGCCGCACTCTCCGCCGCGCGACTGACCGGCGGAGACGTCGATCCCACCGTCGGTTCGGCACTGGTGCACCTGGGATACGACCGAGATTTCGCTGATCTCGGTCCGACGGTCCCGTCCTGTGATGAGATCGAATCTGCCATCGGCAGAACCGGATTCGTCACGGAAAGCGACTGGTCGATGGTCACCCTGGGCGAGGATCACGTCACGATCCCCGACGGCGTCGGTCTCGACCTGGGTGCCACGGCCAAGGCACTGACGGCCGATCGGTGTGCCCGCGCAGTACACGACGAGCTCGGGACCGGCGTGCTCGTCTCCCTCGGTGGCGATATCGCCACCAGTGGGCCGTATCCCGACGACGGCTGGCGTATCGAGGTGTGCGACGGTGACGGCGAACCTTCGACCGTCGTCGTCATCGGATCCGACACCGGGGTGGCGACGTCGAGCACCCTCCGACGACGCTGGATGCACGAGGGGCAGATGCTCCATCACATTCTCGATCCGCAGCTGGCGCGTCCGGCCGAACCCTATTGGCGCACCGTGACAGTGATTGCCTCCAGCGCTCTCACCGCCAACACGGTCAGTACCGCGTGCATCGTTCGAGGGCCGGCCGCGACGGCCTGGCTCGACCGGATCGGACTGCCCGCCCGGTCGGTGGCCGCCGACGGCACGATCATCCACAGCGGCCACTGGCCCGACGACGGAGAGGACCGATCATGAGTGAGGCACTGTGGGCACTGGGCCGTGGCTCGGGCATGGCCGCCCTGGTCTTGCTGACCCTCGCGGTGGCGTCGGGAATCCTCACTCGGTCGGGGCGACCCCTGTTGACCGTGCCCCGGTTCGGGGTCGTCGAATTGCACCGCAGCACCGCACTTCTGGGATCGATGTTCGTCGGCATTCACATCGTGTCACTGTTCTTCGACCCGTATGCGCAACTGCACCTGATCGACGCGTTCGTTCCCTTCGCCGGGGCGTACAAGCCGTTCTGGCTCGGACTGGGCACCCTCGCATTCGATCTGCTGATCGCGATAACTCTGACCGGGCTACTCCGACACCGACTTGGGCTCCGCACTTTCCGGGCAGTGCATTGGCTTTCGTACGCACTGTGGCCGATCGCGCTGGCCCACGCTCTCGGCAACGGAACCGATTCGGGGAGCGGATGGTTCCTGGCCACCGCGCTCGCCTGCACGGTGGTCGTCGCCTCGGCCACGACCTGGCGACTGCGCCACAACTTCCAAGAACACCAGCACACCAGAGTGAAGGTAAGCCGATGACCGCACCGACATATCTCGCCGATTCGCTGCTCGCACAGGACGGCACGAACGATCTGCGCCGCCACACCGAGCTCTACGGAGCACGTCCACCCGCTGACGAGTCCCTGGTGGATGCCGTCGTTCGGTCCGGCCTTCTGGGGCACGGCGGCGCGGCATTCCCCACCGGCGCGAAGATGCGCTCGATCACCGGCCGCAAGGCAGTACTCGTCGCCAACGCTGCCGAGGGAGAACCGTTGAGCCGCAAAGACCATTTGCTGCTCGATCGGTCGGTGCATCTGGTGCTCGACGGTATCGCCGCGACAGCGTCCGCCATCCGTGCCCGAGACTGCTACCTGTATGCGCCCCCGGAGCGCGTCGACGCCGTACGGGCGGCCGTGGACGAACGACGCCGTACCCGATGGGATCGCACCGACGTCCAGGTGATCGCGGCCGCTCCCGGCTTCGTCTCCGGCGAGAAGTCCGCGGTGATCTCTGCGATCGAGGGCGGTCCGGCACTACCCCGGGACAAGAAGGCACACGCGTCGGAGGCCGGGGTTCGTGGACGACCCACCCTGGTGCTCAATGTCGAAACCCTCGCCCACATCGCCCTGATCGAGCGACGGGGACCGCAGTGGTTCCGTTCGCGGGGAACGGCATCGGAGCCCGGCACCATGCTCGTCACTTACTCGGGCGCAGTGCGACGCCCCGGCGTCGCCGAGGTCCCTCTCGGTGCGTCGATCGAGGAGATGCTCACCCATGGTGCAGGCGTCGACCTACGCTCGGTGCGAGCAGTGCTACTCGGCGGATTTCACGGCACTTGGGTAGACCGTGACGCGCTGACCGGGCGCACCATGTCCCAGGAATCGTTGGCAGACATCGGGTCCCGCCCCGGCGCAGGCATCGTCCACGTCCTGGGGACCGGCTCGTGCGGCCTGCTGGCCACCGCCGAGTTCGTCCGCTGTCTGGCGAACGAGAGTGCCGGGCAATGCGGTCCCTGCCTCAACGGTCTGCCGCGATTGGCCGACGTGTTCTCACGACTGTCGATCGGCGACGACGCCGACGGCGCGATCACCGAGATCGCGCGCTACACACGACTGGTCGACGGCCGCGGCGCGTGCCATCACCCCGACGGAACCGCCCGCCTGATCCGATCGGCGATGTCGGTCTTCGCTCAGGACGTACACCTGCATCGACTGGACACGTGCGAGATTCACCGAGGACGCATCCGATGACCGCCGAAGGCCGACGCGGGACGGCCCTCCACATCGACTGGACACGCTGCGACGGACGCGGCGTGTGCACCGAACTGCTCCCCGACACTCTCATCAGAGACGAGTGGGGTTATCCACTCGCCCGCCACGGTGGGAGCACCGTCGTCCTCGAAGAAAACGATGCGCGGCGAGCCGCGGATGCCGTTCGTCTGTGTCCACGAATGGCGTTGCGCATCAGGTAGATCATGTGGGCGGCAGGGCGAGGGGCGCGACGATGTTGGCCAGCATGGTCGCAATGGTCGCAACGACGATGCGTCGGTCTGCGGCGTAGCCGCTCTGATACCAGGTCATCGCGGTGTGGCTGATGCCGCCGATGGCCGCGGTGGCGAGCAGGTCGACATCCAGATCAGGGCCCGAGGGAACATCGCCCGCGAACGTACGGAGGTAGCCGAGCAGCAGTGTTCCGAATTGCTGCATCACCGTCAGGTACGTCTGCTCGACGCGGGGGCTGACCCCGAGCACCTCCATCCACACCACTCGGGCCAGGTGCGGATCTTCGATGACCTGGAAGAAGGGGTCGAGCAACTGCTTCGCAACATCCCTGAGATCACCGTTCCGGTCCACCTGCACGATTGCGTCGGACACCGAATCGGTGAGGCGTGCAATGCATTCGGCGTAGACGGCGAGCAGCAGGTCCTCGGTCTTGTCGAAGTGCCGATAGAAGTCTCGATCGGCGATCTTGGCCTCGCGGCACAGTCCGCGGACCGTCGCGGCGCGGTACCCGACGCTGCCGAACACCCGTAGCCCGGCGTCGAGCAGCTGCCGCCGCCGGCGATCGTCGCGGTCGGCCGCGCTCTCACCGCCGTAGGCGCGGCCTGCGGCTTCGGACACCGTGCTCATGACCGTCGGGCATCCAATTCGGCAGTCAGACGGATCAATTCGGCGTCCCGCTCCATCGCGGCGTCCATGATCGGGTTCACGATGCCGCGCAGTATCGAGATCGGGATCCAGCGACCGGGGACGGCGATACGCGCAGCCCGCCGTCCGATACCTCGAACGGCCACGCGCGCGAGCTTGTCCGGCGTGATCGGACGGAGCAGCGGCGAGGGAAAAGCCCGGTCGATCATGGCCGTCGCCACGTCGTCACCGCCGAACGCGACTTCGGCGATCGGCGTCGCCACCCATCCCGGATACAGCACTCCGGCAGTCGCTTTCGTGCTCGCGAGTTCCGCGCGCAATGCACGACCGAGCTGCTCGACCGCCGCCTTCGAAGCCGCGTACGGCGCATTCGCCAGGCCGTTGAGGTACGCGTACGTGGACGAGGTGAGCAGCACGTAGCCCCCGGACTCGACGATGTGCGGCAGAGCAGCCCGCACCGTGTTCCACACTCCGATCAGGTTGACGCCGATGACCCGCTCGAAGACTCCGTCGTCCACGGAGCGAACGGTCGATGCCTGTGCACCGCTGGAGATTCCGGCGTTGGCCATCACTACGTCGAGCGTGCCGAAGGTGTCGATCGCGGTTGCGACGGCTGCGTCGAGCTGCTCGCGCACCGTGACGTCGGCGTACGCGATCGCCACGCGCTGGTTGCCCAGCTTCGCCGCCACCGATTCGAGATCGGTGGATTTCATGTCGACCAGAACGATCGAGGCACCGCGTCGATGCAGCGCGGTGGCGACGGCGGAACCGATCCCGCCTGCCGCTCCGGTGATCAGCGCGACCTGGCCGGTGTGCTTGCTCATGCCGATACCTCGTCCTTCGTCGTCGCCTCGGTGGACGACCGGTGGATGTGATGGGCCTCGGGTCGAAAACGCTTGGCCCACCGGCGGAATGTGAAGCTGAACCCGGGGAACATGGCAACGACGTGCCCGGATTTGGACTGGTACCAGCTGTGGCAGCCACCGTCCTTCCAGACGGTGCCCTCCATCTCGCGATGAATCGTGTCGGTGTATTCCTGCTCGGCAGCTGCGGTGACCTCGATGGCCGTCGCACCCACCTGCCGGACGGCGTCGACGGCCCGCACGATGTACTCCATCTGCGCCTCGATGAGGAAGATCGCAGAGGTGTGGCCGATTCCGGTGTTCGGTCCGGTGACGACGAACAGGTTGGGGAATCCGGGAATTGTGGTGCCGAGGTAGGCACGTGGGTAGGGATCCCAGAGGTCGGACAGGGCCCGGCCGTCACGTCCGATCACCGGGTACGAGATGACTCCGTCGGTGGCGTCGTATCCGGTGGACCACACCAGAAGATCGACATCGACGTGTTCGCCTGTGGTGGTGACGATTCCGGTCTCGGTGATTTCCGAGATGCCGTCGTTCTTGTCGTGCAGGGTGACGTTCGCCTGCCCCAGCGCGGGATAGAGCGTGTTGGACAGCAGAACCCGCTTGCACCCGATGACGTAGTCCGGGGTTACTTTCGCTCGAAGCTCGGAATCCGGCACCTGAGACTGAATGTGTTTCAACGCAGTTCGCTGCGCCACCGCCTTCAACATCGTCCGCGAGTACTTGAAGCCGATGATGCGAGTTTCGAGACTCCAGTAGATCCCCGCGCGGACCAGCCTGCGGATCGGTTCCAACTTCAGCAACCTGCGCTGCCACGGCGTGAATTCGCGATCGTGACGGGGCATCACCCAGTGCGGGGTGCGCTGGAAAACGTGCAGCTGCTCCACGGCGGGTTGGATCGCAGGGATCACCTGCGCGGCACTGGCACCGCTGCCGACGATGGCCACCCGCTTGCCGGCGTGGTCGTACCCGGTGTCCCAGTCGTTCGTGTGAAACTGCTTGCCCTGAAACTTCTCTCGGCCAGGGAACGGCGGTACGACGGGGGTGCTGAGGGGTCCCGAGGCATTGACCACGAACTTCGCCGCATACTCGCCGCGCGAGGTGGAGATCGCCCAGTGATCACCGACCCATTCGATCTTCTGCACATCCGTGTTCGCATGTGTTCGGGCAGGCAGCCCGTTGGAATCGAGCACGTGCTGGGTGTACCGGTCGAGTTCCTCACGTTCGGCGAACATCCGCGTCCACTCGAACGGCTCCGACGCAATCGAGTAGAGCGGACTCTGCACGTCGACGGCTGCACCCGGGTAGCGGTTCTGCTTCCACGTGCCACCGAGGAAGGGACGCCTTTCGAGAATCACGAGGTCGTCGATTCCCCGATCGAGCAGTGCTTTCGCGGCGCACTGGCCACCGAAACCGCTGCCGATGATCACCGCGGTGTGAATGTGCATGCTGACGAACCCCTCCCGCACGAGACGCGATCCGATGACGCGCGTCATCACTTTAAAGTGATGACGCGCGATTCCGCAATGGTTTCGGAACCGGACTTGCTGCGTCAGTGCCCGCCGGACAGCTGCCCACTCAATCGAACGTGCCGTTCGGCAGATGCGGCGTTCAGTCCGATGATCCGGGCGTGCTTTCCCTTCGCCTCGTACTTCGAGGTGATGGCATCGAGGGTCGCGACGGTGGATGCGTCCCAGATGTGCGACTCGGACATGTCGATGACGACGTTCTTCGGATCCCCCACGTAGTCGAACTGATAGACCAGATCGTTGCTCGACGCGAAGAACAACTCCCCCTTCACCGCATACACCCGAGTCTCCTCGTCGGGATGGGCCACATCGACGACCTCGGTCAGGTGGGCGACCCTGCGGGCGAACAACACCATCGCGGTGACCACTCCAACCACGACTCCGTAGGCCAGGTTGTGGGTGGCGACGGTGACGACCACGGTTGCCAGCATGACTGCCGTTTCACTTTTGGGCATGCGCCGCAACGTCTTCGGATGAATGCTGTGCCAATCCATCGTCCCGATCGCGACCATGACCATGACGGCCGCCAGAGCGGCCATCGGAATCAACGCCACGACATCGCCGAGTCCGACCACGAGGATCAAGAGAAACACACCGGCGAGGAACGTCGAGATGCGCGTCCGGGCACCCGAGGCCTTGACGTTGATCATCGTCTGGCCGACCATCGCGCAACCACCCATGCCGCCGAAGAAGCCGGTGATGACGTTGGCTGCGCCCTGGCCCCAGCTTTCCCGGGTCTTGTTCGAGTGCGTGTCGGTGACGTCGTCGACGAGCTTGGCGGTGAGCAGCGACTCGAGCAAACCGACGATGGCCATGGCCAACGCGTACGGAGCGATGATGCTCAAGGTTTCGAGGTTCAGCGGCACGTCGGGAAACAGCAGTGCGGGCAGGCTCGACGGCAGCTCGCCCTCGCCGCCGACATCGGGGACGTTCAGCGCGAACACCACCACAGCAACGGTCAGCAGCACGATGGCGACCAGCGGTGCGGGAACGACGGAGGTGACCTTCGGAAGCAAGAACATGATCAACAGACCGACGGCCACCAGCGGGTACACCAGCCACGGAACTCCGATGAGCGACGGGAACTGCGAGGTGAAGATCAGAATTGCCAGTGCGTTGACGAAGCCCACCATGACGCTGCGAGGAATGAAGCGCATCAGCTTGGCAACGCCGAGAAGACCGAAAACCACCTGGAGGATGCCGGCGAGGATGACGGTGGCGATGAAGTAGTCGAGGCCGTACTGCTTGGCGACCGGAGCGATGACCAGCGCAATCGCACCGGTGGCCGCGGAGATCATCGCGGGGCGACCGCCGAGGAATGCGATGGACACGGCCATCGTGAAGGACGCGAACAGGCCCACTCGCGGATCGACACCGGCAATGATCGAGAAGGCTATGGCCTCGGGAATCAGCGCCAACGCGACAACCAGGCCGGCCAGCACCTCGGTTTTGAGCATTCGGGGGGACCGCAGGGCACCCATGACGGTAGGAATCCGCTCGGCGGAGTCGCTCATATCTCTCCATTCGTGATCGATGGACTTCACGTGCCGACCAACGGCCGCTCTCATCCATGGGTGGGCGCATCGCTGCGCCCGAAGGCTTTGTTCGTGGAGCCCGATGGGCATCTCACGCGTCCCGCACACATCAGGTAGGGGAGAAACAGTCGGGAAACTGATCCCTACTCTTACGCAACAGTAGAGTTGACGCAAATCGGCAGTCTTCGGACCGGGGTCGACACCAGGTCGGAGGCCCCCCGTAGCGTAAGAGGCATGTCGAGATCACCACGGAACCGCAGATCCCCCGCCGCACCGAGAAAGCGATCCTCCTCCGCGCTCCAGGCAGGGCACCTTCGCGTGATCGCGACCGGCGGTCTCGGCGAGATCGGTCGGAACATGACCGTCTTCGAATACGACGGAAAACTGCTGATCGTCGACTGCGGCGTCCTGTTCCCCGAAGAGCACCAGCCCGGCGTCGACGTGATCCTCCCCGACTGGAGTTGCATCCGCGATCGTCTCGACGACGTCGTCGCGATCGTCCTCACCCACGGTCACGAGGACCACATCGGTGGCGTCCCGTACCTGCTGCGCGAGCGCGGCGACATCCCCGTCATCTCGTCACGTCTGACACTGCACTTCCTCGCTGCCAAGTTCGAGGAGTTCAAGGTCTCGACAAAGCTGATCGAGGTCGAGGCGGGCCAAACCCGTCAGGAAGGCCCGTTCGAGCTCGAATTCATCGCCGTCAACCACTCGATTCCCGACGGTCTCGCCATCGCCATCCGCACCGACGCCGGATTGGTGCTGCACACCGGCGACTTCAAGATGGACCAGTTCCCGCTGGACGGCCGGATCACCGATCTCCGCAGCTTCGCACGCCTCGGCGAGGAAGGGCTCGATCTGCTCCTCGTCGACTCCACCAACGCCGAAGTTCCCGGGTTCATGGTCTCCGAACGCGATCTGGTCCCGGCCATCGAGAAGGTGTTCCGCGAAACGACGGGGCGCGTGATCGTCTCGAGCTTCGCCAGTCACGTGCACCGCATTCAACAGGTACTCGACGCCGCGCATGCGCAGGGCCGCAAGGTTGCGTTCGTGGGCCGATCGATGGTGCGCAACATGAAGATTGCGACCGATCTGAATTACCTCGATGTGCCCGACGGGCTCGTCGTCGATCTACCGAAGCTCAACAGACTCCCGGCGAACAAGATCACGCTGATCTGCACCGGATCGCAGGGCGAGCCTCTCGCGGCGCTGTCGCGGATGGCGTCGGGTGAGCATCAGATCAAGGTCGGCGACGGCGACACCGTGCTGATGGCGAGCAGCCTCATTCCCGGAAACGAGAACGCGATCTACCGCGTCATCAACGGCCTCGTCGACAAGGGCGCGCGCGTGGTGCACAAGGGAAATGCCAAGGTGCACGTCTCCGGTCACGCCAGCGCAGGTGAGCTCGTCTACTGCTACAACATTCTCGAACCCGCCAATGTGCTTCCCGTACACGGTGAGTCGCGGCATCTGCGCGCCAACGCCGATCTCGCGATCAGGACCGGCGTTCCCCGCGATCGAGTGTTGATCGCCGAGAACGGAAGCGTCATCGATCTGTTCGACGGCGTCGCGCAGATCACCGGCTCCGTACCCATCGAACTGATCTACGTCGACGGCAGTGCCGTCGGCGGTGTGACAGAGGATTCGTTGGCCGAACGTCGCCTGCTCGCGAACGAGGGCGTGCTGACGGTCATCGCGATCGTGGACCCCGACACCGGCCTGCTGGTCGACGACGTCGACTTCATCGGACGCGGATTCGCCCACGAGGCAAACGCTTTCGACTCACTGGCGAAGGCGATCGGCAAGACCCTCACGCGCGAGAGCGACGGGAACGTCGCCTCACGCGAGCACATCGAGAAGCGCATCGTGCAGGAATCGGCGCGGTGGGCCAAGCAGACCCTGGGCCGTCAGCCCCTCATCGTCCCGGTGGTCGTCGACGGCTAAAGCGTCTCGTGTGAGTGGCGAGGTGACGTGACGCCGAAGCAATTCATCATGGTTCGATCCGAGAAAATAGTGCGTTCGGCCCCTGTAGATGATTCCGGCCCCTAGAGTCGTTTGGAAAGCTCCGGTAACGACCCGGAACTTGGACCGGGGGGTCTCAGATGGGGAAGTTCGCGAAGTTCGGCCGTCGGTGTGCAGCGGCGGTCGCTGCGGTTTCGTTGGTGGTGTCGGGCGGGCAATGGTCGGCGGGTGCCGATCCACTCGGCGATTTCCAAAATCCACCGCGAACCGCCGAATCGATCGCCGCGACACCGCTCGACGATCCGTGGGTCGTTCCGCCGCCCGGATACGAAACAGCCGCTCCCGGAACAGTTCTGCGGACCCGCAGCGTCACCGTCGGACCACTTGTCACCCCGGTCACCACCACCCAACTGCTGGTCGCCTCGACCGACGCGAAGGACCGCCCCGCTGCCATCGTCACCAGCGTCATAGTCCCGACCACACCCTGGACCTCGCCGGGTCCGCGCCCTGTTGTTGCCTACAACATGGCCATCGATTCGCTCGGCGCCACGTGTGAGCCATCGTGGACCATGCAACGGGGCATCGCTCCGGAATTGGCGCCCGTGCAGCTGCTTCTGGCGCGGGGCTACGCCGTCGTAGTCACCGACCACCAGGGGCCACGCCATGCGTACGCCGTCGGACCGATGGCGGCGCACGCCGTACTCGACGGTCTGCGCGGCGCGGTCACGACCGCCGCGGTCGGCCTCGATCCGACTGCGCCCCTGGGTATTACGGGCTACTCGGGTGGGGCGATCGCATCGGGCTGGGCCGTGCAGGAGGCTCCAGCCTACGCCCCCGAACTGAACATCGTCGGCGCAGCGTTCGGCGGAACGCCCACCGACTTCGCACTGCTACGTCAGTCCATGAACGGCAACGCAGCGTCGGCGGTGTTCCTCGCGGCAGCGATGGGCGTTGCGCGCGAGTACCCGGAGATGCTGTCGCTCTACAACGACGACGGGTGGCGGCTCGCACAGGCGTCGAAGGACCTGTGCATCGTCGGGATTGCACCGTTCGGAATCGTTGCTCCGATCCGCATCGAGTCACTGTCCATCACTCCCGATGCGTTCGATTCGCCGCTGGCGCTCGCGGTTGCCGATCAGAATCGATTGGGAGACGGCGGAACCCCGACGGCACCGGTGTTCGTGTATCACGGACAGCAGGAGTTCTGGATTCCGAAGGAAGGTCCCGAGGCCGTGTTCGACAAGTGGTGTTCACGCGGAGCCGACGTCCGCCTCGAGGAATACCTGGGTGAGCACAGCATCGTTGCCGGCAGTGGAGCTCCCGGTGCATTCGCGTGGTTGGACGACCGCCTCGCGGGAATTCCGGTTCGACCCGGATGCAGTAGCTTCGGCCGCTAGAGCCGAACCTACTCGCTCCGGGCTGCTGCCCCGCGAGTCGACAGCACCTCGGTCAGTTCCTCGGCGTAGGCGAGCTGCCGCCGCAACGTGCGGCAGCTTTCCTCTGCCTTGGCGTGGCATTCACGAACGAAAGCCGCGGCCGACGACCGATCGCCGTCGGTCGCGTTCGCGTCGCCCAGAACATCGAGAGATTCCAGTAGCTGCTTCATCTCGGCCAACGTGAAGTCCAGGGGCTTCATGCGGCGAATGACGAGCAGGCGTTCGACATCGGACTCGGTGTACAGCCGGAAGCCGCCGACGGTCCGAGCAGAGGGCGTGACCAGGCCGACGTCGTCGTAGTGACGCACCGTACGGATGGACAGCTCGGTTCTCTGAGCTACCTGTCCGATCTGCATGTGCATGCCGTCGTCTGCCATGTGCCGCCTCTCCTCGATCGCCCACCCTAGTCAGTGTTCGGCACCGAGGTTTCCACTGAGGCGGTCGTGCCGCTCGATCGACGACGCGTTCAGGCCGACGATCTCCACCGTCTTGCCCTTCGCGGCGTACTTGGTGGTGATGGCGTCGAGGGTCGCGACGGTCGACGCGTCCCAGATGTGCGACTCGGACATGTCGATGACGACGTTCTTCGGATCCCCCACGTAGTCGAACTGATAGATCAGATCGTTGCTCGACGCGAAGAACAACTCACCCTTCACCGCATACACGCGAGTGTCCTCGTCGGGATGAGCCACATCGACCACCTCGGTCAGATGCGCGACCCGTCGAGCGAACAACACCATCGCGGTGACCACACCGACCAACACGCCGTACGCGAGGTTGTGGGTGACGACGGTGACCGCGACCGTGGCCACCATGACGAGGGTCTCGCTCTTGGGCATGCGCCGCAACGTCTTCGGATGAATGCTGTGCCAGTCGAAGGTGCCGATGGAGACCATGATCATCACCGCGACGAGTGCGGCCATCGGAATGAGCGCGACGATGTCGCCGAGACCGACGACCAGGATCAGCAGGAAGACTCCGGCCAAGAATGTCGAGATCCGCGTACGCGCACCGGAGACCTTGACGTTGATCATGGTCTGGCCGATCATCGCGCAACCGCCCATGCCGCCGGTGAATCCGGTGACCAGATTCGCCACGCCCTGGCCCCAACCCTCGCGGGTCTTGTCGGAATGCGAATCGGTGATGTCGTCGACGAGCTTGGCCGTCATCAGAGACTCCAGCAGGCCGACGAGCGCGATCGCAAGTGCGAACGGCGCGATGATCGACAGTGTGTCGAACGTGAACGGCACGTCCGGAATCAGGAACGACGGCAGCGAGGACGGCAGCTCACCCTCGTCGCCCACATCCGGAACTGCCAACGCGAAGACGAGTGTGACGCCGGTGAGTATCACGATCGCGATCAGCGGTGCCGGCACGATGGTCGTCAGCTTGGGCAGGAAGAACATGATGAGCAGGCCCACGGCGACCATCGGGTAGACCAACCACGGCACCCCGATCAGGTACGGCACCTGGGAGCTGAAGATCAGGATCGCCAGCGCGTTGACGAATCCGACCATCACGCTGCGCGGAATGAATCGCATCAACTTCGCGACACCGAGAACGCTGAGCACGACCTGCAGCACTCCGCCGAGAATCACCGCTGCGATCAGATAGTCGAGCCCGTACTCGCGTGCCAAGGGAGCGACGACCAGCGCAATCGCTCCGGTGGCCGCGGAGATCATCGCCGGCCGGCCGCCGACGATGGAGATGGTGACGGCCATGGTGAACGACGCGAACAGCCCGACGCGCGGATCCACGCCGGCGATGATCGAGAACGAAATGGCCTCCGGAATCAACGCCAGCGCCACGACCAGGCCTGCGAGCACTTCGGTCTTCAGTCGCTTCGGCGAGCGCAATGCACCCAGCACCGAGACGTCTTCGACGGCGGTGGCAGGCACCTGGGCAGCTCGAGACACGACGGCTCCATTCGATGAGTGCAGGGGACGTCCTGCGCGGGCGACTCTACTCTTACCGGAGGGAAGGTTGCTACTCGTCGCCACTGTCGGCTCTCCGCTAGATTGATATGACAAGGCATGCCGGAACCGCCAGCGCGATGCAAGGAATGAATCGATGTTCTCGCTCAACAGGTTGTCCTGCTTCATCGCCGTCGCCGAGGAACTGCACTTCGGCCGCGCTGCCGAACGTCTGCACATGACGCAGCCGCCCCTGAGCAGGCAGATCCAACAGCTCGAAAGCGAGGTCGGGGTCCAGCTGATCGACCGCACCAGCCGATCGGTGACCCTGACGGCCGCGGGATTGGCATTCCTTCCCGAGGCCCGACGCATCCTCGACCTCGCCGAGGGCGCCCTCCTCACTGTGCGACGTGTCCCCACCGGAGACCTGGGGACCGTCGTCGTCGGATTCACCGGCGCATCGGCGCATGCGGTGCTACCGCAGCTGCTCGACGCCGCACGCGAGAAGTTGCCCGACGTGAAACTCGTTCTACGCGAAATGGTCTCGGCGGTGCAGATGGAGTCCTTGGCCGTCGGCGATATCGATCTCGGGTTGGCCAGGCCACCGCTCAAGCGTCCGGGCATCGCGTCGCGGCCGGTACTGCACGAGTCGTTGATCGCGGCGATGCCCGACACTCATCCGCTGGCCGAGAAGAGCGAACTGTCGGTGGAGGACTTCGACGAGCAGCCGATCATCATGTATTCGCCGGTCGACGCGCGGTACTTCCACGAACTGCTGATCAGTACCTTCACCATCGTCGGGGTGTCTCCGCGCTACGTGCAGTACGTGACCCAGGTGCACACGATGCTGGTGCTCGTTCGTTCCGGAATCGGATTGGCACTGGTACCGGAGTCGGCATCGACCATGCGGCCGGAAGGTGTTGTGTTCCGGCCGGTTCGGACGGTCAAGGAACGCCCCGTCGAACTCGACGCGGCATGGAGAGTGGACAACGACAATCCGGCACTGCACCGCTTCATGACCGATGTGCTGCCGACGCGGGAGTGGTCGTGACGCGACGCTGATCGAGCCGTGGTTCGACAGTGCCCGAAGCCGGTCTCGGTCGAGTGCTCGTGTGAATACGGCGCGCCTCGAAAGCCGACGAAGGCCCGCACCTGGTTGGGAGCGGGCCTTGTCGGGTTCGTGGGTTGCTCAATCTTTGGGCGGCTTGGTGTCTTTGCCAGCTGCGACGTCACGGAGCCATTGTGGGACGGGCTTCTTGTCGTACTCGCGGAGCTTGATGGATGCTTCGGCGGCTGCGGACCGGACTTTCATCGAGCGTCCACGGCCCGCGGGGCGGTTCTCGGTGGTGGTCATCGGGGGTTCTCCGTCTCTGTGTCGTTTTCATTGTCGCCGGTTTCGGCAGGTTCCGCCAGGTAGTCCTGTGGCTTCACGGTGAGATCTGCGATCGCCTGCAGCGTGTCGCGATCGGAGCGCGCGATGAACGGAGTCGTGGCAACGGTGCCGAACACTTTCCAGCCGAGTGCGGCTTCGTCGTCGTTCTCGCTGACGGTCCTCTCGAGGCACCAGGTGATGCGTTGCCAGGATTGAGAACGGTTGTCCGCCCGAGTGCGCTGGCTGACGGTTCCCACCACGCCGACGACGGCAATCAAACCGACGATGAGGGTGATCCAGGCTTGTGCTGGCACCTGGCAGGTTCCTTCCAGATGGGGTCGAGACATCGTGGGTGGGGACCTGGCCGAGCCGTTGGCGTCAGATCGCCGGACGCTCCCGCCACGCTCTCCCCCGTGAGTACGTAAACCGTAGCCCGACCCACCGACACGAAATCGACATGCCAATTCGAGCACCAGCGAGGTTCGAGAAATCGCTACGCGAGATTCTTGGATAGATGGATCGTCTGCATGACAGGGGTGGCGGACGGTCGTTACTTTGACTTAGGATTTACCAGTGCGGCTTCCGGTAAAGGTTTCGGACGCCGCCACATCGCTTCTCACTCAGGAGGGCCCGATGGACACTGTTTTCTGGACACCGCGTTTCGCTGCTGTGTACTTCCTCGCGGCTCTCGCGGCGTTCATCTTGTTCACTGCGATCGGCTCGAACATGGCGATAGTTGCACCATTGATTCTGACCCTGATCGGACTGGGTATCGCGGTGTTGATTCGACACGGCAGGACCCGCCGATGAAGCGCACTCAACGCTGTGTCCCCACCGGCGGCTTGACGGCCGTCACCGGGCAGTGCGCCTCGAGGAGAACGCGCTGAGAGATGCTGCCCATGAACAGCTTTCCGACGGGTGATCGACGCCTGATGCCGATGACGACCAGTTGCGTCTGCTCCTCGAACGACAGGTCGATCAGATTGTCGGCATGCGAGCGGCCCGCTTCGTTGTCGTGAATTTTCGTCGTCACCCCGATGGCCGACGCCTCCTCGCGGGCAGATTCGACGGCCGCACCGAAGTCGGCATCGGATGCACTGCTGTCCTCGGCGACGACGATCAGGTCCGTCCCACGCATGTGTGCCTCGCGAAATGCGAATGGCAGTGCGCCTTTTCCCTCGGTGGTCGGCGAGTAACCGACGACGACGGTCACTGCGTCACCGGAGTGACGAGGGTGCCGTCGGCCAGAAAGCGATCGAGGTTCTCGAGCGTGAGCGCTTCCATCGCGGCCCGCGTCTCCACCGTCGCGCTACCCACGTGCGGCAGCAGCACCACGTTGTCCATCGCCACCAGAGCGTCGGGCACGTCCGGTTCGTGGGCGAACACGTCCAGGCCGGCTCCGGCGAGCTGCCCCGCTGCGAGCAACTCGATGAGCGCCCCCTCGTCGACGACGCTTCCGCGGGCCACGTTGATCAGATATCCCTGCGGTCCCAGAGCTTCGAGCACTGCGCGATCGACCAGATGCGCAGTCCCCGAACCGCCGGATGCGGCGATGATCAGTACGTCGACGTTCTCGGCGAGCGCTGTCGGGCTGGCAGCGTAAACGTAGGGCGAACCGTCTATCTCGTTGCGATTGTGGTACGAGATCTCGCAGCGAAAACCGTTGAGCCGATGGGCAATTGCCGAGCCGATGCGACCCAGTCCGATTATTCCGACGCGCTTTCCGGTGACCTGACGCGTCAGTGGCGTGTTGCCCTCGGTGGGCCAGCGGCCGGCGCGCACGAATCGCTCGGCCGAGGACAGGCCGCGCACGGTGTCGATCACCAGACCGACGGCGAGGTCGGCCACACAGTCCGTCAACACGTCGGGGGTGTTGCTGACGACGACGCCGCGTTCGGCTGCCGCGTCGACGTCGGTGGTGTCGTAGCCGACGCCGAAGTTCACAACGGCTCCGAGCTGCGGCAACCGTTCCATCAACGCAGCATCGACGCCGGTGCGGCCGGAGGTGACCACCGCAGAGATCGACGCACCGTGCTCGGACAGGAACTCGTCGCGATCGTCGCCCTCGGGCAGTTCCAGCGCGTCGTACTCGGCAACCAAGGTGTTCATCAACGACGGCTTCAGCGGTCCCACTCGGAGAACTCGACCGCCTCGTTGCGAATCGGATTGAGACACAGAGGTTTTCTGCGAGCTGACGGTGACCATGGTTCTCCTCGCGAGATGGTGGAGCGTGCACGTTTCCTGTACGGTATGCCGCCCTTCGAATACCTGTCCAACACGGAAATAACATGGACCGATACCCAAACGGCATGGACGACGCGTCGCCGATGCAGCCCTGCCGGGGTCGTCGTGCATCTTGCCTGGTCAGTCCAGCAATGCTGTGACTCGGACCGCAGTCATGCCGTGACTGTGACCCACAGAACTGGTCGAAAAGTCGATTTCGTCCGGTTGACGGTGGAGATGGCCCGCTCATACCGTGTGTCTACCGTCACAGATTCGGCTGCGACTTGCAGACGCGGATCCTTTTCCCACTGGAGGCCACCATGAGCCCTGCACTCTTCGTGCAGCAGGGACGGACCCACCGCGTCGCCGTAATAGCCGTTGGCGCGCTGTCACTTTCACTTGTGGCGAGCGGATGCACCGTCGCCAACTCCAACAACGGCGGAGCCGCCCGCGCAGATACTCTTCGCATCGTTCTGCCGCAGGAGCCGCCGACCCTCGAAGCCTGCGACGTCTCGTTGACGTCGGTGGGTGTGGTGACGCGCTCGAACATCACCGAGCCGCTCATGGAACGCAACCCCAGCACCGGCGATCTCGAGCCCAAGCTCGCCGACTCCTGGGAGCAGACCTCCGACACCGAATGGACGTTCACCATCCACCCCGGCGTGACGTTCAGCGACGGCAGTCCCTTCGAGGCCGAGGACGCCGCGTTCTCGATCGATCGCACCGTCAATTCCGAGCTGGGCTGCAACGTCGAGGGGTACGTGTTCGGCGACGCGAACCTGGTGGTCACCGCAGTCGACCCGATGACGCTGACCGTGCAGTCGCCCGAGCCCGATCCCATTCTGCCGCTTCGGCTCTCGTTCGTGGAGATGGTGCCCCGCACCTCGAGCTACACCGAGCGGGTACGCGAACCCATCGGAACGGGACCGTTCGCGATCGAGCGCTGGGACTACGGTCAGAAGCTCTCGCTGGTGCGCAACGAAACCTACTGGGGCCCGAAGCCCGAGTACGCCAGGGCCGAGTACCAGTGGCGCAGCGAGGGCAGCGTTCGCGCATCGATGGTCACCAACGGTGAGGCCGAGATCGCCACCTCGGTCGGACCGGAGGACGGTGCAGGCGATCTGGGAGTCGCGTACCCCAACAACGAAACCACGGCGTTGCGCATCCAGGCCATGCAACCGCCCCTGGACGACATGCGCGTACGCCAGGCGATCAACTACGCCATCAATCGCGAGGGCATCGTCAAGGCACTGTTCCGTGGACTCGGTTCCCCTGCAGAACAATTGATCTCCGAGGGTGTCGTCGGCTTCAACGAGGACTTGACACCGTGGCCCTACGACATGGACAAGGCCCGCACACTGATCGACGAGGCCCGGGCCGATGGAGTACCCGTCGATACCGAGATCCGCCTGATCGGACGCACCGGGCAGTTCCCGAAGATCAACGAGACGGTGGAGGTCATCCAGAACTCACTGTCCAAGATCGGCATGAACGTCACGATCGAAATGATGGACGCCGCAGGCACCGCCGAGTACCAGGAGCGGCCGTTCCCCGACGTCGGCCCGTATCTGCTGGTGATTCAGCACGGCAATCAAGCCGGCGACTCCGCGTTCACCGTCGATCAGTACTTCACCAGTGACGGATTCCAGAGTGCCTACGGCACAGCTGAATTCGACCGGAAGATCGCTGCCGCAGGGGCTCTCACCGGCGAGGACAGGCAGGCCGCCTACGCGCAGGTCTTCGCCGACGAACCGAAGGACATCATGCAGATGGCCTACATCGCGCACATGAACGGGGTGCTCGCCAAAGCATCCTCGGTCGATTACACCCCCAACTCGGCCACGGTCGACGAAATGCACCTCGCCGCCATGACCCGCGCCGACACCGAGAGGCCCTGACATGTTCAGATTCCTGCGCCGACGGATCTACACCAGCCTGATCCCGCTGTTCGTCGTTCTGCTGGGCGTGTTCTTCCTCGCTCGGCTCACCGGCGACCCCACCAGCCTGTACCTGCCCGAGTCTGCAACCCAGGCGCAACGCGAGGCGTTCCGCGCCACCAACGGCTTCGACCAGCCGGTCCTGACGCAACTGATGGACTACTTCAAGGGCGTCGTTCAACTGGACTTCGGGCAGTCGCTGCGCACCGGTGAGGACGCGTCGGCGATGGCACTACGCGCGTTCCCCGCGACGCTGCAGTTGGCGTTCGCGACGATGTTCCTCGCCATCCTCGGCGCTGTGATCATCGGGTGCTGGGCTGCCTACCGACCCAACTCGCTGGCCGATCGCATCTCGAGCCTGCTGTCGATGACGGCCGCGTCCATCCCCGATTTCTGGTTCGCCATCATGGGTGTCTACGTCTTCGCCATCCTGTTCGGCTGGCTGCCCACCTCGGGCGTCGACAGCGGAATGCTCTCCTGGGTGCTGCCGATCGCCACCCTGCTCATTCGCCCTCTCGGCGTCCTGACACAGGTGGTGCGCGGCGCGATGGTCTCGGCTCTGTCGGCCCCCTACGTTCGCCTCGCGAGAAGCAAAGGGGCAGGCGATCTTCGAGTGGTCACCCACCACGCTCTGCGCAACGCCGCTGCACCGGCGCTGACCGTTGCCGGCGACCTCATGGTCGGGCTCGTCAACGGCGCGGTGGTCGTCGAGGCCATCTTCGGCTGGCCCGGCATCGGAAAACTGATGATCGACGCCATCCTGCAGAGAGATTTCGCTGTTCTGCAGGCGGCCGTGTTGTTGACCGCGGTGAGCATATTCGTGCTCAACATCGTCATCGATGCCTGCTACGCACTGCTCGACGCCCGGGTTCGCGACAAGGTGAAGGTCTAGGTAAGAACATGTCACTCGACTTCGAAGCACCGAAAACATCCGAGCCCGAGGATGTTCCACCGTCGGTTCCGGTGGAAGCCCGCAAGGCGTCGGCTCCGCTGTGGAAGCTGCTGCTGCGCGACAGGGTCGCCACCGTCGCGGCCGCGATCTTGGTACTGGTCTTCCTCACCGCGATCTTCGGCCCGATGCTCGTCGGCGACGCTGCCACCGATCAGGATCTGGACCGCTCGAACCTGCCGCCGTTCACCCTCGACACCGGGTGGATGAACATCCTCGGCACGGATCCGCTCGGACGCAGCATGCTGGCCCGGCTGATCGTGGCCAGCAGAACCACACTCTCGGTGGCCATTCCGGCCGTGATCCTCTCGGCGATCATCGGCTCGTTCATCGGCATGTGGGCCGGCTTCCATCGCGGTTGGCGTGAGACCGCGGCCATGCGCGTCGCCGACGTGATTCTCAGCTTCCCGTCGCTGCTGATGGCCGTCGTGGTGCTCTACGTCTTCTCGCCCAGTGCCGCGAACATCGTTCTGGTCCTCACTGTCACGCGCATTCCGATCTACCTACGTACCGCCCGCGCCGAGTCCGCCGAACTGCAGAGTCGGTTGTTCGTCGACGCCGCCCGCACCTTCGGTGCGAAGAGCGGATCGGTGATCCGCCGACATGTGGCCCCGATCCTGCTGCCGACCTTGCTCACCGTCGCGACCCTGGACTTCTGCTTCGTCATTCTCGCCGAATCGTCGTTGAGCTTCCTGGGCATCGGCATTCAGCCACCGGACGTCTCGTGGGGACTGATGGTCTCGCAGGGCCGCACCTACCTGCAGACCGCCTGGTGGCTCTCGTTCTTCCCCGGTCTGGCCATCGTGCTGACGACCGTCTCGGCCACCGTGCTCGCTGCCTGGGCCCGCATCGCCACCGATCCGGCGCAGCGGTGGCGGCTCAACGTTCCCCGCTCCAAGCGGTCTCGCCTGATCCCCGCACGAAAGGTCGTCTCATGAGCGCACCGGCAACCGCACCCCAGCGACCCGACACCGGCAGCGTCGCCCTCGACGTTCGCGGACTGACCGTCGATCTGCGGACTCCGTCGGGCGTCATTCGCGCCGTCGATAACGTCACCTTCACCGCCCGACGCGGTGAAACCCTCGCTCTGCTCGGTGAATCGGGCTGCGGTAAGTCCATGACGGCACAGGCCATCGTCGGATTGCTCGAGCCGATCGCCGACATCACCGGCGGCTCGGTGGAGATGGGTGAGGTGGACCTGGTCACCGCCAAGACCAAAGTGCGGCGCACCATCGCCGCCACCGAACTGGCCATCGTCTTCCAGGACGCACTGACGGCCCTCAATCCCGTCTACACCGTCGGAACCCAACTGGCCGAACCATTTCGGATTCACCGGGGTATGTCCGCTAAGCAAGCACGCGCGGAAGCCATCGCGCTGATGACCCGAGTGGGAATTCCCGAGCCCGAATCACGCGCCGACTCGTACCCACACCAGTTCTCCGGCGGTATGCGCCAACGTCTGCTGATCGCCATGGCCGTGGCACTGAGTCCGTCGGTACTGCTGGCCGACGAACCCACCACCGCGCTCGACGTGACGGTCCAGGCCCAGATCATGGCTCTGCTCAAGGAATTACGTACCGAACACGACATGGCCGTCGTGCTGATCACCCACGACCTCGCGCTGGTCGCCGAGGAAGCCGATCGGGTCGCCATCATGTATGCGGGCAACGTGGTCGAGACCGGACCGGTGTCCGAGGTGTTCGGTGAACCACGCCACCCGTACACGAAGGGACTGCTCGACTCGGTGCCGGTCCACGCCGTCCGCGGTGAGGATCTGAAGTCCATCGGCGGCACGCCACCGGACCTGCATTCCATTCCCGACGGGTGTGTGTACCAGGCCCGCTGCCCCCTCGCCCGCGACATCTGCATCAGTGCTCGCCCGCCGCTCGAATCCGTCGGTACCGGTCGAATGTCGGCCTGCCACTTCCCGAACGAGGTAACCAGCCATGCCTGAGCAACTGTTGACCGTGCGCAGCCTGAACAAGACCTTCGACGTCGGCCGCGGCAAGCTCCGTGCCCTCGACGCCATCGACCTGGATCTGCGACGCGGTGAGACCCTGGGGCTGGTGGGCGAATCCGGTTGCGGAAAATCCACTCTCGCACGCACCCTGATGATGCTCGAACGACCCGACTCGGGCACGGTCGCCTTCGACGGCATCGATCCGTTCGCGCTGCGCGGCAAGGAACTCCTCGCGTGGCGTCGACGTGTGCAGATGGTGTTCCAGGACCCGTACGGTTCCCTGAACTCACGCATGACGGCAGGCGACATCATCGGCGAGCCGTGGCGAACCCACAAGGGCCTGTACAAGACTCGCCGCGATCGATCCGCACGGGTCCGCGAACTGCTGCACCTGGTGGGCCTGCGCCCGAGCGACGAGAACCGCTTCCCGCAGGAGTTCTCCGGTGGTCAGCGCCAACGCCTCGGCATCGCGCGGGCGCTCGCGCTGAACCCCGACGTGATCATCTGCGACGAGCCGGTCTCTGCACTCGATCTCTCGGTGCAGGCGCAGGTGCTCAACCTGCTCAACGATCTGCAGAAGCAACTCGGCATCTCCTACGTGTTCATCTCGCACGATCTGTCGGTCGTGCGACACGTCGCCGACCGAGTCGCGGTGATGTACCTGGGGCGCATCGTCGAATCCGGAGCCACCGAGGCAGTATTCGATCGGCCCGCCCACCCGTACACCGCGGCGTTGATGTCGGCCGCACCCACTCTTGACGCGTCGAACCGCGGGACGAAGATTCTGCTGAAGGGCGAGGTACCGTCGCCGCTGAATCCGCCGTCGGGATGCCGTTTCCGCACGCGCTGCTGGAAGGCAACCGACCTGTGTGCCAGTGAGGCACCCCCGGTGGCGCTCGACGCGGACGAGGCCGATCACATCGCCGAATGCCACTATCCCCTCGTCGCAGGCAATCTCGGCCTCGTCGCCGCCGGGACGTGATGGCGACACACCTGAGCGTCACCGGATTCGTCGTCGTCGCCCTGGCCATCTTCTTCGCATCGGCGATGCAGGCGTCCATCGGATTCGGCATGGGTATGCTCGCCGCGCCCATCGTGGCGATCGTCGACCCCGGCCTGATCCCGGCGACGCTCATCATGCTGGCCGTCGTGGTCAGTGTGCTCGTTCTGATTCGTGATCGCACTGCCCTCGACCTCTCGGGTGCAGGGTGGGCGCTGGCCGGTCGGCTACCCGGTTCGGTGGTGGGCGCACTACTGCTCGTGCTGCTACCCGAGCGCGGACTGGCCATCCTGCTCGCGCTGGTGGTGCTCTGCGGCGTCGCACTGACGTCGTTCGGTTGGGTCCCGTTGCCGCACAGACGAAATCTGGTGGTAGCCGGGGCCGCGTCGGGAATTCTGGGAACGGCCACCTCGATCGGCGGACCCCCGATGGCCCTGGTGTGGCAACGCAACACCGGGGCCGAGCTGCGCAGCACCATGAGTTGCTTCTTTCTCGTCGGCTCGATCATTTCGCTGGCGGTACTCGCGGTCGCCGGCGCGGTGGATGCCCATACGGCAACGCTGTTCGTGTTCCTGGCCCCGGCGACGATTCTCGGTTTCCTGCTCTCCCGGGTGGTCAACAAGGTCCTCGATCGTCGACGGCTGCGCATCGCCGCGATCACCGTCTCCGCCGTCGGCGCGCTCGTGCTCGTTGTCCAGCAGGTGTCGGCCTTCGCCTAACTCACGAAATAGTGAGTTGAATCGCCATCTCGTGTCGGAACGCGTCGATCGGGTAGTCGGTGTCGATGACTACGAACAACACCCGCGCATTGATCGTCGGTGCCACCGGCATCTCCGGACAAGCTCTGTGCCGCGTCGCTCTCGACGCAGGCTGGGACACGTACGGACTCAGCCGTAGTGGCAGCACTCCGGTCGACGGGGTCGTGCCCGTCGCCGCCGACCTGCTGGACATCGACTCGCTTACCCAGGCGCTGACGGACCTGCGCCCCGAGGTCGTGTTCTTCACCGCATGGATGAAGAAGGACTCCGAGCAGGAGAACATCGAGGTCAACTCGGCGACGCTACGCAACGTGCTGAACGTGCTCGGCCCCCTCGACTCGGTGAAGCACGTCGCGCTGATGACCGGACTCAAGCACTACCTCGGGCCGTTCGATGCCTACGGTGAGGCAGTGATGGCCGAGACGCCGTTCCACGAGACCGAGGACCGCCTCGACACCCCGAACTTCTACTACGCCCAGGAAGACGAACTGTTCGCCGGGGCCGAGAAGTTCGGATTCGGCTGGAGCGTGCACCGCGCCCACACCATCTCCGGATTCGCGGTCGGCAACGCGATGAACATGATGTTGACGCTGTCCGTGTACGCAGCGATCTGCAAGGAGCTCGGCGAGAAGTTCGTCTTCCCCGGTTCCGAGACGCAGTGGAACGGCCTCACCGACCTCACCGACGCGGACCTGCTCGCCGAGCAGATGGTGTGGGCCGCAACCGACGACAACGCACACAACGAGGCGTTCAACATCGCCAACGGTGACGTCTTCCGCTGGCGCTGGCTGTGGCCGCAGTTCGCCGCGCACTTCGGCGTCGAGCCCGAGGGCTACGACAGCGAGCCGCGTCCACTCGAATCCCGCATGTCCGACGCGGCCGCAACGTGGAAGCGCATCGCCGAGAAGCACGATCTGGTCGAAAGCGATGTCTCACGCCTCGCGTCGTGGTGGCACACCGACGGCGACCTCGGCCGCGACATGGAATGCCTGACCGACATGAACAAGTCGAAGAAGGCCGGGTTCCTGGGCTTTCGATCGACCCCGGACGCCATTGCCTCGGTGATCCAGCGCTACCGAGATGCGCGCCTGATTCCCTGAGTGCCTGCGGCAGTGGTGCGGTTAAGTGCCCTCTGCGGCACTCAACCACGCCACTGCGGCGCAGCCGCATACTGCGCGTAGCGCTCCCGTACCGCCGGGGTCGGGTCGGCCTCGTATGTCTTCGACTTTGCCTGCGCCCAGGTCGGCGGCTCGCTGGTCCCGGCCAGTGTCCACGCCGCCTGGCGCGCGGCACCGTCGGCGACGTATTCACCCGGCTCGGGCACGATCACCGGAACGCCGAGAATGGCCGGGGCCAACTCGCGCAATGCCGCAGACTTCGCACCGCCGCCGATGAGCAGCACCCGCTTCGTCTCGACCCCCTGCGAACGCAGATGGTCGATACCGTCGGCCAAACCGCACAGCAGTCCCTCGACGGCCGCTCGCGCGAGGTGGCCCGGCGTCGAATTGTTCAGTCGCAGACCGTGAATTGCACCGGATGCATCGGGACGATTGGGGGTGCGCTCGCCCTCGAAGTACGGCACCATCACCACACCGTCGCTCGTCGTCGACAGCGCCAACCGCGACAACTCGTCGTGATCGACGCCCAGCATCCGCGCTGTCGCATCGAGCACCCGGGCCGCGTTGAGGGTGCACACCAACGGCAACTGCCGGCCGGTGGCGTCGGCGAATCCCGCGACCAGACCCGAACCGTCTGCGGCCGCAACCGAGGTCACGGCAGATACGACACCCGACGTGCCGATCGAGACCACCACATCGCCGGGCTGAGCGTCGAGGGCGAGGGCTGCCGCGGCGTTGTCGCCGGTACCCGGCCCGATCAGTGCCCCGCTGCGAGTGCGGCCGATGGCCTCGCTGGGTGCGGCCACTCGAGGCAGCAGTGGGTTACGACCCCGAAAACCGAACTGCAGCAAATCCGTTCGATATTCGTCAGTGGCCGCGGAGAAGTATCCGGTGCCGCTGGCGTCGCCTCGATCGGTGGCCAGAGCGTCGAGCCCCGATGCCCCGCCGAGCTGCCAGCTCAGCCAATCGTGCGGAAGGCACACCGCCGCAGTGCGATCGGCGTTCTCGGGCTCGTGGTCGGCGAGCCATCGCAGCTTGGCGACGGTGATCGAAGCCAAGGGGACCACTCCGACGGCGTCGGCCCAGGCCTGCCCGCCGTCGGTGCCTTCTTTTTCGCCCAACTCGGACACCAAGTCCGTCGCGGCCTGCGCCGATCGAGTGTCGTTCCACAGCAGGGCTTTACGGACCACGGATCCGTTGTCGTCGAGACAGACCATGCCGTGCTGCTGCGCGCCCACCGACACCGCGTCCACGTCGTCGAGTCCGCCTGCGGCAGCGATCGCCTCGTCGAGCGCATCCTTCCATCGCTGCGGGTCGATCTCGGTACCGTCGGGATGGGCGGCTCGCCCCTGGCGGACCAACTCCCCCGACTCGGCGTCACGAACGAAGACTTTGCACGATTGGGTGGAGGAGTCGATTCCGGCAACGAGAGCCACGGTGAGCGGGTCCTTTCCTACGCAAGTGTGATCTACGACCCTACCCGCGAGGCGCGGTCGCCTCGGTCACCAACGTGCGCGCGTAGGCGATGGCCTGCGGCGTGGTCTCGAAAACACGGCGCGCTTCGTCGTCCTTGGTGGTGAACACGCCCAGCGCCGTCAGCGGACGCAGGTGTTCGGGTTTGGCTGCGGAGATGAGGACGGTGATGCGGCGATGTTCGAGTTCGGTGATCGTGTCCTTGAGGACCAGAGCTCCGGTGGCATCGATGGTGGTCACTCGCGACATGCGCAGGATCACCACTTTCACGTCCGACACGTCAGCGAGCTCGAGCAGAAAGCTGTGCGCAGCTCCGAAGAACAGTGCACCGTCGATCCGGTAGGCGACGATGTGCTCACGCAGCAGACCTTCTTCTTCCTTCGAGACCGCGTCGAGTGCATCGAGCGGTACCTGCTCGACCGTGGCCGAACGCGCGACGGCGCGCAGTGCCAGCACCGCAGCGAAACCGACGCCGACCGCCACAGCCGTCACCAGGTCGAAGAGAACCGTGACGAGAAAGGTCGACGCCATCACCACGGTGTCGCCGCGACCGGCGCGGGAAATTGCTCGGATGGAGGCTGTTTCGACCATGCGCACGGTCGTCGCCAGGAGCACCCCGGCCAGAGCCGCGAGGGGAATGTCGGCCACCAAGCCCGCGGCGGAATACATGATGGCGGCGAGGATCACCGCATGGGTGAGCGCGGCGAGCCTGGTGCGCGCTCCGGACCGAACGTTGACGGCAGTACGGGCGATGGCACCGGTGGCGGGAATACCGCCGAACAACGGCGCGGCGATGTTGGCCAGTCCCTGCCCGAACAGTTCACGGTCGGGATTGTGCCGCGGGCCGACGCCCATCGAGTCCGCCGCGGTCGCGGACAGCAGCGATTCCAGTGCAGCCAGCGCAGCGACGGCGAACGCCGGTGCCAACAACGCCGTCACGTCACCGAGGTGGAAGAAGCTCAGGCTCGGGGCGGACAACGACGACGGAATGGTGCCGATGCGGGCGATATCGAGGTCGAACAACTGAGTGACCACCGTTGCTCCGGCGACCGCAACAAGGGAGAACGGGATTTTCGGAGCCAAGCGGCCGCCGACCAGCATGACGATCGCGACCGTGACGGCCACGGCGGGCGTCAGAACGCTCGCATTCGAGACGAACGAGCGCACCGCGTCGAACGCGGACTGCCATACCTTCTCGCCCTCGGCATCGGTGATACCCAGGGCCGACGGAACCTGTTGCAGCGCAATGACGACGGCGATGCCTGCGGTGAACCCCTCGATGACGGGTGCCGGCATGTACCGGACGGCTCGTCCGACGCCTGCACCGGCGAGCGCCAGCAGAATGATTCCGGCCATCAGCCCGACGGCGAGCACTCCGGTCGGCCCGTACTCGGCGACGATCGGCACGAGCACCACCGTCATGGCACCGGTCGGCCCGGACACCTGAAATCTCGATCCGCCGAACACCGCGGCGACGACTCCCGCGATGATCGCCGTGGTCAGACCCGCCGCCGCACCCAGCCCGGTGCTGACGCCGAAGCCGAGTGCCAGAGGCAACGCCACCAGTGCCACGATCAGGCCGGCCAGCAGATCCGCGCCGGGTGCGCGGAAGGCCGGTTTCCACTCGCTCCACCTGGGCAGCAGCGCGGTCACAGCCCTGACGGCGTCGGTCGTGCGGGAAGGTTTCGTCGGTTCGGACATGTGACGCTTTCTGAGAACTCATCGATCCTGATCGATCTACTTGCTAAGTTTAGCAAGTAATGAATCAGGTGAACAGGGACGTGAGCCAGACCATCCCGGGCCGTCGAGTCAGGTACGTGCTCCGGACTCGCCGTCCAGCAGCTCGGCCTGGTTGGCCACCACTCCCGTGAGTATTTCCCGCGCGACGACCAACAGGTCGGCCACCTTCGGCGACGTCAATGTGTAGGACACCGACAGGCCTTCCCGAGTGCCTTCGATGAGACCGGCGCGCCGCAGGATGGACAACTGCTGAGACAGATTGGCCGGCTCGATGCCGATTTCCGGCAGCATCTCGGACACGGCGTGCTCACGCTCGCTCAACAACTCCAGCACGCGAATACGCGCGGGATGCGCCAACGTCTTGAAGAAATCGGCTTTCATTCTGTAGAGCGGCCGGCTCGAATCCGTGGCCATGAAGTCCTCCCGTGGCACCCGCCACCGCGCAGCGGGCTACTTGCGAACACTAGCAATCAACAGACCGAAGTGGACGACCTCCCTGCCCGTCCCGAAACTCGGCTACCTTCACTCCCATGCGCGGAGACCCCGAAGAATCCACCGACTTCAGGCTCACCGTGGCCACGGCGGCCCTCGACCTGTTCTCCGTCAAGGGCTACGAGTCGACGACGGTGGACGACATCGCCGGTGCCGCCGGCATCTCGCGTCGGACATTCTTTCGTCAGTTCCGCGCCAAGGAAGACGTCGTCTTCGCCGATCACGAAATACTGCTCGAGCAGGCCGGCGCGTTCCTGGAAGCGAACGAGGGCGATCCCTGGCGGGCCGTGTGCGATGCCGCGCAGCTGGTCTACGAACGGTTTTCCGACTGGCAGGACATGTCGCGCCTGCGCTACCAGGTGGTGCACAAGATCCCCGCACTGCGCGATCGAGAAATCGTCACCGTGTTTCGCTACGACAGACTCTTCGTCGACTATCTGCAGCGTGTTCTGCCCGATCACCCTCACCTCGAGATCCTGCAGTTCTCGGCCACGGTGACCGCGACGCACAACTACATCCTTCGTCGGATGATCCGCGACGGCCTCCCGACGTCCGTGGAGGATCTGCGTTCGGCACTCGCGCAAGTGCGCGCGCAGTTCTTCGGTGAGATCGTCGTCGCGTCGTTCCCCCGGGGCACGTCCGTCAGCAAAGTCGTCGACGCCTTGGCCGATCACACAAGCACCTGACGTACCCGACGCGATGGCACTGAGTGCCGGATGCCGGAGACCCGGTCTTGAACAGGTCCGGTTTCGGACGTACACTGGGGCAATCCTTGGCACTGAGTGCCCTCCGTGGGCAGTGCCACCCCCGACACACCGAGGAGCGTGGCCGACATGGCCGGAAATCCCGACTTCGATCTGTACCAATCGCCCGACGAGCACAACGAACTGCGCGCAGCCATTCGGGCGCTCTCGGAGAAGGAGATCGCGCCGTACGCCAAAGAGGTCGACGAGGACTCCCGCTTCCCCGAGGAAGCACTCAAAGCACTCAACGCTTCCGGCTTCAACGCCATCCACGTTCCCGAGGAATACGACGGCCAGGGTGCCGACTCCGTCGCAGCCTGCATCGTCATCGAAGAGGTCGCACGCGTCTGCGGCTCGTCCTCGCTGATCCCTGCGGTCAACAAGCTCGGCACGATGGGCCTGATCCTCAAGGGCTCCGAGGAACTCAAGAAGCAGGTCCTGCCGTCCCTCGCCGGTGGCGCGATGGCGTCGTACGCCCTGTCCGAGCGCGAAGCGGGATCCGACGCGGCGAGCATGCGCACCCGCGCCAAGGCCGATGGTGACGACTGGATCCTCAACGGCTCCAAGTGTTGGATCACCAACGGCGGCAAGTCCGATTGGTACACCGTCATGGCCGTGACCGATCCCGACAAGGGTGCCAACGGCATTTCCTCGTTCATCGTGCACAAGGACGACGAGGGATTCGTCGTCGGCCCAAAGGAGAAGAAGCTCGGCATCAAGGGTTCGCCCACCGCCGAGCTGTACTTCGAGAACTGCAAGATTCCCGGCGATCGCATCATCGGCGAGCCCGGTACCGGCTTCAAGACCGCGCTGGAAACACTCGACCACACGCGCCCCACCATCGGCGCACAGGCCGTCGGCCTGGCACAGGGTGCCCTCGACGCGGCCATCGCATACACCAAGGACCGCAAGCAGTTCGGCACCTCGATCTCGAGCTTCCAGGCAGTGCAGTTCATGCTCGCCGACATGGCGATGAAGGTCGAAGCCGCCCGCCTGATGGTCTACAGCTCCGCAGCCCGCGCCGAGCGCGGCGAGAAGAACCTCGGGTTCATCTCCGCGGCTGCCAAGTGCTTCGCCTCGGACGTGGCCATGGAGGTCACCACCGACGCCGTGCAGCTCTTCGGCGGTGCCGGCTACACCACCGACTTCCCGGTCGAGCGCATGATGCGTGACGCGAAGATCACCCAGATCTACGAGGGCACCAACCAGATTCAGCGTGTCGTCATGTCGCGGGCGCTGCTCAAATGAGCGACATCAACCTCGTCGGCGTCATCGGCGGCGGCACCATGGGTGCCGGCATCGCCGAAATGTGTGCTCGCTCCGGCAGTTCCGTACTGATCCTGGAGACGAGCCAGGCGACGGCCGACGCCGCAGAAGCTCGCCTCGACAAGTCCTTCGCTCGCGCCGTCAAATCCGGTCGCATCGAAGCCGACGCAGCCGAGAAGGCCCGCGCTGCAATCACGTTGACACTCGAGATCGGCGATTTCGCGGACCGCGATCTCGTGGTCGAGGCAGCACCGGAGATCGAGTCGCTCAAGCTGGACCTGTTCGGCAAGCTCGATTCCATCGTCAAGCCCGAGGGAATCCTGGCCACGAACACCTCGTCGATCCCGGTCATCAAGATGGCCAACGCGACGAAGCGTCCCGACAAGGTCGTCGGCGTGCACTTCTTCAACCCGGTGCCGGTACTGCCGTTGGTGGAAATCGTCGTCAGCCTGCTGACCAGCGAGGAAACCGTCGCAGCGGTGACGGACTACGCCGGAAACACGCTGGGCAAGAAGACGATTCGCGCCGGTGATCGAGCCGGATTCATCGTCAACGCACTGCTCATCCCGTACATGGTCTCGGCCATCCGCATGCTCGAGTCCGGCTTCGCCAGCGCCGAGGACATCGACGAGGGCATGGTCAACGGTTGCGCACACCCCATGGGACCGTTGCGTCTGACCGACACCGTCGGCCTCGACGTCACCCTCGCGGTCGCAGAGTCGCTGTACGCGGAGTTCCGCGAACCGCACTACGCGCCGCCGCCGCTCCTGCAGCGCATGGTGGACGCCGGAATGCTGGGTCGCAAAACCGGTAAGGGTTTCTACTCGTATTCGTAGTAGTCCCCCGCCCCCTTCTGCGTGAATGGTCCATTCACCCCCGTCAGGGCCGGTGAATGGACCATTCACGTCTTCGAAAGGCGCACACTGGAGTCGTTCCACAACTCTGGGAGGCTTCATGAACATCGATCTCGACGGCCGCACCGCTTTGATTTCCGGCTCCAGTCAGGGCATCGGATTGGCGATTGCCACCGAATTGGCCCGCGCCGGTGCGCGCGTGGTCCTCAACGGCCGCAGCGAGTCGGCGCTGGATTCGGCCGAGGAACAGTTGCTGACGGCAGTGCCCGGTGCGCGGGTGATCGTCGTCGCTGCCGATCTCGCGACGGCCGACGGAGTCGAGACGTTGCTCGCGAAGGTGCCGGTGGTCGACATTCTGGTGAACAACCTCGGTATTTTCGGAGCCAAACCCGCTCTCGACATCGACGACGACGAATGGCGACGCTATTTCGAGGTGAACGTGCTCTCGGCAATCCGGCTGATCCGCACGTATCTGCCGGCGATGACCGAGGCGGGCTGGGGCCGAATCCAGAATATCTGCAGCGATTCCGCGGTCGTGATTCCCGAGGAGATGATCCACTACGGAATGACGAAGACCGCACTGCTCGCAGTGACCCGCGGATTTGCGAAAGCTGCTGCAGGAAGCGGAGTTACGGTCAATTCCGTGATCGTGGGCCCCACCCACACCGAGGGCGTCGAGAAGTTCGTCGGCGAGCTCGTCGGCGACGACCTCCCCTGGGACGAGGCGCAGGCGCAGTTCATGAAGGAGCACAGGCCACAATCGCTCATCGGACGCCTGATCGAGCCGAGCGAGATCGGCAACATGATCGTCTACTTGAGCTCCGAGCAGGCCTCTGCGACCACCGGTGGCGCTCTACGCGTCGACGGCGGCTACGTCGATTCGATACTGCCCTGAGTTTTTCGCAGGGCGGTCCGGTCGGTCACAGTTTGTGGCCGACCGCTTCGGGGCATGCGTGAGATACACGGAATCAAGCAGAGGTTCTTCACGCATTTCACCGTATTCGGAGACGATTCCACAGTGAGCGATCAGTACACCTTCACCAACCCCGTCACGCAGTACCGCCAGGACGGCTTCCCGGAGCAGCACCAGGATCCGCCCGGCCTGGCCGCAGATCTTCAGCCCCTCGCCGACCACGGTGAGCAGACATACCGCGGATCCGGACGCCTCACCGGCCGCAAGGCCTTGATCACCGGGGCTGATTCCGGAATCGGACGAGCAGCAGCCATTGCCATCGCACGCGAGGGCGCCGACGTGGTTCTCAATTACCTACCGGCAGAAGAGAAGGACGCGCAGGAGGTTGCGCAGTTGATCCGCGACGCCGGCCGCACCGCAATCCTGGCACCGGCAGATCTCACCGACGAGCAGGCCGCGCGCGGCATCGTGCGCACTGCCGTCGACGAACTCGGTGGCCTCGACCTGCTGATCAACGTCGCAGGTAAGCAGCAGTTCGTCGAAGATCTGGCCGACCTGACGTCCGAACAATTCGATCAGACGTTCAAAACCAACGTCTACGCACTGTTCTGGATCATCCAGGAAGCGGTGCCGCACATGCCCGCCGGCTCCACCATCGTCAACACCAGCTCGATCCAGGCATACACACCGTCACCCGGCCTGGTGGACTACGCGACCACGAAGATGGCCATCAACACCATCAGCAAGGCCCTCGCACAGCAGTTGGCACCGAAGGGAATCCGCGTCAATGTCGTTGCGCCGGGACCGTTCTGGACACCGCTGCAGGCAGCCGGCGGCCAGCCGACCTCGGCACTGCCGGAATTCGGCAAGGAAACACCGCTCGGACGCGCAGGGCAGCCCGCCGAGATCGCCGGTGCGTACGTCTATCTGTCGTCGGCCGAATCGGGCTACGTCACCGGCGACACACTGAACGTCAACGGCGGCATGCCGACGCCGTAGGTCGATGTCCGTTCGGCGTGAATGGACCGTTCACACCCGTCTGGGCTCGTGAATGGTCCATTCACGCGTTCAGGAGAGGTCAGTCCTTGGGCCCACCGGCGGCGTAGACGACCTGACCCGAGATGAAGCCGGCACCCTCGCTGACGAAGAACGACGCCAGGTGCGCGATGTCATCGGGATGTCCGACGCGATTGACCGGAATCTGCGACGCAGCAGCAGCTTTGAAGTCCTCGAACGGCATGCCGACGCGTTCTGCGGTGGCTGCCGTCATCTCGGTCTCGATGAATCCCGGGGCGATGGCGTTGGCGGTGACGCCGAACTTGCCGAGCTCGATGGCGAGGGTCTTGGTGAAGCCCTGCATGCCGGCCTTGGCTGCGGAGTAGTTGGCCTGTCCGCGATTGCCGAGAGCAGACGTACTCGACAGGTTGACGATGCGGCCCCACTTGGCGTCGATCATGTGCTTCTGGACCGCGCGGGTCATCAGGAACGATCCGCGCAGGTGTACGCCGAGCACGGAATCCCAGTCCTGCACCGTCATCTTGAACAGAAGATTGTCGCGAGTGATGCCCGCGTTGTTGATCAGTACGGTCGGCGCACCGAATTCGCTGGCAATGCGATCGACGGCGGTCTGCACCGATTCCTCGTCGGCAACGTTGGCACCGATGGCCACTGCCTGCCCGCCTGCGGACTGAATGGCACCGACGGTGTCGCTGCACGCGGCCTCGTCGAGGTCGACCACGGCAACTCCGAAACCGTCCTTGGCCAGCCGCTTGGCTACCGCAGCACCGATTCCCCGTGCACTACCGGTGACAATGGCCGTCTTGATCTGATCACTCACGAATATCTCCCTTACGACGCCGAACCCGATAACTGTCCTCTGTTTCTATCAACACCGACAATGCGATCAGTACGCAGCCACCGCTCCGTCGAGTGCCTTCTGCATTCCCTCTGCCACCACCCGGGTGAAGTCGATCGGCTTCTCGGGTAAATCGGTGATGGGCGTGTCGATGTAGACGCTGGCCTGCTTCACCTTCGGCGCACCGGGACCGTAGCTCAGACCGATACAGATCAGCACCGGCTCGACCCCGAGCTTGCGCGCCCGCATCGCGATGTGGCCGATACCGCTGCCGACGTGCTGCACCGTCGTCGGATCCTCGAGATTGCAGGTCCCCTCGGGGAACACCGCAAGATCGTCGCCTCGCTTCATTCGCTCGGCACTGACGTCCATCATGCGGTTGCCCGCGGCGCTGACGGCCCGCATGCCGTGATTCTTGCCGCGGAAGACGGGGATACCGCCCATCATGTCGATTCGCTTGCGCTGCTTGGGTTCCTGGAACAGCTCGTCCTTGGCCAGCACCCGGGTGCGACCGATGACCGGACGCAGCGGCGACGCCCATGCCGCCGCTGCGAGGGTGTACGGATCGTTCTCGGTCAGATGATTGACCGCGATGAGCAGACGCGTGTTGTCGTAGACGAGACGACGCAACTCCTCACGGGCACCGTCGGGATACGACACCCTCGGGCGGAATCGCCTGGCCAGGGTGGCATAAGCCAACCTCGCGACCTGACGATTCTGCTGATGACGCAGATAGAAGTCGTACACGGTCACATCGTTTTCGAGAATTACCGCAGGCCGATCCATGAGCCGAGCTTAGCCTCACACCCGCGAGGAACCCATAGCCCGGATCCCGACGGTAAGTCCGACCGCAGCGGTAGCCACGGCCGCGAAGACACCGGCCGTCACCGTCGAACTTGTGAAGTCGCCCGCGAACAGTGCACGTTCGGCATCGACCAGGTACCCGAGCGGGTTGATGTTCACCAGGAACTGCATCCACCCCGGTGCGGCCGTCAGCGGCAGCATCGTGCCCGACAGGATGAGCAGCGGGAACATCAGAGTCTGCTGTATCGACCAGAACACCCAATCCTGGCCGCGCACAGCCAAAGCCAGCGTGTAGGACAACGCGCCCAGACCGACACCGAACACGCCGAGCAACACGATGCCCACGGCGGCACCGACCGGATTCACGGACAGGCCGAGCGGTAAGGCGACCAGGATGATCAAGACGGCCTGCGCAGCCAGCGGGACCATTTCCTTGAACGCGCGCCCGACGAGCAGCGCCGATCGCGGCAAGGGGGTCACCAACATCCGTTCGTGAGACACCTGCTGCAGCTCCGCCAACAAATTCGAGCCCGTCATGGAGGTTCCGAAAATGGTGATCATCGCGAGGACCCCCGGAACGAACCAGTCCCAGACGCTTCCGTCCCCGAGGCCGGGCACCTCGGTGAGCAGTGGGCCGAACAGTGCGAGCAGGATCAACGGTTGGATGAGACTGAAGATCACCGTGAACGGATCGCGGACCATCGGCCGCAGTTCGCGGCCCATCACCAATGTGCTTCCCGACAGAACGTTCATCGGAGTTCTCCTGCCGTGCCTGCGGTTTCGAGAGATGCGGAATCCGTCGCGGTGCTCTCACGAAGACTGCGCCCGGTGAGGCCGAGGAACACGTCGTCGAGGGTCGGTCGCGTCGTATCCGCCGTCAGCACCCTGATGCCATGAGACTCGCTCAGCCGCAGGAGATCCGGAAGAACCACCTCGGCCCGCTCGACCCGGATGTTCAGACGCGAACCCGCCACCGTCACGTCTCTGACACCGGCTACACCGTCGAGAAGCGCAGCCAGCGCCGACGCGTCGGACACGGTGAGGACGATCAGATCACCTGCCAGTTCCGATTTCAGTGCGGCGGCGGTGTCGTCGGCGATGACGGTGCCGCGATCGACGACGATCACCCGCTCGGCCATCGAATCGGCCTCGTCGAGATAGTGCGTGGTGAGCACGATGGTGGTGCCCATCTCTCGCCTCAGCCGCAGAATGTGGTCCCACAGATTCGCCCGGCTCTGCGGGTCCATGCCGGTGGTCGGTTCGTCGAGAAACAGCAACGGCGGCCGATGCACCAGACCCAGTGCGATGTCGAGTCGTCGACGCTGCCCGCCGGACAGCGTCGACACGGTACGAGTCGCGAGCTCGCCGAGTTCGAGTGCCTCGATCAATTCGTCTGCGCGACTGCCTGATCGGCGACGCGTCATGCCGTAGCACTGCCCTTGCACCACCAGCTCGTCGCGGTCGCGCTGATTGTGGCCCGCACCGTTGCCCTGCCCCACGTAGCCCAGGCTGCGGCGGACTCGATCCCGGTCTTTGCCCACGTCGAATCCGGCGATGCGGGCCGATCCCGACGTCGGTGCCAGCAACGTGGTCAGCATCCGCAGAGTGGTCGACTTGCCGGCCCCGTTGGGGCCGAGCAGAGCCACCAACTCTCCCTCACCGATCGTCAGATCGATGCCGCGCACCGCCTCGACGGTCTTCTTGCCTTGCTGAAAAGTCTTGGTCAATCCCGAAGTTTCGATCATCTGTGACGCCCCTCGTCGTAGCGGTGAATCCCTACGACGGAGACGTTAAAAACGATCGCGGTCAGCTTCCGTCCGCGATGCCACGCGGCGGTCGATCAACCGAAGACGGGGAACTTTCGTTTACGGGCCAGGGCGTCCATCCCGGACTGAATGCTCGCGCGCACCTCGTCGTACTTGGCGTCGACGTACGCCTCGTCCTCGCACCGCGCCGGATCGTGGTCCAGTTCGACCGGCGGCATGAAACGAGTGCGAATCTTCGCGGGCAACGGAATCTGCGGTAGCGCCGCGGGCGCAATGATCCACGGCAGCGAGATCGCGATCGGAAAGACCTTCAACCGCGCAATCTTGTCCAGCTTCAACGCTTTCGACAGCTTGTCGCCGCGAATGAGCACCGGCATCGCGTCTGCCCCACCCACCGTTGCCACCGGCACGATGGGAACACCCATCCGGATGGCGAGCTTGATGAAGCCGGTTCGACCACCGAGGGTCGCCTCGTCCCGTTTGCTCCAGGGCCGCAGCGAATCGACCTCGCCGCCCGGCCACACGATGACGTCTCGGCCCTCGGCCAGTGCCGTCGACATCGAGTCCGGTGCCGCGGGAAGCACCCCCATGGATCGAAAGACCTTTCCGATCAAGGGGAACGCCATCAAGGCATCGTGCGCGGTTCCGTGCAGAATGCGTCCTTCACCGAAGTGCCGCCACCACTGAGCGCCGACGGTCCACGCGTCCCAGACGAACGGCGCACCCGAATGCACGCCGACGACGAGCACCGGCGACTCCGGAATGGTCTCCCAACCGTCGATCTCCATCCGGAAGTAGCGGTCCATCACCCCGTTCCAGAGTCGCTGCTGCCGGTCCATCGCCACGGTGTTCTGATCGTCGAGGTCCCAGCCGCCTGCGCGTTCGGCAACCACCGCTCCGAGGCCCCCGGACGACTTCTCCCGACGCTCTTTCATCTTCAGACGCGCCGCCGCGGCGTACCGCTGCGCTTGCTCGCGCAGCTGCTCCTTCGTCGGTTCTTCGGAGCCGTCCCCACCCAGTACGTGATCCCCATCACTCATACCCGCACCGTACTCCACCCGTCCGAAGCCGACTCACAACCAGCGCTCGTAACCCCGCGCGACGTCCCGAGTGTCCGTTATGGTCAGAATTCGAGCCGAGCGAACGAGGTATACCGATGGATCCGATCGAACCGGCATACGGAACGACAGCTCTGCTGCTGATCGCCGCCGCAGCCGTTGCAATCCTGCTTTTCCTCATCATGAAGGTGAAACTGCACGCCTTCGTCTCCCTGGTCCTGGTCAGCGCGGTCACCGCCGTCGCGGCCGGAATCCCGCTGGCGGACGTGCCGTCGGCCCTGCTCTCGGGCTTCAGTTCCACGCTCGGCTCGGTGGCGCTGCTCGTCGCGCTCGGCGTGATGGTCGGCAGACTGCTCGAAATCACCGGTGGTGCACAGGTATTGGCCGATACCCTGATCAACCGATTCGGGGCCAAACGCGCACCTCTGGCGCTCGGTGTCGCCGCACTCATCTTCGGCTTCCCCATCTTCTTCGACGCGGGCCTCGTCGTCTTCCTGCCGATCATCTTCACCGTCGCCAAACGTTTCGGCGGATCGGTGCTGCTGTATGCCCTCCCGACCGCAGGCGCATTTGCCGCGATGCACGCCATCGTTCCCCCGCACCCCGGTCCGGTCGCTGCCACCGAACTCCTCGGCGGCGACATCGGTTCGGTACTGCTCGTCGGCGTTCCCGTTGCCGTCGTCTCCTGGTTCGTCGGCTCGTACCTCGTCGGTACCCAGCTCGGCAAGCGGTTCCACACCTTGCCTGCAGATCTCTTCTCCGACGGCGCTGCCAACTCCGACGAGCACGACAAGGAAATGGCCGCGCTGCGCGATCCGGCTCCGAAGTTCGGTGCGGTGCTGTTCATTCTGCTGACGCCTCTGGTGTTGATCTCTCTCAACACCGTCGTCAACACACTGACCACGTCGGGTGTGCTGACCGGAGACGAGACCTGGGCCGCAGCGCTGACGCTCATCGGTCAGACACCGATCGCGCTGCTCATCACGCTGCTGCTGGCTCTGTTCATCCTCGCGCCGGGACGCTTCCCGGTGGCCGACGGTGCCAAGTACATGGATCAGGCGCTCGGGCCCATCTGCTCGATCATCCTGATCACCGGTGCCGGCGGCATGTTCGGTGGCGTGCTCCGGGCCAGTGGCATCGGGCAGTCGCTCACCTCCTCGCTGTCCGGCCTCGGACTGCCGATCCTGCTGCAGGCCTTCCTGATCGCCACCGCGCTACGCGTCGCGCAGGGTTCGGCCACCGTCGCTCTCACCACGACCGCCGGACTGATCTCGGTGCAGGTGGCCGAATTGGATCTGAGCAACTTCAAGATCGCGCTGTTGGTGTTCGCCCTGGCCGCTGGAGCCACCGTGCTCTCCCACGTCAACGACTCCGGCTTCTGGCTCGTCAGCCGCTTCTTCGGCATGGACGAGAAGACGACCCTCAAGACCTGGACCGTCATGGAAACGACACTGGGACTGGCGATCTTCGCCCTGGCATCGCTGCTGTGGGTGGTGTTCTAGCGGGGTGGACTGCCTCGATTGACGAGTCCGAGCAAGACCGACGGGGCGAGCCTCGACCCGATGATCGACACTCGGCCCAGTCCGATGGCGATCTCGTCGCGGCCTCTGTCGAGTCCGGCCATCGTCTTGTCGAGGAACTTCTCCAACGGCATCGCCATCGGCGGCGCGCTGTCCATGCTGCGGTGCAACGGTGTGTCGACTATCGGCGGGACGAGTTCGACGACCTGAACGGTGGTTCGGCGCAGTTGATGCCGAAGACTGACGGTGAACGAATGCACGGCTGCCTTGGTCGCGGAGTACACGGGAGCGCCGGTGAGCGGAACGAAGCCGAGGCCGGAGCCCACGTGCACCACCCTTGAGCGAGGAGCACGGCGCAGGAGGGGCAGCGCTGCCGAGGTGACGTTCACGAGGCCGGTGAAATTGGTGGCGATCTCGTCGGCGATGTCGGCACTCTCCGGCTGCTCCTGCGCCGAGAAGTTTAGTGGGCGTTGGACTCCGGCATTGTTGATCAGAGTCGTCAGATGCGGAATCGACGCGGCGATCTCCGCTATCGCGCGGCCCACGGATTCCGGGTCGCAGACGTCCATGACGATCGGCGTCATGCCGGGGTGCTCCGCGGCCATCGCACTCAGGCGCACGCTGTCGCGACCGGTGACGACGACGTGGGCCCCACGAGCGTGGAACCGGGTGGCGAGTCCGGCACCGATGCCCGATGTCGCGCCGGTGATGAGAACCACGTCGTCGTCGAAGGACCCCGGGTGTGACCTTCCGCGTCCGATCATGCGAGCGACCCGGCAACGATCTGCCAGGCCAGAGCAGATTTCGCGGCGAGGCTGAGTACGAGGTAGACGAACTCGCCGAATGCGTAGTCCCGCCACGGCCCGATCCTTCGGTACTGCAGCCATTGGTTGGCCGCGAAGCTCATGAAGAAGACGAACAGCGAGAAGAAGATTCCGTAGACGAACCCGGGAACTTCCGAAGCACCGACGAGGTTCACGGTGATCGCTACCCAGGGTGCGGCACCGGCGACACAGCCGAACCAGAACGCGGTGAGGTCCGGTCGCTGTCCAGGTGGGTTGAAGCGCTCCTGGAGCCAACCGAACAGGATCATCGCGACGTTGGCACCCACGATCGCGATCAGCGCGCTGATCTGCGTGATGCCGGCGTACAGGGCGATGAGGACCACCATGATCGTGGCGCTGACGCTGTACTCGAGCCATCGAAACGGGTTGATACCGCGAGAGAGGTTGCGTTCGTATGACTTTCGTAGTGGAACCCCGGTGACGAAGTGATCCACCGCCGCCAGTGCGAGGAAGACGGCGACGGCGATACCGATGGGAACCGCGAACGCTTCCTGCGCTTGCGGAACCACCGTTCCCGGCGGTCCCGCGGGGTAGGCGGTGGTCACATCGATGGCGAAGTCGGATGCGATGACGAGCACCGCGATGGCCTGAACAGCGTGCAGCGCGGACAGCGAGAGGTTCCAGATGCGGAGTCGCCTCAGCCTGTCCGGAGACAGAGGATGCTCGGTCGCGACGGCCGGGTGCGGAGTGCGTGCCATGACCGATAGCCTTACAGGTTGTAAGGCTGCTGACAAGGAGTGGTGGGGAGAACGCTGTGAAGACGGACGAAGAGCTGTCCGCTCGCCAACGGATCATGCTCGCCGCGATCGAATTGGCCGGCCAGCAGGGGACCGGGCGCATGACGATGTCCGCAGTAGCCGCGCGTGCGAAGGTGTCCCGACCTACTCTGTACAGCTACTTTCCGGACGTGCCTCGGATTCTGGAAGCCTGGGTCGAGCAGGAAGTGGTGCGCGTCGAGGCGCGGCTTCAGGACGTGTTGGACCGGGGCGCAGGGTCGGATCCGATGACGGTGCTGGGTGACTACATCGACCTGCAGTTGAACTATTTCGTCGAATCCCCGACGAGGGCCCTGCTCACGGCGGCCGCACTGGGATCGCCGCCGCAGGCCGTCACCGGACACATCGAACGGTTCCGCGCAGACGTACACGGGCTGCTGTCGGTTCTGGGCAGGCAAGGACGTCTTCGGGCCGATGTGGACGTCGAGATGCTGGCCGGGCTTGTCATCGCGGGGATCACCTCGATGACCTCTCACGTGCTGGAGGAACAGCTATCGCCTACCGAGGCGCGACGCCGATTGCTGAACATCATCTTTCGAGGATCGCTTCGCGTGTGACGGTCGGCTACCCCGGCTGTCGGTCCCGCTTGGGTTGCCATCGAGCTGCGCGCTCGCCGATCGAAGCGAGCCGAGCAGTCTCGTGCACTCGAGAGGCTCGGGTCTCGGGCCGCTTGGCGGTCACGATCCACTCCAGAATCCCGCGACGCGCGGACGGCGGAAACTGGTTCCAATTACTTTCCGCATCAACGTGTTCGGCGAAGGCGGCGGCCAGGTCCTCGGGAACAATCAGATCCTCGACCTCGTCGAGAACGGTCCATGCTCCGTTGGCCACGGCAGCCTGGACGGCGCGCTCTCCCGCCGGAAGCATCAGGCCTGCTTCGCGAAGGGCCTCGATACGGATCTTGTTCGGACGGGACCACGCGCTCGCGGGTTTGCGGGGCGAGAAATACAACATGGTTCGCTCGTCGTCCAGCTTGCGGGGTCGACTGTCCACCCAGCCCACCGCGAGCGCTTCCGCGACGGCGTCGTCGTAGCTGATCGCCGGTTTTCCAGTGGCCTTCTTCCACGACACCAGCCACGCCGATTCCGCAGTTCCGTGATGGGCGGACAACCACGTCCGCCACTGCGCACGTGTCTCGGCATGCACTCTCGGTGCGTCGTCCATGACGGCCATGCGTATCCCTTCGTTCGTCGGGATCAGTCCAGCGCCCGTCTCACTCGTCCACTTCGAAGACGCATCCCCCGGATGGAAGCTCCAGGACGACGACGTCGTGATCTTCTCCGGTGACGATCGCGGTGTAGACCACCTCCGACCCATCCATCGACACCCACCAGTTCATGTTGGCACCGCGCACGCGCGGCACCTGCCGATATACCGCTCTGGCGTCCTCCACAACGGAATGCGGATGCAGCTTCCGAGCGGTATCGACGACGGTGCGACGGACATGGTCGAGACTGATCAGGTCGTCGTCGTCCGAGAGCTGCGATGGTCGAAAATCGATAAGCGGGAATGGCACTCGAACGACTGGCAGAGTAGCCGCGTATGCCATCGATCCCTCCGATAACGCGGGGTCACGCCAATGGAGCACGCCGTCAACGAACGTGGGCGTCACGTCGTCGTAGATCGCCGATCCGGTCTCGACGCTGCGGTGCACCGCTGCGATGTACTCGGTCAGCGAGTTGAACCAGGGCGCGCCTTGGTCTGCGGAATCGTACGAGAAACTGCGGATACAGCCTTGCCGAGCACCCGGGCGCGTGTCGACGTAAAGTGTGCTGCCTGAACCGTCTTCGGCGATGGGAACATATGCCGGGACGAACATCTCGGCCGTCTCACCTGCCTCCTGAGCAAGCACTTCGGCCGGCCAGTCCTCACCCAGATCGTCGATCGGATGCAGATTTTCGAGACTGAACCGGTGCCGATCGACAGCTCGGTCGAGCGAGCAGAGAGTGAAGTCCGGCAACACCGAGCCGACCGGAACGTAGTCCTCGCCGTAGGTTTCGTGCTGCCCGTCGTGCAGTCCGTAGAACTCTCGCAGTTCCGACGTCCACGGCGTGGTCTCACGTTCCGCGGCCTCTCGCTCATCCAATGTCCGTGGGGGCCGAATCGAGGCGGCGGTGACGGGCGCACGTTCACGAAGCATCGCCATGTATGCGGTCCATACCTCGGAGAGGTTCACGACTCGAATCTAATGGTTCTCGATCTGCAAGGGGGTTCGATGCGAGTCTCCATTCCGCAGAGATCGTTCGTTTATGCTGCGATCGTGGGCGAATTTTCCCTCAGCGGTGTGTCTACGATGCGAGGTAATCGTGAGTGATCGCATTCGATTCGACGGAGTGCTCGAACCGTTGACGTGGGGCAAGAACACGTATGCCATCGTCCGAGTCCCGGCAGAATTGGTCGAGGCCGCGAAGCGATGGCCGACGCGCCGGATCGACGGTTCGATCGACGGCCTCAGCCTCAACTTGGGACTGAACAAGGCTGATGCAGATGTGATGCCCGGGTCCTTCGTCTATGTCGGTGCGGGCCTTCAGCGCCGATTGGGCGTCAACATCGGTGATCTGTTGTCGTGCGAATTCGAGCCGGCCGACCCCGATCTGGTGCCGGTTCCGAAAGACCTCGAGCAGGCAATGGAGAACGCAGAGTGCACAGCGGCCTGGGAGCGCAAGCGCGCCAGCGAACGGCGCCAATTGTTGATGCCGATCGACAACGCGGCGCGCGAGCAGACCCGCGCAGATCGGGTGGCCCGACTGGTGAGGATGTTGACCGACAATTCGTAGACCGGTAGGACCACCCGGCTTCCCGTCACTGCACCGGCATCAGAATTCGCCACGCCCCCAACGCCAGTGAGCCGACGGTGACGAGCAGGAACAGGCCGACCCAGACGATGCCGGGGAGGAAGGTCAACCGAGCCAGCTGATCGGCGTCGGAGTCCCTGGCCCGTCCTGCGCTGCGTGATTTCTGCAGTTCGAGAACGGGACGCGGACCGGCGATCAGCAGGAAGAACGTGATGAAGTACGCCGCAGCGACCTGCTGCTCTCCGGTGCCCCACCAGGACACGACGAACAGGGCAGCTCCGACGACGACGAGCGAGAGCAGCCCGTAGATGTTGCGAATCATCAACAGCATCAACGCAATCGACACGACGCCGATCCACAACACCGCGACTGCATGCTGGGTTCCGAGCACGAACGCGGCGCCGAGACCGAGCAGCGACGGCCCCACGTAGCCGGCGAAGGTCATCGCGATCACGCCGAGGCCGGTGGGCTTGCCCTTCGAGATAGCGACGCCCGAGGTGTCGGAGTGCAGTCGCAGGCCCATCAGCTGTCGGCCGGTGATCAGCGCAACGAACAGGTGCGCACCCTCGTGCGCGATGGTCACGACATTGCGGGCGATGCGCCAGGTCTGCGGCAGTACCACGATGACAAGAGCGGCCAGCGCGGCAACTTGGACGATCCACACCGGCGGATCAGGACTCACCGCGGAAATGCGGTCCCAGAATTCGTTCACACCCCAGTATGCGGCTTCGCCGCAGTGGTGCGGTCAAGTGCCGCCGAAGGCACTTAACCGTGCCACTGCCCAGGCACTAGGAGGCGCGTGCTTCGGCCTTCGCGCGTTCGCGGGCGAGGGAGCGATCGCGCATCTCCTCGAACTTGGTGGCCTGCCGCTCGAGGTCTTCGAGGAAT